>CAVVGA010000012.1:0-192511 GCA_963747605.1 uncultured Acidobacteriota bacterium | reverse complement strand
TCGCGCTTCGTGGAAAAAACATCGCGCACAATATAATTCGGCGCGAGGTCCCGGAAAGTGCTGGTCACCACCGGCGCCACAATCTCGTCCTCAATCGGCTGCGGCAAATTCGCATCCACATAATCCAGATGACGCGGATCAATGCGATATCGCACCGTCACCGCGAGGCCGACCGACAAGCCTTCGCGCGCTTCGACCGTCAAAATCTCCAAGCCTTTGTCGCGCGGATTTTCCGACGCGGCCGTGGAATAAACTTTCTCGCGAATATCGAAAGCTGCGCCCGCTGCACCAGCGGTACCAACAAATGCGTCCCAGCGTACAAAGTTCCGGGCCGCACGCCCGAAATCTGGCTCACGCGCACCGCCGCGAACCCGTCCGGTACAACGAGGATGCTCTTGCCCAGCAAGCTCGAAAGCGCAGCAAACGCCACGAACTTTGCGGCAGCAGACCAGCGTATCGCCCGTCGCGGCCCGGCGGATCGTGGCGGCAAATAAAATACTGGACGCGCAGAGCTCGCGGTAGCGGAAGCGGCCGTGCCAGACGACGGCGTCCCGGCAACTGCATCTGGAAGCGGTGAGTTTTCGCCCGGCGTGCCGGCAACTTGGTTCGCAGCCAAATCCTTGGGTGCGCGATCGCCCAAGCGCAGAATCCGGTTCAGCTCAAATGCCAGATAAAGGTCATAAAGCACGATCGCAACAGCGACTCCCAAAAACCCAAAACTGACCACGAATAACAACAGCCGCAGAAAAAGCATGTAACACCTCCATTGCCTTCGCCTTCACCTTTCGTGCCACCACCACTCATCGCTGTGCTCCGAGCTTTGCCGTGAACCTTACGCCGCCCGCCGCTCCGATTCGCCGCCACCACGCGACTGCGCAACCGCGGCCATCCGCTGCGCCACGGTCTGCGGAACCGGCCGCGCCGGCATCACACGCATCAGCAAAACCAAGCTGAGCCACTCCAACCCCAGCGCCACCGCATACGAAACAAAAATCGCTCCCGCCACCGCCACAAATCCGATTCCGCTTTCCATGGCCTAGTCCTCCGTTTGAGCTGGGCTGCAAACCGACTAAAGGCAGGAGAATAGCCAATCGAGGAAAGAGGAAGTTTCAGGACGGGAGCAGAAGCCTGAACCCAACATTCTCAACACGTTGCCGCCGAAAAGCGCCACACTCGGCCGCAACTAAACTACCCGCCGCCAACGAGCAATCGTGGCCCCCCAAACACGCCGTGGAAATCCACACTCAACACCACAGCAAGCCCCACCGAAAGCCAGCGTCGCCACGCACGCGCAATCGCTCCACCTCTGCTAGAATCTGCCTCAGGCGCACAAGCATCCATGGCCACCACACCCACAACCACGCCCGCTCCTGATCCCGAGCCGCACCCCGGCGCACCGCCCTCCGCCAGCACACCCGCGCGCCCCGGCCAGCTTGCCGGCGGCTTTCAACTTTTTCGGATTTTCGGCATTCCCGTTTACCTGCACTCCAGCTGGATCATCATCTTCCTGCTGATCACGGTATCGCTCGGACAGCAGTTCACCTCTCTGCATCCCGGATGGTCCACGCAACAGCACTGGGCGCTCGGAATCATCACCAGCATCCTTTTCTTCGGCTCGCTGCTGTTTCACGAGCTCAGCCACAGCGTCGTCGCCCGCCACTATCGAATCCCGGTGCAGTCCATCACGCTGTATGTCTTCGGCGGACTCTCCAGCATCTCGCGCGATCCTTCCAGCGCCCTGCAGGAATTCAATATCGCCATCGCCGGTCCGCTTTCCAGCCTGTTTCTCGGGGGATGCTTCTGGCTGGTCACGCGTTATTTCCACGGCAACGAGCTGGTCGTTGCTTCCTGCACATGGCTCTGGGAAATCAACGTGATGCTTGCAGTCTTCAATCTCATTCCCGGATTTCCGCTCGATGGTGGACGCGTCCTGCGCAGTATCGCTTGGGGAATCACCGGCGATTTCAACCGCGCCACAAAAATCGCGTCCTACGCCGGCCGTTTCTTCGCCTACGTGATGATTCTTATCGGAGTCTGGTGGGCGTTCCACGGCAGCTTGGTCAACGGCATCTGGACTGCTTTTATCGGCTGGTTCCTGCTGAGCGCCGCGCGCGAAAGCTACACGCAAGTCGCCGTGCGCAACACGCTCACGGGAGTCCGCGCCGGCGACATCATGACTCAGGACGTTCCCACGGTCGAACGCAACATCTCCGTGGACGATTATGTCCACGAAGTACTGCGCACCGGCCGCCGCTGCCACGTCGTCACCGGCGCCGGACGCCCCGTCGGCCTGGTCACGCTGGCCTCCGCGCGTGCCGTTCCCCGCGACGAATGGGCCAACACTTCCATTCAAGCCGTGATGATGCCCTTCGACCGCGCCCATTGCGCCACGCCAGACGAACCCGCGCTGGGCGTCCTGCAGCGCATGCAAACCGAAGACATCAATCAAATGCCAGTGGTGGCAGACGGCGCCATCGTAGGCATGATCGCCCGCGACACCATCCTGCACGTGCTGCAAACGCGGCTGCAGCTGGGCCATCTGGCGTCATGATGACGCGCACGAAATTGCGTCACAGATGAAGGCAGATGAAAGATATGCGGAGCTGAACCAATCAGCATCATGGCACGGCCACTCTTGGCTGTGTTCTTCGGTGTTTGTAGCAACACAGCAACCGTGAGCGAGCCAAAAACTTGAACCAGCCGTCCATTAACGAACCAGACTACGACCGCCTACAGCGAGAAGAAACTCCCTCCATCACCCGCCGCGGCTTCAACAAATGGTTCGGTGTCGCCGGCATCCTAGCCGCGGCGGGCGCGCTAGTAGCCTATTGGCAAAAACACAAATCCCCGTACCCGAAAAAAGTAATCGCCCAATCCAACGAAATCCCCGTCGGCGGCTCCAAAATTTTCACATATCCAGCCGACGATCGCCCCTGCTTCCTCCTCCGCCCCGCCGCGGAAACCTACATCGCCTTCAGCCGCCTCTGCACCCATCACACTTGCCCGGTTTTCTATCGCCCAGAAGACAACATCTTTGCCTGCCCTTGCCACGGCGGCATCTATTCCGCCACGAACGGTGCCGTCCTCGACGGCCCTCCGCCAAAGCCCCTGCCGCAAGTGATCCTGGAACGCCGCGGCAACGACATCGTCGCCACCGGTTTCGTCGCACCGACCTAAGCGAACACACCTATCCCGCGCATCTGAATGCTTGTTTGCAATGCAGGCTTACTACTTCTCCAGCGACTTTCGATACTTCACAGCCTTCGCGTCCACGCCTTCCGTCACCGTAACAATCACATCCGCCGGAATGTCCTTCAACTCCTGCACATACCCGCTCGGCCACCGGATCAAGATCGAATCCACCTTTTCATGTTTCCCCAATCCAAAATAAATCCGCGGATCCTGCGCTGAACAATAACTCATTCCTCCCTTTGCCTGGTCGTAGCTCTTGAAATCCCCCGCCGTCAATTTCAACGAAGCCCCAATCCCATCGCGATTCGATTTCACGCCGATCAATCGCACCGCGATCCAATGATTTCCCTGAGCCGCCGGAGAACTCCCGCCTTCATTCCGAAAAAGCTGCGCATCTTCCCCGTTATTGCTCACCAGAAAATCCTGCCACCCGTCGTTGTCGTAGTCTCCCACCGCGAGGCCCCGCCCCACCCGCGGCTTGCGAAAATCTGCGCCCTCGGTGCGCGTCGCATCCACGAAATTCCCGTCCCCGCGGTTGCGATAAAGCATTTTCTCTTCCTCGTACGCCACTTCCGGGTGATACATCGGAATGTTGTCCAGAATATGCCCGTTGATCACCAGCAGATCCCGCCAGCCGTCATTATCAAAATCGAAAAATCGCGCACCAAATGCGCTCCTTAATATATTGGTCTGCCCGATTCCCGAAGCAATCGTGTAATCCGTGAACGTCCCGTCCCCATTGTTCCGATACATTCGGTTCAACTCGAAATCCAGGTGGCTCACAAACAAATACATCAGCCCATTGTTCATCACGTCCGCAGCGTCAGCGCTCATGCCCGCTTCGGGGCGCCCGTCTTCACTAAAGCCCACGTTCGATTTATAAGTCGCGTCGCGAAACGTACCGTCGCCATTATTCAGATACAAAAAATTCCGCTGCGTATCATTCGCAATGAAAATATCCGTCCAGCCGTCGCCGTTCAGATCCGCCAGCACCACCGCGAGACTCTTCCCATCCTTGTTCAGCAATCCCGCTTTTTCCGTGACGTCAGTAAACGTCCCGTCGCCATTGTTGTGATACAGCTTCGCCGAACTCCCGTGAAAACTGTCCGGATGGCAATACGCGCTGCTCTGCGGAATGCCCGTGAATCCCGGACGTACATCGCCGCACAGCACGGGATGATCCACGTCGTACTGCACGTAATTCGTCACGAGCAGGTCCAGCTTCCCGTCGTGGTCGTAATCAAACCAGCCCGCCGCCGTTCCCCAGTTGCCGTCGTCGCCCACTCCGGCCTTTGCGGTCACATCAGTAAAAGTTCCGTCGCCGTTGTTGTGCAGCAGCACTGAATGTCGGTAGCCGGTCATATAAATGTCCGGAAAGCCGTCGTTATCGTAATCGCCCACTGCCACGCCGAAAAAAAATGTGCCGTCGCTCTTAATTCCGCTCTGCTCCGTCACATCCGTGAACGTTCCGTCGCGATTATTGCGATACAGCGCCGGCTGTGGTGGCACCAGCGGGTGATAATTCGGCGTGTAACCGCTGTTCACGAAAAACGCGTCCAGAAATCCATCCTGGTTGTAGTCAATCCACGCGACGCCCGCGCCCATCGTTTCCGGGTACAAGCGCTGCGGTGACGACGCCCGTTCGTGATGAAAATGAATTCCCGCCGCACTGGTCACGTCGCGGAATTCCACATGGTAAGGATTGGTGATTTCGCTGCGGTGCCGCAGCTTCACCGTATCATCTTGCGCCTGCGCTACGGATTCACGCCCCGATGCCACCGCAGTCGAGGGCGGCGCGCTTAGCCGCTGACGCGATCCAATCAAACTTCGATACGCCGCGCGCACCGGCGGCTGAAGCAACGCGCCCGACACGTCCGCAGTAGCCATGATAATGATGGAAAGAGAAATCAGCAGGGGTCTGCAGAAACGCATTCGTAGCCGGTTCATCGCGGAACAGATTCTAACAGCACGCCAATCGTCATGCCATGTCGCGCCCTAATCGCGCACCGTCTGCAGGTTTGACGCCTTTTCCCTCCAAGCGGACAGCAACACCGCATCACTTCATTAACATTCCATTAACACTCATCCGAGTTTTCATACTGCTCAGTTCTTTTATGGAACTGATTCGCGCTCTGTGGAAAACTTTCGCTCGCAATCAGTTTCGTGTTGACTCCGCGCGGACCCAGGGATAGCCTGCTTCCATTCTGAGGGCTGGGGGGCCCTGTCCCGAAGTGATTCCCATAATTACTCCGCAGTCCGTGCAGGATTGGAGCGCAGATTCCTCGCTTCGCGTCCGTGGTGTAAGTAGAAATTCGCGCACGGTTGTCACGCAACCCAGAATTTCCGCGCGCACCGCAACGATGCGCAGCGCGGCGTTCGCCGCGCTGATCCTCGCGGTCGCCACTCTCGCCATCACACCCATCACACACGCGGGAGGAAATAAGCTATCTTCGCCTTGGACTGGCACCGCTTCGCCCGCCATCCCGAAGAAAGTAATCATTGATACGGACCCCGGGACCGACGACGCGATCGCCATTCTTCTCGCGCTGAACTCGCCGGAACTGGATGTGCGTGCTCTCACCGTCGTCCCCGGCAATGTGACCGCGCAGCAAGGCCTGGAAAACGCCCTGAAGCTCGTTTCGCTCGCCAATCGCTGCGACATTCCCGTCGCTGGCGGCGCCCAGCATCCGCTCTTTCAAAAGCTGATTACCGCCGAGCTCTGGCACGGCGCGAACGGTCTCGCCAATGTGGAACTGCCCCCCAGCAAATGTAAGGCGGACCCCCGCTTTGGCCCCGATCTGATCATCCAAATGATTCACGAGTCTCCACACGAGATCACTCTCGTCCCCGTCGGACCGCTCACCAACATCGCGCTCGCGCTATTGAAAGATCCCTCGATCGTTCCGCTGGTCAAAGAAGTCGTGATTATGGGTGGCTCGATTTCCGGCGGCAACGTAAATGCCTCTGCCGAAGCCAACATCTATAACGATCCTGAAGCCGCGCAGATCGTCTTCCAAGCCGGCTGGCGCTTGACCATGGTGGGCCTCGATGTCGGTGACAAAACTCTCTACGACCAGGCGCACCTCGATCTGCTCTCGAAAACCCACGGCCCCGAAAATGACTTCGCCGTGAAGGTTCTTACTTTCCTGATAGGTCAGGAAGCCAAGTATGGCGCGGGCGGCGGCTCCCCGATGTACGATCCTCTCGCCGTCGGCACCGCCATTGATCCTTCCATCACCTCGACGCAAGCAATGCACGTGGACGTCGAGTCTCGCGGTGAATTTACCCGCGGTGAGACCGTCGCCAATCGCCACGACACCGTCGAGCGCAACGTCCTCCACGGGGATCGCTACATCATTGAGGGTGTGGACCACGTGAACCCCAACGTTCAGGTCGCCATCGGCGTCAACGCCGAACAATTTCTTCAGCTGCTGAATTCGCGGCTGGCAGGCAAATAAGATGAGAAACGAACGCTTCACGCATTCCGGCCAATCAAATTTCGCGGTTGATCGCTCCACACCCAGAGGGAGAGCAACGATGAAAATGGTGAAGGTTGTATTCCTGGCAGCACTGGCCGTCGTGTTTTCGCTCGCGGGCCTTCTCTTCGCCGCTCCTGGCGCGTCCGCGCAATCCGTGGAGCGCGGCGAAATCCGCGGCGTCGTTTACGACACCTCGCACGCCATCGTGGCAGGCGCCAAGGTGACCATTTCCAATCCTTCCACCGGTTATAAGCGCGAGCTCACCGCCGACGCCAACGGTTCGTACGACTTTGCTCAGTTATTGCCCGGCACGTACAAGGTCCAGGCAGAGGCAGAGGGCTTTGCCTCTACCATCGTCACCGACCTCGTCGTGGACATCGGCGCGAGTCTGGCCCTCGACATCACTCTCCCCGTTAAAGGCCAGACGCAAACCGTCACTGTCTCCGCCTTGGAGGCTGGACCGATCGACACCTCAACCGCCGGCATCAACCAGGTCATTAACCAAAAAGATCTGGAAACTCTCCCGCTCTCTGGCCGCGATTATCGCGACTTGGCGCAGCTAAGCTCCTCGGCGCAGGTTGTTCCAGGCTTGCGCGGCGGTATCCGCCTCGGCGGCCAGCAAAGCGATTACCTCGGCATCGTCGTGGACGGCCAGGACACCTTCAACAACTACTTCGGTGAAATTTTCGGATCTCTCGAAACCAAGAACTTCACAGTTCCCCTCGAGGCCGTGCAGGAATTTCAGGTAGTCACCAACGGCTTTGCGCCGGAATTCGGACGCGCCACCGGCGGATTAGTTAACGTGGTCACCAAATCCGGCACCAACCAGTGGCATGGCGAAGCGCACGATTACTACCGCGGCAGTGATTTCACTGTGAACGATGCCGTCGGCAATCCTCCCAACATCGCCACGCAAAATCAGTTTGGCGGTTCCGTCGGCTTCCCCATTCACAAAGACCGCCAATTCCTGTTTATCGCCACTGATGCTCAATTACAGAACGGCCCGCTGGTCACCCAATTTTGTTCGCCGGGTCCGACCCAAGCCGACCAAGCAGCCTGCCTCGCGGAGCTGCCGCTGATTACGGGGCCTGCTTTTGCGAACTGCGTCCCCGGCGCCTGCGCCCCGGGCACTGTCCCGCTGCCCAGCAATATTTCGGCCAGCACGATGTTGCCACCAGGCTGCGGAGCCAGCCCGACTGCGGGGGAACTCGTGCTGATGGACTGCTACGGCAAATCCTCCATCGCAGGCTTCCAAGGCGCAAGCAACCAGTTCCAGAATTTGTTCACCATCCTGGGACACTACGACTATCAATTCAGTCCCGCGAACCACTTCAGCGTTCGGAGCTACTTCACCCGTAACCACACCGACGGGTTCAGCGGCGCTCAGGGTCAGAATGAAATTCCTCAGGCTTTCGACAATACCGAGAACTTCACCAACAAAGGCGGTGCCGTTGTTTTCAGCTTGAACACCGTGCTGGGCCGCAAGGTGAACGAAGCCCGCATCAGCGTTTCAGACGAGGTTCGCGAGCGCCACGCCAACAGCGATTCGCCCGGGCTTTCGATTTCCGATAGTGCCTTCCCGAGCTTGAATATCGGCAGCGCTTTTAATTATGGAATTGGCCAACGGTACTATCTGCCCATCAACAACCAGGACGGCAAGTTCGAAGCGGCGGACAACTTCAATTACTCGTTCGGCAAACACGATATGAAATTCGGCGCAGATTCTGTTACCTTCGAAGACCGCAAAGATTCATTTGTCGGCTGGGGCGCGGGTGAATACGATTACTTCGATATCGCTGATTTCAATAGTGGGATAACAAACGGTCCGAATAGCTGCGCGACGGTCAACTTCACCTGCTTACTCAGTCAAGGCGTTGCCCTGAATGGAAAGCCACTCTCATTCTTGGGTCCAGCCACAACTCTTTTCCCCAACTATCAGACCGACCTGGGCCTCTACTGGCAGGATAAGTGGCAATTGACGCGAAACCTTACCGTCACCTATGGACTCCGCTGGGATGGCACTTGGAACCCGCAGCCGCAGACTCCGATGTGGGGCACCACCGTCCTCGTAGGCCAAGGAGCCGGATCACATGAGGCGCCCGTTCCACAGCGCGTTCCAGGTGACTTCAATCAATGGGGTCCACGTATCGGCATGGCCTGGAACGTGAGACAAGGGGCCCATCCAACGGTTGTACGCGCTGCGTGGGGTCTCTATTATGCTCTGACCGTAGGGATATTCCTACCCACGGCGGGTGCTGGTAACCTAACGCACTGCATCGGCTCTTGCGGATTTCCGGAAAATGGAAACGTTGGCTTTCCCTATCTGAATCCCAATTCCACGCCGCTAGCCGTCAACCAACTTTGCGGGACGCAGTTTGGATGCCCGGCGTCCACGTCCGGAGGCGGATATATAGACCCCGCGTTTCAGAATCCGCGCGTCTCCAGCTTCACAGGCGGGATCGAGCAAGCGCTCCCGTATAACTTGCAGCTGACGGCGACCTACTCCTACGTGCATTCCACGCATCTGCGGACTGGCGGTTACGATTCAGAGGAAGCCTGGCAGCGGAATTACATCATTACTGGAACCGACCCATTTGGAAGATCCGTCCTCCAGGGTGGGACGAATTACGCCTGCGTTGTTCCGGGCCAGACTCCTTGCGTCCAGAATACGTTCACTAGCTTCAGTCCCACGCCACTCGACTCCACGCTGCCCATTTCAAACAACGAAACAGCCAGTTTTAGTCATGGAAACTACCAATCGCTCGTTGTTAACCTCACGAAGCGCTTCTCCAATCATTTCCAGCTGTTCGCCAATTACATATGGTCGCAAAACCAGGACAATGCCGCGAGCGAGCGCGATACCGATACCTATTTCGGCCAGCAGGATCCTATCAACCTGGCGATTGACTATGGCCGCAACGGTCTGGACATCACCCAGCAATTCAAAGCCGCTGGCGTCTACGAATTGCCCTGGGGCTTCGAAGTCAGCTCCAGCCTGATCGCTCACGCTGGCGTGCCATTTCCGCTGTACGTCGCCCAAGACCTCAACGGCGACCAAGTCTCTGATCTCGGACACAATAACGATCGTCCGACCTATACAAACGCCGCCGGCAAGACGTTTCTCTTAGGGCGTTACCCGTTCGACCAGCCGAGTTATTTCGAATGGGATGCCCGGTTACAAAAGACCCTCCGCGTACATGACCAATTGAACGTGATATTGTCCGGTGATTTCTTCAACCTCACCAACCACGGCAATGTTTACTCGAATCCAAATAGCCCAGGTACGGCCACGATTTCGTTGAATGGTTGTACGAACAATTCGCCAGCGCCGACTCCTGGATTCGTTGGCTCCGTACCGGGCCCACTCGGATTCACTTGCGCGCCGCTCACCGCCGCCACCATGCCACGCATCGGCGTAGGCGGCTTCCGCGCCATCACCGAGATCGCGCCCGGCAGCACACCATTCGCGTTCCAAGCAGGCGTCAAGTTCGTGTTCTAAAATGAATTTGGGCCCGCTGGGACGAAGGCAGTTTTTACAAACTGCAACCAGCTCCATGATTGCAGCAGCGGCCGGAGGCGAAAGCCTCCGGCAAGCTGCCGCCTCGATCCCATCACGTGCAAAGGTGCCTTGGCCCAAACCCATCGGCAGTCCCGTCCTCGATAGCCTTCCTCCCGTCATCGAAAATTCGCGCGACGTTCACACCAACGTGGACAAATTAGTCGAAGTCGCCGGCTGGATGGCCTACGAAGAACTCCCCATGCCCGAATATCACCTGCCGCTCGGCATCGGCAAGGACAACCCCGACGAAACCATTGACTTCATCATGGTCGCGGACGTCGTAGACACTGCCTTCACCGATTTCACCACTCATGTAAAATTCCAGGTGGATTACGCTGGCCAGCACTGGTCCGATTCCGAAGCCGAATTCGCCTGCATCAAGCGCGCCATGGATCAGGGCTTCCCCATCCTCGATGGCAGCTATCTCGCCCAGCTTACCCGCCCGCAAATGGAAAAAATTTTCGCGGGCAATATCGAAATTCCCATGCTCGATGAAAAAATGGAGCTGTGGCGGCAGGCCGGCGCCCTGCTCGCCGCGAAATACAACGGCCGCTTCCACAATTTCATCCGCACCTGTTCACCGCGCCTCTACGATCATGGCAACGGCATGGTGGACCGCCTCGTCGTCGAATTCCCGCGCTTCAACGACGTCAGCATGTACGACGGCCACGAAATCAAACTCTACAAACTTCCGCAGCTAGGCCTCTGGTTCGTCTACTCCAGCCTGCACAAATCCGGAAAATTCCAAATTGAAGACATCCACTCCATGACCGCCTTCGCCGACTACATCGTTCCCGGTCGGCCTGCGCCTGATGGGCATCACTTCCTACTCCCCCGCGCTCGAAAAAACGATCAATACCCACCAGCTGATCCCGCGCGACAGCACCCAGGAAATCGAAATCCGCGCCCACTGCATCTACGCCACCGCCCTGCTGACCGAAGAAATCAACAAGCTCCGCGCACCCGACATCTCAAATCATCATTCCCCAAATTGACGCCCGCATCTGGACCCACTACCACACCACCGACTGGCCCCATCACCTGACCCGCACCATCATGTACTAACGGTGGCACAGCCACTCTTGGCTGTGCGGGTTTCGTCGCGCGGCAATCTCAAGACCTACCGCGCCAATCTATTTGCCGCATCCGCCACCGTTGCCGCATAATACCCGCAAATAAAATCCCCATGCGCCGCGCACATCTCATCGAACTCCACGAACAATCGTGGTTCCCCAAGTTCCTCCGCGACGAAATTACCGACACTCTCCAATCCGCCATGAATTTCTTCGGCGCCTACGCCCCCGTCGCCCCGCTACTGCAAATCGCTCTCGAGGCGACCCGCGCCCCGCTCATCATCGACATGTGCTCAGGAGGCGGCGGCCCCTGGCTGAAACTTTCTGCCCGCCTGCATGCCAACTATCAGCCGAACCTGCAAATTCTGCTCACCGATAAATATCCGAACCTCAACGCCTTCCAATCCGCCAGCGCCGCTTCGCAAAATCACATCGCCTTCCATTCCGACTCCAGTGGACGCCACCAAAGTACCGCCCGAATTGCGCGGCTTCCGCACCATGTTCACTTCCTTCCACCACTTTCAGCCCGAAGAAGCCCGCGCCATCCTACAAAACGCCGTAGATGCAAGCCAAGGCATCGGCATATTCGAAGTCACCCGCCGCGCCCCGTCCGCCATCGCGCTCATGTTTCTTTGGGCTCTCCTCCCCTTCCTTTTCACTCCCTGGATCCGACCTTTCCGCTGGTCGCGCTTGCTCTGCACCTACGTCCTTCCCATAATTCCGTTCGTGCTACTCTTCGATGGAGTCGTCTCCTGCCTGCGCAGCTACCGTCCGCAGGAACTGCGCGAAATCATTGCAAGATTAACCGCCACCGAATACCACTGGGAACTGGGCGAACGCGCCAACCCCACCAGCGATGTCCCCATCGCCTACCTGATCGGCTACCCGCGCGCCGAAGCCTTGAGGTTGTAACGCCGCGACAAAACGCATTCCCGTGAATCAACCTACAGTCGAATCACCGCGACCGGGTGCCCCACCCTTCGGCTTCTGAAGGGTGGAGGTTTAGAGACCGCAACGCCGGTCACTCCGGCTTGAACGAATCAGTATGCCAGCCCGGATTCACCCACTCCCCGTTGCGCCGCACGAAAATCTCCGTAGCCCTCCCGGAAACCACCACGCGTTTTCCGTTTTCTTCCGTCTCCACCAAGTACGAAGTCCAGATGATCGCCACGTCGCCAAATCGCTGGATTTCCGTCCGTGGAAATTCCAGCCGGATCAGTTTTCCGCCCTCCGCCTGAAACTCCGCCGCGCTCCGCAAAATGTCCGCCTGGTTCTTCCACTTCGCTTCGTCGGAACTGATCACGATCGTGTCCGGCGGCACCAGCCTCTCCAGCGCCTTCGTATCGTTGGCAAACCACGCCCGCCACACACTCTCCCGCACCTTCAGAATTTGCCCTCGTTCATCCTGGCCGAAAGCCGTCCCCGGCCCCAGCAGCATTCCCAACCCAAAAATCCCAACGGTCATCCGTGCAATTCGTCGCATATTTTCCTCCTTTGAATTTACCTGCCTACTCGAACACACCCGTACATCCCACAAAATCTTGCAGCCGAAAATTCATCGCGCAACGAATGCTGCGCGTCCTTCGTTGGAAATTATCCGCTCACAGGACTCTGCGTCAGTGTGCCGCCTTCGCGGGCTGCGCATGATAGGTGCCCGGAACCGTGCGCGAAGAAATTGCCAGCCGATTCCACGCGTTGATTGCGGCCACCGCCATAGTCAGGTCGCACATTTCCTTCTCACTGAAATGCGCGCGCGCTTGCTCGTAAACCGCATCCGGCACGTGACCATTCGTAATCAGCGTCACGGCTTCGGTCCACGCCAGCGCCGCCCGTTCGCGCTCCGTGTAATACGGGCATTCGCGCCACGCATCCAGCGAATACATCCGCTGCGGGTCCTCCCCGCTCGCCTGCAAATCTTTCCAGTGCATGTCCAGGCAGTACGCGCAGCCATTCCCCTGCGAAGCTCGCAGCTTGATCAAATGCAGCAAGCGCTGTTCCAATCCGCCCCCCTGCAAATATTTCTCCAGTCCCAGCATCGCTTCGTACACTCCCGGCGCCGCCTTCATAAAATTAAATCGCGCTTCCATAAATCCTCCTAGAAGCCAATCCACAATCAACATTCTCGCTGAGGCGACTCATGCTCGCGTCACAGCCTTGCGATCCGAATAGATCGCCAACAAAACCGCTCCGGCCGACGCCGAAAACACCGAGTAATCCATCGGCGACTTGATCCCAAACGAAATCGCCATCGCAATTCCAAACAGCGCCAGCAGCACAGCACTCCCCAAAGCCACCCAACGCGGCCACACACCTAGGATCAACCCAATCCCCAAAAGCAACTCCGCGGCCGTCGCCGCCCACGCCAGAAACGGAATCGTAACCGCCGGCATGAACGAATTTACTTTCGCCGTGTAATCCACGAACCCCGCAAAGTTTCCGTACCCCACGTTCCGCCCCGTGTACAACCCGAAACGGTCGGCAATCCCCGATAAAAATGCGGCGCCCAGCGCCAAGCGCGCATACATGATCCCCCACCGTTCCCAATTCACCGTGCGCCCGGTCACCGCAGCCCCGCGCGCCTGATCGTTCGCCTCAAACGTTCGCTCTGGCATGATCACTTCCCTCCCGGCCCCGCGGCCTGCGGCGAGGCCACGCTCAACGGCGCATCCTGGTCGCAAACAAAATACGCAATCAACTTCGCCGGCTCCGTCTGGCTCGCATTCGCAGACACCACATGCACCCCATGCGCCGGCTCGTAAAAACTTTCGCCCGCCGTGTACACGGCTTCCTTCTCGCCCCGCACCTGAGTTCGCAGCGACCCAGCCGCCACGAAACCGATCACCGCACAAGGATGGCTGTGCGGCGCCGACGACTCACCGGGCCCATAATTCACCTCCACCAAAGTTACCTTCAAATGCTCGCCATCCATTTTCGGCAGCGCCCGCTCCAGCACGATTCTCGCTCGCTCACCCTTCTCCGCATGCTGCGTATCAGAGCGCACTTGATCCCACCCCAGAAATCCCGCCGCCATCACACACAGCGCCGCAACTACGCTGCTACCAGCCATTCCGTAAGCTCTCATCGCTTCCTCCCGCTGCGCTAAACTTAAATCCATAGCGGTCCATCCACAAGGTCCATTTATGCTATTCTTCCTATACCACTTGCATGGCTAAACGAGCCGGCACTTTCGAACTCGCGCTTCCCGCAAAGGATTCCGCAGTCCCCGCCTACCGCTGGCTCTACGCTGCACTGCGCGCCGCCATCCTAGAGGGCCGTCTGCACCCCTCCGCTCGCCTGCCCGCCACGCGCGATCTCGCCCGCCAATACCGCCTTTCGCGCGGCACCATTGTCAACGCCATCGAGCAACTTAAATCCGAAGGTTACGTCCAGGCCCGCATGGGTTCCGGCACGTACGTCAGCAACACCCTGCCCGACGAACTGCTCCAGGTGCGAAACACCATCCACCGGCCACTGCCGCCGCAACAACAACTGCGGCGAAACCAGCCACGGAAATTTTCGGTCTACGCCCAACGCGTCCGCCTTTTCCCAAATTTCGCGCCCCGCCCCACGTGCGCCTTCCGCCCCAACCTTCCCGCCCTCGATCTCTTCCCTACCACGCTATGGGCGCAAGTCGCCGCCCGCCGCCTGCGCAAAGTCTCTACGAATTTCCTCATGGGTTGCGACCCGCTCGGCTACTTGCCCCTCCGCCAAGCCGTCTCCGACTATCTGAACACCTCGCGCGGCGTGAACTGCACCCCGGATCAAGTCGCCATCGTCGCCGGCGCGCAAGAAGCCCTCGATCTGGTCGCGCGCCTGTTTCTAAATCCCGGTGATCGCGTATGCATGGAAAACCCCGGATACATCGGCGCAGCCACCGTCTTCCAATCCCTCGGCGCGAAAATATCGTATGTTCCCCTCGACGACGAGGGCATCAAGCTACGCGTCGCCACCCTCCGCAATGCGCGTCTCGTGTACGTCACTCCCGGCCACCAATTTCCCCTTGGAATCACCATGAGCCTCGCGCGCCGCCTCCAATTACTCGAATCCGCCCGCCAATCCGGTACGCTGATTCTGGAAGACGATTACGACAGCGAATTCCGCTACGCCGGACGCCCCGTCCCCGCACTGCAAGGACTCGATCACCACGGCCTGGTCCTGTTCACCGGTAGCTTCAGCAAAGTTCTCTTCCCCTCCCTCCGACTCGGATACCTGGTGCTCCCAAACAACCTTACAGACCGGGTTACCGCCACGCTCTCCATCACCCGTCGCCACGCGCCGCTCATGGAACAAGCCGTCCTGTGCGATTTCATCACCGCAGGGCACTTCGGCCGGCACCTGCGCCGCATGAGGCAAGTTTACGCCGAGCGCCTGAGCGTCCTGTTACACTGCGCGAAACAAAATCTCGCGGGATTGCTGGAGATTTCAGGAGTTGAGGCAGGCTTGCAAACGGTAGGCTGGTTAACGCGTGGCGTGATCGGCGAGTCCGCAGCAGCTGCAGCCGCAAAACGAAACGTAGAAGTCACCCCGCTCGGCATCTACACCCAGGGAAACGCCGCAGCAACGGGATTACAGTTGGGTTTCGCCGCAATTGACGCAAAAGAAATCCGCCGTGGCGTGCAGGATCTGGCGATCGCGCTGGAAACCGCGCGCAAAACTCCGAATCGCCGCGTCATAGCAAATTCACTTTGATCTCTGGTCGGTGATCCACTTAGCAGTCCGTGCTTCCAGCAAATCCAGCGGCAGAGTCCCACCATTAATCATCTCCGCATGAAAAGTCCGTATGTCGAACTTCGCGCCCAATTCCCTCCGCGCCCGCTCGCGCAATTCACGGAACTGCAGCTGCCCCAATTTGTAACTAAGCGCCTGCGCCGGCCAGGCGATATAGCGATCGGTCTCGGACTGAATCGTAGGCTCATCCACCGCGCCAGACTTCCGGAAAAATTCCACTACTTGCTCGCGCGTCCAACCCTTCGAGTGAATGCCCGTGTCCACCACTAAACGCACCGCGCGAAAAAGTTCCGAAGACAGCCGCCCGTAATCAGATACCGGATCCTGGTAAAGTCCCACTTCCTTCCCCAACTGCTCGGCGTACAAGGCCCATCCTTCGATGTACGCATTGAATCCCAATCCATGCAGTCGGAACTTCGGCAACCCGGTCAGCTGTTGCTGCACGGAAAGCTGCAAATGATGTCCCGGAATTCCTTCGTGGTAAGCGATTGCCTCATCCCCCACCAACGACCGCTTCGCAAAATCCGATGTCGCCACCACCACGCGCCCTGGCCGCTTCCCGTCCGGCGTTCCGGTGACGTAATGCGTCGCCGAGGCCGCCTGAAAAGCGGGAATCGCTTCCACCGTCACCGGCGATTTTGGCAGCAAAGTGAAAAGCTCCGGCAGCTTCGGCTCCATCTCGGCGATGTAATGCCGGAAATCATCCAGAATTTGTTCCGCGCTGGTCGGAATGTATTTCGGATTTTTTGCGATCGACGCGCGGAACGCAGCCAGGTCGGCGAACCCTTCCTTTTTCGCAATCGCCGTCATCTCGCCTTCGATGCGGTCGATCTCGCGCAACCCCAGCTGATGTATTTCTTCCGCCGTCATTCGCGTCGTGGTGCGCCCGTAAATATCGTTCTCGTAGCGCTTCTCGCCGTCCGGCAACGAAGTCACGGCCAGCGAAGTCCGCCCTTGCGGCGCATACTCGGTGCGCACAAAAGCCGCAAACGTGCGATATGCCGGAATCACATCCTTATGAATCGCGTCCGTGATCTCCTGCGTCAGCCGCTTTTGCTCTTCCGCAGAAATGTCCGCTGGATATTTCTTCGTCGGCTGCAGAAACGGATCCGCCTGGATAATCCCTTCGCATTGCACGGGAATTTTCTCGAGCAGAAAGCGCACCGGCATCAGCTTGTCCCGCATTCCTGCGCGCAGCACATCGCTGGTGTGGTCCAATGCGGCGGGAATCTGCCGCAGCCGCGCCACATAATCCTCATAGTGCTTCAGCGAATCCAGCGGCACCGAAAGCGGCAGGTCCGCCAGCTCGGTATGGACGCCGTTCATCTGGTTCACCGGCATCTCATATTCCTTCAAATTGAAATCCGCAATGCGCTGGTGCAGCACTCGCGCCATTACGTCGTGCGAAAGCTGATCCTGATCCGGAAAGCCAGCGGTGGGAACAGCCTCGAGCCTCGCCAAAAACGCTTCGTTCGTTTTGTGCCGCTGCGCGATCGCGCCTAGCGAGTAGTCATCAAGTTGATCGTTGTAGCGATAATCCCCGAACGCCGTCGCGCGCTCCGGAAAATTCCGCAGATCCGATTCGTACTGTTCCTCGAAGATGGCGTTCTGTGCCGCCACGCGCGCCGCAACCGAATCAGACTTTTGCGCGTGAAGCGAAACACCGGCCACTATGCCGCCAGCAGCGATAACCACAGCCGCAATAAAGAAGCTCTTGTGAATTCGCATAGGGGCTGGATTTTATCAGATACTAAAACCGCCGCCAGTCGAAAGCTCGGCGCATCCATCCCAGGCTCAGGGAGTCGCCGGCGCTGCGCCGCTCAATCCTGCCAGCGCCCGCTTGTAATCCGGATCCTCCGGTGAAATCTCGACGGCCTTTGCGTACGCGGCCCGCGCCTCAGCCCGCTCTCCGCGCTGCTGGTAAATCGTCCCCATCTCAAAATAAGCATCAGACTCTTTCGGATTCACCAGCACGGTCCGCTGAAAAGCGCCCAGTGCGTCATCCATTTTCCCCTGCTTCTCAAAAATTTTCCCCTGCACGTAGAGGTACTCCGGATGATAAGGCGCCCGCTGCAATGCCTGCGCAATAGCGTCACTAGCCTTCTCAATCTCACCTGCCGAATAATAAAGCTTCGCCAGTTGCGAGTAAGCCGCCGGATAAGTCGCGTCCATCGCAATCGCCTGCTGCAACACCGCCAGCGACCCCGCGAAATCGTTTTTCATGGCCAGCTCGTCCGCCTGCTGCACCAGGTGCTTCGCCTGCGTCTGATTTTCCTTAGTCGTCCGATCGTTCTGCGACGACTTCTCGAATTCTTCCAAGGTCGAGGCGGCCCTCTCATCCTGCCCCGCACAACGATAAGCCCGCGACAGCAAAAACAGTGTCTCGGAATCCGCCGCCACCGAAGGTGCTGCCCCCGCGACATTCACCACCGGCTCTAGCGCCAGCACCGCCTGCCCGCAACGCTGTTTAATTTCCTGCGATGTAGCATCAGCAGGCGCGCGCAGCAGAATCTTCCCGAGCAACGCCCGCCCCCGCGAATTCTGCGGTTGCAGCTCGACAACTTTCTCCGCATCCGGCAGCGCCAGCGCATCGCGGTTCTGGTCCGCATAAATTTGCGCCCGCGTGTAAAGCGCCAGCGCATTCTGTGGATCGCGCGCCAGCACTTTCGCGAGCTGCTGCAGCGCGTCCGCCTTGTCAGCCACTCCCCCCTTCGCTTTGTACGCCACCGCAAGCCGATTGCGCGCGTCCACGTTCGCAGGCTCCAGCGCCAACGCCGCGGTCAAATGCGCAATCGCTGCGTCGTAAGTCTGCAGCTCCAAATCCAGATCCCCCAGCATCGCCAGCGGCGCCGCGCTTTTCGGATGCTCGCGCCGCGCCTTTTCCAGCGTCTGCTTGGCCGCATCAAAATTGCGCACCCCGCGATACGCCTGCGCCAAACCAATTTCGGCATCCAGATTACGCGGCGCAATTCGCAGCGCGTCTTGATAATCGGTAATCGCATCTGCAAGTTGCCCAGCCAACGCGGCCGCGTGACCTTGCTGGATCCACGCCTCCGCACTCTGCCTAGGCGTCTGCGCGACACACACCAACCCGTCCTCCGCCAGACCCACACCCAGCAACGTAATCACCGTAAACAGCAGCGCTACAGAGTCCAGCATTTTGCGGAACGCAGCAAACATCCGCGGATTATAACATCCGCTATTGACGAGACCGGTTTCGGCGCAACCCTCCGCACAGGCAAAAATGCCGTTTTCTCTTGACTCCCCTTCGCCGGAGAACTATAAGCTCCGATGGTGCCACAGGTGTCCTGCCGCCGGAACGCAACCAAGCGAAGCCAGCCGCAATTAATCAGCAGCCGAATCACCACAAGGGGATCATTCATCGCCATGGGCCTGAAGAAAATCGTGCCGTTCATCGTCGCCTTCGTTTTAGTCGCGCTGGCCTCCTCAGCCACCGCGCAATCGAAACGAAAAGTTATCATTGACCAAGACGCGCGCGGCGCCGCCACCACCGATCAGCAATCCATCCTCATGTTCCTGCAATCTCCCAACGTCGAAACTCTCGGCATCACCGTAGTCAGCGGCGATATGTGGCGCGACGAAGAAGTCGCCCACACTCTGCGCATGCTCGAACTCACCGGCCACCAGGACATTCCCGTCTACCCCGGCGCGGTCTACCCGCTGATCAATCGCATGGATATGATCGAACGCTGGGAAAAACTCTACGGCACAGTCCACTATCAAGGCGCATGGAACGGCCACCGCCCCGGCATGAATCTGGGCGATGGCCTGCGCGGAAAATATCACCTGCCCTTCGAAGTTCCCGATCTCGCCGAAGGTAATCCCACTCTGCAAGCACAAAAAGAAGACGCGGCGCATTTCATCATTCGCATGGTTCACAAATATCCGCACGAGGTTACGATCTACGCCGGCGGCCCCCTGACGGACATCGCACTAGCCATCAGCCTCGATCCGCAAGTTTCCGAGCTCGCGCAAGAACTGGTAGTCATGGGCGGCAGCATTGCTCCCATCGTGCCCAAAGATTGGATTGCCGAAAATCGCCGCGAATTCAATTTCTGGTGGGATCCCGAATCCGTGCACATGGTCCTCACCGCCCCGTGGCACAAGGTTACGGTCACAACCGTGGATATCTCCGTAAAAACTCGCATGACCAAAGAACTGATCGCCGAAATCGCAAAATCGCCCAGTCCCGCTTCGCAATACCTGGCGAAATATGCCGACGAGGAATTCATGTGGGACGAACTCGCGGTCGCCGGATGGCTCGATCCCACCGTGGTCAGCGAGCAAACCCAATTTTTCATGGACATCGACATTTCGCACACGGCGGGCTACGGCAACGTCCTGGTCTGGACCGAAGGAGCGCAACCCGGCCTGGGCGAGCAGCGAGTCATTGTCCCCGAAGACCTAAACAAAGAAAAATTCTACAAAATGTTTGTTGACCTGATGGCGCTGCCACCCGCCGCGCATTCAGCGGCAACCAAGTAGCAGGAATCGAATCCATGCCAGACGCCACAGCCAAGGTAGACGTAGTTGGAATCGGCAGCTGCACCGTGGATTATTTCGCCATCGTGCCCCGCCTGCTCGGCCCCGAAGAAAAAATCAACGCCACGCGCATGGAAATCCACGCCGGCGGCGTCACCGCGAATAATCTGACGCAAGTCGCCCGCCTCGGCGTCAGCACCGGCTGGCTGGGCCTCATCGGCGACGACGAGAACGGCCGCATCATCCAGAAAGCTTTCAGCGAAGATCATATGGACCTCTCCGGCATCGAAGTTGTGAAAGGTGAATACTCTGCGCTCACCTGGATTCCCGTGGACGTTGCCGGCGAGCGCTGCATCTATATGTTCCCCAACGTCACCGGAAAAATTACGGTATATCAAGTCCTGCATCGCTTCGCGCCACATATCCAAGCCGCCAAGCATTTCCATACCGAAGCGTCGCAGCTCCCCATCGCTCCCGTAAAAGAAGCGATGCAAGTAGCGCACGACGCCAAAGTCCGCGTGATTTTCGACCTGGACGTTTCACCCAGCTTTTTCGCCGAGTCCGAGCTAGGCACACAGGCCGAGCTCTGCAGCGCCCTGCGCCTCGTGGACGTGCTGAAACCCTGCAAAGCCGCCGCCCGCGAATTAACCGGCGAAGGCGATTACGAAAAAGTCGCCACCGCGCTGCTGCGCATGGGCCCCACAGTGGTCGCCATCACTCTGGGCGCCGATGGCTGCCTCATCGCCACTCCCAAGGAAGTCGCCAAAGTTCCCGCCTTCAAGGTGGACGTAGTGGACACCACCGGCGCGGGCGACGCCTTCATGGGCGGTCTTTCGTACGCTCTGCTGCAAGGTTGGGATTGCCAGAAAGTAGGCCTGTTCGCAAACGCCTGCGCCGCGCTCTGCTGCACAAAAATCGGCGCTCGCGCTATGGCCAAACCCGATGAAGTAATAGCGCTGATTAAGCAACAAAGCCCAAAAGGCGCCGCCGCATTTTAGCGGTCGCGACGGGCCTTTGCAGTTGAATTTGTAGCGGCCGTCTGCTTTTTAGGCGGGCATCCTTGCCGTTGATTGTGACGTTGCCGTTTTACCGGCGCGTTTTTCAATCGCATCCGAATAAAGGACCACAATGTTCACACCAACAACCTTCGGCACCGCCCTATTAATGATGTTCGTCACTGCCGCCTGTTGGGGCTCCTGGGCCAACACCTACAAAGGCGTAAAAAATTATCGCTTCGAACTTTTCTACTGGGACTACGCCATCGGAATTTTCCTCGCCGCGCTGGTGTACGCGCTCACCATGGGCTCCACCACGAACGGCCCCGCCAGCTTCCTTAATAATGTCCGCTCCGCCGACCTCTCCAATATCGGCTGGGCTCTCCTGGCCGGAATAATTTTCAATCTCGCAAACCTCCTGCTCGTCGCCGCGATTGACATGGCCGGCCTAGCCATCGCCTTCCCCGTAGCGATCGGCATTGCCCTGGTTGTCGGCACCGTCCTCAGCTTCGTGCAGCAGCAACGCGGCAACGTCATGATGCTCGGCGCCGGCGTCCTCTGCGCCGTAGTCGCCGTGATCCTGGACGGCAAAGCCTACGGCGAACTCGGCGCCAACAAAGAAACGTCGCGCAAAAGCATCATCGTCTGCGTAATCTCCGGCGTGCTGATGGGACTCTGGGCGCCCTTTTCCACCCGCGCCCTCACGCACGGAAATACGCTCGGTCCCTACAGCATCGCGGTATTCCTCACCGGCGGCGCGCTGCTTTCCTGTCTCGGGTGGAATTTGTATTTCATGAAGAAACCGCTGGTGGGCGAGCCCGTCGCATTCAGCGGTTACTTCCGCGGCCCCGTCAATGGCCACGTCCTCGGCCTACTCGGCGGCGCCATATGGACCACCGGCACCGTCTTCAATCTTGTCGCCGCCAACTACACCGGCGTCGCCATCTCCTACTCCATCGGACAATCCGCTCCCATGGTCGCCGCCCTCTGGGGCATCTTCGTCTGGAAAGAATTCGCCGGCGCCAATAAACGCGCCATGGCCTTCCTGGCGCTCATGTTCGTCTTCTACTTCCTAGCAATCCTACTAATCGCCCGCGCCAACACCGCGGGATAGCGAAACGCCAATAAATTTTTTGGCCGCTCGAAACAGCATCACCATCACTACAGCGGAGGACGTCTGAACCCACCGCTCGCCGCCTCCATCTTCGCCGCCACCGCCAGCACAGCCTCATCCTCCCAAGGCCTACCAACGATCTGCACCCCAATCGGCAAACCCTCCGGCGAACGCCCCACCGGCACCACCGCCGCCGGGTTCCCCAGCAAATTAAACCACTGCGAATAACTCATCACCTTCAAATATTCCGCCTTGCGCCCCTGCACCATCCATTCCCGCTCTCCATGACGAAACGCCGCCACAGCGCAAGCCGGGCACAGCAAAATCGGAAACGTCTCCATCTGCCGCAGCAATCTTTCGCGCAAAGCATCGCGCCCCACCAACGTATTCAACCACTCCCGCCCATCCATAGCCGGCTCCAGCGCCACACGCTCACGCCACGCCCGATACATCGGACTCAGTTCAGCCTCGCGCCCCTCGACAGTTGCAGCAAAAGCCATCTGCACCGCGCGTCCAAATAAATTCCACCAAAGTTGCCACACACGATCCAAATTCTGCGGCCGCCAAGCCTCCACATGAAATCCCTGCGCGCGCAACGCCTCCGCTGCCGCGCGCACCGCCGCCGCAGTTTCCGGAGTCACCGCAGTCACGCCGTCGTCCTCAAAATAAGCCACACGCAGCTTCAGAATTTCCTCCTCGCTCCACACTCGCAGCGGCACCGGCGCCGACGCGGGATCCCCAATATCCCATCCAGCCATCACCGCAAATAATCGCGCCACGTCCGCCACCGTTCGCGCCATCGGCCCCACCACTCCCAACTGCGAAAACGGCCCCGCCGACATAGGATAATGTCCCGACGAAGGCACCCGCCCTGGCGTTGGCTTCAATCCGCAAATCCCCGAAAAATGTGCGGGAATTCGTATCGAGCCGCCGCCGTCGCTCCCTACACCTCCCGCCGAACACCCCGCAGCAATCGCCGCCGCTTCCCCTCCGCTCGATCCGCCGGGTGTCCGCTCCAAATCCCAAGGGCTATTCGTCCGCCCGTAAAGCGCATTGTCCGTCTCATAAGCCATCAAAAATTCCGGCACATTCGTATTGCCAAGCAAAATTGCCCCAGCTGCTCGCAGCCGCGCAACCAACGTCGCGTCCTCGGAAGGAATGTAACCCTTCCGCAAACGGCTCCCACACTCGCAAGGCCACCCCGCCACTTCCAGCGCACTCTTCACCGAAATCGGCACGCCATGCAGCGCACCCAACGAATCAGCACGTGAGCCCGACCTAACCGCGGCCTCCGCAATCTTCGCTTGCGCGCGCGCCCCATCCACATCCATATGTACAAACGCATTCAGCTTCGATTCGCGGCCGCCATTCAATTCCGCGATCCGCGCCAGATGCGCATCGACAAGCTCCACGGGCGAAACAGTCCGCGCCCGAACCTGCTCAGCCATCTCCACAGCCGAAAGAAAATTCAATTCATTCATAGTGAACTCAATAAAAATCACGCCAACGCGCCCGCCAGTCTAGCACGCACCCCGTCGCCCCACGCGCCACACGATTTTGACTTCGTAGCGGCGCATTGCAGTGCGCCATCGCCGTGGCGGCAGCCAGCGATCGAAGCTCGACAACCGTCGCAAAATCTCGGCGTCCTAGGGGCACGGCATGCCGTGCCCGAATTTACATCCCCACCACTCGAAAATGATCCAGCACGGAAGCCAAACCGCCCCCGACGCGGTAGAATGTCCCACGCACTCAGAAAGGGAGAGTAATGACCCGCTTCACCCGCGCAATAATTTTCCTGGCGATCTTCACCTGCACCCTCATCGCAGCCAGCCAAGAGCAACAACAGCAGCAACCCACGCAGCCGCAGCAACCAGCTCAGCCACAAAAACACGCGCGCCCGCATCCCGCCGCCGCAAAAACCGACGACGATTCCACCGCGCAAGAACCCGCCGCTAACCCCCGCGCCAACGTCATAAGAGAAAACAATTTCGGCGTCTCCCTCATGAATCGCCAGCAATTCGAAAAGGCCCTCGGCAAATTCCAGCGCGCCTGCATCCTCGACCCCCAAACCGACGTCGGCTGCCTCAACGCCGGCATCGCCTTCCTTAACATGCAGCGCTTCGACGAAGCCCGCGCACTCCTTCAAAAATCCGCGCAGCGCGACCCGCACAATCCCTGGGTCTGGTTCAACCTCGGCCTGATGGAAAAAGCCGGAGGCGACGCTGATGCCGCCATCGTCGATTTCCAGAAAGTGGCTGCCCTCGATCCCTACGATGCCGACACCCAATATTTCCTCGGGCTCATCTATTCGCAGCAACAGCAGTACGGTAAAGCCATCGCCGCATTCCAGCGCGCGCTCGAACTAAATCCCTTCCAGGTTTCTGCCGAGTTCGGCATGGCCCAAGCCCTCCAACGCAGCGGCAAAACCGCCGAAGCCAAACTGCACTTCGATCGCTTCCAGCACATGACGTCGGAAAAACTCGGCAAGCCGGTCAGCTTCATCTACGGCGAACAAGGAAAATATTCCCTCGCCGAAATCCTGCAACCCGCGCCCGAGCCAGTTCCGCCGGCGATGCCGGTCCATTTCGTCAACGTCACGCAAGCCGCTAACTTGCCCGCGTCCGCCGCCGTGCGCATCCGAGCCACGCAGGTGCACGCCAGCGCAGACACCACGCCATCCGTAGCAGGCAGCGCAACGCTCTCCATGCGAAAAGCTCGCACCGCAAAACTGGCTGCGCCAACCGCCGGCAGTTCCCTAGCGCAATTCCTGGGTAGCGGCGCCTGCATCATTGATTACAAAGGCGACGGCAAGCCCGACATTTTCCTGGTGGATGCCGACGGCGGCGGCAACTCCGCACTGTACAAAAATATCGGCTCGGGAAAATTCGTAAACGTCACCCACGAAGCCCACCTCGATATCCACGGCCAAGGTATGGCCTGCGCCGTCGGTGATTACGATAACGACGGCAAGCCGGATCTCGCCGTCACTATGAATGGCCGAGTCATCCTCTTTCACAACGAAGGCAACGGGAGGTTCAAAGACGTAAGCAAAGACGCCGGAATAGACACCGAGGCCCAAGAGGGCGCAGTAGCCCTCGGCCTAACCTTTATTGATTTCGATCACGATGGCGATCTCGATCTCTACGTCACACGCTGCAACGATTTCGCGCTGGTCAATCCCGCCAAGGCGTTCGCGTTCCCCACGGATGCGACTGCGCCAGGCAACGTCCTCTGGCGCAACAACGGCAACGGCACATTCACAAATTGGACCACGGAAACCGCCCTGGCAGGCACCGCCCCCTCCGTCGGCGCCATCGCCAGCGACATCAACAACGACCGCGCCATCGATTTCGTCGTAACCAACTGGCAAAAAGCCCCCGTCGTTTATCTAAATCCGCGCGAAGGCGCCTTCCAATCCACCACTCCCTGGAGCAGCGACATGCCCGCTCCCACAGCCGGCGTAGTAGCGCTCGACTTCAATAAGGACGGCTGGATGGACTTGGCCTTCACCCACTGGGGCGCGCCCGGCCTGAGCCTCTGGCGCAACAACGCAGGAAAATCTTTCGAACGAGTAAATCTCCCAGACCTCGACTGGATGCGCGGCTGGGGCGTAGCTCCCATTGATTACGACGACGACGGCTGGATGGACCTGGTAGCAGTAGGCGAAGATTTCTCTGGCGCAGGACACATCGTCCTGCTCCGCAACGAAGGCGCTGCCGGTTTTCGCGACGTAACCGCCTCCACAGGCCTCGACAAAATCGCTCTAAAAAATCCCCGCAGCATCATCGCCTTCGATTTCGACAACGACGGCGCGACCGATCTCCTGATCACCCAAAATAATCTCCCGCCAATCCTCCTTAAGAACGACGGCGGGAATCGTTACAACTGGTTAAGAATCGCCTTCAAAGGCGAGAACGACAATAAATCCGCCATCGGCACAAAAGTAGAAATGTACGCAGGCGCCCTGCAACAAAAATGGGAAGTCCCCGGCGCCTCCGGCTATCTAGGACAAGGCCCCGCGCCAATCGTCGCCGGCCTAGGCGCCGAGCGCCAAGCCGACGTAATCCGCCTCCTCTGGCCCACGGGCGTCCTGCAAGACGAACTAGAAATCCCCGCCCACAAAGAAGAACTGATCACCGAAATTGATCGCCGGGGCAGCTCCTGCCCCATCGTCTTCGTCTGGAACGGCGAAAAATTCGAATTTCTCGCAGACATGATTGGCCCCGGAATCGTCGGCCACTGGACCGGCCCGAACCAGCGCAACATTCCCAACCCAGCCGAATATTTCAAAGTCACCGGCTCGCTAGCCCAGCCGCAAGAAGGCCGCCTTCGTTTCAAGATGCTCGAACCAATGGAAGAGCTCGACTACCTGGACCAAGCGCGTCTGCTAGCGATTGATCACCCGATAGACGTCGAAGTTTATCCGAACGAACATTTCGCCAGCGAACTCCCCTTCCCGCAATTCAAAGTGATCGCCAGCCGCGACGCCCATCTCCCCGCCGGCGCATGGGACGATCACAGCCGCAATATCCTCCCCTTCCTCCGCGAGCAAGATCACAAATACGTCACCAATTTTCCGCTCGCGCCCTACGCAGGCTTCGCCGAAATGCACTGGATTGAACTCGACCTGGGCGATTGGGATTCCTCGCGT
Source organism: uncultured Acidobacteriota bacterium (assembly GCA_963747605.1). Lineage (GTDB taxonomy): Bacteria > Acidobacteriota > Terriglobia > Acidiferrales > UBA7541 > Palsa-295. The sequence goes on along the minus strand of CAVVGA010000012.1, from coordinate 165,217 downwards.
CCGCTTCGCCTCCTGATGGACGGCTTCACCGATTACTTCAGCGCCAGCTCCATGTACGCCGCCTGGCAAGCGGGCATCACTCCAGTCCCGCCCTACGTCGAAGTGCAAGACGGCTCCGGCCAATGGGTCAAGGTAGTTGACGACATGGGCTTCCCCGCCGGCCTGTACCGCACCATGGTCGCCGACCTCACCGGAAAAATTCCCCCCGGCGCACGCTTCATTCGCATCTCCACCAATCTCCGCGTCTATTGGGATCGCATTCGCGTGGATAATTCTCCGGAAGACACCGAATTCAAACTCACCGAAGTCCCCCTAGCCGAAGCCAAACTACAATTCCGCGGCTACCCCCGCGTGGTCGAAGGCAATCCGAAAAACGATCTCTCCTACGTTTACGAAGAGGTAAGCGCCACAGGCCCCTACGCCCGCCAAATCGGAAACTACACCCGCTATGGCGACGTAACCGACCTAATGAAGAAAACCGATGACGAGTACGTGATCTTCGGCTCAGGCGATGAAGTCTCGGTCGATTTCGACTCAACGCATCTGCCGGACATTCCGAACGGCTGGACCCGCGACTATTTCCTCTACGCCAACGGCTTCGCCAAAGACATGGACTTCTACGCCGCCCACGGCGACACCGTAACCCCGCTACCCTTCCACACAAATGTGCCGTACCCCTATCTCGACGGCGTAGCCTACCCAGAAGACCCACAACACTTGGACTATATGCTGAACTACAACACCCGCGGCGTAGCAGGCCCAGCGAACGAAACTTTCCGCTTCAACTACGCGAAGCCAGAAAAATAATCACCGCAGCGGCGCGATTGCACAATGTGAGGGGTTTATGTAGCCGCCGCTTCGTCCCGCGCCTTTCGGGACGAAGCGGGCAGGTTTAGACTCAACTATTCCGGACCCGGTAGCGAATGTGGTTCGACGTTTGAGTGACTTACCGTCGCGAGTGCGCCGTAACGGGAGGTTCAAGGTGCGCAAATGTGGAATCGTCTTTACGAACTTGGTGTGGTTGTGCACACTTGCCTGCAACAGTCAGCCATCCAGCGAAAGCCGTGCTACCGCGAACGCCTCAGCGATAACGCAAGCGGCGAATCCACCCGCGGCCCTTCCTCCCTCCGCGACCGGTGGCTTCGACGGTGCCCAAGCCTTCGAACACGTTCGCAAACTAGTCGAAATCGGACCTCGCCCGCCAGGCTCGCAAGGAATTCATCGCGCGCAGGCCTACATCATCAGCCAGCTAAAAAGTTTCGGCTGTCCCGTCGAAGAGCACGACTTCCACGGCTCGACGCCCCTCGGCGACATCGCGATGAAAAACATCATCGCCAAAATTCCCGGCACCGCAAGCGGCATCGTCCTCTTCACCACCCACTACGACACCATACGTTTGCCGAATTTCGTCGGCGCCGATGATGGCGGTTCCGGCACCGGCACGATGCTGGAGCTGGCCCGAATTTTCTGCGCCCGCAAGACCAAGAGCGCTCTCAACACGTGGATTGTATTTTTCGATGGTGAAGAAGCGCAGGAAAACTGGCCCGACAAGAACAGCGTCCAGTGGCAGGACACCAACAGCACGTTTGGCAGCCGCGAGACGGCCGCTAGCCTGGCGCTCTCCGGCGACCTCAAACACGTCAAAGCAATGATTCTCGCGGACATGATTGGTCCTTCCGATCTAAAAATAAAGCGCGACACCGGCTCCACGCCCTGGCTAACGGATCTTATTTGGATGATCGCCGCGCGTTTGGGATACGGGAATGTTTTCGTCAACGAAACCACCACGGTAGGCGGCGACGATCATTTTTCATTTATCCGCCGCGGCGTCCCCGGCTGCGACATCATCGATTTCGACGTCCAGCCAACCTATTGGCACACTCCAGACGACACGCTGGAAAAAGTTGACCCGCGCAGCCTGGCAATCGTCGGCCACGTTTTCATCGAAACATTGCCGGCCCTCGAAAAGAAATTCCACTGAAGCCCATTGTCGGGCCGATTGTTGGACGATTTAGAGTCCAGCTCGCCCTACGATCCCACCCCCGCTTGCTTGCCGCCAAATACCGTGATAATTTCACTACTTCCGAATCACCAGCAGCAACTCACTCAACGATGTCACAGTCTAATTCAAACGATCAAATCTCGAAAATCACCGGGCCTGCGCAACACGCCTCCGCACCCGCGCGCGAGCCTGTCTTCTGGCGCGTCGAAGGCAGCCTGCTCAACCTCACCGCCGTACGCCCGGTCGGCTTCTTCGCCTGGAATTCGCAAAGCTTCCTGGAACGCTGGACGCGCCGCGGCGCCATGGCCATTCTCGCCCTCGCCCGCCCCTTCCTCTACATCACTGACCGCGTCTTCGCCACTCGCCTGCTGCACACCGTCCTCCGCGGAGTCAGCCGCGACCGCTTCGACCTCCTGGGCGAAGAATTCTTCGAATATTTTCTGAAGCCGCGCCTGAAGCAGCCAGGCGTCGCCGAACTGCAAGAAGCGATAGCCGCCGGCGGCGAAATCGTCCTCGTCAGCCAGGGCCTAGACCACATCATGCGTCCGCTAGCGAAGCATCTGGGTATCATGCGCATCATTTCCAATCGCCTCGATTTCCGCGAAGGCATTGCCACCGGACGCCTGCTCGACCCGGTAATCCGTCCCCGCGGCGCGTTCGCCAGATTCACCGGCAGCCAACCAGACGGCCGCGTCCCCCGCGAAAAATTAATCAGCATTCTCGGCTTCGAAAAAAATCCTCAAGTCCTCGACGAAGCCGTCAAACCAGCCGAACGCGCCGCGCCCAAAGTCTACGTCCCAGTAGTCCACTACGAATCGCGCAACGGCCGTCCACGCGTTTTCCGCTCGCGCAGCCCTCCGCGGAAAAAATATCCTGCTCATCGGCGCCACCGGCTTCATCGGAAAAGTTTGGCTCGCAAATCTGCTCACCGACCTGCCCGAAATCGCCCGCATCTACCTGCTCGTCCGCCACAATCGAAGCCAACACCTCCCTCGAACGCCTCCAACGCGTAATCGAAGAATCCCCAGTATTCGAAAAGCTAGCCGAACAGCCACGGCGACAACTTCGCGGAATTTCTGCGCAATCATATCGAAGTAGTAGACGGTGATGTCAGCAAACCCGGCCTCGGCCTCAGCACGCAAGACCAGCAAAAGCTCTCCCGCACACTCGACGTGATCGTCAACAGCTCTGGCCTAACCGATTTCAACCCCGATCTGCGCGACGCCCTGGCAGTAAACGTCCGGTCCACAGCCTACGTCCTCGATTTCCTCAAAGAATGCGCGCACGCCTCGCTCCTGCATCTCTCCACCTGCTACGTAGTAGGCCAACGCGACGGCCGCGTTCTGGAAGAATTGCCAAAAAACTACACGCCGCGCGGCATCCCCGATTACGACGCAGTAATAGAATGGCAATCGCTGGAAAATCTCATCAAGGAAACTGAAACCCGCGCCGAATCCGAAGAAGTCACAGCCGAACTCCGCCGCGCCGCGCAAAAAAAAGAACACGCCGCCAAAAACCTGCAAGGCCACGCGCTCGAAAATCAAATCCGCAAGAACCGCGTCCGCTGGCTCCGCCAAACCCTCACCGACGCAGCTTCGCGCCGCGCCAACGAACTGGGCTGGCCCAATACCTACACCTTCACGAAAAGTATTTCCGAATCGCTGATCCACAATTTTCTGGACGCCAACCCGCAAGCCGCAATCGCCGTAGTACGCCCAGCAATCGTCGAATCCTCCCTGGAAAAGCCCTTCCTGGGCTGGAACGAAGGCATCAACACCTCCGCCTCGCTCTCCTACCTGCTAGGAACTTTCTTCCGCCAACTCCCCACCAACGAGTCCAAATGCCTCGACCTCATCCCGGTTGATCTAGTCTGCCGCGGCATGACCCTGATCTCCGCCGCGCTAGTAACCCGCCGTCACCAGCGCGTCTATCAACTCGCCACTTCGGTAGCCAACGCCTGCAACATGCGCCGCTCCATCGAACTAACGGGCCTCGGCCACCGCAAATTTTATCGCGCGCACGCCGACATCCAACAACGCATGCGCGCCGCGCTTCGACGCCATCCCCGTCTCCAAAACGCGCTACAAAGCCATCTCCGCCCCTGCGCAAAAAGCGGTAGTGAAAGCGATCAATCGCGCCACGGAACCGTTCGCCTCCAAGCCTCCGCTAGCCCGCCAGGAACGCGAACTCGAAAAAGTCGTCAAGCTCATCTCGCTCTTCGAGCCCTTCATCCTCCACAACGATCATGTCTTTGAAGCCGCCAACGTCGAACGCCTCAGCGCCGCGCTCCCGCCCGACGAACAAGCCGACTTCGGCTACGATTCCCGCGCCCTCGATTGGTGGGATTACTGGATCAACGTGCACATTCCCGCTCTGCGCAAGTGGTGTTATCCTCTCATCGAAGGACGCCAGCTGGAATCGCGTCCCCGGCGCTCCGTGCCTCTCGCATCGCGCAACGAAGCGAACGTCACCACCGCCGCGGGTGCTGCCGCAATGCGGCAGCAGCAAGCTCAGGTTCATCAAACTCGGGTCCGGCAACGGCATCCTGAAACTCAATCACTGTGGCCATCCTCCTGACCGGTTCCACCGGATATATCGGCGCGCACATCGCGTCGAATTTGCTTACGGGCCATTCCGACCCGCTGAACCTGCTCGTCCGCGCGCGCGATGAACAGGAAGCGCAAGAACGCCTCTGGCGCGCTCTCCAGCTGCATCTGGATTTCGCCCGCTTCGATGAACTGCTGCGTTCCCGCATCCGCATTTTTCGCGGCGATCTCACCGACGCATATTTCGGCCTCTCCGACGACGACTACGCGCAACTCGTCCGCAGCACAGACTCGGTAATCCACTGCGCCGCATCCCTGAATCGCAAATCCGAAAAAAGCTGCCTCAACGTAAATCTCCGCGGCACGCTCGAAGTCATCCAACTCGCCCAGCGCGCCCGCGACCAGCACGGCCTCCGCCGCTTCAGCCACGTCAGCACGGTTGCCGTCGCCGGCCAACGCTCGAACGAAGTAGTCCAGGAAGACACCGCGATCGACTGGAATCGCTCCGACTACGATCCCTACGCCCGCACCAAAAAATTCTGCGAGCACATGGTCCACCAGCTACTGCCAGACGTGCAGCGCACCATTTTCCGCCCCAGCATCGTCCTCGGCGATAGCCGCCGCCCCGAAACCAATCAATTCGACATGGTGCGCGCCTTCGTCTTCCTCGCCAGCCTCCCCATGCTTCCCTTCCGCCCCGGCGATCGCCTTGATATCGTCCCGGTAGACTTCGTCGCCGACGCCGTCTCCACGCTGCACCAAAAAGAAAATCCCGGCGCACGAGATTTACCATCTCTCGTCCGGCCGCGAATCCGAAACGTTCATCGAACTAACCGAAGCGCTCTCCAAAGCGCAAGACAAGCGCGGCCCCGTCTTCGTCCCCAGCTTCGAAAAATCCACGGAGAAAATCGTCAACGCCCTCGCAGGCCGCGCCGGAAAAATCGGCGGCCTGGCCACGCTGCTGAAAGTCTTCCTCCCCTATCTTTTGTGGAACACGGTTTTCGACAACACCCGCGTCGTCGAAGAACTCGGCCGCCATCCCGCACCCTTCTCGCAATACAGCCTCCCGCTGCTGCGCTTCAGCCGCGAAAATCATTTCGTCTTCAAATATCGCGAATGGCCCGCCGACGCGCCCGTCCACGCCGCCTCGCGCGCCGCCAACGCCTCCCAGGATCCGCACCAATGACCGACCTGCTCCTGGAATCCTGGGTCAGCGGCCTCATCGAACTCAACAAGTTCGAGTGGATGCTCGGCGCCGGACACGCCTGGCAGCCCGGCACAAAACTGAAACTGCTCTTCGCCGGATACAACGGCACGCGCAACACCGGCTCCGACGTCCGCGTCGAAGAAATGATTCGCCAGGTCCGCCGCATCCTTGGCGACGAAAATCTCGCCCTCAGCGTCATGTCGCAGAATTTCGATCTCACCCGCGGATATTTCGGCGACGCCCGCCAGGTCCATCTACCAGACGTCTTCCCGCCGTTCCTGCACAAAGTAGTGCGCGCAAACGACGGCGTCGTCGCCTGCGAAGGCTCCATGTTCAAAAGTAAATTCGCCAATGCCCTCACAACAATGATGATCGGCGCGCTAGGCATCGCCTCCGCGCAAAATAAATTAAGCATCGCTTACGGCGCCGAAGCAGGCGCCATGGACCCGCTCCTGCAAAAAATGACGTCGCCGCTACTGCCGCGATTCCCTGATCATCACTCGCAACGTCGAATCGCAAGCCGTCCTCGGCAAACTCGGCGTCCCAACCGAACTAGGCACAGACACCGCCTGGACTTTCGAACCGCTCGGCCCCGAATACGGCCGCAAAGCCCTGCGCGATGCAGGCTGGGACGGCACAACTCCCGTGCTAGCCATCTGCCCCATCAATCCGTTCTGGTGGCCGGTCACCGCGTCGCTCGCTAAATGGCTCGCGCACTCCGTAGCAGGCGCCTACAAAAAAAGCTACTACCGCACGATTTATTTCCATCGCTCCGGCTCCCAAGTGGACGCCGCCTACGAAAAATATCTCAGCGAAATGGCCGCAGGCGTCGCCGGCTACCAAAAATCGCGCAAGGTCTTCCCGGTAATGGTCGCGATGGAAATGCTCGACCGCGATGCCTGCGCAGCGCGTCGCGGAAAAACTAGGCGGCGCGCCCGTCTTCGGCTCCGATCAATTCAACATGTACGAGCTAGTCAGCATCCTGCGCGCCTGCGATCGCCTGCTCTCCTCGCGCTATCACGCCATCGTCACCACCATGCCCGCCGGCATTCCCTCCGCCGGCGTCACCATGGACGAGCGCATCCGCAATCTTCTTCGCGAACGCGGCCACGAGCATCTCCTCATGCGCGTGGATGAATCCGGCCTGGCCGACAAAATCGTCGCAGCCCTCCGCGCGCTCGATTCCGAAGCGGAAGAAATTCCCGATGCGATGGAACGCACCGTAGCCCGCAATCTGCAATTGATGGCTCGCATGGGCACGTATTTCGAAGAGCAAGTCGCGCGCCGCTATCCGCAATTCCCCGTGCGCAAAGGCGTCCTCAGCTGGGAAGATTATCTTCCCCCGCTCGGCCCCGGCCTTCTAAAACTGCTCGAAAAACACAGCGGAGTCCTCGCCGCATGACATTTCTCGAAAACATTTTCGACTCAGCTGAAAACAATCCGCCAGCGAGCCGGTGCTGCAGGAAATTCACGGCGAAAAAATCCACTCCGTCACCGGCAGCGAATTGCTCGCCATGACTCAGCAAGCCCGCCACTTTCTCCTAGCCCGCGGCCTGCAAAAAGGTGATCGCTGCGCGCTGCTCGCGCCAAACAGCATTCGCTGGGCCGCGCTCGACCTCGCCCTGATGGCCGAAGGAATAGTCGTCGTGCCGCTCTACGCCCGCCAAGCCCCCGCCGAATTGGTGGCGATGATGCAGGACTCCACGCCCTCGCGCATTTTCTGCCTCGACGCCGCGATAGCCGCCGAAATAAAAAAACTCTGGCCGCAAGCCCCGCAAATTTCACTGCTCGAAGGCGTCTATGCGGGCGAACCAAGCGCCCCCACGCCGCCCATGCACCACGAAGACCCCGACATCATTTCGATCATCTACACCTCAGGAACCTCCGGCGAACCCAAAGGCGTAATCCTCACCGCCGGAAATGTAAATCACATCGTCGGCGCCACAAATTCGCGCCTCGATAAATTGATGGGCTCGCGCACCCAACCAGAGCGCATCTTTCATTACGCTCCGTTCTGCTTCGCCGCGTCCTGGATCCTGCTCCTCACCGCGCTCTCGCGCCACAGCGTCCTGTCGCTTTCCACCGACCTTGACCAAACTCGCCGACGAATTAAAACTCGCCGCGCCCGAATATTTTCTGAATGTTCCCACGCTCCTCGAACGCGTGCGCGACCAGAATTCAGACCACGCGTCCAAGAACGCGGTGGCCTCGCCACAGCGATTTTCCCGCGCGCCCAGCAAGCCTTCATGCGCCGCCACAATAAACAAACCAAGTTCGCCGATTCCCTCTGGCTCGCGCTCGGCAATTCCCTCATGTTCCCGGCAATCCGCAAAAGTATCGGCCCCAACCTGAAAGCCTCTGCTCTGCGGCTCCGCTCCGCTAGCCATCGAAACCCAGCTTTTTTTCATGATGCTCGGCATCCCGGTCCTGCAGGTCTATGGCCTCACCGAAACCACCGCCATCTGCACCGCCGATGATCCCGGCCACGTCGAACCCGGCTTCGTCGGCCCGGCAATCCCCGGCGTAGAAATGAAACGCGCCGACGACGGCGAAATCCTGGTCCGCGGCCCGAATATTTTTTCCGGATACTGGCAGCGTCCCGCGGAAACCGCAAAAGCCCTGCAAGACGGCTGGTTCCACACCGGCGATCAGGGCGAAACCAACGAAAACGGCAACTGGCGCATCACCGGCCGTATTAAGAACTTGATTATCCTGAATTCCGGCCACAACATCGCGCCCGAACCAATCGAAGAAAAACTCGCGCAACATTTGCGCGAAGCGCAGCAGGTTGTCCTCATCGGCAATCAACGCAGCTTCCTCGCCGCCCTCGTCACGCCCAACGCCACCAACGGCGCAAGCAAATTAACCGACCAACAAATTCAATCCGCCATCGAAGCCGTAAACGCCGCGCAACCCCACTACAAACAAATTCGCGCGTTCCACCTAGTCCCCGAACCCTTCACCATGGAAACCGGCCTGCTCACCACCATGGGCAAACTAAAACGCGACGCCATCACCGCGCGCTTCGCCAACGAAATCGAAGCGCTCTACCAGAAGAAATCCTCATGAACATCTTTCAAGGCGAAACACTTTCGTGGCACGTGCTCGACGGCACCGTCGAACTAACCCTCGACCGCGCCCCCTGCAACGAAATCGGCCGTGCCACGCTAGCCGAGCTCGAAAAATTCGTCGCCGCTCTCCCATCGCTGCAGCGCGAATCCCACGCGCTGATCATCCAGAGCACGCGCAAAGAAGGTTTTTGCGCCGGCGCCGATCTCCGCGAAACCTATCGCGTAGCCCAATCGCTTCCGAAAGACGAACGCCTCGCCGGCCTGCGCGATTTCCTCGAACGCATCCACTACGTGATGAACACCCTCGACGAAGCGCCGCTCACCACCATCGCCGCCGTTCACGGCGTCACCTTCGGCGGCGGCTTCGAACTAGCGCTAGCCTGCGATCTAATCGTTGCCGACAAAATGACGCGCTTCTGTTTCCCGGAGTTCCGCCTGGGCCTGATTCCCGGCTTCGGCGGCATCCCGCGCCTCAAACGCGACCTCGGAAACGCCGTAGTCCGCGACCTGCTCCTAACCGGCCGCAGCATCAACGCCGCGAAAGCGCAATCCGTCGGCCTAGTCAGTCAAGTAGCAGCCGAAGGCGACGCCCTCCGCGTAGCCCGCTCCACCGCCGCGCAGCTAAAAAAATTCGATCGCGGCACCGCCATCGCCGCCAAAAAATTCATCAAGCCGATCCCCCACGACGAGCTCCGCCGCGAAATCGACATCTTTTGCGACCTTTTCATGCGCCCCGCAGTAGATGCCGGCCTGCGCAAATTCGTCGAAAGCACCGACGCGCTGCCCTATCTCCCCTAGCCGCCGCGCAGCAACCATGCAGACCCAAGCGAAAATTATGGCAAGATAGAAAGACGATGAACACCATAGACAAAACCACCGACGAAGTCCTGCGCCTCGCCGCCGAACATTTCAAAGTCCAGCGCGATCAGCTCGCGCCCGACGACGATTTCTTCAAAAAGCTCGGCATCAATAGTCTCCAGGCCCTCGATCTCCTCACCCGCATCGAACAGCATTTCCAAATCGAGCTCCCCGACTACGAACTCCAGGGCGTAAGCGACTTCCGCACCCTCGCCCAACGGATTCAATCACGCCTGTAATGCTGGATCTCCGCCAATACAATTCGCTCGGCGAAGCGCTGCGCGCCGCGCTCGATCGCTGGCCGGACGAAATCTGCCTGATCGAAGCCGATCGCGAACGCGAAAACGCGCGCCTCACGTATCGCCAATTCAAAGAGCAAGCGCTCCCTCTGGCGAGCAGACTACAAAATGCCGGACTCCAAGCCGGCACACGCGCCACCATCATCATGACCAATCAGTCCAAGTGGCTGATTTCGGCCTACGCGATTTTCTTCTGCGGCGGCGTGCTGGTCCCGCTCGATTACAAACTCACCGCCGCCGAACAACTGCAACTCTTAGCGCATTCCCAGGCCGAATTTCTCGTCATCGAATATCATCTCTGGCGCGCCATCACCCAAGCCGAACAATTCAAAAATCTCGCAGCCCGCACAGTGCTCGTAACCGAAGCCCCCACAAACGCCGATCTCGCCGGCGCGCATCGCTGGGAACATTTTCGCGCCGAGGCCGAGCCCGACATTCATCCCGCGCAAGCGCAACGATCCCGCCTGCATCGTCTATTCCTCCGGCACCGGCGGCCGCCCCAAAGGCTGCGTCCTCACTCACGAAAATTACCTCGAGCAGTGCATCGCGCTCACCTCGCTCTATCCCTTCTGGCCCGGCGTGCGCTACCTCAGCATCCTCCCCACAAATCACGCGATCGATTTCATGGTCGGCTTCATCGGCCCTTTCACCTGCGGCGCCACAGTCGTTCACCTGCGCACCCTGCGCCCGGAATTCATTCGCGAAGCCTTCACGAAATACAAAATCACCTACATGGCCCTCGTGCCCATGATCCTGAAAAATCTAGAACGCGGCCTGCGGCAACGCTTCGCCGATCTTGCCGCCACGGCAAGCGCAAATTCTGAACGCGCTGATCGCCACAAATCGCGCGCTTGACCCGCCGCCGCCCCCACCTGAAAATCAGCCGCGCCCTGCTTCCGCAAGTTCACCAAGCGTTCGGCGGCCAGCTTGCGCGCTCTGTTCGTAGGCGGCGCTTTCACCGAACCCGAAACGCTGCAATTTTTCTACGATCTGGGAATCCCGGTAGGCAATGGCTACGGCTGCACCGAAGCCGGCACCGTGATCACGGTCAATGATCTGAAACCGTTCCGCGGCGACACGGTCGGCAAGCCGCTCCCCGGCATGGAAGTGAAAATCATAAATCCCGGCGCGGAAGGAATTGGCGAAGTCACCGTGCGCAGCCGCACCCTAATGTCCCACTACCTCGACGATCCCGAAATGACCGCCGAAACCATCGTGGACGGCTGGCTCATGACCGGCGACCTCGGCCGCCTCGATCCCTCCGGCCATCTCCAACTCTTCGGCCGCAAAAAAAACATGATCGTCACCGAGGAAGGCAAAAATATTTATCCCGAAGATGTCGAAACCTATTTCGCCGGCCTTCCGGTAAAAGAATTCTGCGTCTTCGCCGCAAATTATCTCTGGCCCGTCCGCACCATGCTAGGCGAACAACTCCTCCTCGTCCTGCATCCCGAAACCGCACCAGAAATCACCGAAGCGCTCGTGAAAGACGTCGCCGAACGCAATCGCCGCCTCCTGAATTACAAACGCATCAGCGGCTATCTGTCCTGGGATCGCGATTTCCCTCTAACCGCCTCCCTGAAAATAAAGCGCGCCGAACTAGCCGAACAAATCCGCCAAAGCCGCGATCGCTCCGCCGTGGTGACGCTGTGATCTTCACCTCACCAACGAAGCCGGAGCATTTGCGCCAGTGACCACGCAATTCCTAGCCATCGTAAATCCCGCAGCCGGCGGCGGAAAATCCGGCCACCTCGCCGCCGGCATGCTGGAAAGAGTTCGCCAAACAGGAATCGCCGTAACCGTAACGCACACCACCCGCGCCGGAGAAGCCACGGAAATCGCACGCCAAGCCTATGCGCGAAGGAACCCGCAATTTCCTGGCAGTCGGCGGCGACGGCACCTCCTTCGAAATCGTCAACGGACTTTTCCCGGCCGCAGCCGCCAAAAGTCAGGATCGTCCCACGCTCGGCCTACTTCCGCTGGGCACCGGCAATTCCTTCCTGAAAGATTTCACCAAGCGCGGCGTTGAACACACCATCGAAGGCTGCAAAAAAACTCCCGCCGCCTCTGCGACGTAATTCGCCTCCGCCACGCCGCAAGGCGAACTCTATTTCCTGAATCTCCTCACGCTAGGCTTTCCCGCCGACGTCGCCGAAACCGCCAACCGCCGCTTCAAACGCTGGGGCGAACTCGGCTACATCCTGGGCGTCTTCACGCGCCTGGTGCAGCTCGAACATCTCGCATTCCCGCACCGCGTGGCCGAAGCAAGAGAATTCGATCGCGACCCAGCGTTATTCCTCTCCTTCAACAACAGCAAATTCACCGGCGGCCACATGCTGATCGCTCCGCACGCAAACCCGACAGACGGCCTGATCGAGTACGTCCGCTGGGGCCCTATCGGCCGCCTCGGCCTGATCTGGACTCTCCCGCGCCTCTTCACCGGCACGCACATCAATCATCGCAGCGCATCTCGCGCAGCCACCAAGCGCATCGATTTCGAACTCACCGGCCCGGTAAACGTAATGGTAGACGGCGAAAGCATGCGCCTCGAATGCCAGTCCCTGGAAATTCTCCCCGCCGCGCTGGACGTGATCGTATGAAACACGCCTACCTCAACGTCCGCTCCGCATTGCTATGGGCGCTCAGTGGGATTCATTTCGCTGTAGTCGGCACTATTCTCATCGCAATCGGGGCAGTCATCGATCCCAGAAGAAACGATTGGCCCCAGCGCGTCTTCTTCCGCAACATTCTGCGCCTCGCCGGCGCGCGCTTCGAAGTCCGCCGCGCTCCGGGTTTCGACCCCACTCGCACCAGCATCTTCATCTGCAATCACGTAAATCTCTTCGACCCGTTCGTCATCTATTCCGCCATTCCGCAATTCCTGCGCGGCTTCGAACTCGAATCGCACTTCAAAGTCCCGGTCTACGGCTGGATGATGGGCCGCTTCGGAAATATTCCCGTCCCCGATGCGCCCAGCCGCGAAGGCCTGGAAATCATGACGCAGCGCGCCAAAGCCGCGCTCGATTCCGGCGTCAGCCTGATCGCTTTCGCCGAAGGCTCGCGCACCCGCGATCGGCCACGTCCAGCCCTTCAAAAAAGGTATCTTCAGCATCGCGCAGAGATTCGGAATTCCCATCGTGCCCGTAAGCATGGTCGGCTCCTACCAATTCTTCCAAACCGGCCACTGGATGCTGCATCCGGAAAAAATCACGGTCTACATTCACGATACGATTGACACGACCCAGATCGCGCGCGGCGACGTGGACGCGCTTACGGCAGCGTGTGCAGGAAATTGTGTCGGCCCCAGTGGAAGAATCGCTGAAGGAAAATCCAGTACAGAAGTTCTAAAACTTTTCGCGCCAAATCAGCGCGCACGTCGCCTTAAGAAATCTGCGTCTCGCTCGCCGCCGGCAAAGACCGCCCCGCGCGCAACTCCTGCCACGTATAAACCACGCGATGAATCACCGTAATCGTCGAAATCGCCGCGATCACCCACAGCACCTGCGCCATGCGATTAAACGCGCCGCCCATGATCAGCAGCACCAGCCGCTCCGGCCGCTCCATAAATCCCACTTTGCAAAAAGGAATAATCGACTCCGCCCGCGCGCGCGCATAACTCACCATGAACGAACTCGCCATCGCCACGGCCGCGAGCGCCATATAAAATGGCCGCCCGATCAGCGTGTAATGCACCACCAATCCCATGTACAAAGCCAAATCCGAATAGCGGTCCAGCGTCGAATCCAGAAACGCGCCAAACGCCGTCACGCGCCCCACGCGCCGCGCCACTTGACCATCCGCCATATCCAAAAATCCCGCAAGAAATAAAACCGCCGCAGCCTGCCGAAACATCCCCATCGCAAAAAGCGCCGCAGCCCACGAATTCACCGCCAGGCCCAAAAACGTAAACATGTTTGGCGTAATGCCCGTCGCCGCAAGGCCGCTCACCACGTGGCGCAGCAGCCATCCGCCGCCTTCGCCGATCCAATAAGTCGGCGGCTTCTTCCGTTCGATTGTCCGTTTTCCATGGTCAGAAAATCATACTCCGAATGTCGCAGCAACAAAATCTCGCGCTCACTTCTTTCGCTATCGCCATCTCCGGCACTTTCCCGCTATAGCGCAATTTCGGCTCGGTCTGCTGCTGCACTTCCTCCGGCGTAAATCCCGGCGCCACCTCGCGCAGCACCAACCCTTCCGCCGTCACGTCAATCACCGCTAAATCCGTAATAATCGTATTGACGCACTCGATCGCCGTCAGCGGATAATTGCACGTCTTCACAATTTTCCGTTGCCCATCCTTCGCATTATGCTCCATGGTCACGATCAATTTCTGCGCGCCAACGGAAATATCCATCGCGCCGCCAATTCCGCCCGCGCCTTTCGCGCCCGGCACGCGCCAATTCGCCAAATCGCCGCGCTCCGAAACCTGCAGTCCGCCCAGAATACAAATGTCCAGATGCCCGCCCCGCGTCATCACATGCGCATCCACCTGCGAAAAATAAGCCGCGCCAGGAACCAGCGTCACCGGCACCTTCATCGCGTCCACCAGATCATAATCTTCCTCGCCCGCCTTCGCCCGCGGCCCCATCCCCAGAATTCCATTCTCGCTGTGAAAATAAACCACCACATCTTTCGGCACGTACGCCGCAATCAAGTTCGGAATTCCCCAGCCCAAATTCACGTAAGCGCCATCCGGCAATTCCAGCGCCGCGCGTTCAGCGATCTGCTCTCGCGTCAGCCGCGCTTTAAGCATTGTGAATTCCCTTCGCCACCACGATGCGATCCACGAAAATCGAAGGCGTCACAATCGTTTCCGGATCCAGCGTCCCGGTCTCCACTACTTCGTCCACCTCAACAATCGTGACCTTCGCCGCCGTCGCCATGATCGGATTAAAATTCCGCGCCGCCTTGCGATACACCAGATTTCCCATGCGATCGGCGCGATCGCCTTGATAAACGCATAATCCGCGCCCAGCGCCTGCTCCAAAATATAGCGCTTCCCTCGAATCACGCGCTCTTCCTTGCCTTTCGCCACGTCCGTCCCCACTCCCACTGGCGAATAAAACGCCGGAATCCCAGCGCCAAACGCGCGCATCCGTTCGCACAAAATTCCCTGCGGCACCAGTTCCAGCTCCACTTCCCCTGCGTCGAATTGCTGTTGAAAATATGTCGCGCCCGGCCCTGGAAATGCCGCCACCACATGGCGGATCTGCCGGTGCTTGAAAAGAATCCCCAGCTCGCCGTCTCCCGTGCCGCAATTATTGCTGATCACGCTCAAATTCCGCGCGCCCCGCCGCGCCAACCCCTGAATTAAATTATTGGGAAATCCCGCGCCGCCGAATCCGCCGAACATGACTGTCGCGCCATCCGGAATGTCCGCGACTGCAAGGTCCACCGCAGCAAAAACTCTGTCTTTTCGATTCATATATGAATTTGCCGGAGCGGAGCCGAACCCCGAGCGTCATATTATAACTGTTTGATTCCCTTCGCCGATAAATACTACAGTCCTCTCGAAAGACCGAATCGCTTAGCACGCCATTGTCGTCGCGAATGGAATTACCCCCGCAATCGGAAAAAACACGACAAAAACGAGCGATTGATTTAGATCGCTGTTGATTATTTTCAATGACTTGCATTGGCTTTCGATTTTGTTTCGCTAGCGATTGATTTGGGGTGGGCAGGCCGGGCCGATGCTGGGGAAGGGTGGAATTCCTGGATTGGATCGTGCATCGCATAATGCGTCCCTATATCGGGCTTCAACTTTGCCCCGACCCACGCTAACACAATCGGCGATTGCTGACTATTCGTAGAAATACGTAGAAATACGTACGGGATAAGAAGAGCGAGCTAAAGCTCAATTCGCGACGAAAATCAAAGGTCGCCTCAGGAGTCTCACGAAGGTGGCCGAACTGCAAAGGCTGCAAGGTCATAAAACTAACCGGCCGCAACGTCGAGCAAAACCGCCGGTGTAGGGTGGGACGGTCTTGTGGCGCAGCATTTTTCACCTGCGGCAACCTGGCTCGACTACAATCTCACCCGGCGAAAGCGCCTCCCAACTGCGACATGGATCATCCTGGACCAGAACCGCACCGCACAATTCGCGACGAATTCGTGCCGCTACCCCGCAGGCGTTGGGTGATTGCCGGCGTGCTGGGACTGGGTGTGCTCATAAACTATTTCGATCGCGTAAACATCTCGGTCTCCCAAGATGCTCTGCACGCAGCCTTCGGCATCAGCGCAGTACAATTCGGTTACCTCTTAGGCGCTTATAGCTGGACGTACGCCGCATTGCAGCTCCCCTGCGGCGTGCTACTCGATCGCTTCGGCGTGAAATTAGTCGGCCGCATCAGCACTCTCCTCTGGAGCGTCGCTTGCTTCGGCGCCGCAGCCGCGACCGGCGTGGGAAGTTTTTTCGTCGCGCGCCTGTTACTCGGAGTCGGCGAAGCTCCCACCTTTCCCGCGCAATTCCAAAGCTGTCGGCTACTGGTTTCCAGGGCGCGAACGCAGCCTAGCCACCGCCATCTTCGACGCCGCCTCGAAATTCGGTCCCGCCGCCGGAGTGCCGCTGCTCGGCCTGCTGCTGATTCACTTCGGCTGGCGCTGGAGTTTTGCCGCCACCGGCATTCTCAGTTTTCTTTATTTCATCCTCTTCTTCTGGCTCTACCGCAATCCCAGCGAAGATAAATCTCTCACCGCCGTCGAACACGAACTCATCCTGCAAGGCGGCGCGCAAACGGAAGGCTACGGCAAAATCACGCCAAGCGCGTCGATCGCTTACCTGTTGAGCCAACGCAAAGTCCAGGGCCTGGTCCTCGGCTTCGCCGCCTACAATTACACTTTCTATCTGCTGCTCACCTGGCTGCCCAGCTATCTTTCCACGGCCCTGCACGTAAATTTGCTGCACTCCGTGCTGTATTCGAGCGTGCCCTGGCTGTTCGCGACTTTCACCGATCTGCTGATTGGCGGCTGGCTGGTCAACGCGCTCATTCATCGCGGACGCGATGCCTCTCTGGTTCGCCAATTCGTATTAGTCGGAGGCACAGCTTTCGGCCTCGGCATCCTCGGGGTAGTGCACGCGCACACCCCCATCACCGCGATTTTTTGGATCAGCATTTCTCTCGGCGGACTTGCCGCTGCGGCGCCGGTGGGCTGGTCTATTCCGTCGCTGATTGCTCCGGAAGGAAGCGTAGGCACACTAGGTGGAATACTAAATTTCGGAAATCAATTGTCGGCCATCGCCGCTCCGATCGTCACCGCGTATTTATTCGCCGCCAACGCATTCGCCTGGATCTTCGTCGTGGCCACTGCGTTCCTTCTAGCAGGCATAGCAGGCTATGTCTTCTGGCTCGGCCGCATCGAACCAATCCCCGAGCCGATCACTCCCGCGTCAACATAGCCGTCAGAAACTTAACTGCGCTGGGTAGTGCTTGGTTTCCTGTGTGCGCGAATTGAATACATCGAAGCCGCCATCCGCATAGCCAATCAATTCCAGATAATTTCCCGCGTCCGGGCCCGGCGGATTGGCAATGAATTCCGCAGGAACATTGTGCCCTGGCCCGCCTTCATCCGAAAAATGCACCTGCCACAAGTTTTCCAGATGCGGCGACTTCTCAATGATGTCCCACGTCGAAGGCGTCCCGCCCTTCTTCGCACCGTTGTCCATGATCGCCACGCGCGGCGCAATGCCATACACCAATGCCGGACTGCTGCTCTGCTGCCAGCCATGATGCGAGACGATGTACACATCCACGTGGCCCAATTTATTCACCGGGCACATCAATTCCATTTCCTTGTCCCAGGTAAGGTCGCCTAAATCCAAAATTCGCAGCTTCCCGAAAGTAATGAAAGTGCCCAGCGAACGCAGATTTTCCGTTTTGTCCGCGGGACGCGTCTCCGATTCCTTGCAAGCCGCATTCGCTTGTCCGGCTCCGGGCAGCGGCTTGCCAATCAACGCTCCGTCCGCGCTGATCACCGTAGCGTGCATTCCCTGAATCGGCAGCACGTCGCCCGGCTTCGCTGTGATGCGCTTGTATTTTCCGGTCGCGAGCAGCGCTTGATACGCCTGCCAAACCTGCACGGTCGGCGCGTCTGTGCCCTCGCGGTTCTCACCATGGTCAATGAACGCGCCGATGGGAATGCGCGCAGCCAGTTGCGGCGCCCCGCCCACGTGGTCCTCATGAAAATGCGTGATCAGCACATAATCAATCTTGCTGAGCCCTGCCAACTTCGCCGCCGCCACAATCCGATCCGCGTCGCGGCCCTTGTTGCCGTCCCACCCCGTATCAATCAGCAAAGATTGCCCCTCAGGCGTAACAAACAAAGTCGCCTGCCCCCCCTCCACATCCACAAAATAAACTTGCAGCGTTTTCTGCGCTGCTGCTGCTGCCGCGGCGCCCGTCGCGTTCACACCGGACAGCAGCGCAATTGCCGCACAAGCCACCGCAAAGACCACGACGCCCAAGGTTTTTCTGAAATTAAATCCGTAACGCGAGAAACAGGCCATGTTTAAAGTCTCCTGAGCGACCTCCGTCTTCACTTTCCCGAACAACTTTGCCGACAAAGATAGTCTGTCCGCCGCATCGCATTTCGTCAACAAGCTTGTTAAAACATTCGGCCCGATGTGCGCCATGCTCCGATGCCCCAGCAAGAAAATCCCCGACGCTAGATGTCACGATTCGCCCGGACTATAATCATCTCCGCTAATTAAACCGGCCCTGTTTCACAATCTCGCGGTGTACGGGCCAAACTCGCAAAGCAATGCCATTTCCTTGCGGAAGGAGCAAAATAAATGAAATACAGAAAACTAGGCAACACCGGACTCATCGTCAGCGAAGTAGCCCTGGGCACCATGCAGTTCGGCGGCAAGATGAACATGGGCAATCTCGATCAGGAAGCCACCACGCGCATGGTGAAGTTCGCCCTCGACAAAGGTATCAACTTCATTGATACCGCGGACGTGTACAGCCTGGGAGAAAGCGAAATTCTCGTCGGCAATGCGCTCAAGGGCGTGCGCAAGGAAATCGTCCTCGCCACCAAAGTCCGCCTCCCCATGGGCGAAAACTTGAATCACAGCGGCGCCACGCGCGTGAATATCCTGCGCGAAGTCGAAGACAGCCTCCGCCGCCTGCAAACCGACTACATCGACCTCTACCAAATTCACGGATGGGACAGCAACACGCCGCTCGAAGAAACCCTGCGTACGCTCGACGATCTCGTGCGCCGGGAAAAGTCCGCTACATCGGCCTCTCCAATTACATGTCCTGGCAAGCCGCCACCGCGCTGATGCTCCAGCAAAATCTCGCTTTGGAAAAATTCGTCACAGCGCAGATGTACTACAGCCTTGTCGGCCGCGGTCTCGAATACGAATTCCAGTCGTTTGCCGAATATCACAATATCGGCATCCTGGTTTGGAGTCGCGCTCGCCGGCGGCTTCCTCTCCGGCAAATACACTCGCACCAACCCAACTCCCGCCGGCTACGCGTTTCGCGGAAGCAGGTGCGTTCGTTCCATTCGATAAAGATATGAGCTACCGCGTAGTGGATACGCTGAAAGAAATTGCGGCGCGGCATCAAGTGAGTCCGGCACGCGTAGCACTTTCCTGGACGCTGGCAGCGCCCCGCCGTCAGCAGCGTAATCGTCGCCGCGCAGAAAGCTCGATCAACTGGAAGACAATATTGCCGCGGTTGATCTGCAGCTCGCGCCCGACGACATGCGCCAGCTTGACGCTGTATCCGACCCCGGCGTCCCCTATCCAAAATGGATGGTCCTGCAACTCGATGTCGCCGAAGACCCGCGCTCCAAAGCTCTCTATCCGGAACGCTACGCCGACGGCGCTGCATGGAAAGATCTACGAGGAAGCCGCTGGTCGCGGCCTGTCAACGTCTCAGGCTCATCATCGGTTTCCTAAGGTGGGGTTTGAGGCCCCTCCACCGACTGCGCACCGCCGCACTCGCCTTTGACTTGGCGCAGCCACCTGATTCATTTTGCGATATGATTGCTGCGTTTTGTTTCGTGCCGATGCGATGGGATACTGCCGCACGGCGGATTTGTTTCGGCGAACTGCACATGCCGTGGAATCCTCACGCGGAGATGTCCGTCTAAAAAAATTGTCAAAGGCTGTCAGCAGCGCAGGAGTAAACGTTTTCAGTTGATGCCAACATTGGGCACAGTGCCACAAAATATTTTGCGCCTTACCCGGCGCGGAGATTCGCACTCATGACCACGAAAAAACTGCGCAGCCAGGAATGGTTCGGCCGCAAAGACCGCGACGGTTTCCTCTACCGCAGTTGGATGAAAAATCAGGGCTGGCCGCAGGACATGTTCAACGGCCGCCCGGTAATCGGCATCTGCAACACCTGGTCCGAACTCACGCCCTGCAACGCGCACTTCCGCGAAATCGCCGAATGGGTAAAGCGCGGCGTGTGGGAAGCGGGCGGCTTTCCGCTGGAATTCCCGGTGATGTCTCTCGGCGAGACTCTGCTGCGCCCCACCGCAATGCTCTTCCGCAATCTGGCCAGCATGGACGTGGAAGAATCCATCCGCGGCAATCCGATTGACGGCGTCGTCCTGCTGATGGGCTGCGACAAAACTACGCCTTCTCTGTTAATGGGCGCCGCGTCCTGCGACCTGCCCACCATCGGACTTTCCGGCGGGCCCATGCTCAACGGAAAATTTCAGGGACACGATATCGGCTCCGGCACCGGCGTCTGGCAAATGTCGGAAAAAGTTCGCTCGGGGCAAATGAAGCTCGAGGAATTTTTCGAAGCCGAAAGCTGCATGCATCGCTCCCAAGGCCACTGCATGACGATGGGCACGGCTTCGACGATGGCCAACATGGTCGAAGCGCTCGGTATGGCGCTTGCCGGGAAACGCCGCGATTCCCGCCGTGGACGCGCGCCGCCACACTCTCGCGCAATTCACCGGCCGCCGCATTGTGGAAATGGTGAAGGAAGATCTGCGCATGTCGCAAATTCTGACGCGCGCCGCATTCCAGAATGCGATTCGCGCCAATGCTGCGATCGGCGGTTCTACCAACGCTGTGATTCATCTGATCGCTATTGCTGGGCGCATCGGCGTGCCGCTGACGCTGGCTGAATTCGATACGCTGGCGTCGCATCTACCTTGTTTGGTGAATCTGCAGCCCTCCGGCACTTACCTGATGGAAGATTTTTTCTACGCGGGCGGGTTGCCCACTGTGTTGCGCGAGCTGGGTGAAAATGGGGCGCTGGATCGCGACGCGCTGACCGTGAACGGACAAACGATTTGGCGCAACGTATCCGAAGCTCCTTGCTGGAATCGCGAAGTAATTCACACTTTCGCAAAGCCGTTCAAAGAAAATTCCGGCATCGCGGTGCTGCGCGGCAATCTCGCGCCCGATGGCGCGGTCATCAAACTTTCCGCGGCCAGCCCGCACTTGCTGCGACACACCGGCCGCGCCGTGGTTTTCAATTCCATTGAGGATTTTTACGCGCGCATTGATCAGGAAGATCTGGACATTGACGAAACCTGCGTGATGGTTCTGCAAAATTGCGGGCCGCGCGGCTATCCCGGAATGGCGGAAGTGGGCAACATGCCGCTGCCGCCGAAAGTTCTGCGCAAAGGCGTGAAGGACATGGTGCGCATTTCTGATGCGCGCATGAGCGGCACGGCCTACGGCACGGTGGTGCTGCACGCTTCCCCCGAAGCCGCAGCGGGCGGACCGCTCGCTCTGGCGCGCTCTGGCGACACGATCACGCTCGACGTTCCCGGCCGAAGCATTCGGCTAAATGTGGATGACGCCATTCTAAAGGCGCGGCGTGCGCAGTGGACTCCGCCGCCCGTGCCCGCCCGCGGGTACGTAAAGCTCTACACCGAGCACGTGCAACAAGCGCATCTGGGCGCCGATCTCGATTTTCTCGTAGGCAAAAGCGGCGCCCCCGTCGCTCGCGACAATCACTAGATTCCCGTGAATGAATTGCGGAACGAGACGAAGCAGCTAACTCTGTTTTTGAATTTGTAGCGGCCAGCTTTAGCTGGGCGCCTTTGAATTTGAATTGGAATTTGACTTGGCCGTCGTAGCGGCGCACTTCAGTGCGCCATTTTTGCGCAAGCAATCCCCAGGGAGCCTCGAATGTTGCGCTGGCGAATCGCAATCCTAGTAAGCGCCGCGATCGCCATCAGCTATCTCGACCGCCAAACTCTCCCCGTCGCGATCAAAGCCATCAGCAAAGACATTCCACTCACCAACGTGCAATTCTCGAATCTGCAATCCGCGTTCCTGCTCGCCTACGCATTCATGTACGCCGGCGGCGGCAAACTCGCGGACGCTCTGGGCACGCGTCTGGGCTTTACGGTAATAATGATTTTCTGGTCACTAGCGTGCGCCAGCCACGGCCTCGCCCTCACTTTCACGATGCTGGCAATCAGCCGGTTCGCGCTGGGCATGGGCGAAGGCGGCGGCTTCCCCGCGTCCACCCGCGCCGTAGCCGAATGGTTTTCAGTGCACGAACGCGCCACGGCCATGGGCATCATCAACGGAGGCACAGCGGTGGGAGCCGTGGTCGCGCCGCCGCTGATCGCGCTCATTCTCACATACGCAAATTGGCGCTGGATCTTTTTCGCCACGGGCGCGCTCGGGCTGCTCTGGACAACCTGGTGGCGCGCATCATACTTCCCGCCAGCCGAGCATCCGCAACTCACTGCGCCAGAACGCGAAAAAATTCCGCCACCGGCCGATCCGTCAATCATCGCCACTACAAAGAAAATCGCGTGGCTTGATCTACTCCGCTTCAAAGAAACCTGGGGCATAGTCGCCGCAAAATTCCTGAGCGATGCCGCCTGGTATTTCTATCTTTTCTGGCTGCCAAAATATCTCTACGACGCCCGCAATTTCGACATCAAAGCCGTAGGCGCGGTAGCCTGGATCCCCAACGCCGCCGCAGGCATCGGATGCCTCCTGGGCGGATGGTTCTCAAGCTATCTCGTCCGCGAAAAATTCTCCGTGAACGTAGCCCGCAAAGTCGCCTTGGGCCTAAGCGCCGCCGTAATGCCGCTCATCCTGTTCGTCACCCGCGCTCCGATCGCCTGGGCCATCGCGATTTTCAGCCTCGCGTATTTCGGCCAGCAATCCTGGTCCACACTTGTGATGGTTCTTCCCACGGACCTTTTTCCCAGCAGCGTAGTAGGCGCAGTAGCCGGCATGATCGGTTTCGGCGGCGCCATCGGCGGAATCCTTTTCGGCGAATTAGCCGGCAACCTGCTCGATCACGGCTTCGGCTACGCTACAGTCTTCCAGCTAGCCGCCACATTTCACGTAGTCGCTTTTCTCGTGATACTAATCGCCGTGCCCAAAGTCGCCCCGCTGAATATGGCGCAAACCCCAGCAACAGAAAGCAACTCATGAAGGAGTTATATGAAGATTAAAGAAATTCGCACAAGAGCAGTGCGCTGGCGCGGCAAGACAGTTCCCTTGCCCCCGCATTTCTGCACTAATCCCATGGATCTGCTCACGCTTCCGGAAGCCTCCATGCAAACTTTCACATTCCACGGATGGCTGATCGTAGAAATTTTCACCGACGACGGCCACGTCGGTATCGGCAACGCTGCCCTAGCCCCACCCATCACCAAACAAGTGATTGACCTCTATCTGAGGCCGCTGCTGATCGGCGCCGATCCCTGGAACATCGAATTCCTCTGGCAACATATGTACCGCAAAACGATGGCGTTCGGCCGCAAAGGCATCGGCATGGCCGCGATCAGCGCCGTGGACATCGCCCTCTGGGATCTCCTCGGCAAATCCGCCAAGCAACCCGTCTTCCGCCTTCTCGGCGGCCGTACCAAACCGCGTATCCCCGTCTACGCCAGCCGCCTCTACAGCATCGAACTCAGCGAACTGGCCGCCGAAGCCAAGCGCTACAAAAGAGAAGGCTATCGCGCCATGAAACTGCGCTTCGGCTGGGGTCCCACCGACGGCGCCGCAGGCATGCAGCAAAATGTTGACCTCGTCAAAACAGTCCGCCAAGCCCTAGGCGATGCCATTGACGTAATGGCCGACGCCTATATGGGCTGGACTCTCGACTACGCGAAACGCATGTTGCCGCTCCTCGAACCCTTCAATCTTCGCTGGCTCGAAGAGCCGGTGATCCCCGACGACATCCAAGGCTATGCCGAACTGAAATCCTACGCGCGCATTCCCATCGCCGGCGGCGAACACGAATTCACGCAATACGGTTTCCGCGACCTGCTCCAAGCCCGCGCGGTGGATTACATTCAATTCGACACCAACCGCGTCGGCGGCATCACCCAAGCCCGCAAAATCTGCGCACTCGCCGAATCGTATTCCGTTCCAGTCATCCCCCACGCCGGACAGATGCACAACTACCACGTCGTAATGGCCAGCCTGAATTCCCCCATGGCCGAATATTTCCCCATCGTGGACGTCGAAGTCGGCAACGAACTTTTCTGGTATATCTTCGAAGGTGAACCGAAAGCCAAAGACGGTTTCGTGGACTTGGACGATAATCTTCCCGGCCTGGGCCTCACCGTAAACGAAAAAGCCCTCGCAAAATTCGAGGTGATCGAGTGAGCCGCATAGCATGACCAGACTAATTCAAATCGCAACAGACAGAGACCGCGCAGTAGCCGTCGTTGAAGAGCCGCACCTCCGCCTGCTCCACCAGGCCGCATCCATCTATGCCCTGGCGCAGGAAGCCATCGCCAACGGCGTAAAGCTATCCGCCTTGGTGCAACAGAAACTCTCGAACCTGGTGCTCGAATACGATGCCATCTACACCGGCCAATCCGAATGGCGCATCCTCCCTGCTATTGATCATCCTGACGAACCAAGTCGCTGCCTCGTTTCCGGCACAGGCCTCACTCATCTCGGCAGCGCTCGCGATCGGCAGGACATGCATGCGGTCGCCAGCGAAGATCTCACCGACAGTATGAAAATGTTTCGCTGGGGGATAGCAGGAGGCCGCCCCGCCGCAGGCGAAATCGGCGCGCCCCCGGAATGGTTTTACAAAGGCACCGGCACAATCCTCCGGGCCCACAATGAGCCCCTGCAAATTCCACCATACGCAGAAGATGGCGGCGAAGAAGCCGAAATCGCGGGTATTTATGTCATAGATGCCGACAGCCGCCCCTATCGTGTCGCAATGGCCTGCGGCAACGAATTTTCCGACCACATATTCGAAAAAAAGAATTATCTGAATCTCGCCGGCTCGAAGCTGCGCACGCCCGCGCTAGGCCCGGAACTCACTCTTGATCCCGCTTTCGATTCTGTCCAAGGAGCAGTGACGATTGAACGCGGCGGCAAAACGCTCTGGAGCAAAAAGATCCGCACCGGCGAATCCGAAATGTGCCACAGCCTGCGCAACCTGGAGCACCATCACTTCAAATACGAAGCGCATCGCCGCGCTGGCGACGTGCACGTCCATTTCTTCGGTGCCGATTGTCTTAGCTTCGGCGAAGGCGTTCGTCTTGCCGCCGGAGACGTAATGCAAGTTCAGTTCGCAGGCTTCGGCCGCGCTCTGCGCAATCCGTTGCAGGTGGCCGCCGCCAAATCGGCACTAATCGAAGTTATTTCACTGGGCTAATTTCACAGGGGTAATTCCACTGAGGTGAATCGGGCAATGACCAAGCCGCGTGTAGCAATTCTAGGATTAGGACTGATGGGCGGGGGAATGGCAGGGCGCGTTCTCACTGCGGGATTTCCGCTAGCCGTGTACAACCGCAATCCGGAAAAAACCGCGCCCTTCGCGAAAGCCGGCGCCTACGTCGCCCGCACTCCCCGCGATGCCGCCGGGCGCGCCGATATCATTATCAGTATGCTCGCCGACGACAACGCCTCGCGCGCCGTCTGGCTAGATCAAGAAACCGGCGCGCTAGCCGCAGCCGCTCCCGGCACATGGCTCGTCGAATCCAGTACTGCAAGTGTCCAATGGATTCACGAACTGGCCGCCGCCGCACAGAAACACGAATGCGAACTCCTCGACGCTCCGGTAACCGGCTCGAAACCACAAGCCGCTGCCGGCGAATTGCTTTTTCTGGTCGGAGGCTCCGCCGAAGCTCTGGCGGCCGTGCGACCCGTCCTGGTCGTAATGAGCCGCGAGGTACTGCATCTCGGTCCCATCGGCAGCGGCGCAACCCTGAAGCTCATTAATAATTTTCTCTGCGGGGTGCAAGCCGCATCACTGGCCGAAGCGATGGCCCTGCTCACCGCCAGTGGACTAGATAGAGAAAAATCGGTTGCAGTGCTAACCGCCGGAGCCCCTGGCAGTCCGCTGCTGAAAATCCTAACCACCCGCGCCGCCTCTGGAGACTTCACGCCCAATTTCGTCCTGCGCCTGATGGCAAAAGATCTCGCGTACGCGCGCGAAGAAGGCGCGCGCCACGGCGTGGCCATGAACACCGCCGCCCCAGCCATCGCCGATTTCGAAAAAGCCATCGCGGCCGGCTATGGCGATAGGGATTTCTCCGCCATAGTCCCCGCCCTGCAAAAAAAGTGAACCTTACCGCATCATTTTGTCGGGATCACATGATTGTCTGTTGACCATATTACTTTTCCACTCAGGTCATAAAAGTCCAGCATCGGATGACGGTCGCCATCGACTGTCATCTTACCCCTCATGTATCCCGCGGAATCCTTGAGCAAAAACGTCTGAGCTTCCACGGTCGGGGATTTCGTCTCTCTGATGACGGCGTCACCTTGCGCCGTGACCTTGGCCGTAAGCGAAAGCACCGCAGCCAGCAGAATCAGCGCCCCCACAATTTTCGATAACCGGATTTGTTTTTCGAGTTTTGTCAAGCGAGCCAGCAAACCATCGTATTCTGCGTCTGTCATTTGCATCGATGGCCTCCTTTGGCGGCCCGCGCGCCACTCTCTGCTAGAACGACCGAGCCCGAAATTCTTGCGGGAAATTGCCGCTGAATCCGGCAAAAGTTCGAATGAATTGCGCATCTCGAGGAGCGGCTGGCATGGAGTCCCTACAAAGTTGGACAAAAGACTCACCCGCCGTCAATGTCGCCGATTGGACTAACTAAACGAGGAAATGAGTGGTGCCCGGGGTGGGGGTCGACATCGTTTTCCTGATCGGTCAGTCCCTGGCTGACGTTCGTGTGATGCTGCGCGCCGATGAACAGCTTGTAGACGAGCGCTCCTTCGGACGGTCTGAAAAGGTCTGCCTAAGCACCGCAGTCGATCCTGTCATTTATATTCAGGATGATATTTGTGCTTAGTATCGTCAGAGACGGAATTGTAATCGCTTTGTCGTCCCGACATTTCTCGTCACTTTATGGTGGCGGCGACCGTCAGAATCTGTTTGTCGATGGAGGCACGCATTTCTTTAGGGAGCCGGTCCGCCAGTTCGAGCATTTTCCAGCTCGCGACCGTGCGCTCTGCGGTCTCGACCGCAATCTGCCAGAGCGGGCTTGCCGGAATTCTTGCAGTGTCGGCAAAGCTCCGCATCTGGTCGGTTGTGATTTCGTTAAGACTGCGGCTGCCGCCGAAAGCCAGGGCAAGTGTGTCGCCGGGAATGTACGGCAGCGCTGCAACAAAATCGTAGGCCGGCGACAGAACGGGCGTCCGCCGGTCGGGATAGAGAAGCGACCAGTTCTTGAGATGCATGTCAGCATTGCCGATCAGCACGGAGAAAACGAGTCGGCGGACAAACTCGTAGGTGGCCTCCTCGCCACTTTCCGCCCAGAGAACGGAAGCGATATTGGCATAGCTGCGGTGGCCGTACTTGTCGTCGGGAAAGAGTCCGAACACCTGCGCGAAATCCTCCATGTGAACGGGGTCGCCGCCGGGGAGGCGGTCGAACCGCTGCACGGCAAGCGCGTTGCCTCTCGTCGTCCGGGTTTCTTCCGGCAGTCCTTTTATTTTTGCCATATCGATCAGGCGATTGGGCGGCACGGCGATGCCGACGCGCCGCGCAAGCTCAAGCATGACAAATTCATTTTCAGGGACGGCGGGAAAGCGGGCAGAGGGAAGTTTGACAATCCAGGAGCCACCCATGCCGTCGGCTGGAACCGTGAGACCGCCGGAAGCTTCCATGACGGCGGAAAACTTCAACTGCACGCCGGCGAGAGAAAACCGCAGAGCGGTTTTGGGGGGACGATCATGATGATCGCCGCCGCCGGCGGCGTCATGAGCGTCGCCTTCATACGCGTCGCTTTCAAGCGGCGTGACGACGAGCGCGCCGGGCAGGTCGGCGCCCAGGACGGCGAGCAAAAAGAATTCACGCTCGGGCTTGACCTCGGCCAGCTTTGCCAAATATGGGCGGAGATGTCCTTCGGGGAGCAGGTTCGAAAAGAAGTGCGGCACGCGGCGAGGGACCGGACGCAAGGCTGTGACGAGCCCGCCGGTGCCGCTCTTGGAACGGTTCGGGTTGCGTAGTGGTCATGGTTTTTCCTTTCCCTGGTTGCGGTCGATGACGAGGAAAAGGCCGGACCGGTATGGCGCCGGGGTCAACGGGTTACACGGTTGCCTGGCGCGGGCGCCCGTTGACGACGGCGGCAGGTCCGGCAAACTGAGCCAAGGATTGACAACAGACAGAAGGAAACGGAAAAAAAGAAAATCGCGGCGCAGTGTTCGGGGCTGAACTTCCGCGCTGATGAGTTCAGCGGACGGGCTGTCGATTTAGCGGGCGCGCGCAGCGGTCAAGTGCTCCACGCGCCCATGCGCGCGAAAGTGGGATGTTTCGGGCGCTGAAATAAAACAAGGGCCCCGGCGGATGCCGAGGCCCCGGTTTGCGGGAATGTCAGAAAGGGGCTGCGTCTGCGTCGTTCGACGGACCTTGGTTTGCAGCGCCGGGCGCTGAACCGGGGTGTGATTCAGCCCGATTCAGTTTGCGCATCGCGTCGGCGCGAACCTGCCAGAACGTTTGCTTCACGACAGTCGGTTTCTTGCCGTTGCCGTAGTACTTGTCGTATGTGCTGCTGACAAGTCGGCCCTGGACGTGAACGTGATCGCCGCTGCGGAGCTGCGCGGTAGCGATTTCGCCGAGCTTGCTCCACGCCACAACGCGGTGCCATTCGGTCCGCTTTTGCCACTCGCCTTGCGCGTTTTTCCATGAACGCTGCGTGGCGACCGAGAAGACGGTGTACGCGGCGTCCTTGCCCTGAAGCTGGCGTCGCTCCGGATCTTTTCCGACAAAGCCGATGATTTGGATCGTGTTGAGATACATCTGTGTTTCTCCTTTTTCTGCCCTCTTCGATGGGGCACCCCAAAAGCGAGCGGATACTGCTCCCAAGGCGAGGGGCCGCATTTCGGGAGGGACCCGACGATTTACGGGAGGAACCGGAAAAGCAGAGGCACCGAAACCGCCGGGCGCAGGAATTATCCCGAAGCCGTGCCCAGGAGAAAGGGTGGGAAAAAGAAGGCGGATGTATCGCGCCAAAATCACGGTAAGTAAGTGTCGGGAGGAGTGACGACAATCTTCACGGTGTGCTGGGCCGCACGTCCGCATCGCGGGAAACGACGGACGGGCTGCGATTACCGTTGGACAAATCAGAAAAGCGTGAGCTGGCGGCGCTCTGCCTGCGCGGCTTTCCATGAATCGGACCGGGCTTCATGTTCGAGCCACAGGCGCACGAATTCGACAGGGCCGCCGTCTGACTCCAAATCGGCAGGCGCTCCGAACCATGAGCGGTAGCCGGTCTCGGTCATCGGCAGCGGCGCCTTCGCCGGAGTGATTGATTCGATTTCAAGATGGGCGAGGGGATAACCGTAGGTCTCGCGGTAAGACTCAAGCCAGTCCGGGTCGTAGCGGACTTCGATAACGATTCCCTGCCATGTCAGCCGTTCAGTGCGGTAGTTGTCCATTACGATTTCTCCATCATCATGGTGGTGATGGTGGTGGTGCTGTTGCTGCTGGTGCTGTTGTCGGTGATGGTGGTGGCGGCGGTGGCGACGGCCATGGCGATGCCGGCGACGGCGGGATTGAAGGCGGCGTTTTCTGCGGTCATGACTCAATACTCCGACGCCAGCATGATGGTGAGCACGCTGAACGTCTGTGCCGGATCGGCAGGATCTTCGGAGCCGGTCGCGCAGGATTTGTCAGCGTAATAGTCGATCTTCCAGAAAATCTTTTCCGGGACGCCTTCCATTCTGAAAGCTCCGAAATCGTGCTCGCCGTAGATGTCGTCTTCCGTGAAATCGTCAAAGTCTGCAACTTGCGCCCAGATCGATATCTGCGTCTCCGGCGGCAGCGCCGCGATCCCGGCGGTGCACACAATGTGTCCGGGAACGGCCCGGGGCCCGAAACACGGCACGTAGAAATTCAGCCGGAAACGGTCGTTCATTTCCGCAATCTGTTTTGCTTTCTCATCACTCACGGGCTTCTCTCCTTGCTGACGGGGTTGGCATGCAACCCTGCTAGGCCAGCGCCAATGAGCGGGGACTTCCGTCCAGCACCGGGACGAGGGGAGGGGGATCACCCGGCCTGCACGGAGCATCGCGGAGGAAGGCGGGGGACACCCCTCGGCCCGCGCTTCGCGTCCAGTGCTTGACGGGAGGGGGCGGCACGCCCCGCTTTCTCGCGTGAGGGATTGTCACCGGATGGCCGAGACGAGAGGCTCGGGGAGCCCGAAGGGCGCGTAAAGCCCGGCCGACGACAAGCCGGGCACGCAACAAATGGTCCTTATTATAAGGTTTTGCAAAATGCTCTGCTTGGCGGCGAGAGAGCCCGATTAAAATTCTGATAGCCTATAGCCTATTGACATACACTGTTACGATAGGTTATGGTCTATTGGAATATATGCTAGCAATAGGATGTGACCTATGAAAAAAGCCAGACTTGCTACTCAATCCCGCTCGCAACTCGACGAACGTTTCAGGGAAATGGGCCCGGCGAGCCGCTATGCTGCGCCCGTCCGCGGCTGGATCAAGGCTATCCGGGAGGCGCTCGGCATGTCAACAGCGCAGCTCGCGAAGCGGCTGGGGATCAAGCAGCCTTCCCTCGTGGCACTCGAACAATCCGAGGCGAAGGGCACCATCGAACTGGCGACGCTGCGGCGCGTGGCCGAGGCGCTCGACTGCACGCTTGTGTATGCGCTCGTGCCGAACAAACCGCTGGAAAGCACCATCCGCGACGCGCGCGCGCGCGTTCGCGCAGAAGCGCCGGGGGCCGGTCGAGCACTCGATGTTGCTGGAGGACCAGAAGGTGCCGGCGAAAAACGCCGAAGCGCGGCTCGATGAAATCGTGCGCGAGACGAATCCGCGACTGTTCTGGGACTAGCCGTTGAGCGATCTTTTCGAGCAGCCGGACGATGCGACACCGCTGACGCCAGAGGAAAAGCGCGACCTGATCCCCGCGCATATCGCCTATCGCCGCGAACTGAACGAGGCCGAGCAGGAGAATATCGCGCGCGCGCAGGACTGGGCGCTCAACCGCCCTCGTGATCCGCTGAGCGAGAAATTCATCAAGGATCTGCACGGGCGCATGCTCGGCGACGTGTGGCGCTGGGCGGGCGAGTTCAGGACGAGCGAACGCAATCTCGGGATTCCCTTCTATGAGATTCCCGTCGCGCTACGCCAATTGCTTGACGACACCAAGGCGTGGATCGAGTACAAGGCATATCCGCCCGACGAGATCGCCGTGCGCTTCCATCACCGGCTGGTGCAGATTCATCCCTTTCCGAACGGCAACGGCCGCCATGCCCGCCTGATGGCGGATCTTCTGGTGATGAAGCTCGGCGGTGAGCGGTTCTCGTGGGGCCGCGCCAACCTGCAGGATGCCGGCGCGATGCGCCAGCGCTATATCACTGCACTGCAGGCCGCCGACAACCACGACATCGGTCCGCTGCTGGCATTCGCGCGGTCATAGATTTCTCCACCAATACTGAGTTCGTTTAACGGATCGAGGAGCACGGTATGTTCAAAATTCTTATGGATACCTGTGCACGCTGGCGATGTCGGTGAAGCCGACGACGCCAGAGTTGTTGTCCTCGTCGGCTCGGAGCGGCTGGCGCGCGAAGAACGATTGCATGGACTGCGGACTCACTGCACCCGGCCTGCTGAATATTTAAATCCCGCGAGATCCTGCGCCGCATAGTTGCGCTCCGTTTGGGCGAATCTCCTGGTGAGGTCTGAAAGCACGAGCTTGATATCGGTGTACGCCGGTCCTCCATGTAAGAGCCTGATTGCCTCGGCAAGAACTATAGTCGCGGCGGCGGCGCCGACGAACGGGACGGCGACGGATTTTCCCGCGAGCGCGGCACGGCCGCAATCATTGTCATCGAGCCGGGCGTAAGCAGGGTTTTCCCGCGCCATTCTTTCCAGCTCTTGCGCTTGTGCATTTTTTTCATCTGCCGTGGGGACAGGCCACAATTCTTCGATGCTGCGCGGGTTCGGCAGCGTGTGAAAACTGATCGTATCGAAGTTGTTTGCGGTTCCACCCAAACCGCTTTCCATGACGCGACGAAATTCGGCGGTTGCAAGCTCTCTGCGCACCTCATTCGAATCGAAACCGCAAAGCGCCAGCCTGGGCTCCTCGATGCGGCAGCGGAAATTAGAATCGAAGGGGCGCTCG
Source organism: uncultured Acidobacteriota bacterium (assembly GCA_963747605.1). Classification (GTDB taxonomy): domain Bacteria; phylum Acidobacteriota; class Terriglobia; order Acidiferrales; family UBA7541; genus Palsa-295. The sequence continues at coordinate 132,723 of CAVVGA010000012.1, read as the reverse complement.
ATCAGCCTGGTCCGAAAGCCACGGGCTTCAAGCCACCGGCAACATACGCGCGTCTTGTATGATCCTTCGTCGCCGGCATCAAAAAGCAGGCTGGTATCCGCGTTGTCGGGCTCGATCCTGTCGAAATCGTTCAGGGACACTTCAACGGTTCCCGGATCTGCATACGGCAGTGTCGCGAGCGACCAGAGATAAGCATTGCCGAGATGTCCCAGGCCCAAGGCCCATACTTCACGCGGAAGAAATTGGACCTGAATTCCGAGCGCTGCTGGATCATTGATGTCGAGGTCGGGTCGCCACAGCGACAGTCCGACGGTTCGTCGGGTTGCTTCAATGCTGATCTCGGCGAACGAAAAAAATAATTCGGCGATCGCCAGAGCGGCCGCCAGAACGCCCGCCAGCGAGCAATACTCCCGCTGAGGCAGGGGGCTTACGGCTTCGGCGGGACCGACTTTCGCGACCCACCCGTCGAACGTGACGCGCAACGCATGCGGCGTGGACGGAACGTCGCCGAAAAGCAGAACCGGGCCATCCGGCTCGAAATTGTCCGGCGATATCAGCACATCCGGCCCGAGAAGACTGATGAGCGTCTGTCCGAAGGTTTGTTCGAGTGAGGGCCAGAGCAGGAGCGAGGCGTTCTTCAGGCTTGGCTCAAGCACGATCTTGACGGCGCCCGGAAAACAGCGATTCGCAATGTTGGCCGCTGTCAGCACGGCGAGCTGCAGAGTGCGCGATCGCGCGACGTCGGGTCCGCACCGCAGTGCGACCCTGTACAGTTTCCTCCGCGCCAATACCGCGTCCGTCGTCATCTGATCGCGGTCAATGAGAACTTTCGAGATTCGGGAAATACGCGCTTCAGGCTCGTTCATTTCAAAATTCACCAGGCAACCAGACTGACCCGGCGAGGTTTTTGGGATGCGCCGTGCGTGCGCCATTTGAAATCGCCCAGATACTCGTATACGCCGACAGTGGAAAGCGACCACCAACCGGTCCGCCCGAAATTAGCGACGATTATGGCGGTGTGACCCTTCACCGGGATCATGGGATTTCGCTGGTCGATTGAACTTTGACTGATGTAGTTGTCCGGATGCGTGTGGACATCGGCAAGAACCTGAAGATTCTTTTCCCGGCAGTGCTTCCACTTGAGGCAATGACGAAGGAAATTGCGGCCATAATTCTGGCGAATTCTGCGATGTGATAATGTTAATTGCGGAAAATATTCTGCCGAGCAGGGGGACTGTCAGGGCGGACCTCCGGTCGTGCCCTCGCTGTTCGTTTGACGACCTATGCGTTCGACTTCATCAAACCCGAGCGGCATCGCATGTTGAAGAAAGTCTTAGGAATTGGAGCCCTCTTCGGCGTTCTGTTAGAGACGATCAAGCAGTTCTCACAGAAAAATGCGGGAACCGCAAGTTTCTTCGCATTTTGCTCGTTGTTTGTATTCGTTTGGCTGGTCCATGTTTTTGAGGAGGGCGGATCAGAAGTTATCGAAGCGGTGGACAAGGCCGAAGCGGCTGCCTTTTCGTCGCGGAAAGCTTTTTCTGTAGGGCTTGCAACCCCTCCGAGTGCCGACCTCGTTAAGAAAGTCCGGGACCAAGTTAAAGAGCTTCTGACGGAGCGATTCCCTGCCGGGCGTGGGGCGGAAATCAATGACTACGCCGATCAGCGATATCTATTCCGAACGCAAGTCTATCGCGATTCACTTTGCGCGTGTGACGTATCGGCTAGGTTTAGGTTGAAGACCGTCCGGGAGACCACCCCTTCGCCAACACTGAAACTGACGGAGGAACCAGCACCTTATATTGCCTCGGTCGATGTGGCAATCGAACGAAAGTCTGAACTACGGAATATTCTGACGATTAGCGCGCTGTCCCTGGTCGGAATCTCCGGGATATTTCAATTGTTCGGAAGTGAGGATGGTACCGGGGCCAGGGTAGTAACGTTGCTCACCGCAGTCGTTCTCCTTGGCGCAGTACCATGTTGTATTTCCGCGTGGGCAAAAATGTCTAGGTGGTTTCCAAACGCTTTATTGACGACTCTCCGTTCCGACATTATGGCGATCTTGGCAGAGAATGATTTCCTGGAAAACAGCCCAGGCACCGAGGCCCAGACCGAGCCTCGCTCTGCGTTTTGGAACGTCCCGGGCCCGAAACGACACCGGAGGAACGCCTTAATCGGAATTGGCGTGTCGGTCATTTGTGCGACAGCTTTATGGTGGTACCTGAGACCGAAAACTTTCACGATCCAAGATGGCGAGGAAGCACTGCATGCGGGTGATTACAGAAAAGCGATAGACATACTTTTGCCCATCGCCCAGGACGGCAATATGGAGGCCAGGGAACAGCTCCAAAAGTATGAAGACAGCATGGGCCTAATCGATGAATCGTACGTGCGTAAAAGGTTGGCTGCTATGGGATACGCACCAGCGCAATTCGAGATCGCTTATGACGCTTATTACGAGCGGACCGACACTGAAGATGCTCCGGCGTTGATGAAGAAAGCGTCAGGTCAGGGATTCAGCGACGCGCAAGCGGTGATGGCGGACTGGTACTTTGATGGCAGCGGGGTGGTTGCTGACAAACAGGAGGCGAATCGTCTTTATGCGCTCGCGGCCGCGCAGGGAAACCACCACGCGCAATTCCGTCTATGCGAGTTCGCCCTGAAGCACAAACGCTACAGGCAAGCCTACTATTGGCTAAGAATCTGTGCCGACGAGGGACCACATCCGAGCCTCATCATCATCGACAAAGACTGTCCACGTGATAACGGGGCACTTGAGAAGAAGCTGAACACAAAACAAAGAGATGCGGTCGCACGCGACGTGTCTGAATTCCTGGAAGAAAATCACTTAGACAGGAAGTGACAGGTTTCCGTCCCGTTCGTCTAACAATCGGCTTTCAATTTGGTGACTTGCACAGTGGTTGAAACTGCGTCCAAAATTTCGATGTGATAATAAAGATGGTGAGAATTTAGCGTGCGCGAAACGACGATGGTTGAAATGCGGAAAACGGGTGAGAGCCGTCAGACAGAGAACGCAATATGTAAGCCTTGTGTTCAGAAACTGAGCGTTCTCCGCGAGTGGTGTTGCAATAGTTGTGAGCGCGCGTGAGATTTAATGGGTCATCCAATCCGCCGTCGGTCTTGCGGATTAGATGCTCGGTGGTGGTTCTTAAATATCGCAGGAGCTTTCGTGAACCCGGGCCGCCGGAACGGCTGCCGAACCAGCTCAGCGCGACTGCGTCCGGTATATCGGGGTCGCGCAACGGGAGGTCGCAATAGAAGCACGTACTTTTCATGCTGGGGCTAATTCTCTACTGTGTCGTACGAGCCGGGATCGGAATCAGCTAGACCGCGCAGGCCGCCGATGACCCGGCCCGTTTGAGGTTCCAAATTGGAACTTCAAACGTTAGAACTATCGGCCTTCTCCGTACACGGCAACGTTAGCTGCCAATGCCGCACGGCGCAGTTGCTTGTCCAGCGTCGCCAGGGGCAAGTTTTCCCGCACAGCAAGTTCTAGGTAGGCTGCATCGTAAAAACTCAGATCGAAGCGGACCGCAGCCTGAAAGACTGCGTTATAAGGTGGGTCAAGCAAGCGGATTTGCAACGCTGTAAGCGACTCCAAAAAAGCCGCCGCATCTCTATGTCCGAGGCGTTCTTGCCGCACGCCGCGAAGGATGACGTTGCGATTTTCGTAGGCCCACATTCGAGGGGCCGCGGCTGCTTCCGGGCCAGCCAGGTCGTTTAGTAGCCGCTGCGTCAGGTCGGTTCGCTCGTCCGGAAAGCACCAGGAAGCCGCCATTGAGGCATCGAGAACCAGATTCACGCGCGGCCTTCTTCGATCGCCTCACGCATAGGAACACCAAGCGGTTTGACGCGCCTTTGAATATCAAGGATCGTTTCCACAGCAGCCTTCGCCGGAACTGGTTCTTCGACGGGCCCCAGCTCAGCGGCGGACCTGCCGCGATCGGTGATAGTGAAATGCTCACCGCGGGCGATCCGTTCCAGAATTTCCGGCAGGCGCTTTCCAAGATCTTCTGCAGGAATTTTTTCCATAGCCTGTACCCCACATTCATCACGAACTTTGGGGACCGTAGCATGTTGTGACTCGTGCGCCAAGAAGCTTGAAGAATACAGACGTAGAGTCGATATCGAGGCCATCGCGGTGTGAGATCACAGATTGTGTTATCAAGAGAGGCCAAAAGCCTGGTGAGTTACAGCGGCGAGGACAAATCAAGAACAACCGCCGGTGTGATAATGTTAATTTTGAAACACCCAGTCTTAGAAAGCGTCTTATTTTCCGCAAACTATTAATGTTACAGAGGTTTCTTGCAGCTTAGCCAGTTTCATGAATCTCACCGTTGTGCGGTGACCCCATTTCGCGTCCGCGCTCGCGACAAAATCTCCGCTCTTAATGGTTCCGTAATCTCTTTGTCTTAAGCTTTGACTATCGGCTATGACGTAGTGAGGCTTGATGTTTGATGCTTTTCTGGAGTCCCTGTCTAGCTATTACGGCCTGGACTGGATGACGATGATCTTCGGCATGACTGGGACTTGGCTAGTCACAAATCAGAACCGCATGGGCTTCGTCCTCAGCGCGCTCGCCGCCTTGTGCGGTTTCTCAGTCGCGGCGATGGCAGGCCAGTTCGGTTTCCTCGTGTCCAATGCCCTCACTATGGCCCTGATGTTGCGTGGTTTTACGCTATGGGGAAACAGATCGTTGCGCAGCCGGTCTATGTTAAGGCGGCAGAATCTTCATAGATCCATCGCAGAATTGTGCCTGAGCCGGCGGGGCTGTAAACGAGCGCGGGTTTCCGTAGCGGCGGAGTGATGATGAAATTCACGGGAATTGCGAAGACGGGACGCGAGAAGGATGGTGCGGGCGGTGGGAGTCGAACCCACACGAGCTGTGAAGCCCTGCGGATTTTCTTACCGTCCGCGGCTTTCGCCGCCCTGACGAAGAGCTGTCAGCTCGATGTCGGGTTTGCGGTCTGGACTATCCCTTCACCCTGCCCCGGAACGTCCGGCGTTTAGGCGCTGCCCGTCTAGTCTCTACACCTTCCTGACGAGAATTTCCGTCGAGGCTTGGCTCGGGATTGCCATTTCAGGTTCCCCCGACTTTGGGCAGTTCTGCATCGCCGGTTTCCCGGCGAGCACTCAAGTTTTCCTTAAGTCCGCTGCGTATGCCATTCCGCCACGCCCGCGTGGCTTTCTGCTGCAGGTCTCATCATAGTGCAGCCGGCAGAAATTTACACGTCGGTTTCCGGGGCCGGATGTTGCGGTAGCTTTCGCGTCGGCTGGTTCTGTTTCTTTTTCAGCCGTGGTCTCATTTTGTTGATTTCAGCGGCGTCAAGATTCGTCTTGATGTGTGCCGCGTACTATTTCTCGATCATTTCGACGCTGGTGCGGCAGTTTTTGGCAATCTGGTAGATGTCGGAACCTTCCATCAGGCGAAGACAGATATAGGTGTGCCGCAGGCTGTAAGCCGTTCGCGGCCGCCCTTCCCTGTCGAACTTCAGGTTTTCCTCTTCAAGAACCGCGTCGAAAATCTCACGCTGCCATTTCGGAAAGATAAGCTCTGTCGGCTGCGGCAGGCGGAGTTTGGCCGAATCGGTTTTTGCGGTTTCAGCACCCTTCCCTTCTTCCCGCGGACCGTCAGTTGCGGCCGGCCGGGGCCGTGCTTTCAGGCGTTCGAACGGGCGCACAGCGCCCGTCATACTCTTGCAGTACCCGACACCGCGCTTCCCTCTGACTTCGATTTCAAGGATGGTCTGACCGCTCGCTTCGTCTTCAACGATTGTCACGTCGCGAAATTGCAGCCGCCGTGCCTCATCGGGCCGGAGCCCCGTGTTTGCGGAGAAGAGAACATAGTCGTGAAGCTGCTCCGATTCCCACCGGAAGCGCGCCTGCTTTGGTTGATGTGCACGCTTTCGCGTGGCGTCGTAGAGTTTTTTGTATTCCTCCGGCGAGAACCACGCCCTGTGCGAAATTTTCGGCGATGATCGGTACGGCTCGGAGAGATCGGGAAGGCGGTCCAGCCAGCCGTGACGGACGGCGGTTTTCAGGGTCTGGCGAAGAGTTACGGTTTCCTGATGCATGGTGTTGTGAGCCGGCGGTTTTCCGCGTTTCGCCTGGGTTTCCTCGTGGCGGTGAATGCGGTATTCCTGAACCTTGCCGGCCGTTACTTCGGAAAGGCCCATAGCGCCGAAGAACGGCACCAGATGCAACTGCGACCTTGAGTGTTGGCCTCTGATATAGTCCTTGCTGCGTTGCCCCTGCGTGATAATGTCGTATTCGCGCAGGAATTGTTCGGACGCTTCGCGAAAAGTTTTTTCTGTCTTGATTTCTCCGCTGCGAAGTTTTCCGCGGAGCTGCAGAAACCAATCCTCCGCAACCTCTTTGGCTTTCGAGATACTCTCTTCTTTTGTGCTGGTGCGACGATTTTTGCCGGCGAAATAAGTGGAGCACTGCCAGAGAGTGCTGTGAGGACGTTTGTAGACGTGAACTTTTCCACCGAGGATGGTGTATTGCTCGGGCATTACGGACGCCCTCCCCTACTCCTTCAAAAAGCGAGAATGTGAAAGAGTTGTGTAAGGATACCGTAACGCGACAAAATGTCGATAACTATATGATTGTGCTGTATTTATATGTTTCACGTGAAACAAAAAATACGATTTTAAGTCCTCAGCGTATGCTATTCCGCCACCCAGGCAAAGTCGTCAGAAAACCGCGCGAAACTTCACCAAAGATTAGCACGACCGCCCAGCGCCGTGCACCTATCCGCACGCCCGGAAATCCCAGAACCCACTTGCGACGCTCCAGGCAGTTGATGGTAGCCTTATCCGCTGAACTGTTCGCGGAAAAATGCGTGCAAAGGATTTGCATTTGTAGCGGCCAGCTTGAGCTGGGCGCCTTTGCCTTTGACGTGGCCTTCGTAGCGGCGCACTGAAGTGCGCCATCGGTGGCGCAGCAACAACCAATGCCGCGCCAACGACCGCCGCTACAAATGCCCGATGCGCTCTTTCCGCACAACACGAATCCGGAGCCTCCCAAAAAATGCGTAAGCCAATAGTCGTCGTAGGCAGCGTCAATCTCGACCTGGTCGCCACCGCCGATCACGTCCCCCTCCCCGGCGAAACCATCATCGGCAAGGATTTCCGCACCTTCCACGGCGGCAAAGGCGCAAATCAAGCCGTGGGCGTCGCGAAACTCGACCACCCAGTCAGCATGGTAGGAAATGTCGGCGACGATTCCTTCGGCGGCGCGCTGAAAAATGCCTTGCGCGCCGCCGGCGTCGCCGTGCAATCCGTCCGCACCGTAAAAGGCTCCTCCGGCGTCGCGCTCATCAATATAGGCAGCGACGGCCAGAACAATATCGTCGTAGTCCCTGGCGCCAACGGCAAGCTGCTCCCGAAAGACATCAGCGCGCATTCCGCGTTACTCCGCAAAGCCGGAATGATTCTCGCGCAACTCGAAATCCCCCTCATCACTCTCGAAACTCTAGGCGCCTTCGCGCATCGCTACAAAATCCCGCTGATGCTCGATCCCGCCCCCGCGCGCGAATTGCCCAGCGGCCTCCTACAAGTCACTGCCTGGATCACGCCCAACGAAAGCGAGACGCGCATTCTTTGCGGCCTCCCGCCGACCGAGCCGGTGACGCCCGAAACAGCCGCGCGCTGCGCTGATCTTCTCCTCGCGCGCGGGCCCAAAAATGTCGTAATCAAAATGGGAGCGCAGGGCGCGTTCATCGCCACAGCCGACGGCATCCGCGAAATGGTTCCATCCTTCGCAGTAAAAGCAATCGACTCCACCGCCGCCGGCGACGCCTTCAACGCCGGCCTCGCCGTCAGCCTGCTCTCCGGCAAAAAGCCCCGCGAAGCCGCCCGCTACGGGTCCGCGGTAGCCGCCATCTCCGTCACCCGTAACGGCGCGCAACCCTCCATGCCCACAGCCCGCGAAGTCCAGAAATTCTTGAATTCGCAGAAGTGAGAGACGACGAAACCGAACGGAGGACCCACATTTTCTCTTTTCTATTTTCGCCTTTCGCTCTTCCCGCGCTTCGCCCCTCACTGCACCTTCGGCTCCGCCGTCAATTCCGGCTGGGGCAAAGCTCCTTCGTTCAACTCGTTGTGCCGCCGCTCGCGGCTGGCATTCAGCAAATCCGTAGCCGACGCCAATTCCTTCTGTGCCTCTTGCGTCTTCCCCAACCGCATCAAAATCTGCCCTTTCAAATTGTGATAATTCGCGTTATTTGCATCCATGCCCAAAGCCGAATCCACCCCCCGCAGCGCCTGCGAAAACTTCCTCTGCCGCTGATAAACCCGCGCTAAACCGAAATAAGAACTGGAAAGGTGCGCATCCAAATGCAGCGCCTGCTTGAAGTTCGCCTCCGCCTTCGCATCATCTTGCAAATACGCGTAAACCACCCCCAGCCGGTCGTAATTGAAAGCCACATCCGGCTCGATCTCCACGTCCTGCAAAAATTCGTCGCGTGCTTTCTCAAAATCCGCTCGCGCAAGATAAGCGAGCCCCAGATTAAAATGTACAAACGGCAGCCGCGGATCCATCTGCGCCGCCTGCATCAATTCCGCGATCGCCTTATCATTCTCCTCGCGATTCAGCGCCGCCTTGCCCATCAACAAATGATATTCCGCCGTGTTCTGCCCCAGCTCCACGAATCGCGTCAGAGCGCGCTCCTCCACGTCGCTCTGCCCCGCCTTGTTCGCGGCATTCCCCAGCACATACAGATAATTCAGGTCCTGCGACTCCTCCGCCCAGATCGGCTGCAAGGCATTCACCGCGTCGCCATACTTTTCGGTAAAGAAATAGCAAAGTCCCAGCAGATAACGCGCCTGCACCGACTCCGGCTGATCGCGCAGCACCGACTCGAACGGCGCAATCGCCGCATGAAATTCGCTCTGCCGGTAATAAACGAGTCCGATATTCAAACGAATCCCCGCGACGTTCGGTGCCAGCCGCTCCGCTTTCTGCAACAATTCCAGTGCCTGCGCCCACTGCTGCCGCCGCATCGCTATCACCCCCAAATTCGCATAAGCCCCGACCGCGCCAGGATCCGCCGCCAGCACTTTCCTGAAGGCAGCGGCCGCTCGGTCCAATTCCCCAGCCCGCAAAGCTGCTTCCCCCTCCGCGAACAGCGACGCCACGCCCTGCGCAGCCGGCGCGCCAACTGAGTGCGCGGCTTGGCCCTCCGCCGAATGCTCGACCGCGTCGACAGTAGCCGGCGGAATCGCGGTCATCACAGCGGCCGCCAATCCCACCACGCGCAATTTGTCCGAGCACTTCACGGCTAAAAACTAGCACACTTCGCGCCCAACCGCCCGAGGCCTGGGAACGCTAACCTCTCGCTCGGCGCTGCTCGGCGTCAGCCGCGCCGCCCCGCGCCTGGCAGCTAAGGCTCCTACCCTCATCTACCCCACAATGACCTCGAGTTTTTCGCTTGACATATCCCCGTTGCCGTATATAAATCAGTTTTAATAAATTTAATAAAACGTTTGGGGTGGAGTCCATCAAGCTACTGGAAGCCGTTTGCCGGGATAACTGTTCCCGCGCTCGCGTATGCACAGCCTGCCAGCTGTGCCGCGCCCTCACCCCTTCGCGCAAAACCAGCAACTTCGGGTATTAGCATTTCGGGATCGCAAATCACGCGCAAACTCTGCGCTACCTGGAGACGTATATGAAATTTCTTCGTCAAGCTTGCTGCCTGATCGCCCTGCTCCTCACCTCCTCCGGCGTCGCTCTCGCGCAGGACACCGCCACGCTGAACGGCACGGTGCACGACACCACCGGTGCGGTTGTCGCCGGCGCCACCGTCACTGTCAGCAACGGCTCCATCGGAATGAATAAGACCACCGCCGCCAATGGCGACGGCGACTGGGTCATCCCGTATCTGCCAAGCGGCACCTATGACATCACCATCACCGCGAACGGTTTCAAGACCTACCAAGCCAAAGGTGTGGTCCTGCGCGTCGGCCAGAAAGCTCGCATGGACGTCACCTTGGAAGTCGGCTCTCTCTCCAGCGAAGTCGTCGTCGCCGGCCAGGGTGTCGCCCAAGTAGAAACGCAATCCGCACAAGTGGGCGGCACCATCACTGGTTCCGAGATCACGCAACTACAACTGAACGGACGCGACTTCGCGCAGCTCATCACTTTGACGCCCGGCGTCAACAATCAAACAGGACAGGATGAAGGGACAGTCGGTATCGCGGGCAACACGATTTACTCGGTGAACGGCGGCCGCGGCGAGAACAATAACTGGGAACTGGACGGCGGCGACAACATGGACAACGGCAGCAACAACTCGCTGAACGTCTATCCCAGCGTTGACGCCATTCAAGAAGTGCGCGTTCTAACCTCCAATTACGGAGCCGAATACGGCCGCAATTCCTCCGGCACCGTCGAAACCGAGCTGAAATCCGGCACCAGCAGTTTTCATGGCGACATCTACGAATTCGATCGCAACACCATCTTCAATGCGCGAAATTACTTCGATCAGACATCCTCTGCCCCGCCCTATCACAAAAATGACTTTGGCTATACCATCGGCGGCCCCATATATATTCCGGGGCACTACAACACCGACAAGAGTAAAACATTCTTCTTCTGGTCGCAGGAATGGCGCTGGGAGAGGGTTCCGAACACTTTCAATATTCCAGTTCCGTCCAATGCTGAGCGTGGCGGCAATTTCTCCGATGTTTGCCCGGCCCCCGGCACCACGTTCTATCGTGGGGATCCCGATATGGTGCTCAACCCCGAGCCAGCCGCTTTTTACCCAGACTGCCCGGCGGTCTCTGCCAACACCAGCAATCCCAATATTACGTCCTACAATACATTCCCCAACAATCAAGTGACCGTTAACCCCAACGGCCAAGCCATCCTGGCCGAAATCAACGCCCCCAACAGCACCACCGGCTGCCCTTCTTCGATTAACGCTTGTTATAACGCTTCCATTTCCCAGCCCACGTTTTGGCGCGAAGAGTTGCTAAGGATCGATCACAATTTCACCAACAATCTGCGCGGCATGTTTCACTATGTTCACGACTCCTGGGACACCACCACGCCAACCACCTTATGGTCCAACGCCACCCTGCCCTCCATTCAAACTCATTTCGTTGGCCCGACCACCAGCGCTGTCGCGCGCTTGACCTACACCGCTTCACCAACTCTGGTCAACGAATTCGTCTTCAGCTACACGAGCGATCACATCTTCTTGACCAACGTTGGTCCGTTCCAGCGCCCGCCCAGCATGACCATGACTGGCCTGTTTCCCGATTTCGGCGGAAAACTTCCGACCGTCTCCGTCAGCGGAAACGCCGCCGACGGCTCCGGTTTCACCGCCGATCCTTCCGATGAGCCCTGGAACAACGCCAATCCCACCTATACCATTCGCGACAATCTCACCAAGATTATCGGCAAACATACCCTGCAGCTGGGCGCCTACGCTGTCATCGCCCAAAAGAACGAGTTTGCCAGCACGGGACTGCAAGGCTCTCTGACTTTCGATGCGACGAATACGGTTTTTCCACTGGAAACGCGTTCGCCGATCTTCTTATTGGAAATATCGCCAACTTCTTCCCAGCCCAATCTCCAGCCCAAATACTACAACCGTTATCAAATACATCGAACCCTACATCAACGACGATTTTCACGTTAACTCCGGCTCACTCTGAACGTTGGGCTCCGCCTGAGCCTCTTTCGGCACCTATTACGAAAAATACAAGAACGCCTACAACTGGGAGCCATCGCCTGTTTTTAATCAGGCCAATGCGTCTTCGTCGGTCCTAACGGCAATCTATTTGGCGACGCTGCTTTGACTGATCCTTTGACGCCGACTGACCCGCGAAATTTAACGGAATCGTGCAATGCGGCGCGCCCGGAATTCCTCGGGGATGCATGCAAGGACATCTGTTCAATCCTGCGCCGCGCGTCGGCTTCGCGTGGGATATTTTCGGCGACGGAAAAACCTCTCTGCGTGGCGGATACGGTATTTTCTTCGATCACGGCAACGGCAACGAGGCCAACGCCGAATCGCTGGAAGGCAGTCCTCCGGTCGTGCTCACTCCCTCAGCAATCGAACATTGCTACGGGCCACCGGCTGCGCTCAACCCACCGGGCTACCTGCATCGGTGGAGGCGCGGTCCCCTCGCGTTTCCGCTGTACGTCACCTCGATTCCGACCAAAGCCATCTGGCCCTATATGCAGCAATGGAACCTGAGCATGGAGCGGGAGGTTTTCAAAAATACGGTTTTCCAGCTCGGCTATGTCGGAAGCAAAGGCACGCATCTGTCGCATACAGTTAGATGCCAATCAACTGACGCCGCCGCGGCGGCGGAAAATCCGTACAGCCCCGGCGAGCCCATTGTCGTGCAGGATCAAATGATGCCCATGGATCCTACACTCAATAGTACGGGTCAGTCGTCAATACGGATGCGAGCCGGGACGGTAATTGGCAACCCGCTTACCGGCGCCGCGGCCGTTCATCTGGGAATCGCCTGCGGAAACGATCCTTCTCCGTACCGGAAATTCGTCGGCTTCGGAACCGTCACTTCCAAGTCGTACGGAGCCGATTCGATTTACAACTCGATGCAGGTCTCGATTCGCCGAACGATTGCGCCGCTGGTGATCTCCGCTTCGTATACCTACAGCCACTCGATTGACGATTCGTCGGACTGGCGGACCAGAACTTCGTCAACTCATTTGATCCTCGGGCAATCGGGCCAGTTCGAATTTCGATGAACGCCATATCCTTACTTTCAGCTACGTTTACAGTCTCCCTTCCTTCGGACTGGAAGGCTGGGAAAAAGTGCGTTCGCCGGCTGGCAATATTCGGGAATCACTGCGTTTAATACCGGCCAGCCCTTCAGCGTGCTGTACGGCATTTTTGCCGACAACGCCGGCGTTGCGAATGGCGTCGGCACCAACGGTTCCTATGCCGATGTCGTCGGGAATCCCTACAGCAAACCTTCGGCAGCGGCGATCGCCGCACTCGCGCCGGGTTCGGGTCCGCTGCTTTACAATCCCGCGGCATTCGCCCAGCCCACGGGCCTGACCTTCGGAACGGCCCGCGAAACATCTTGAATAATCCCAGCCGCTTAAACTTCGATATGGCGCTGTTCAAGACCTTCGCCATCCACGAAGCGATTGCCCTGCAGTTTCGCGTCGAAGGTTCAACGTCTTCAACCACACTCAATGGGCCAGCGGAAATCCGACCGCCAGCACTACCGGCAGCGGCGGCGTGGCCAATGCCACGATTGCCTGCTACGGCGGAACCAATAACTCGGCGGCGGATCCCGCGTGCCTGGGGAACGGCTTCCTGCAACCGCAAGCGGCGCACGATCCGCGCATTTTTCAGTTCGGATTGAAATTGTTGTTCTAACTCAACGACCTGGCAATCCAGGATTCACGGGCGCCCCGGCAAGTCCGGGGCGCCCTTTTTTTTGGGCCCACAATGGTAGACTTCCGATGCTACCTTTCGGACTATGGCGCAGGTAGCGCGTGTCGCGCTGCGAATTCCTTGGCCTTCGACCAGCGTGTAGATTTTGTCGGCAGCGAGATTCTGAAATTTTTCCGCAGGACTGTTCGGCCATTGGACCTCGACCGAGTCGATTTCTGTCCTCTGCCCAGCCCGAAATGCAGGCGCGGATCGTTCTGGGAGAGGTAACTCGAGCCGCCGCGCACTTCGTTGAATTGGTTCAGCTTCCCGGCGTGCACCGTCACCCGGGCCCCGATCGCCGCGCGATTGCTCTTCGTACCGACCAGCCGGAACATCACGCGATGGTTTCCGGAAACGCCGTGGTTCAGCAGCAGTGTCGGCGGCTCGCCGACGTTGAGCAGCAGGACGTCCACGTTCCCGTCGTTGTTCACATCGCCAAAGGCCGCGCCGCGCCGCGACGCTTGCGCCACTGCGCCCAACCCGCCGCAGCCGCTGATTCCGTAAAAGTGCCGTCGTGATTGTTCATATGCAGCAGCAGCGGCTCTTTGTATCGTGCTGCCCATTCCAGCTGGTCCATCTGCGGATAGACGTGCCCGTTGGCGACAAACAAATCCACCCAGCCATCATTGTCGAAATCGAAGAATCCGGTTCCCCATTTCACGTACGGATAACTGGGCTTCGCGACGCCCGCTTTCCAGCTCACGTCGTCGAAATCCTTTCTCCCCCAGGTTGTGGTAAAGGTTGTCTTCCTGGTCTGCGAAATTCGTCACGAAAATATCCAGGCGCCCGTCATGATCGTAATCCCCGAAATCAACGCCCATCGAACCGTCCGCGTCGCCTTCGCTGCTGAGCGCCGCTCCGGCCAGCATTCCCTTGTCGGTAAAGGTTCCGTCGTGGTTGTTGTGATAGAGATAATTCGGCCCGGTTCGTTCGCCACGTATAGATCCGGCCAGCCATCGTTATCGTAATCGCCCCAAACCACGCCCAAGCCGTAATATCCGTTGGGATCGTTCACGCCGGCTTTCTGCGCACTTCCTCGAACGTGCCGTCACCGCGGTTGTGGTACAGCAGATCCGTTTCGCCAGTCATGCCCCATGGTCCGCACTGCACCACGATTCCGCGGAATTTGCAGGTGCCGAAGGCCGCCAGATTCACGAGGTCCACATGCACGTAGCGCGAGACAAAAATATCCACGAACCCGTCCTTGTCGTAATCCGCCCAGGCCGCGCCGTCATGAAGCCGCTGCCTCCCACGCCGGCCTTGTCGGTACATCTTCAAATTTGCAATCGCCGCGATTGCGGTACAGCGCGTTTCCCCCGTACCCGGTACGAAAATATCGGGCAGGCCGTCGTTGTCGAAATCCGCGACGGCGACGCCCATGCCCCAGCCTTTGCGCGTGAGGCCGGCCTGCTTGACGTCCGTGAACTTCAGCGGCGCTCACTGCCGAGTCGCCCTGGCGGTAGAGCGTGACCATCGGGTCGCCGCCGTTGTACCGGTCCAGCGTGGATCCGTTGACCACCAGCGCCGAAAACGTTCCGCTGTTGTCGCAATCAATGAAGCCCACGCCGCCGCTCATCGATTCCACGATGTATTTCTTGTCCGGCGACGCGATGTGCGACACCGTGAGCCCCGCGCTCGCGGAAATATCCTCAAAGGTGGGAACCGCTGGAGAAGTGGCCGCACGTTGGATCGTGTCAGGGGTGGAAGTCTTGGCGACTTGCACAGCGCCCGGAAGTGGGCGCTCGCCGTCACGCGCGCCAACCGCCGCGCATAAAATTACAGCCACCAAAAGCGCCAGTAGCGCCAAATGTTTTGTCCCGCTGGAGCCCAGTCCCAATGCCCAACTACTCTAGCCCGCGCATCATCCCGTTGTCCATTCTCGCGACGTTACTCTCGCCAAAACGCCGGCGTCTGGGTGTAGGACGCGTCTCAGACCCGCCCCTACTGCCCATTTCGCAACCGCTATCGGGACGCGTGCGGGATCGAAACGCAGCGCCCGTTTATTTCGCCGGCATGTAGCTCAAATCCGGACGAAACTCGAGGATCTCGCTGTACGTGCTCTCCACCGAACTATTCAGCCGCTCGATCACCGACATCGCTTCCTGCTCGCCAAACGCCGCCCGCAGAGTATCGCGCAATGGTGCCACCGCCGGATCATCTGCAAACGAAGCCCAGTTCGCATGCTCAACGGTCAGCACAAAAGTTCCACCCGGCCCGCCGTTCACCAAGCGATACCAGTTATAGTGATTTGGCGATTTCATCTGCGTCCGCGCATCATGCACCCGCGCAATCGCACTGCGAAAATCATCGCCATGACCATAACGAATGTGAAATGTGATCACTTCCGTGTATTTCCCGTTCCTGTCCGTCGGCGGATTGCTCACTTTCGGTAAGTATTCGTAGTAAGCAGTCACGAGCTTGTCCACCGAAGCGCCTACCGTCTTCTGATATTCCGCCAGATCGGCGGCATCGGTCACCGTCGGTGTATCCATGTCCGCCCAATGCTGGCCGAGCCGCCCCACCAGATAAGTCCCGCTGCGTTCGCCGGTTAGGGTTTCGAATACGTACAGCGCATCCTTGTCCTTCTGTTGCTTGTGCCATTCCACTTTCTGTTTCCGCCCAGCCTCATATTGCTGCACCATGCCGTTTTTCGGCGTCTGGAATTCTAGCGATGCGATCTCCGCCTTCGGTGCTGGTTCCTGCGCCGTCACAGACATTGCACCAAGTAAACACACACCCGCTACCAGCTTCATCAATCTCACAAGTTCCTCCTGGATTTACTACACAGTGGGCCCGAACCGCGCGACAGTACACCGCGCGCCAGAACGTGTCAATCCGTACCTCCACGCAATCAAGCGCGCCGTTTTTGGGAACACCAATCCCAGACAGCGGGATTGGCGCTTTTCCCAACCTGGCCTGTCAAGTACCTCCCTGAATCCCTATCCCGCGCATCCGCTTTTGCGATTGGACATAAACGCCCCGCCTCGCTAACTTCATATATGGACACCACGACGACTCGCGACGCCGATGTAAATTTACTGCACGGTCTCGGTAGCAGCATCGCAGCTTCCGCGCAGGACCCTCTCCACGAAGTCCTCGCACGCGTGCTGGAATTCGCCGTCGCCCTGGTGAAGTGCGATTCCTGCTTCATCTACGTGCAAGAAGAGGAAGAACTCGTCCTGCGCGCTTCCAAAAATCCCCATCAGGAAGTAGTGGACCGCCTGAAACTGCGGGTCGGCCAGGGCATCACTGGATGGGTGGCCGAACACCGCACCGCCGTCGCCGTCGCGCGCAACGCCGCGAAAGATCCGCGCTTCAAGTTCTTCAATCAATTGCCGGAAGATTCCTACCAGGCGTTCCTCTCCGTTCCGCTGCTCTGCCGCGGCCGGCTTGTCGGCGTCATCAACCTGCAACACATCCGCCCGCACGTTTACCAACAACGCGACATCCAGCTGATCTCCACCGTCGGCTTCCTCGTCGGCGCCGAAATCGAAATGGCGCGCCTGGAAACCGCCAACACGCAGCTCTCCGAGCGCCTCGAGACCCGCAAGCTCCTTGAACGCGCCAAAGGAATCCTGCAGCGCGACCTGGGCACGACCGAAGAGCGCGCCTACTTGACTCTCCAGCAGCAAAGCCGCCAAACCCGCAAATCCATGAAGCAAATCGCCGAGGCCATCATTCTCTCCGAGGAAGTAAAACGCTCCGCAAAGGCCGCTTCGTAGCGCCACAAAAAAAACGCCGGCGCGGCAGCAAGCTCGCCATCAGCCTACCACTCGCGCCGGCGCTCGGGACACCTGCGCTACTTCGTTTCTGTTACTTCGCCTGCAAATACGAGTTCATCTTCGAAGCAGGCGTTATCTTCTTTCCTGCCAGTTGTACATTCGGCCGCTCTGCGTTGTAGTGCAGCACAATGCCCAGCCTCTCCACGTACAACGCCGTCACCACCACTTCGCCGTCTTTCACTTCCAGCGTCATCTTCCCGGTGTCGTCTCTCTTTATTTCGCTGACGAACGCCGGGATCACGATTCCCTTGCCCGTACCGTCCGCCGTGAAGATCGTCACCGGCGGAGGCGACACACTATCTTCCACAGCAAACGTATATTCTCCCGCTGGCAGCATCACGCTTCCCCACTTCGCCGGGCTGGCTAGCGTGAACCTGCCGGCCATCACCGGTTGCGCTCCCGCGTTCGATGGAAATGTGAATGACGAAATCAAAGACAGCAGCAACACACTAATCCGGGACAGTTTTTTGCTCGATGTCATAAATTCCTCCTCAGGAATTCGTTGTCGTAAACGCCGCCGCACACTTCGTGCGCGCGTTGCTAGGGTTGATTCGTTGCGGACAACGGAGTCAGCAAGTGACGCGATCGAACTACGGTGGTTAGGAGGGAACCTCTGAGTTCGTGCCCATCATGACGTCGGGGAAATGATCGGTATGTTTACTTTGCCAGCCGCTATCGGCGATGTCCAATCGAAAGAATCTTTCCAAGCGATAGTTTTTCGCACTCCCTTTTCGGGCCTCTCGGCCAGTCGCGCGCTGTTCCTGGGAACGCCAATCTCTGAATCGCGCCACAGCGCGATTCATCCTGAGATCCGGCAGTGCGGGATCGAAGGGCCGAGCCGGATGCACCTGCTGTCCCCTCGTGAGCACAACGTGCATCGCGCACTCCGTGGCCACGTGCTCGGTCACCGTAAATCCCATCGCGTGCAGATCCAGACCAGGTAGCAGCGCCTCACCTTCGCCCAGCGCAACCGGCGCCACCGCAAAATGTATGGAATCAATCAGCCCAGCCTGCAGATACTGCCGCACGGTGGAAACACCGCCGCCGATCGTAACGTCCTTGTCACCCGCTGCCTGTTTCGCCAACCGCAGCGCCTCTGCGATTCCGCCGCTCACAAAATAAAACGTCGTCCCGCCTTCCATCACCAGCGGCTCTCGCTGGTAGCGTGTCAGAACGAAAGTCGGCGCGTGGTATGGCGGATTCGGGCCCCGCCATCCCTCCCACAAATCGTCCTTCCACGGCCCACGCACCGGACCAAACGTGTTGCGCCCCAGAATGAACGCGCCAAAATTTTCCAACCACTGCCACGCGAACACGTCGTCCCCATCAACAATCCCGCCTTCCCGCCCGTGCATCTCGCAGAATGCCTTAATATGGAACAGCCACTGGAAGATCTCTGTACCGCGCTTGCCCAGCGGATCGTCCAGGCTCTGCTCGATCCCCGCGCTAAATCCGTGCAACGAAATGCCAAATCCCGCGACACGAACTATTGGCATGTATGCGCCTCGCTTTCGAATTTCATATGAGCACCCGCCTGCGGTGCCACAACTTCGCGCGCGGTAGGTGGGCCACCCGTCTAGCTTGACACCGTTCGGCCCCGTTCTTATACTCCTCCACGCCCAGCATTCCTGCCTGGAGGATTCCGATGCTGAAATATTTTCTGGCTGTTTTCCTGATTACCGTTTCCGCCACCTTTTGCTCTGCGCAAGAACATTGGAAGATTCATCAACCAAAACTCACTCCGCAGCAAAGTGGCACCACACAGCTGCTGATTTCTGTGAGCCCTGTAGACTCCCGCGTGGTCTGGGCCGCCGGAACGGGCGGTACCTATGTGGTGACCACCGACGGTGGGGAGCACTGGAAAGCCGCTGTGGTCCCCGGAGCAGAAAACGATCAATTCCGCGACGTGTACGGCGTGAGCGAGAAGATTGCTTATCTCATGTCCATTGGAAATAACACCACGGATTTTAAGGTTTACAAGACCACCGACGGCGGCGCGCATTGGACGATTCAATTCACCAACCAGGATCCCCTTGCGTTCTACGATTGTTTCGCGTTCTGGAGTCCCGACCGCGGGATCACGCACAGCGATTCGGGGAACGGGGTGTTTCCAGACATTCGCACGACCAATGGAAAAACATGGGAATCGATCGCCGGCAATATGCCGCCTGCGCTGCCCGGCGAAGCCTCGTTCGCGGCAAGCGGAACCTGCATTGCCGCCGAGGGAAAAACAAATGCGTGGATTACCACTGGCGGCTCAACGATTGCGAGGATCCTCGCTACCAAGGACGGAGGCAATACCTGGAACGCCTATGACACGCCGTTGCTCAGCTCGCCCAGCGCGGGCGGAGTTTCAGTGGCTTTTCGCGACTCGCGTCACGGAATCGTCGGCGGCGGCGATTTGTCTTCAAATACCAGCGCCGACACGGCGATCTCTGACGATGGCGGCCAGACATGGACTCTCACCCCCGCACCGCCGCTGCAGGGAGCCATCTTCTGCTTGGCGTACGTCCGCGGCACGCGGAATAACGAAGAGGAAGGATGGGGCTTTGAGCATCGCGACGATCAAGGCTGGGGCAACGAGTTTGAGGGATACGGTCGTCATCACGACCGAGACGGAGCCCAATTTCACTTCAGGCGAAGCTGCCTTTACTCCCGACGAGGGCTTCACCTGGGTCCCAATCCCCGACGCCAGCGGCTACTGGGCCGTCGCTTTCGCGAATCCGCATGCGGGCTGGTTCGTAGGCAATAACGGCCAGATCCTGAAGATCAGCTTCTAACCAAGCGGGCGAGTCATTCTGCTCGCGCGGTCGCCAAACGGCGCAAACGCGACTTCTCGACTTATTGGGTAATGCGGAAAGTTGAGCCGCCCGTCATCGTTCCCGATGCTCGCCGAGCTTCAGCTTCTGCAGCACGTGCTGGACGATTTGCTCTGGAGTGCAGCTGACGCGCAGGACTAACGCATCGCTTGGCTCTTGGAGGTCTGCGAACTGTCCAGGCAAAATCGTTTCGCCGGCGAAGTGCCCCGTGCGGCTCTGCAGACGCGAAGCTATTTCACGATACGTTCCCTTCAGATAACAAATCCGGAAGTCCAGTCCCGAGGCGAGCGTTTCACGATAACTCTGCTTCAGGGCGGAGCACGCCAGAACCGCATCCTGATTTTTCGCGGCACACTGCAGCAGTTCCGTATGGATCGCAGCCAGCCACGGCTCGCGATCCGAGCCGCTGAGCGGAACCCCGCGCTTCATCTTCGTAATATTCTCCGCCGGGTGAAAATCGTCCGCATCCAGAAAGCGCCAGCGCAATCTCTGCCCCAGCAGCTTCCCCACCGTCGTCTTCCCCGACCCAGTCACACCCATCACCAGAAGAATCATCAACCAGGATTATCCACCATCTCACCCCAAGTTTGCGGAAGGTTTGGCCAGCCGCCAGGCGAAGATGGCCGCGACGCACGTTTGATTTCAGCCGGAAGCGCGTGCGGCAAATTTCGAGAATTTACTTTTTGCGGTACTGCTGCACCAGCTGACGATAGCGCGGGTCGTCGCGCAGAGACGCGAAATAGGGGCTGGCGTCGAGGGCGGCGAAATCGCCGTAGCCTAACTTGAAAGCGGATTGCAGAGAGTCTAGGGCCTTGGGCTTGTCGCCCTTGGCGGCATAGGCCGCGCTGAGCCAATAGCGGACGATTGCCGTCTTTCCGCCGGAGTCTGACTTCGCCAGATAAGCAATGGCCTGATCGTAGTTTCCCTGCGCCAATGAGAGCTGGGCCATGCCCAGGTTCTCGTACATTGCACTGCCAATCTCTCCGGAGTGATGGAACGCGACCGCCGCTTCCGCGTAGCGTGCTTGAAACAGAAACGCGCGGCCCAAATGATACTGCGGGGCAGCTGAATTTGGTTGGAGCCGAACGGCCTCCTGTGCCGCCTTCTCTGCCTCGAGCGCGTCCGGAGGCTGCTCATATCCCAAGGCCCAGGAGAGCAGGTCCCAAGCCAGCGCATTGTCCGGTTCCAAGCGCACGGCTTCACGGAGCTCGCTCACCGCGGCGGCATAGTCGTAGTGCAAGGCATACGTCTGACCGAGCGCGACGTGGGCCTCGGGGAGATCGGGATCGATGGCAATGGCGCGCCGGGCGAAATCCTCAGCGCGATGCAACCGAGACGGATCGGTGTCCAGGTCGCGATAGTAAAGGCCATCGACGTGAGAAAGTCCGGCTAAAGCCGGCGCATAGTTTGGGTCAAACTTCAGCGCCTGTTCAAAATTATTGCGCGCCGCTTCGAGCTTTTCGGGCGTTTCGACCTCCAGGAGGCCGCGACCCACTAGGAAAGACTCATAAGCTTGAGGGTTTTGCGTATAGCGGTGCTGGATGGCTTTTTGCTCTTGCGGGCTGAGATGCAGATTCAGAGCCTGGGCAATTTTTAGCGCCGTTTGCTCCTGCAGGGAAAATACGTCCTTCATCTCGCCGACAAAGTCGTCGGCCCACACCTGAAATCCGGTGGTCGAGTCGGTCAAATGCACGTTGATGCGCACTTGATTTCCGGATTTTCGCACCGTGCCTTCCAGCAAGTAGCGCACGCCCAATTGACGCCCCAGGTCCGCGGCATTCTGACCCGACGCTTTTACAGCGGTGACCGTGGAATGCGCGGCTACATCGATTCCTTGAATCTTGGAAAGCTTAGTGGTGATTTCATCGGTCATTCCGTCAGTGAAGTAACTGCTATCCACATCGGTGCTGAGATTTTGCAGCGGGAGAACAGCGACGGACGGCTTCGCTGCAACGGCCGCGGCGCGCGGCGCAGAATGTTTTTGATACCAGAGCACGCCGCCGATTGCCAGCAGCGCTAGCAAGACGACCCCACCCGCATAAACGCCCCAGCGCCGGGAATTCGGTGAAGACTGCGCAACACCCTGCGGCAACACCGTTCGCGCCGAATCCGTTTCGCGCTTCACGCGCCGCAGGTCCGCGCCCAAATCCGCGGCCGACTGGTAACGCAGTTTGCGATCCTTCTCCAGCGCCTTGTTGATCACCTGCTCGAGCGCCACAGGCAGCGCAGCATTCAAACGCAATGGCGCAACCGGCGCGCGGTTCAGGATGGCGTCGAAAATCACCCCGGTGGTGGCACCCGGAAAAGCACTCGCGCCCGTAGCCATTTCATACAGCACCGCGCCGAGCGAGAAAAGATCGGTGCGCCTGTCGAGATCGCTGCCACGCACCTGTTCGGGCGACATGTACGTAACGGTTCCCATCGCCGTCCCCGGACTGGTCAGAAATTGCTCGGCTGCGGTAGGCCGCGCGGAAACCGTGGCGCCTTCGGCGACTTTTTGCTCGACGGGCGCGAGCTTGGCGAGTCCAAAGTCCAGAATCTTCGCGTGGCCGCGGCTGGTGATGAACAAATTGGCCGGCTTGATGTCGCGATGCACGATGCCGGCGGCGTGCGCGGCATCGAGCCCTTCAGCAATCTGCGTGCTCCAGTCGAGCAGCGTCTCGACTTCCAGCGGGCGCCCTGCGATATGGTGCTTCAGCGTCTGCCCATCTAGAAATTCCATGGCGATGAACCGCTGGGCCTCGAACTCGTCAATCTCGTAGATGGTGCAAATGTTGGGATGGTTCAGGGCAGAAGCGGCTTGCGCTTCGCGCTGGAATCGTTCGAGGGCTTGGACGTCCTTGGCCAAATCTTCCGGCAGGAACTTCAACGCGACAAAACGGCGGAGCTTGATGTCCTCGGCCTTGTACACCACACCCATTCCGCCACCACCGAGCTTCTCCACGATGCGATAGTGCGAAATGGTTTGGTCAATCATCGACGCGAAGGGGCTCGTGGCGGCACATGTTAGGCTAGGCTCAAAAACAAGTCAACGCGAGGACGGGATAGGAGATAGGAGGGGTCGAAACTGACCTTTTGTGCGCCCCGGTGGCGATCACCCGCAATATTTTGACCATCTTCAACGCGATGAAAATTTGCTTTCGGTTGCAGCGGCGACTGCAGCGGAAGATTTAACGCGCATTGAATTTTCGACTCGATATTTCACGGATGACCGCGAGATTTCATAAGATTTCACCGGATATGCGGCTGTTCAAGCCGGATATTAATTGGTCCTGAATATTTGTTTTCTATCTGTTGTGTTTGCACCGTGTTGCGATGAACGTTCTGGCTATAAAATCCGATCTCCACTGTTTAATATCATTTGATTTTCGCGTTGCTGAATACGGATCGTCGTAAGCATTACGTTCCCGCGTCCACACGAACCGTCAAATCCGGTTACGGCGTTTGCACGCAGTCGCTGGCGCGACGGACGCTTCGCGTGCTATGCTCCGCACGTCATGCCGCAAGGTAGAGCTTTTAACTGCGATTTTCGGTTTTATCTGATTTTCCTAAGCCAAGCAAAATCAATAGGCTGCAAACGAAAAACGATTCAATTCCCATAGCCGGCAGATCGGTGCAGCCACTAGCCCGCATCCGCCGCAACCGCCAGCGCCCACCTTCAAACGGATTAATCGAACGCGCGCGGAGCATCGTGCAGAATTTCGACCGATTGCGAAAACGCGCATCCGATTAATCACAAGCGTTTATCAGGACTTGGCTGTCGGAACCCAGCGATTTCGCCGGGGGCCTGCTCTCTTTACGAACTCGTTGCGTGCAGGGCTGGGGAAGTATAGGATTCACGAGTCCGTCGGTCCAAACCTGAAATTCCGGCCAAATCCAATTCCAGGAGCAAGCATGAACAACCTCAGGCACCGGTTCGCATTTCTGATTGCTTTGGCTCTACTGGGATTCGGAGCGCGGATCGTCTCCCCACAGGAGAGTCCCGCCGCTTCGGGAACCGTTCAGGTTCACATGGTCATCACCGACCAGGCCGTGCGCGATGATAGCGAAGTGCCGATCCTTCGGCCAGAGAATGTGCAAGTAAAACAAGGAAAGACCTCGCTGAAGGTTGACCATCTGATTCCCGCACGTGGAGACAATGCCGCGCTGCAACTTTTTATTTTGATCGACGACACCTGCGATACCAGCATAGGCAACAGTCTCAACGACCTTCGCGATTTCATCAACGCGCAGCCCGCGACGACGGTTGTCGGCGTCGCCTACATGTCCAACGCCAGCATCCAGATCGCGCAGAACTTCACAAACGATCATGCTGCAGTGGTTAAGGCTATCCGCCTGCCGAGAGGCAATGTGTCCTCCATGGATAGTCCGTACTTGTCGCTGATCAGCTTGATTAAGGGTTGGCCCGAACAAAAAGTCCGACGGGAAGTCCTGATGGTGAGCGATGGCATAGACCGCCTGCGCACCGATCCGACGACCCGCGCTGCGTACACGCCTAGCTACGGCCGCGCGACTCGCGCTCCGATGCCCACCGCGACCGTGTCCACTGGCATGTCCACCATCAGTCCAGACGCGGATACTGCCAGCACGACGGCCCAGCGCTATGGCGTAATCGTGCACGGAATCTACGCTACCGGTGTCGGGCGCTTGGGTCGGAATGCCTGGGAGGCCCAGCTCGGTCAAGGGGGCGTGGGCAAGATCGCGGACGAGAGCGGCGGAGAATATTTTTCTCTCGGAACGCAAAACCTGGTCAGCTTCAAGCCTTATCTGGACCGCCTGCAGCGCGTGCTCGACAATCAGTATTATCTGGTTTTCGGGGCCGTGCCGAAGAATAAGGGGGGGTTGCAGCGCGTCAAACTATCCACCGAAACGGCAGGCTTCGAAATTGCAGCGGCTGATAACGCGTGGGTCCCCGCGGCCAATGAAGCCACCGGCGGCAAAAAGAACTAGTCGCGGGCACGATTCGGTTGGAAATTTCAATGGTTCGGACATCGCAGGGAATTTAACTGAGGAGAATAACAAAATATGAATACAAGAGCGGTACTCTGCGGTTTGGTTCTAGGGATGGTGTGTGTAGCTATCCCCAGCACATCGTACGCGCAGGCCACGAGCGACAACGCCAGCGTCACTCCCCAGTTGAACGACGCGAAGACGATCGTCGCCAAAATCAAGAAAGATGCGGTGCAGATGGAATCGTACTCGCAAACCACCGGGCTGAGCTGGCAAACGCACTCTGCGGCGCTTGAGAAAATAAAGGCTGATGTAAATGCACTACAGGCGAATATGCGGGGCTTGCAATCGCACCGGACCGTGGCCAGTCCCTGGCAACAGGAGGCAATCGATCGCATAACCGGACTCGCAAATGATTTGGCCACGAATATGAACGCCAGCATCGATCGCCTGAACAAGAGCAAGAGCCGACCGACTGCTCCGCCGTACCCGGAGTATCTGAAGGCAAATACCCGAATTGCCAGCGATCTCGCAGATGAAATCGCTGCGACGATCGATTATGGGCAGAATAAAGCGAAGCTGGACAGTCTGGGTCAACAGTTGGATTCTTCTACAAACTGATCCTGTGAGATATCTCGAGGACAGAGTGGTTGCCGAATACACGGAGCAATGCCCGGATAAACGCTGCCAGCTCAACCGGTCGATGCAACACTATCCAGTGCGTTGATTCGCCGATGCTTCCGCGCAAGAACGCTCCATTTGGCTGCACTTGGCGAAAACCTAGCCAGGGCAGCGTTCCCGCGGGTCTAACCCTAGCAAGCGATTTTGGCTTTTGTTTTCAATGCCAAAGGGGTTCTAGCTTAGTGTTGCGTCGACCCATTGAGATCACCCGCAGAAACCGGGCAAGTGCCGTTCCATTACCCACTTTCCGGTCAATGCTTTAATCAGGACTTGGGTCGCAGTCTTTTTTCTCCTCGTGACTTGGCTTCTGATGCAACTTAAAGATGTGTAGGAAAATGGCAGACTCAGCGTCACTTCTGCTGTTCACCGTGGCGAGACTTCCATTTCAAAGGCTTCGAGGAAGGCTATGAAGAACAGGTGCTTCCCGAGAAGCCGCATGCTCCCTACGCGGGCCAAATTTATCCAACCCACGTCTATTTTGGCGAGACACAGTTCTGGCTTTGCCCTGAACACCAACCGCGAGGAGGCGCTGAGCGTGCCGAGAGGACCGACCAGGAGGTACTGGTTCCGTTTTGACGAACGACGGCGTTGCGCCCGGAGCACCGGTGAGAGTTCCAAAGCAAGATGGACGGCGAATCTGCGCATAATGTTCGTCTTTGCGGTGATTCGCTGTTGCATGCTGGCCCTTCCGGCAAGAGCGCAGCAGCAACCGAAGCCGGAGGATCCTGAAGACGACAAGCAGATAGGGCTTTGGCTCGACCAGGGAATTTCCGCCGATCTTTCTGCTAATAATTCTCTGGAACTCGAATTCCATGAACGGCTCGATGAAGGCGCCTCGAATCTGTATGAGTACTTCGTTCAGGGTGGCGTCGGTTTTCGCCTCCGACCGTGGTTCACGCTGCTTCCGATCTATCGGTATCAGCGCTATCCGGGCAATCCTACAATCGCCTACGAAAACCGGTTACAGCTCAATCTTACCCTAAGCACATCGCGGGGCCCCTGGCGCTTTACCCTCCGCACTCTCATCGAAGGGCGATCCCCCGATAATCTTCCCGCTTCGGGTCGCCTTCGATTTCGACCCGGCGTCGACTATACCTTACCGCTTCGGATGGCGCGGCGTCCCGTCATCGTCGTGAATAATGAGTTCTTCATCGTCCCCGGTTACAACCCCTTCGCCAACGGTGGCAGCAGCTACACTCAGAACCGCTTCCAGGTGGGTGTCCGGTTTCCCATTGCCGATTCGTTTTCTGTTCGACCCTACTACTTATTGCAGTCGGTTAACCTGCCCACTGGCTGGGACACAAACGAAATCTTTGGTATCTCGCTCGCATTTAAGGTCCCCCGAAAGGCGCCGTGACGCACATTTCAGGAACGAGGAGGAGGGATATGAAAAGAAAGTCTTACGAGCCGCTGAATATCGGAGCCGTGGACCGTCGCAGATTTCTCGGCACGGCGCTCGGTGTCTGCGCCATCAGTCCATTTGGCTCCTGGTCTGTGCAACTTGCGCCGAGCATGAGTGGGTCGCTGACAAAAGAGCAACGCGACAGCATGACACCGGCGCAAGTTGTTGACGAATTGAAGAAGGGGAATGAGCGATTTCGTGCGGGCAAGATGGCTCCTCGGGATTATCTGGCTGAAAAACGCTCAAGTGCGTCCGGCCAGTATCCCGCGGCCGTAATCCTTGGGTGCGTCGACTCGCGGGTGCCTGCGGAAATCATTTTCGACGCTGGGATCGGTGACCTGTTCAGTGGGCGCGTGGCCGGGAACGTGGTCAACGATGACCTGCTCGGGAGCATGGAGTTCGCATGTGCCGTTTCAGGAGCAAAGCTGGTCCTAATCCTGGGACATACGGCTTGCGGCGCGATAAAGGGCGCCATCGACGACGTGGAATTAGGCAATCTCACGGGATTGTTGGCGAAGATCAAACCGGCCATTCCGGAAACCAAGTTTGAAGGCGAGAAGTCCAGCAAGAATCCGGCTTACGTCGACGCGGTGGCCCGAACCAACGTCAAATTGACAATCGAAAACACTCGGCGGCGAAGCCCGGTATTGGAGGACATGGAAAAGAAAGGATCGATCCAGATCACCGGAGCGATGTACAGCGTCGCGAATGGCGTGGTGGACTTCGTAAGCTGACAGATCGTCAGTGGTTGCGCGAATGACTCGAAGACGGGTGTGAACTTTGTTAGATGAAGCTTCGAGCGCCGCGCCAAGCGTTCTGCCTTCAGGAACCAGTGTCGCTGCCCGGCGCATCTAGTCAGGTCCCAGTCTAGGGGGTTGAGAGCTTGAGGCCCACAATGCCCGCGACTATGAGGGAAACACTGATCACCCGAGCCAGGCTCGCCGACTCTCCAAGCAGCACAATCCCGAGTACGACGGTGCCGACAGCTCCCACCCCAACCCAAACGCTGTAGGCCGTGCCGACAGGAAGTGTCTTCATAGCGATGCCTAGTAGTCCAAGGCTGATGATCATTGCTAGAACTGTCCAGACGCTAGGCCACAGTCGGGTGAAGCCGTCGGTGTATTTCAGCCCGATGGCCCATCCAACCTCAAAAATTCCGGCAACAACGAGAATAGCCCAATTCATGTCTCCTCCTTTCCGTTGCCCCAGAGAGTATCAGCTATCAGCTAACGGACGTAATCATGGTCTTGGAATGCGAAACTTGGCGGCTTTCGAATCGCCCGACAAAGCTAGTAAAATCCTGGTTTACATCTGATTTGCGTGAGCGTTATACGAACCCCATTTTGTAAAAGGGTTGGACCCATAGCACTGTTGCGGTATGACCAAGCGCTCAAAGAAGGCGTGGACGAAGTGGCGAAAACTGATCCGAGAACATGCTCGTAGCGGGCAGACGGTGACGGCATTCTGCCGTGAGCGCGGGCTGTGCAGGCCGTATTTTTTCACGTGGAAGAGGCGGTTGCAGGAAGATACGCAAGCGAAGTTTCTGGAAGTGCAGGTAACCGAGGGCGCGCCATCCGGTGCCGCAATTGAAATCCGATTGCAGAATGGGCGAAGCCTGATGGTGAGGCCGGGGTTCGATGCTGGGCATGTGCGGGCGTTGTTAGCGGTCGCGGAGGCGGTGGAGTGATCGGACTGCCGAGCCTACAGGCGATGGATCGCGCGCAGGGAGCGCGGATCTGGATGGCCAGCGAAGCGACGGACATGCGTTGCGGATTTGATCGGCTGGCAGAGCGAGTGCGCGTGGTCATCGGGGAGAACCCGCAGAGCGGCCATTTGTTTGTATTCCGTTCGCGGCGCGGCGATCGGTTGAAGGTTCTGGTGTGGGATCGGGACGGCTTCGTACTGTGGTACAAGCGGCTGGAACTCGGGGTTTTCAAACTGCCGCGAGTCGAGCAGGACGCGCGATCGGTGGAGTTGCGTGCCAGCGAGCTGGCGATGATTCTGGATGGGATCGATGTTTCGAAGCTGAAGCGCGTGCGACGCTATGAACGCGCCGTGTGCAACAGCGAAGAAAAAAAGCTAGTCCAAGAAAAAAATAAAAATAACGCATAAAATAATCGCCGTGCGCGCAACAAGGTTTGCTCTGCTGCGTCTAAGTAGATGTGCCCACCAACGAGAACTTCTTGACTAACTTGCCTGAAGATCAAGAAACACTGAAGGCCATCCTGCGTTCGTTGGTGCAGGAGCGCGACCAGCAACAACAGCGCATCGACGATCTGTATTTGGAAAATCTGCAGCTGCAGAAAGAGCTGTTGCGCTACAAGAAGGCAACCTATGGGCCGCGGGCGGATCGTTTGAGCGAGAACGAACTGGCGCAGGCGTTGCTCGAGTTTGCCGAAGAACTGGAACAAAAACCTTTAGCAGCCGAGAGCCTTCCGCCAGGAGCAGCCGAGCCGGCAGTCCGACGCATACAGCGGCGCCAAGGACGGCGTGCCTTAGCGAAATTCGAAAATCTTCCCGTCAGCACGCACGTCTATGAGCTGACTGCAGAACAACGACGCTGTTCGTGCTGCGCTGAGCAGCGACAAGAGATCGGCAGCGAGGAGAGCTGGCAGATCGAATACCTTCCCGGCCATTTCGAACGCTTGCGGCATGTGCGCAAGAAGTATGCCTGCTCCGGTTGCGAACAAGTCGGCGAAAATCCCCAGATCGAGGCAGCGGCCAAAGCGGAGACAGCGATCGAGAAGGGCTTTGCCGGTCCGGGACTGCTCGCTTTCATTGTTACCAGCAAATTTGCTGATTACCTCCCGCTGTATAGGTTGGAGGATATTTTCCAACGGCAGGGTTTTGAGATTTCACGGGCCACACAATCGGTGTGGTGCGGAGACGTAGCGGATGTGGTCGAACCGTTGTACCGGCGGATGGCGGAACGGGTGAGGCAGTCTCATGTGGTGGCCACCGACGACACGGTCTTTCCGATGCTGAGCCCGGGACAGACGCAGTCGGCTGGGATGTGGGTGTACGTAGGGGATGAAGCAAATCCGTACAACGTGTTCGACTTCGCGTTGCACCGCGGGCGAGAGGGACCGAAAGAGTTTCTGAAAGACTACACCGAAGTTCTGCTGGCGGATGCCTATGGAGGCTACAACGGAGTGGTGGCTGGCAACGCCATCACGCGTGCCGGATGTTGGTCGCACGCGAGAAGAAAGTTTGTGGAAGCGGAGAAAACGGCGCCGGAGATCGCCCGCGAGGCCCTGGATTGGATCCGCCGACTGTTTGCAGTGGAGAAACAGGCCAAGGATACGTCCTTGGCCGAGAGACGCGCATTGCGGCAGACGCAGTCGGTGCCAGTACTGGCGGAACTACGACGGAAGTTGCTGGCCTGGAAAGAACAGCTGCTGCCGAAACATCCCATGGCAGAAGCAGTGAACTACACGCTCGGCCAATGGGAGGAACTGACCGTGTTCAGCAGGGATGGCGCGGTGCCCATCGATAATAATGTAAGCGAACGGGAGATGAAGCGCGTGGTTCTGAATCGCAAGAACTCGCTCTTCGTAGGTAACCCTCGTGGCGGACGGACGGCAGCGATCCTAGCCAGCTTGACCAGCAGCTGCCGCCGGCACGAGATGGATCCGCAACTCTACTTCATGCAACTGCTGATGAATTTCCCCTCGTGGCCAGCAAGCGACCTCGACGCCTGGCTTCCCGATCGCTGGAAGCAAGCTCACGCTGCCAGGTGCGAGGCTTTGGAAATACCCTCTCTCGATTCCTAAAAACTGTGCTTCACGTATCGCCCACAAAACTTCAGAACGAAAAGCTCGAAAAACCGAATTATTCAACAGGCTGTTAGTCGCGTAACCGGAGTGCGCCGTGAAAAGGCGCTGATCCTCAGCGGGAGAGAAATCCCGCCCGGGAACTGGTTCGTTCCACCCGGTAGCAACCGAAGCAGCGGCGGAGGCAACGAAGCTGCTGAAGCCTTCGGTGTAGAAGGTCGCATAGGCGACTCGGTGAGCATGCAGGCCGTAACGTGAGTGAACGCTGAGCAGGCCTCGAAACCGACAATGCAGGAGCCGACCCGCCTCCGATTCGGGGAAGGCCGAAGACGATGGGAAAGCACGAGCGAACAAGTTTCCATCGAACCTGCCGGGGTAGTGGCGACGGCATGTAGGCCAAGTGGATCAGACGCAACACGGGAAGTCCCAGCGGTGATCGCAGTAGGGATCAACTGGCAGCTCGTGAGAGAAAGGCTGGGCTGACTGGGATGGCGGAGAGGCTCGTAGTACTGATGAAGCCGGGTAACTCCGGTGGAGGGAAGGAGCCTCAGTTGAAGGCGGACGCAAGAAGCGACGACGGAAAGGGAGAATGGCGAAGAGCCTAGCAACTCCCGCATTGTTTTCAGAAGTTGCAGACGGCGTCACATGCAATGGCCACGGCGATTGTGTGAGTCTTCTCCGAGAGCCGGATGCGGCAAATCCGCACGTCCGGTTCGATGAGCGGGGTGTGGAAACGGAAGCAAGGCGGAGCTAGTGAGGCACCGACTAACGAAAGGGTCGGTAACAGATAGGCTCCGCCTAAACCACCGCGCCACACCTCGACTCCACAACTTGAAATCCACATGTACGCTTTGGGCGTTAGAACGTAGTCGCTGGCGCGACGGACGCTTCGCGTGCTGTGCTCCGCACGTCATGCCGCAAGGTAGAGCTTTTAACTGCGATTTTCGGTTTTATCTGATTTTCCTAAGCCAAGCAAAATCAATAGGCTGCAAACGAAAAACGATTCAATTCCCATAGCCGGCAGATCGGTGCAGCCACTAGCCCGCATCCGCCGCAACCGCCAGCGCCCACCTTCAAACGGATTAATCGAACGCGCGCGGAGCATCGTGCAGAATTTCGACCGATTACGACAACGCGCATCCGATTAATCACTAGCGTTAACCAGGCACAAGTCGATTACTCGATTATGCAAGTGGATCCTGTCCACGCAGAGACTACGGCTCAGCCCTCGTCCGCAACAGCCAAGTCCACACGATGATGACGGCCGAAGCCGCAACGATCAGCTCGGCCCAGATGAACATAACGTTGTCCACCAGCGCTCCCACTGGCGGAACGCCCGGTTGAATATTGCGAAGCGCCGGCAATCCGAAAATCAGTGAAATTGAAACTGAGAGCGGCAACAGGTCCACCCGCTCCGCTGTGGTAATGGCCCTTATGGCCATCGCCAGCAAGCTCGTAGACAAGGCTGTCATCATTAACATCACGATCAGCGAGACCGCAATCACATCAGTCGCTCGCGTGAGATGCAGGACAATCCCCGTAGGTTCTTGGCTGCTGCCCCGCGAGACATTCCCTTCGAAGCGGATGCCCGGTACGGAAGCCGATAATGAGATCGACAGCGCGATCGGCACACTCTGACGCAGCGCACTCGAGCTGACCGCCAATTCATCGGTTGGGTGCGTATGTTGGGGAATATTTGCGGGTATCTTCGCCGCGGGCCGGTGGCCCCTCGACGCTGCTGGGAGGCGGGTTAGTCCTACTGGCGATCAGGCTAACGTGTCTCCGCCAGTTTTCAAATTAGCTGAAGACCGAGACTCGTGCCGCAGTCGAATGCCGGTTAGCCGTCTGCTTGATCGGGTAGACCTATCAACGGGACAATGGCGTTCGACCGTAAGGGACGAATAGCGGCATTCCCTTCATCAAGATCGCCAGCCGCGTCGAAGTGAATGTTTCGCTCAAAGCGAGGCGAGTCAACCGACCTTCGTTAGCGCTCAGGAAATAGTCAACAGTGCTCTGAGCCGCTCTACCCAACGGTGTGGGCTGCCTTAGTGAATGCGGCCTGTCTGCCTACTTCGAGGGCCTGCTTCGGGTCTAGGAAACCGTAAAGTTCGATGATCTTGGCGACGAGTCCGGTCCAGCCGGTCTGGTGGCTGGCGCCCAACCCGGCACCATTATCACCATGGAAGTATTCATAGAAGAGAATGTAATCGCGCCAGTGGGGATCGTTCTGGAATTTCTCGGTGCCTCCATAGACGGGCCGTCGGCCGTGTTCGTCCCGAGTAAATATCCGGCTAAGCCGATCCGCGATCTCCTTGCTCACCTCGAAAAGGTTCATGAGCCTGCCAGATCCCGTCGGGCATTCGATTTTGAAGTTGTCACCGTAATACAAATAGAAGTTCAGCAGTGCTCGGATGATGAGAGCATTGACCGGCATCCAGATCGGTCCCCGCCAGTTGGAATTGCCACCGAACATGCCGGTGTTCGACTCGGCAGGTAAGTAGTCCACGCGGTGCTCCTGGCCGCCTACGTTTAAGACGAACGGATGCTGCTCGTGGAACCTGGAGAGCGAGCGGATGCCGTAGGAGCTCAGGAACTCGGCTTCGTCCAGCATCTTCATCAGAATCCGGCGCAGGCGCTCGGGGTTTACCAGGGCCAAGATCCCGCGTTCGCTTACCCCGAAATGTCCCGGGCCCGTGGGGTGGATGGTCGCATGGAGTTCGGGAATGCGGCGCAGGCGTTCATGCAACCCAGCAATCGCCCGCGGAATGCGCTCCCGCATCGACTTTTCCATGACCGTCGTTGCGCAGAGAGGGAGAAGCCCTACCATTGAGCGCACCTTGAGCCGTTGAGAGCTTCCGTCGGGCAGCCGCAGCAGGTCGTAGTAGAAGCCGTCCTCCTCGTCCCACATGCCGTCCTGACCTGGCCGGTTCATGGCCGACCCGATGTAGTAGAAATGCTCGGCGAATTTCAAGACCATGGGTTCGTAGCTGGAGTCGTGAGCGGTGATCTCGAACGCGAGATCCAGCATGTTCTGGCTGAACAGGGCCATCCAGGCCGTGCCGTCCGCCTGCTCCAGGTGGCCGCCCGTGGGAAGTGGCGCGCTGCGGTCGAACACGCCGATGTTGTCGAGGCCGAGAAAGCCCCCCTCGAACACGTTTTTGCCGAAGCGATCCTTGCGGTTCACCCACCAGGTGAAGTTCAGCAGCAGCTTGTTGAACGTTTGCTTCAGGAAATCCACGTCCGTTCCGCCGTGCAGGGCCTGCTCGGTGCGATGCAAAAAGAGGGTGGCAAAGGCGTGGACCGGGGGGTTCACGTCACTGAAGTTCCACTCGCAGGCGGGCATCTGGCCGTTGGGGTGCAAGTAAGCAGAGCGTAGCATCAGCTCCATCTGCTCCTTGGCGAATTCAGGGTCCACGATTGAGAGTGGGAGCGTGTGGAACGCCAAGTCCCAGGCCGCGTACCAAGGGTATTCCCACTTGTCGGGCATGGAGATGATGTCCTGGTTTAGCATGTGGTACCAGTCTGAGTTCCGAGAATTCCGATATCCGGTGTGGAGCGGGTTCGAGCGGTGTTCGTCCAGCCAGTTATCACCGTCAAAGAAGTAGAACTGCTTGCTCCAAAGCATGCCGGCGAGCGCTTGGCGCATCACGTTGGCTGCATCCGGGAAGAGCGAAGGTGGGGTCACCGAGCGGTAGAAGTCATCCGCCTCCTGAAGCCTGGCGGTAAGGATCTTGTCAAACTCCGTGCTGAAGTAGGATGCGGTGGTTTTGCTTTTACCCCTCTTGGCCGCCTCGGCTTGGCTAGTCAGACGTAGCCGCACGGTTGACGACTGGCCGGGACCTACCACCAGCCGATAGTGCGCCGCAACCTTGGTGCCTTGCTTTCCAGGGTTCACCGCTCCGTGGTTGCGATGGACCACGCAGTTGTTGATGCCGTCTTTGACGTAGGGGCTCTCGTTTTTTTGCCCAGGGAAAAGCCGTTCGTGGTTTGTTTCGTTCTCGGTGAAGAGCAGCGGCACTTCGCCTTCGCAGTGAAGGATGTAGGTACCCAGCAGCGGATGAGCCACCGCGACCGCGCTCGTGCCCGCTGGTGACTCGATCTGTTTGAGGTCCGGTTTCCGAGTGGCCCGATTAGATTCGGCAATCCACGACGACCAGTCGTTCCGGAACCATAGTGTCGGCAACAGATGTAGTTCGCATGCGTCTGGTCCCCGGTTGGCTGCAGTTATCCGCACCAGGATGTCTTCCGGGCCGTCCTTGGCGTACTCCACAAAAACGTCGAAGTAGCGGTCGTCGTTGAAGACGCCGGTGTCCAAGAGTTCATACTCCATTTCGTTCCTGGAACGATGGCGGTTCGTCTCCACTAGATCGGCATAGGGATAGGCCGCATGCGGGTACTTGTAGAGAAACTTCATGTAGGAGTGCGTCGGCGTGCTGTCGAGGTAGAAATAGTACTCCTTCACGTCCTCACCGTGGTTGCCCTCGCTGTTAGTCAAGCCGAAGAGCCGTTCCTTGAGAATCGGATCCTTGCCGTTCCACAAAGCTAGCGCGAAACAGAGATGCTGTTTGTCATCGGAAATACCGCCGATGCCGTCCTCGCCCCAGCGGTAGGCGCGCGATCGGGCATGATCATGGGTGAAGAAATTCCAGGCATCACCGCCTTCGCTGTAATCCTCGCGGACCGTGCCCCACTGTCGCTCAGTGAGATACGGCCCCCACTTCTTCCAAGGCACGTTCTCGTGACGCACACTTTTCAACCGCGTCTGCTCTACAGCCTCATCAGAGGAAAGCGAGGAATCTTTCTGAATCTGAGGTTCCAAGGCTCTTGCCTTTGGATTCACGGCTTCTGCTCCTCTTCATCCCTTCGGCGCATTGTTATAGGCCGGGAGGGTGAGCTACGCAACTCAAATTGGTGATGTGGAGTGTACTTTCATCGGACCTTAGGGAAGTCAATGCCCGATTAGCAGCTTGTTGAAAAATCCGCTTCTTTTACCCCGCTTCACCGCTACTACAGACCCCTCCGCCACCCTCTCGCCTTTCCACCGATTTCCCGGTGTCACCGGTTATACGGTTTCCTTTTCTCCGCTAATTTCTCAGCGGGACGAGGAGGGCTTCTCCAGTTGCTTAGCGCATCCTCGTCATCGTGCTGTCGCTATTACCCCGCCAGAGTGTCTCGCCGCTTCAGTCAGTCTGCGACGATCCATGTTGCCTTCGCCTCATGTTGGTAGGCTCGGCCTCTGGGGCTTCCGTTTCGAGGCCATTTCTGCGTTTACTTTCGTTACGGCCCGATGACTCGCTCGCCATCCGAAAGATGGCTTTGTCGATAGGCTTTCAGGATTCAGTTTCCTTCCTCCTTGCTATCCAAGCTACAGGGCTCTGGCTTTTGCCCTGGTGAGACTTTTCCTCACTGAATACGCCAGCCTTCCTTGGACACACCAACATGCAGGTTTATCCCGGCGCTCTCCAAGTAGCCTACGATCCGCCCAGAATCCTCGCACACACCGGCGTTTGTGGACTTTCCCGAATTGCGGACTACTCGAAAGCGAGCAATTTGCGGACAGATGTTGTGAAAGCCCTCCACGGAAGTTTCGCCCATAACAGCACTAGCTCGCCGGTTTCTCGTGACACAGGATTTCCCCGGATTCTGAGCTTCAGGCCTCGTTCGTTGTGGAACCAGCCGCCGCGGCTTGAGATTCTGCCCGCCAAGGGACCTGCTCCAGGCGACCCACGAGTCGGGTCCACGAAATTCCGCCGACGAATGTGACGGCGGCACAAACGACGAACGCCCATCCGAAATGCCCAGTGTGGTCGACGATTAGGCCGGTAAGCGGCCCGACGACAACACCAGCGATGTTGCCCAAAGAGTTCTGCATGCCGATCCACTTGCCAGCCGCTGCAGGTCCGGCAAATGTTTGTGCGAAGGCAAAGATGTTCGGCCCAGTGAAGCCCAAACCACCGCCCATAACCAATACGCCGGTGAAAGACAGCCGTGCATCGGATGCAGCACACGCCAAAACACCGAGCACGACCAGACCGTGTCCAATCGCCATAAAGGTCTTCCGGATGATTGTGACATTAGCACCGGCCCGAATGCAGGCGTCGGCGATGAAGCCGGTAATCGGCGCCACCAAAGCATAAATTACGAAAAATAATGCGGCGTGCAGAGACATATCCTGCATCGACTGATGACGCTCGCGAACCAGATATAATGGCAGCCAAAGTAGAATGAAATACCACGGGTAAGCGATGCAAAAATGCCCGATCGCTGCGCCCCAGAAGGACCGCTGACAAAAGATTTCGGCGGCCGATATGGTAGCCGTCAGACGCTGCTCTTTGATGGTGGTCTTGGGCATCCAGCGTAGCCAAGGTGCAACCCACGCGAGACTGACTAGTCCGAGCACAATGAACACGGGTCGCCATCCGTAGCGCGCCATCAACATGCCGCAACCGTATGTGCCGACTGCCGGCCCAGCGCTCATGCCCGCTATGATGACGGCGTTTGCCATGCCACGATGTTGCTGTGGCACATGCAGGCAGATGATTTTGCTATAGGACGGGAAAGCCACCGATTCGGCGGCGCCGAGCACCATGCGCACCGCAATCAGCATCGCGAAGCCGTGAACCAGTCCGGTCGCAGTCGTGGCCATCGACCACAGGGCGAACCCTGCCGCCAGCACCCAGTTGACGTCATAGCGATCGATAATCCAGCCACTCACGATTTGTACAGCGCTGTAAGTCCAGAAGAATGCTGAGAAGAGGATCCCAAGCTGTGAGACGGATATGCGCAGTTCGTCTTTCAACAACGGTGCCGCGATGGAGAGATTGCCGCGATCGATATAGTTGATCAGAATCGAGAGGAAGAGCAGGAAGAAAACGCTCACAAGGGCGCTGCCAGGACGGTGATTGGGCGCCACAGCCAGAATCCACCCCCACCACAAGTGCGACAAGCCTACGCCGTATTTACAAGGAAGACCAGGCCACGAAGAGAGACTGTCTTGCGGGCTAACTCCTTCTATGAGAAGGCCGATCGATGTCAAGGCACACTTTTGGGTTTGCCGTTCGTGCCATGATTTTCTTTCTATTCAGCCAAGCCGCCCCTGTCGCCATCCTTCCGTCCGCACTCTTTAGTGAGCGATATTCGCTCGGTGCTAGGTGGGTGTCCTGGTTTCAGTAGGTGCTGCTACCTGATTAGCGTCCTCTCTTCTCACCTTTTCGGTGGGAGTTGGGCTCCAGGAGCTAGTCGCAGTCACCTAGACTCGGCGGCTGAGCTCGGCTGTTCGGAGCAAAACTTTTTAGGCCACGGCACGCATCGCTTTTTGGCTATTGCGCAGTGGTTCGTATACCTCGCCGCCCACCCACAACCGATGGAGCAGTACCGCCCACTTGCGCGCCACGGCCACTACCGCTCGCTTCTTGGCATTTTTTCCTCCTCGTTCCCCAAGCTTTCGTCCCCATCTCCGCAAATCACTGTCTTCTCCAAATGGCCCCAGAATGTAGTGCGCTCCCTGCACCATCATCGTCCGCAGATACCGGTCTCCTTCTTTGCTGATGCGCTTCTGTGGTTCGCTCTCCCCGGAGTTCCTGCGTCCAGGTTTTAACCCCAGAAAACAGCCCACCTCGCGACTCTTCGCAAACCGATAGGGATCTTCGATCGTCAGCACATACGTTAAGGCGATCTGTGTTCCCACACCCTTCACCTGCTTGAGCAAGGACACTTCCGGGTACACTTCCTGGGCGATTTTCTCCATGCGCTGGTCGCATTCCTGGATGCGCTCGTTCCGTGATTCGATTTCTTTGAGCAGCGGCTGCAGAACCTCGCGGAACTCCGCGCTCAATCCCGCGGCTAGCTCCCGGCTCACCTGTTGCGTGCCACACTTGGGCAGTCGTTCGCCATAAGATTTCACCAACCCGCGTGCGGCATTCACCAAGGCCGTTCGCGCACTTACTAGTTCCGCTCGCGCCCGGATCACCGTCAGGTGGATTTGCACCTTGGCACTGCGATGCCGCACCGGCCCCATTAGCTCGGGATCGATTCGCGCCAGCCGTGCCAGTGTTCGCGCATCGTGCCGATCATCTTTGCGATTGCTCTTGGTGATCAATTCCACTTTTTGTGCGTGCGCCACGATCACTTTGTGTCTCAGCTCCGTTAACAGCCGGCTTACCCAAGGGGAATGTGTTCCGGTCTCCAGGGCGATCAGACTTCGCGGTATCTTTCCAAATGTCTGCTGGATCGCTTCCGGTGTCGTCGCTACTTTCTGTTCCAGAATGATTTTGCCTGCTTCATCCAAAACACAGTAAAACGACCAGAGGTCTCCCAGATCCAATCCGATGGTGAGCTGGTGCTCTTTGAAAATCTCCATCGTCTCTATTGCCACAGTGCTAATCTTCTTCATAGCTGGTCTCCTTTTCTCGTGCGCTTCGAGCGCGTCGATCATTGGGAGCGTAACGCATCCCGCTGGAGACCGGCCTTCTCATCCCATCTGATTGACGCTGAAAGTCGGAAAAGGTGTGCCAGATGACCGTGCGGCGCCTGAAATATTCCGTGTACACGACGGCGGATTGAGGCAACCACACTTCTGCGTTTTGAGACTGAAATTTTACCGGTGCATAATCCACATTCAAGAACCGCAGGTTCTGTAAAATCCCGTCAAATCTCGCCTCCCTCCGTGAAATATCTCCGTCGGCCATTTAATGTCCGTTAAGTCCTCCCACCCCCGCCGTCGTCGCTGAAATTGCCACCGCGCGAGAAATCAAAATATCCCCGCGTAGAATTCCGTCGAGGTTTCGTGGGCCACACCAACCATCGCGCGCCCAAACGGGACTGCCGCGTAAGTATCGGTTCGTTTTAACCTGTCTGTGGCAGAAAGTTTGCTTTGTACCATATACCCGTCAACGCGAGGACGATCAGCGAGGACGATGCGTATCGCCAGCAGGTGGGACACGCTAACGCTCCGGCGGCTTATGGAAACCCTTCGCCCGCTAAAGAAACCTATGCTATACATTCACGCAACTGGTTTGCACGATCGCAGTTTCCGACGAGCTTGGGCCTTACGCCAGCTTGGTCTGTTTTTCGCGGTACAGGGCGACTTGAGGTCTATAAGATTGAAAATGACGCGCCTCGGGGCAGTTGTCACTCTCGCGCTGGTATGGGCGGTTTCCGCCGGAGCCCAATCCACGCCCAGCATCCCACCGGAAACTCTGCCGCAATCCAATCCGCCGACAACTAACTCCACCAATTCATCAAGTCTTCCGAACGGCACAGGCATCGTCGGAACACTCTCAACAAAACTCGATACCAAATATTCGAAGGTGGGTGACCGTGTTGAGGTCGAAGTAACCCAAGACGTCAAGCCTGCTGGCCAAATTCTGTTGAGAAGGGGCTCGCACGTCACCGGACAGGTTACCCAGCTGTACGCGTTTTCAAAGGGGAACTCCAACGCCAAGCTCGAAATTGTGTTCAACAATATAGTTTCAAAGAGCGGCGAGCAAATTCCGGCCCATCTCGCCATTTATGCGCTGGCTGCCAAGAGCGATCCAACGAAAGACGATGTGCAGGACGGCAGAGGATTGGCTGCGACTTCAACGAAAGCGGGAGTGAACGGCGGATTGGGCAGACCGGGCGAATGGGATGCTGCTGAAACCCGATACCCAAGGTGTAATCGGACTGGATTGGCTGAAGCTTACCCCCTTGGCCAAGGACAACCCGCCAACTTCGCTGGTTCACTCCGACAGCAAGAATATCCACCTGGATAAAGGTACGGAGATCGTTCTAGTCGTCGTCGGTCCGTGATTCTCCGCCCCGTGGCCCAGTTGGTGGCCCACCCTCCAACACCTTCGACACTTGAGTTAGCCTCGCGAGTCTCGGGTCACTCGTCACGACTCACAAGGCACGAATCACGCGTCACTTGTCAGTCACCACAGCTCATTCAACTCACCATTTCTACCTGCGCTGCGGGGCGATCGTGCAAACCATAAAGAACCAGTTCGACGCGCGTGGAGACGCCGAGCTTGTCGAAGATGCGAACAAGGAAATTGCGCACGATTATTTGTTGGGGGCGGGATGGACAGCGCGGAGCGTGGCGATTAGTTGTTATTTGTTGAGGGGTTTATCGGGGGTGTGGGGTGGTTTGTGGTGCTGGGTGGAATGCGGCGGTCTTTGATTTTGGGGGGCGGAGTTTTTGGTGCGCTGCTGGTCAGTGCGTTGCGGTTGGGGCGAGTGAAGCAGACCGGTAGCACGTGCAGCTTCGAGTGGAGCTAGCGCTGCGCAAAGCGTAGGTGTGCTTAGAAGGCAAATCATTTAACACAGCGCACAGAGAAAAGCGGAGAAGACAGGAAAGCGGCAGAGATCCTTCTCCCGCATCCGCGGGATCAGGATGACGAACGAAAGGAAGAGCACAGCCGGGAGTGCCCTCCTGCGGCGGGCGGGGCTGTGCCACGACGGTCTATGTGCTGGGAGTGATGAGGGTACGGGTGCCGCGGCGGGCTCGGGCTTTCGGCGAGGTTTGTTTCATTACGTTGCCGAGGCTTACGAGCAGTTTGCGGAGCTTGCTGCGTTCTTCGAGTTCCATGTCCACTACTTCGAAAGCGCGGGCTTGGGTGTTGGCGTCGCGGACGATGGCCAGGACTTTCACCGATTTCGTGGAGGTGGTGAGCTTCAGATTCACCAGGCTGCCAGGATGCAGACTTTGTTCGCACACAGCCACGCCGCCGCCCAGCGTTAGCTCGGGAATATCGAGGCGGCAATTTTCTTTCAGGTTGGTCGTGGTGGCTGCGACCGAGCGCTCCAGGCGCAGGCGCGGGTAACGTCGCTGGCGAATGGCCGAAGATTCCGTATCCACATCGAGCGGCTCAATGGAAAATTCGGCGACGCTCAAGCCGCTGCGCGGCACGAAGTCGCGCACCCATTCGGGATCGATTTTTTCCATGGCTTGCGAAGCGACCAAGCGGAGCTCGCTGGGGCTGGCCCAACGGAAGGCGCGGCGCGTTTCGGCGATCTTGCGCAGGATGGCTTCGGCTCCCGTGGTGCGCAAGCGGCCGAGCGCTTCGATGGCTTTCAGCTGCAAATATTCGGTAGCGTCCTTGGGCAGATCGCCTTCGGCGATGCGCAGCAAACGCATATCGGCGATGCGATCTCCGGCCATCCCGATTTCATCCAGAGCGAGCGGGCGGATGAGCGGATCGAGAAAATCAAAAAGATTGAGAAGCAGGCGCCCGCGATCGGGAGCGCCGCTGGAGGCGATTTGACGGACGACGCGATCATGCGCCGTCCGCTTCCATTCCAGAATGCGTTCGGGAAGAACCTGTTCGACCAGATCGGGGTCGAGGCGCGCGAGAATGCCCAGAGTTTCGATGGCTTCGGTGGGGCCGCCATTGCGAAGAACCTGGCGCAGATTCTCGAGGCCTTCGACATCGAGAACTTGCACCATGGAAACCAATAGATCGCAGTCTTCACGGAAACCAGCACGATTGAACCTGCCTGCGAGGTGAATCGAAGCCGCGACGGGCATACGGCGCAAGAGATCCTTCAGGCCAGAGGGCGCTTCGCCGGTTTTCAGAGCCTCTTCGATGAATTCGGGAAGGCGATCTTCGACGCCGATTCGGGGGCGAAGATTTTTGCCGAGGCCGGGGCGTTCTGCTTCGACGTATTCAACGAGTTCGACGGCTCGCTGGATCGCGGGATAGGAGCGTGATTTGGTGGCCTCCTGCGACAAACGGACAAAGGCGGCGCCGACTAAACTTTCCAATTCGGACTCGCGCTCTTCGGCGAGTTGTACGCCGACGAGGCGGATGGTGCTGAGGAGCAATTTCTCGTCCTGCTTGGCATAAGTGCTGGCGAGTTCGGCGAGACCCATGGCGGACTGACGGCGCGTCTCTGCCGATTTGTGGGTGACGCAATTGGCGTAGTTCGTGAGAACTTTTTCGGCTTCGGCTTTGTCTCCGGCGGTGACCAGACCTTCGACGTACTCGCGAATCTGGGCGGGCGGAACACACCAGGCTTCTGCGGATTCCAGGACCGCCTTCCGTTTTTCGTTGGGCACTTGCGCCCAGAATTGCTGCGCCAGCATGTCTGAGTGCGACTGAATTTCGATGCCGTGGCGCGCCATTTTTTCTTCGTAGACGCCCATGATCTTGCGGAGGCTGTCGAGTTCCTGGCTCATTTCGTCCAGAACCTGGCGCACGGCGTTGACCTCGATATCGCCGCGCTCGTAGCTTTCCATGGCGAAACGAATGGCGATGTGCTCGGCGAGTTTCAGCAGGGTGGGTTTATCGGAGGAATCGGAAGGCGCTTGTGCGGCCAAGGCGGACAGTGCCTGGCTGACGGTGAAGCGAGCGCGGCGAGGGAGAGTTGAGAGCCTCGACTGGAAAGGCTGGGAGTCAAGTTTCTGATCCGAACCTTCGCTGGTGCGGGCGATCTGCGCGAGCATCTGCATGATGCCCTTCAGTTCGTCTTCGTGCAGGGTCATCAGGCCGGTTTCGACGGCCATAGAACCGGCGCTGCCGCGCGCCGAACGGCTGCCGCGAATTCCGGCGGTAGCGTTGCCCCAACGGCTGGGCTTGCCGGTTTCAGCGCCTTCACTGACGGCTTCTGCTAAATTCCATCCGCGCGGGCTCGAGCTGCCGCCCGAACCTTTGCCGTTTCCGGGGCCGTTGCCACGGCCATTGCCACGACCGGAACCTTTGCCGGAACCTCTGCCCGAGCCCGGGCCGGAACCGCTGCCTGCAGATGCGCCTGAGCCGGGACCGCTGCCGGGAGCTGGTATAGCGGAAATGTCGTTGAGCGCGCCGCTGCTGCCAGCTTGGCGAGAGCCGGGGCCGAAGGCCGCGTCGCTGGCCGGGGCGTCCTTGTTGAACCAGAAAC
Source organism: uncultured Acidobacteriota bacterium (assembly GCA_963747605.1). Taxonomy (GTDB): domain Bacteria; phylum Acidobacteriota; class Terriglobia; order Acidiferrales; family UBA7541; genus Palsa-295. The sequence continues at coordinate 89,014 of CAVVGA010000012.1, read as the reverse complement.
CCGGGGTTTCCGGCGCGAGCGGCGTGCCGCCGCCAGTGTCGCCGACAATGTTCCAGGAGTTGGGTCCAGGTCCGACTCCGGCGACATTGCCGCTCTCTGAGCCGCTGCCGGAGGCCTGGCTGGGATCCGCAGAACCTGCGATTCCTTTGTTGAGCCAGAAGCCAGGAGCGTCTGGCGCGAGCGGTGTGCCACCGCCGCTGCCGCCGACGATATTCCAAGTGCTGGAGCCTGCTCCGCCTTCCGAGCCGAAAGCCTGACCGACATCGGTTGCTCCCGCGACATAGATCGGGCTGCCACCAGGAACTCCGCCTGCGGAAGGAAGATCACGAGTGATTTCTGCTGATTCGGGCGCGTAATGGAAGCCGCCTCCCGGGCCATAACCGTCACCGGGGCCTTGATCATAGCCGGAACCGGAACCGCCAGGGCCGTAACCCGAACCCGAGCCACCGCTGCCGTCTCCATTTCCTCTGCCGTTACCGGCGCCCTTTCCGTCACCGTCACCGTCGCCATCACCCGAACCACCGCCGCTGCCGGAACCTTTGCCGCGACCGCCTTTGCTGCCTTCGGCAGCGACGATTAATTGCAGCAGGCGTTCGGGATCCGCGAAAAGTTCATCGGAGGCTTGCGAATTCAGGCCGAGAGTGTGCGCGGCCAATTGCTGCGCGACGGTGGAGCGCGCGACAGCGGAATCGGCGGGAACGAAGCAGACTTCGTTCACGTGAATGTGCGGGTCGCCCTGCAGCGCTGACTTCAGCTGTTCGGCAAGCTGTACCGGCTTCGCACCGGTTCCGGTGGGAAAACCGCGCACGAAACGCGCCAGGCTGGCCTGCGTGACTTTGGGAGCAAAGTGAATGCTGGCGATGCCTGCGGCAGACAGCATGCGCGCGAAACTTTTTTCGGCGGCGGCAGATTCAAGAGGAGTGCCGTCGAGGAGGAGTTGGTCGCCGGAAACTGCGAGTAGCACGCCGGCTTCATTCTCGGTACCGGTGCCGAGAGCGGTGCGGAGTTCGGACCAGGCGGTTTCGTACTGTTTTTTGGTGCGCGGATGGCCGAAGTCATACATTCGCGCGAACTTGAGCAGGATGTTGAGGCTGCGGATGAAGGCGCGAGCCGCAGCGGGTCGAATGTTCGGGTTCGTCACGTATATGTGGGGCTAAGCCCCGCCTCTGCATACAAGTGTGGGAGAAAGTCGCGGCAGGGACAATGGTACCGGTGTCGTGTTTAGTACTAACGAATATCCTACAGACTTTGTGGGACAGAGGTACTGGAACGATTTGAGGTGGTGTGCGGACTGCGCAGCCAGGGCTCTAGTTCATTGATATCATTTAGGATAGCTAGTGCGCCGAGTTGGAGCAGTCGGGTACTACGTTGGCGGCGTTCTTCGCCGGATTTGGGAAGGATCGCGAGAAACGGGACTTGGGCGGATTGCGCGGCTAGCGCGTCGTCAATATTGTCGCCGACATAGAGCGCTTCTGCGGGTGCGCGGCCCTTCAGGATCTTCAGGAGTCCGTCGGGAGCTGGTTTGGGATTGGCGACTTCTTCGACGGTGATGATGGTGTTGAAATTGCGGCGGACATCGTTGCGATCGAGCGTGTAATTTAGTTCCTGCCAGGTGCGCCCGGTGAAAATGGCGAGTTCGGTCTGCTTGCAGAGGCGCGCAAGTGTGGGTTTGCGCAGGAGCCATTTTTCCTTGCGCACGTTGCCTCGCAAATTATGGCCCCAGTAAATTTCCTGGAACTTCTTTTTGATTTCGTCGTAGGTGAAATTGGCGCCGAGAGCTTTCACCCAGGCCGTGGAAAGTTTCCAATCGTCGTTGAAGCCGGGGCGATTTTTCCAGGCGTGGAGTTCGCGAAGGGTGACGCGCTGTTTGGTGAAAGATTTCACGGTTTGCAGGGTGGTTAGCTGGAAGGAGCCGCGAGTGTCCACCAGGACGCCATCCACATCGAAGATTATTACGGAGGGATAGGGCTTGGCGATGGGGACGCGCGAAGGAGTGGTGGATTTGCGACGACGAGGGGAATCAGGAATGGGAGCCGCTCGATTCTTCGGAGGAGTCGGAAGTGTCATCTGCCTCGGGGCCCTCGGGCGCGTTGGAGGAAGTGTCGGCGGTCGCTTCCGAGGTCGTGGCGTCGGATTCGAGGTCGAGCGAATCGGAGGACCAGGCTTCACCGAGAGCGATGACGGGAGATGAATCCGGTGCGGAATTAGATTTTTCGGGCGACGCGCCTGAATTTCGTCCAACTGCGGCGGCCGCGGCGACGGGCGCAGGGGCGGCGGCTTCGGCAGCTTGCAGAGTCTTGAGGCGCGCTTCGAGCACTTCCGCGAGGAGATCGACGATTAATTTTGCGCCACTGCCGTCGGGATCCTTCGTCGGATTGTAGGCGGTGACTTCGAAGGCGGCGAGTTCGGGTTGCTGTAGGAATACGAGCAGGGCTTCGCGTACTTCGGCGAGGGACAAACCGCCCGAGCCGGGATAATTCGTCGCGGAGAAATCGGCGATCACGTCCACATCGAGATGCAGGACGAATTGGTAGCCGTTGCCGCGAATGCGATCAATGGCGGCGTGCGCAGCAGCGGCGGGGCCTTGGCGTTTTACATCGCTCGCGAGATACCGACGAAGTGGAGATGTGGAGAGCAGCTGTTCTTCGGGCGGATCGAGGCGCGCGACACCGAACAGCGCGAGATCCGGTTCGCGAACCAGCGGCGGCTCGCCCCAGAAGCGCACGAGTTCGGCGGCGCCGCGTCCGGCGAGGTGCGAGACGACCATGCCGTCCACGCATCCGGTGGCGGTGGTTGCAGGAGTATTGAGATCGGCATCGCGGTCCATGTAAATCATGCTGACTTTGCGGAAATAGCGGCGCGCGCCGGCGACGGTGGCGAGCGCGACGGAGCAATCGCCTGCAAGAATGAGCGGTAGCGCGGCGGATTTCACGGCCTGTTCGACGCGAGGTTTCAGCGATTCGAGCGCGGCCAGCACGCGGGTGAGATTACGCGCGCGGGGGCCTTCTTCGTCGGGCTTGTAGAGCTGAACGGGATCGTCACCGAGATCGGCGACGGCGTAACCGATGGTTTTCAGGCGGTCAACCAGGCCTGCGGCGCGTAGCGCTGTGGGAGCGCCTTCGAGCCCGGCGGACATTGCGGCCGCGCTGGTAGGCGCGCCGAGCAGAGCAATCTTGTTGGTCTGCCGGACAATCTTTACCGCCACGCAAAGGCTCCTTAGGTTTATTTGGCCGGGGCCGGACCTGCGCGAACAAGCTGCGGAACCCGCGCCGGCAGAGACAATTTAGTTTAGTGCGCGGCTTGCCTCGCGGCGAGCTCTGGCGGCAAGGTGAAGCGCACATCTTCGCGAATCAGATCCAGATCACGCTGATTGGTGAAGCCGAGGCTGGCGAGACGCTGGCTGACTTGTTCGACCAAAATTTCCGGCGCGGATGCACCGGCGGTGAGCCCGAGGGTTTTCACGCCATCGAGCCAGGAGCCATCCACATCGTTCGCGTCTTCGATCAGGCGCGCAGCAACTCCGGCGCGCTTGGCGACTTCCACCAAGCGATTGGAATTCGAACTATTGGCTGAGCCAACCACCAGGATGAGCTGCACTTCGCGCGTGAGAGCTTCGACGGCTTCCTGACGATTTTGAGTGGCGTAGCAAATGTCATCCGATGCGGGACCGACAATCGTGGGGAAACGGTGGCGGAGCTGCGCCACGATTTCCTGCGTGTCGTAGAGCGAAAGAGTTGTTTGCGTGAGAAACGCGAGACGATCTGGATCAGGAACGACAAGCTGGTCCACTTCCTCGACACTGCCGACGACGATCGTTTGGTCTGGCGCTTCGCCGGAGGTGCCGACAATTTCCTGGTGGTCGCGATGGCCGATGAGGAGCAGCGTGCGGCCTTCGCGCGCGAACTTCAGCGCTTCCAAATGAACTTTGGTGACGAGCGGGCAGGTGGCGTCAATCACGCGCAACTGGCGTTCCTGCGCTTCGGTGCGTACGCGCGGCGGCACGCCATGCGCGCTGAAAACCAGGACGGCGCCGACAGGTACTTCGTCGATGGACTCGACGAAAATGGCGCCACGACGACGCAACTGGTCCACGACGTAACGGTTGTGCACGATTTCGTGATGAACGTACACGGGATCGCCGTAGGCTTCTAGCGCGAGTTCGACGATATCCACCGCACGAACTACGCCGGCGCAAAAGCCGCGAGGGCGAACTCGTACCAGCGTCTTAGCTCCGTGGTTTGTGCCGTTAATTTGGGTCAGCGTCAATTCGTTCTCCGGAAATCCCCTTTATTTTACCTGAACAGGTGCTTTGCGGCTACTTCGTTCGGTTGCAATGTGCTCGAGGGTTGCGCATTCAGTCGGGGCATTTCCAGGGCTCGATGCTAGGCGGGCGGTCTGTCACTGGAGGGAGTGAAGCGGAAATGGAACGAAAAGCCGAGCACCCGGACGGGGACCGTGTAGTCTGCAGCGAGATGCACGGCCGACGATTTCCCTTCCCCGGTATGTTCCACGGTCACCTGATTCGGATCGAGGACGATGTCCAGTTCTTTTGCGTAGTGGATGACAGTGTTGCGAAGATCGTCATCTGTGGTCGGAGCGGATAATCCGATGTGTTCGGCGTTTCGCGAGGCCAGGTCGCGCAAGTCTTCTTCCAATTGGCGATTAGCCAGCTCGTTCGCCGCGATCTGCCAGCCGGCGCTGACGGCTAAGGCGAGAACGAGGATTCCGAGGATAAGTGCGATTTTCTTCATGCGCGTTAGTCGCGATGGTCCAACGCCACAATCGGGCGGGTCACAGGATTTTATCGCAGCAGCGGATTTGACTGAGCCAGACGTGTCGGAATCGTCAATGATCCCGCCGACAAAAAACCTCGCCGCAACGCGCGTGATAATATGCCGATTCACTTAGAAAGACCAGGGAGCGAAGAATGCTGCTGAAGGGGCAGGTGGCGATTGTGACAGGGGGCGGGCGCGGAATTGGCCGGGCCATCGCGAAGAAATTTGCGGCGGCGGGTGCTTCGGTGGTGGTGAGCGCGCGAACGGAGAAAGAAATCGAGCAAGTTGCGCTGGACATACAGGACGCGGGCGGAAAAGCAGCCTATGTCGCGGGAGACGTATCGCGCGAACCGGACTGTGAGAAGATTGTGCGGGAGGCGCGCAACGCTTTCGGCGCGATTCATATTCTGGTGAACAACGCGGGATTGCTGGGGCCGGTGGCGCCGATGGAGCAGGTGAGCGCGCGCAGCTGGGATGAAGTGATCGCGGTGAATTTGCGCGGGCCGTTTCTACTTTCGCGGCTGGTGCTGCCGGAAATGTATGCGCGCGGGTCTGGCTGCGATCCTGAACATCGTGAGTATTGCGGCGAAGGCGGCATTTCAATTGAATGGCGCTTATGCGGCGTCGAAAGCGGGGCTTATTGGATTGACGCGCACGCTGGCGGCGGAGGGCGCGCGCAAGGGAGTGCGGGTGAACGCGCTTAGTCCCGGGCCGGTGCCGGAAACTTCAATGTCGCAAGAATTGGGGCGGGGGCTAGCGGAATATTTTCAGGCGGACGGCGAGAAATTATTCAAGCAGATGTGCCAGGGGATATTACAGGGAAGGCCGCAAACGGCTGAGGAAATAGCCGCCGCGGCCCTTTTCCTGGTCTCCGATCACGCGAGCGCGATTACTGGGCAGACTCTGAACGTGGATGGCGGAATGGCTTTCTACTGAGTTCTTCCAGGCCCGCATAGCCGCGACGCGCAACAGCAGCACTGAAATGAACGCCCGCTTCCATCCAATCGAGTCCGCGTTCACCGATGGCGCCGACGAGATAGATAACCCCGCCGAGAACCATCAAGACCGCAAAGCCCAGCACAAAGAGCAATTCGGCAGCGATTAATTCCCGTACGAAATAGACCTGCAGAACGAAGAATATTCCCAGAATGAACAGGAGGCCCTTGCGTACTTTCGCCTTTTCGATAAGCCCCGCCAGCGTTGTCTGCAACTTCGTAAGATGCGTTTTCATGATCCTCCGACCCTCACTGGAATAGATGCACGGAGGTTTCCAAATGGAGCACGCGTAAGTCATTGAAAACTCGAAGGACAGCGGAAGGGTGGGCGACGGTAAAACGCTAAAAGCGGAAAATGGTTTCTTCGGGCGGGCGGGAGCTCGTTCCGAAGCGGGACAGAAAACTGTAGACTTTTTTTGTCACTTGTTTTCGCCTGCAAGAGCGATTACTGATGCGTGAGCTAGCGAAAATGGACGAAAACCGCCGGACGGTTTGCGGCGGTTCTGGCGATCAGCGATTTTCAAACGGATAGCGATCCTGCGCGAGCACGGCTTCTGCGACGCGCCTGCGAATCGCGATCGTATCGAGGGCGGCGTGTTTCGAGAAGCGGCGCAGCACGGCGAGTTGCGTGATGAGCGTGTCGCCTTCGGCTGTGGCGATGAGTGCCGTGCGCGCTTCTTTTTCGACGCGGTCCATGGCGTCGTAGATGAAGGCGCGGGCGGCGTCGCACATCACGCCCGCGGCTTCCCCGCGCGCAGCCGCTGGCCTTTTGCGCGCGGCGCAGCGTGGATTCCATGGCGTAAACGTCCATCACGATATTGGCGAGCGAGGCGACGATTTCCTGCTGCTCGGCGAGCTGATCGCGGAATTTCTGCATCGCCGTGCCGGAAGCGAGCAGGAAAATCTTCTTGGCCTGCTCGAGCGATTTTTCTTCTTCCGCGAATGGGCCAGTCGGAGCTTCCTCGAAGGACGGGCCGGCGAGGACTTCTTCACCGAGCTTCATGGCGGCGGGAATCAGCGGCAGGACGCCGCCGAGTGCGCGCTTCATGAGCATCTGGATGATGAGCATGCGATTGATTTCGTTGGTGCCTTCGAAGATGCGATTGACGCGGGAATCGCGATAGGCGCGGGCGACGGGATAATCCTCGTGAAAGCCGTAGCCGCCGAAAATTTGCACGCCTTCGTCCACCACGTAATCCACCATTTCGCTGCCGACCACTTTGCTGATGGAGCTTTCGATGGCGTATTCCTCGAGGACCTGCATGGCCTGCTTGGTCTTGTCGGTGCCGCGTCGGGGCTGGAAACGGCGGCTTCGATCATGCCGGCGGAGCGATAGACTTCGATTCGATGGCGTAGATGCGGATGGCCATTTCGCCGAGCTTGGCTTTGATCAGGCCGAAATCGCAGAGGCGTTTGCCGAAGGCAGTGCGTTCCTTGGAATATTTCGAGGAGGCTTCGAGCACTTTCTTCGCGCCGCCGATGCAGTAGGCGCCCAGGCTGAAGCGGCCGGCATTGAGCGTGTTGAAGGCGACGATGTGGCCGCGGCCGAGTTCGTGGAGCAGATTTTCCTTGGGGACCGGCGCGTTTTCGAAAAAGATCGGCGACGGTGGAGCTGCCGCGGATGCCCATCTTTTTTTCTTCGGCGCCGGCGGTAAAACCGGGCGTGCCGCGCTCGACGATGAAGCAGGAAAATTTCTCGCCGTCGACTTTCGCGAAGACGATGTAGACGTCGGCGAATCCGCCGTTGGTGATCCACATTTTCTGGCCGTTGAGAATCCAGTTCTTGCCGTCGGGCGAGAGCACGGCGCGGGTGCGCGAGGCGAGCGAATCGGATCCGGCCTGCGGCTCGGAGAGGCAGTAGCAGGAGAGCAATTCGCCGGTGGCGATTTTCGGCAGATATTTCTTCTTTTGCTCTTCGGTGCCGAAATAGACGATGGGCATGGTGCCGATGCCGGCGTGGCCGCCGTGCGAGACGGCGAAAGAGGCGTAGCCGGCGAGTTTTTCGGCGAGGACCGTGGCGGAAATTTTGTCGAGCCCCGAGCCGCCGTACGCTTCGGGAATGCCGGCGCCGAGCAGGCCGATTTCGCCGGCCTTCTTGAGCATCTGGGGCATCAGATGCTCGTCTTTGTGCGCTTCCAGCTCGGGGATCGCGGGCATGATTTCTTTTTGCACGAATTCTTCGGCGGTTTGGCCGATCAGGCGCTGGTCGTCGGAGAAGTCCGCGGGAGTGAAGACGTCTTCGGGGCGGCTGGGAGTGATGCAGGAATGCGCCGCCGCGATTGAGGACCTGGGAAACGGGTGCCGTGGCCATTTGTGCCTCCGAGTGATGGAATGCTGCTGTTCGGATTCTCTCGCGCATTTCCGCGTAACACAATAGGCTGGCGGTTATCGCACAAATACGCGGCCGCTGGCGGGGAAGCAAGGTTTCAGGGCCGAAGCCCTTTGTGTGGCCCGTATACTCTTTGTAGACAAATATATTTTTCTTGACATGCAGAATTTCAGTGGTGGAATGCGCGCATGAATGTTGCGGCCAACGCTGCGCCTCTGGCAGCGCCAGCATGGGACTTGGTGGCGGATATGAACCGCGCTAGCGCTTTGCTTCATCCCTTGCGTTTGCGGATTCTGGATGCTTTGCGCGAGCCGGATTCGGCTTCTGGGTTGGCCCGGCGATTTCGCATGCCGCGGCAGAAAATGAATTACCACGTGCGCGAACTGGCGCGGACGCATTTTCTGGAGCGTGCGGGGCAACGGCGGCGACGCAACATGATCGAGCGGCGATATCGTACGACGGCGCAGGGATATGTGCTGTCGCCCGAATTGCTCGGGAGGATGGGGCTGCCGCGCGAACATGCGGAGGACACCTTTAGCGCGGCGTACTTGCTGGGAATTATGGCGGTGGCGCAGGCGGAGCTGGCGCGCGCGAGCCGCGCGGCTGCGGCGCAGCGCAAGCGGTTGACGACGCTTTCGGTGAGTTCGGAGCTGCGATTTGGAAGCGCGGAGCAGCGCGCGAAATTTGCGGCGGAATTGCGGCGCAGCGTGATCGCGGTGATTGGGCGCTACGCATCTCCGCACACGATGGCCGATGGATCGGCGGGTGCGGGCCGCCCGTATCGTTTAATTCTTGGTTGTTACCCCACCCCACCAAAAGCAGCGGAGGAAACTCAGTGAGGGACGCAAAACCGGCACAAGAGAAACGTACGGTCGTGAAAGAAATTGAAGTGGCCGCGCCGCTGGAAGCGGTCTGGAAAGCGCTGACGGACGGGACGGAGCTGGCGCGGTGGTTTCCTTTGGAAGCTACGGTCGAGCCGGGAGTCGGAGGAAAGGTGCGGCTTTCCTGGGGGCCGGAGTTTGAGGCGACTTCGCCGCTGACGATTTGGGAGCCGAACAAGCGCCTTGGGTGGGAGTCGGCGACTCCTTCGGGGAATCCGCTGAGCATGGAATTTTCGGTGGAAGCGCGCGGCGGAAAAACCTTGGTGCGCGTGACCCAGTCGGGATTTTCTTCGGGGTCGGAATGGGACGAGGAATTTTTTGATTCGACGGATTACGGCTGGGGCTTCATGCTGTTCAATTTGCGCGAGTATTTGGAGCGGCACGCGGGCCATGCGCGGCTGGTGGCGTGGCCGCGGGTGCAACTGCAAATGGCCCGCGAGGTGATTTACGAAAAGCTGGTGGGCGCCGGTGGGATTTTTGCCGAGGGCGCGCTGGGTAAATTGCGCCAGGGCGCGACGTATTCGCTGCGGACTTCGACCGGCGAGCTGTGGTCGGGACGGGTTGCGTTTATAGTGCCGCCGCGCGGATGCTGCGTGACGGTTGATTCGCTCCATGGGGCTTTGGCGTGGCTGACGATTGAGGGCGCGGGCGGATCGTTTGAAGCGCAGCTGTGGTTTTCGACGTACGGTTTGCCGCAGGAGCGCGTGGCGCAACTGGAAATGGAGTGGAACGCTCAACTGCAAAAAATTCTTGCGCGACAGGAGAGCGAGCATGACGAATCCGGTGGTGCATTTCGAAATTGGATGCAAGGACAGCAAGACGACGCAGAGTTTCTACACGAAATTATTTGATTGGAAGATTGCCGAAGCTGGGCCGGCGGCGATGATTGACGCCGGCAAGGGGCCTACGGGGCACATTACCGCGCTGGGGCACGAACCGCACCACTTCACGATTTTCTATGTAGAGGTGGACGAGCTGCAGGCGTATATCGACAAAGCCGTGAAGCTCGGCGGAAAAATGCTGGTGCCGCCCGTGCCGATTCCTTCGGGCACGTTCGCGTGGATACAGGATCCGGCGGGAAATACGGTTGGACTGTGGAAACCCGCTGTTCAGTAAATTCACGAGGAGGAAATTGCTCGTGCGCAAAGCTGGAAGGAAGCTCTTGTTAGTGGTGTCGGTGGCGTTGCTGGGAATTCGTATCGGGGCGTAGCAATCTGCGACGGAAAAACCGGCTAGCCCGCCGGCGCTGCAGGCGCCGCACCCTGGTCCGGAAATGCAACGGCTGAATTTTTTGGTTGGCGACTGGACCATGGACGGCGAATATTTGAAATCGCCGATGACTGGAAACGGCGCGAAGCAAACGGGGTGGTACAAGGCGCATTTGGGGCCAGGCGGATTTTCGCTCATTGCGGATTTTGAAGCAGACAGCACACTGGATAACGAGATCGGGCACGAAGTGCTGACGTGGGATCCGAAGAAGGACGCCTACACCACGGTAACGGTGGGGAACGGTTTTCCTGGAGCGATTATCGGGAGTGCGAAATGGGAAGGCGACCATTGGGTGCTTCAGACTGAATTCGCGAAAATGCATATGCGGGCGGTGTATTCGCATATTGGGGAGAAGACCATTCAGATTGAGGAGTCGTATCAGACTGGGGATGCGCCTTATCAGTTGATATGGAAGGCTAGCGCGACCAGGAAATAGGGACGGCGATGACGCTGTAGAGTACGCCGGCACAACTGCACCTGCAAACCAAAGGCCGGTTCGACGAATCTCGACCGGCCGCTACAAAGTCAAAGACAAATTTAAAAACAACGGTTTAGGCGAGGCGCTCGAATATGCCTGCGGCGCCCATGCCGCCGCCTACGCACATTGTCACCATGCCGTAGCGGGCGTCGCGGCGTTCTAGTTCGCGCAGGATTGTGGCGGTTAGTTTTGCGCCGGTGCAGCCCAGGGGATGGCCGAGGGCTATCGCGCCACCGTTTACGTTGACGCGCGCGGGATCGAGGCCCAAAAGTTTGATTACGCTCAAAGCTTGCGCGGCAAAAGCTTCGTTCAGTTCGATTACTTCAATCTGATCCAGCGTCAACCCCGCGAGTTTCAGCGCTTTGGGAATTGCGAACACCGGGCCGATGCCCATTTCTTCGGGCGGACAACCGGCGGTAGCGAACGAGACGAAACGCGCGAGCGGCTTCAGTCCTAGCGCGCGGGCGCGTTCTGCGCTCATCACTACAGAAGCGGCCGCGCCATCGCTGGTCTGCGAGCTGTTCCCTGCCGTGACGACTCCGTGCGTGTGAAAAGCGGGTTTCAATTTCCCCAGAGCTTCGAGCGAGGTGTCGGCGCGCGGGCCTTCGTCGGTAGCGAAAGAAACTTTCACGGTTTTGGGTTTGGACGCAGTGGTTTCGCCGGCTGCGGCGGCTTCCAGGACAGTGTAGCTGACGTCCATCGGAACGATTTCATCTTTGAATTTTCCGGCAGCGATGGCGGCGAGCGCTTTTTGATGGCTGGCAAGGGAAAATTCGTCGGACTGCTGGCGCGTGATGCCGTATTTCTTCGCGAGATTTTCGGCGGTGAGGCCCATGTTGAGATACGTGTCCGGATGATTGTCGGTGAGCCAGGGATTCGGTGAGATTTTATTTCCGCCCATGGGAATCATGGACATGGATTCGGCGCCGCCCGCGACAGCGACTTCCGCGCCGCCAGCGATGATCCGTTCGGCGGCGAGAGCGATGGCTTGCAGGCCGGAGGAGCAGAAGCGGTTGATGGTCATCGCGGAAACCGTGACTGGCAGCCCCGCTCGGAGTGATGCGATGCGCGCTACGTTCATGCCCTGCTCGGCTTCAGGAGTGGCGCAGCCGATGATGACGTCTTCGATTTCGGCGGGATCGAGGCCTTTGGCGCGGCTGATAGCTTCTCTGATGGCCGTGGCGGCGAGATCGTCGGGGCGAGTGGCACGCAGGGTGCCGCGGCCGGCTTTTCCTACGGCGGTGCGCACGGAACTGACGATGACGGCTTCACGCATGATGTTTCACCTCGAGCGACGCAGTGAATGGTTGACGAACTCTATATTGGATGCAGCGGCGGCGAAAAAGCAACAGGCGGAAGTTCACAGATGAGGGCGAGGCGATGGGGACCGTGTGCCATGAACAGGCGAGGCGAGCTTCGCGAAATGCAAAGCAGTTGCTAGCGGTTGCCGCTGAACTTTAGGGTTACCAGCATTTGGATGGAGATGGGCTGGCCGTTCAGGGTGCTCGGCTCGTATCTCCAACGACGCAGGGATGCCAGCGCGGCGCCGCGAAGCAGAGCTGGGCCTGACACGACTTGCATATTCACTACGTTGCCCTTGTCGTCGATGGTCGTTTTCACCACTACGTCGCCTTGAATTCCAGCTTGTTTTGCGACGAGCGGATATTCCGGCATCACGCGGTAGACGAGGCGCGGTTCCTTTACGTTGCCGCCGACCTTGATGGCCCCTTCCTGTTGCAGTTCCGGGGCTGCGGGCGCGGTGAGGGTCGAGGAAACGATTCCTGAAAGCGCGCCGGCATTTGAAGCGTTATCTGTGGAGGCGGCATCCAACGACGGCGCCTGAACTGCCTGATCCGCGTCGCTTCTTTGCGTAGAAACGGGATGATCTTCCGATGCGCCCTTTATCGTGCCGGGCGCAAGATTCGATGCGGGCTTCGGAACAATCCTGGGTCCCTCGCTGGTTGAGTCGTTGCCATTCACGGTTATCGCAGGATTCAGCGCGGACGCGGGCGCCTGCGCCACGATCGGCACGGGATGCGTCGCGGAATTATGCGCGGGCATGACCTCTGGTGTGCCGGCATCGGGAACCGTTGCGGGAGTTTGAAATGCGAGCGGCTGCGGAACCGCCGGTGAATTCGAATTAGCTGCGCCACTGCGCGCGGGCGCGGCGGTGTGCGGACGGAAATACAGGACGCCGCCGACGACGGTGGCGAAGAGCAAGATGACGCAGGCCGCGATCAGCATCCAACGATTGCCGCGCGCTGCGCCGGGTTGATCCGCGCCGGCTTCCTGGCCGGCATCGAGGCGCGCGCCGAAGGCGTCCGCCGAAACTGCGTGCCCGCCGCTGAGAGATGCACCGCCGCTAAAGCTGCCGAAAACCGCGCGCGAACTTTGCGCGGGAACATCCGGGGCGTCGGCGGTTGCGTGCTCTGGCGTGGCGACCGCGTGCGGTACTTCGGCTGGCGGAGCAATCGCAATTCCGCGCTGGTCCCCGCGCAATTCGCTGATGGTCAGGGAGGAGGGCGGGGGCGCAGCTTGCGGCGCGGCCGAATTCGCAACTTGCGGGGGAGTGGATTCGGGAGTTTCTGGATTAAATGTTGGCAGCACCGGTTCCAGTCGAGTGTGCGCGGGAGCGACGGGCAAGGATTGCGCAACGCGCTCGGCGGCCGGGACTAGGGTGGACGAAGCGAAGAGCTGCACTTTTTCCTGCGTGCCAAACGAAGCGAATGTTGGCTCGGGTTTGCTGGGCGGAGCCGGGCTCACCGGCGCGGGCGGATGGGACGTCGCGGGAGCAATCGGCGCGGCGGGCGGCTGCACGGGCGTCGTCGCGACCGCGGGCGTTGCCACGAAAGGTGCCGGGGTATTGACGGCCGGCGGCGGTACGAAAGGCGCGGGCGTGGGCGCGGCTTGCACCGGCGCGGGCTTTATTGGAGCTTCGGGAATTGCAGCTGGAGCCGCGGACGGAATTGCGGGCGCGGGCTCAACCGTTTCGACGGGACCCTCGGAGGGAAAATGGACGCCCCAATATCCGGGCTGCTGGTGCGTGAATTCCACTTCGACGTAGCCCTGCATATTCGAAAACGTGCGGACCTTGATGACGCGGCAGATGGCATCCTGGCGCGTTTTCAAATTCGTGACGACCAACATTTGGCTGACGGTGACCGCAGTGGACATGCGCAGAACGCCGCCGTGCGGAAACACGATCATCGTACCGGTTTCTTCTTCGAAGGGTTCAGTGTGCGGAGCGCCGCCGCGGGCAACTTCGGTGACGCGCGAGCCGTGAACTTTTACGGGGACTTCGAGCGAGAGAGCGTCGGCACGCAAAGTTGCGCCGGTGGTTGTCGCGGTTTTCGGCGGAGCGCTGGTCGGCGCAGCCGCGATTTCCGTGGCTGTGGAATTTGCAACGTCGAGCGAATCTTTGATGAGTGGCGCCATAGTCCTCAACGGCGGTAGTACGCCGTCCCCCGAAAATGAAACGTAAAGCCCCGTAAAAGTGAATTTTCGCGGGCTGTGCCATTACGCGCCATAGTACTTTCGTACTTGGGGGAGAGCGTTTTAGGCACCAACCTGGATGGAGAAGATGGGGCGAAAGTGCGGAGCGAGCGCGGACCTTGCGACGGTGCCAGTGGACCTGCGGAAATTATTCGCGCGCCGAAGCGGGACGCAGGCGTTCCGCTGCCGATTCCTTAGGCTAAGCGAATTATTTCGGCTTAACGGGAATCAAAACTGGCACGGGCGGCGTCACCTTGTAAATTTTCGAGAAGTCGCGTTGGTTAACGGCGAAGCCTACGCGGTCCCGCGAATCGAGATAGAGAAGCGGCTGGCCTACTGGCACGCCCATGAAAGTCTTCACGTAGGGCATGGTGTAGGGCTTGGCATCAATTTTCACGGTGACTTTTGCGTCGAGCGCGTAGCCGAGTTTTCTGAAATCTTCTCCGGAAATATTGGTGATCAGGCTGCCGAAGGGGTCGTCGAGGCCGATTACTTGGCCGGTGATACCTTTTGCATCCACTGTTGCGACCGGCAGATTCAGGCGGACGAGCACGTCAACGGCTGGACCGGCTTGCGTCCAATCTTCGCCCATCGCGAGATGCGCGGCAGTGGGCGAAAAAATATCGCGGCCGTGAAATGTGGAGGAGATTTTGTCGCCGATCATCCAGGCGGGATTGGTGATTTCGCGCGCGCCTTCCAGGCCGTCCGCATCCACGATGGGAGTCATCAGGCCGTTATCGGGGACTACGAAGTATTGGCCTTTTTTGGTTTTCGCAATTATGGCTTTGCGCGAAGTGCCGACGCCGGGATCAACGACGATTACGAAGACGGTGCCGGCGGGATAGTAGGGCGTTACGCCTTGGAGCATGCGCGAGGCTTCACCGATTTGGTAGGGCGTCACCAGGTGCGTGATGTCCATGATGCGCGCGTCTGGAGCGATGCCGATCATTACCGCTTTGCAGATGGCTACGGCGTCGTTCGCCACACCGAAATCGGTCATGAAGACGATGCTGGGGCGGGTGGCGGATTTTTTCTGTGATGCGTCGGGCTGGATTGTGCTGGTGGCGCAGCCGGCGATGGTCAAGGCTAGTGTGATCAGTAACGGAGCGGCGTAGGTGCGGATGCGGAAGAATTGCACAGATTCTCCTTTAGACGATTGCGGCGACGGTAGTTTTATTCTGGGCATTCGATGGGGACGGATTATAACGCAGTGCGGACCGTTGCCAAGCGCGCCGGTCGAGATTTTTGACGCGCGGCAACTGCTTTACCGCAGAGGCCGCAAAGAAAAACGAAGGCTCCCGCTGGTCAGCGGGCTGGTTGCGGACGCTTGCGATATTGATCGTAGAGGTCGCGCTGCTTGTTTTCGGTACTCGTGAGCTGGCCTTTGATGAAGAGGTAGCGGACTTGGGTTTGGAGTTCGAGCGGGTCTCCGTTTGTGACGATGAGGTTCGCGAGTTTTCCTGGTTCGAGAGTGCCGATTTGATCTGCCAGGCCGAAAATTTGCGCGGCGTTCAGCATTACGGCTTTCAGGGCTTCATCATGCGGCAGCCCGTAGGCCACGGCGGTGCCGGCATATTGCGGAAGGCGGCGGGAGAAGGCGGTGCCGAAGCTGGAGAAGGCGATGGGAATTCCGGCGGAAAACAGTTCGTTCGGCTCCGTGTAGGGTTTGTCGTAGGGCGTGTCTTCCTGTTCGGGAAGGCGGTTCGTGGGAGCTAGGACTACCGGGATCTTTTTTTCTTTCAGCAGGTCTTTCACTTTCCAGGCTTCGGCGCCGCTGCCGAGAATCATTTTTAGATTTTGTTTGCTGCAGAAATCTATCGCGTTGCGGATATCCCGGGCTTCGTCGGCGATTACCAGCACGGGCAACTTCCCTTGCACCACCGGGACCAGCGCTTCGAGTTTTAGGTCGCGTTCATAGAGCGCGGGCGAGCCTTTTTCTTTCGCCTGGGCGTAGTGGCGCGCGCGATCGAGCCAGTCGCTCAGAGCGTTGACGGATTTGTCGTAATCCTTCTTGACGTCAGCATAAGGCTTTTCTTTGATGCTGAAGCTGGCGAAATCGAAAGTGCTGGTCTGGATCGTGGGCCAATTGATGACCATTGCGACGGAGCGATTGATTTGCATTTCGTCCATGGTCCAGCCGGCGAGATTCAAGGCGGAGGCTTGTCCGGCGATGAGGCCGCCGCTTTGCAGATCGAAACCGGAGGTGCCGGGGGCGGCGATTACGGCGGTGATGCCGTTGGCGCGAGTGACGGGAATGTGAGCACTGGCGGGATTTACGGCGGTGGCGGCGACGAGTTCGGGATTGTAATCTCCCAGTTCGCTGACGTCCACGGTGGCGCTGACAGCACTGACTTCGTTCAGTCCTATCTGGGTGACGGGATCGAACATGCCGGGATAAACTTCCAGGCCGGTTGCATCAATTATCTGCGCGTCTTGCGGAATCGCGATATTGACGCCTACTCCGGCGATTTTTCCATCGCGGATGACTACTGTGCCGTTTTCGATGGGCGCGCCGGCTAGTGTGAAAACTTTGCCACCCTTGATGGCGTAGGCGGTTTGCGCGGTTTGCGCGGCTTGCGCGCTTTGGGGCCTCGCTGGAATTGCCGGCGCTGCCGAGAGCATCAGAGCCAGCGCGACGCGGGAGCTGAGGTTTAGGATTTTCATCGGGCGTCTCCTGCTGCTCCGGTCGCGATGTTGGTGTTGCGCGGATTGCTCGCGTTGCCAGTGTTGCTTGCGTCCTGCGGCGGTTTCTTTTTCTGGCTGGGCTTCTTGTCAGGCTTCTGCTCGGAATTTTCTTCAGCCTTCTTGTCTTCGGACTTCTTTTCTTCCGCAGCTTTCTTTTCCTTATCGAGCAGAGACTGCTTTTCCGCGGCGAGCGTCGAGCGTTGGGCGATGTCACGCTGGCGATCGAAATAAACCTGGCCGTCAATCAGAGTTTTTTGCACGACTGCGTAAACGCTCAGCGGATCGTGATTGTAGATGGCCAGATCGGCGTCCTTGCCGACGTCAACGGAACCGGCGCGCGCGTCAATGCCCAATTGAATCGCGGGATTCAGAGTGATGAGCTTCAGCGCGTCGTTCGCGGAGAGGCCGCCGTTCTTCATGCTCTTGGCGGCTTCTTGATTGAGCTGGCGGGCTTCCTGCGCGTCGTCGGAATTGACGGAAACGATCACGCCGCGTTCGGTCATCAGAGCAGCGTTGTACGGGATGGCGTCGAAGGCCTCCATTTTGTAGGCCCACCAATCGGAGAAGGTGGAGCCACCGGCGCCGGCTGCGGCGATTTCGTCGGCGATTTTGTAGCCTTCGAGCACGTGCTGGAAGGTGCGGACTTTGAAGCCGAATTCATTCGCGACGCGAATCAGCATGAGGATTTCGTCGGCGCGATAGCAGTGCGCGTGGACATAGCGTTTGCCTTCCATGACTTCGACGAGCGGATCGAGGCGGACATCGCGACGCGGCGGGATGCTATTTTGTTCGCCGGCGGATTTGCGCTGATTGTAATCGTCCCATTGTTTTTTGTATTCGCGGGCTTCGATGAAGGCCTGGCGGATGACTTCTTCGACGCCGAGCCTGGTGCCGGGATAGCGCGGGGTGACGCCCGGGAGCGCGGGGAAATTCGAGTGCTTAGGATTTTCGCCGAGCGCGAATTTTATTCCGGGGAGCGCGCCTTGAAACGGCAGGTCAGCCGCCGGTTTCCCCCAGCGCAACTTAATGACGACGGTCTGGCCGCCGATGGGATTGGCGCTGCCGTGCAGAATATTTGCGGTGGTGACGCCGCCCGCGAGGTCGCGATAAATGTTTATGTCATCTGGATTCAGGACGTCAGCGATATTCGCCATGGAAGAAACGGCGGGGCCGGCTTCGTTCACACTGCCGTCGACGGCGATGTGCGAGTGGCAATCAATAATTCCCGGCATGACGTATTGGCCGGTGGCGTCTATTACGGTAGCGTCTGCGGGGGCTTTCAGGTCGGCGCCGACCGCGGCGATTTTTCCGTCGCGAATCAGGATCCCACCGTGTTCGATGTTTCCGTGGGTGACGGTGAGGATCGTGGCGTTTTGAATGAAGATGGTGCCGGGATTTTGCGCGCGGGTGGTTCGCGGCGCGCCGGCTGCGAGCGTTGCGAGGATGGCTGCGGCGCAGAGGATTTTGCGATTCATCGGCCTGCCCCTTCGGCTTGCCGCGATTGCTTGGAGCGTGCGCCGTCGTCATCGTCTACTGATTTTTTCTCGCCCGGTTTTTCCGGCGGAGTTTCTTCGTGAATCAGGAACCAGCGGCCGTCCACGAAAACGTGCTTCACTTTTGTTTTTTCGTTGAAGATGTCGCCATCGGTGATCACCAGATTTGCGATTTTTCCTGGCGCGATGCTGCCGAGGCGATCGCTCAGGCCCAGAATATCGGCGGCGTCCAAAGTCAAGGCGCGCAGGGCAGTTTCTGGCGCGAGGCCGGCCTCGGTAGCTCGTTTCAGATTCTTGAATATGTCCTTAGGCGTGGCGATTGCATCGGAATAGAACGCGAATTTCACGCCGGCTTTGGCGAGTGCCGCGGGCGTACCGGGTGCGCGATCGCGGAAGCGGAGCGTGTGCAGAGTTTGTTCGGCCTCGGGGTCGCCGTCTTTGGCGCGCTCCGGCCATTTAAGGCTGACCAGCACGGGGATTTTGCTCGCCGCGAGGGCGGCTGCGACTGCGTAGCCTTGCTGGCCGCCGTAGAGGACGGCGCGGATCTTCCATTCCTCGGCGAGGCGCAGCGCGCGGATGATTTGAATTGAATTGTTCGCGGGGAGCAGGACAACTTCGTTATTTTGCAGCGCACGGCTAAGGATCAGTTCTGTGCGATCGTACGGGATGCGCTCGGTCTTCGTGGGATTCGCCTGATAGATCGGCTCGGCTTGCGCGTACCAGGCGGTGTCGTCGAATACCTGGCGGACGTAAGCGATCGTGCCCATGAGCGAATCGGGAAAACCGAAAAATCCGCCGACGGGCTTGAAAGAAACCGGCACGCTGTCGCGCGGACGCACGACGAAACCTCCGGGGCGTTCGCCGGCGAGATCAATCACACTGGCCTGGCCGGGGAAAATTCCGCCGTCTGGGACACTGAGAGCGGTGGTGAATCCGGCGTTACGCCAGGATTCGATGCGCTTGTCGTCGGTCTTGAGTTCGTCGGCCGCTACGCGCCAGGGCGTGGTGGCTGGGCGATCTTCCGGGCCGGAGGCTGCCGAACCTGCTGCACGCTTCTTCGAAGCGTCGTCATCCTGCGTTAGACCGAGATTTGTTCCGGCGTCAATCAGGCCGGGATATACCGTGAGGCCTGTGCCATCAATCACCCAGGCTTCAGGCGGAGTCGTGAGGTTCGTTCCGACGGATTGAATCAGGCCTTTGGCGATGACGACCGTGCCGTTCGCGATGACCGGACCGGAAACTGGAACGATGCGGGCGTTCTTTATCGCAAAATAGCGCGGCTCGCCACCTTCACCGCGCGCTGTGTATGCCCAGCCGAGCAACACGGCAGCGCACAGGGCGAGCAAATCCAGCGGAACGAGACGGCGATGCGAGCAAAGCTTCATTTCACACCCCTCGGATCTTTCTGAAACTTGATGGATCTGCAGGCCGATGCTGACGGCGCGCAATTGAATTAAAAGCGACCGATGCTAGCGGCAGTCCCACGCGAACGCAAGATGTTTGCGTCGCCGCTGTGCGCGATCGAGTCATTGTTGGGAACGGAAAGCATGAATAACACACACCCGCTAGGGATTCAGACGTGCGCAGGCGCGATGGGTTACCAAGGAATTTGCGGATTACGGATTGCGGCATACGGAGAGGTTCTGCGGGAAGGCCGCCGCCTGGGTTGTGCGACGGCCTCCCGAAGAAAAATGAACCGAATGCTGTGCGCGCCGGTTAGAACTGGCGGATGAGTGTGCCGTTCGCCACGCGGCTGTTGTCTATGTCGAGCAGCAATTCAGTATTGCTGTCAACCTGGTAGTAAACCAGGCTGAAGTTCGCGGTAACGCCGTTGGATGACGAGTTCACTTGCGCTGTACCGCGGCCGTTGGCGGCTACCGTATTCAGCATGCTGTTGGAATTCACGACCAGGCCGGGGACAGGTCCGCCGTTGTTGACATCCAGCGTTCCGGTCAGCGCGGTGCTGTTGTTGACCAGCCCCAGCTGACCGGTGATGTCCTGTTCGAATGCGGCCTGAGATTTCGAGGAGCCGACGCCCGAGAGATTTAAGGCGAAGCTTCCCTGCACAGTGCTGACGCCTCCGCGCTGGTACGCAATGCCGCTGGCTCCGTCCACGTTGTTGTTGGTGTCAATTTCGACGAGCTCGGCGCCAGTGTTGGCAGCGGTGACGAAAGTGTACGCTGCAAATAAAGTGGTGCCCTTGCTGGTGGTGAGGGAAAGCGTGTAGCGAGCCGGGACATTACCCTGACTCAGGACGTTGGCATAATTTCCGCTGACGATCGTAGCGTTGCTCTGCGCGCCGTTGCCGCCGCTGTTGTTGATGTCGAGCGCACCGCCGTTGCCTATCGTAGCGCCAGTGATTGAGAAAACCGCACCGCCCGCGTAGGGAGCGTTGTTGGCGGCGCCACCGAACGTCAGAGCGATTCCTCCGGTGAGCGGCGTGGTGGCAGTGGGAGAACTATAAGCCTCGCCGTAGAGAACGTAAGTCTGCGCAGGATCGATTTCGATGAGTTTCAGGTGAGTTTGATCGATCAAATAGTATGCAAAAGTGAGAGTACTCAAAGGCGTGGAGTTCATGGTGATGGTGCCGCGCCCAAATGAGTCCGGGGTGGTGTACAAGCCGCTGACGGTGATGTCGTTGGTGACCACGGTGAAGACGTTGTTGGTAAGAGGGACGTACGTGAGATCTTGAGCGTTCACGGGTGAATTGGGATTGTTGACTGGAATGGAATTGTTGCTGGCGAGGAACGTGCCGGCCACCGTCACCGGATTGAGATTGGTATCGAGGCCGAAGTATGAGTACGCAAACCGGCCATTGAGCCCCGTGGCGAAGGACGTAATATTTTGCGCGTCCAGGGTGCCGCTGCCGGTCGAGGACGTGTCAAAATCGATTAGTAGTGAATGTTGATTGGTGCCCAGCGTGGCTTGCAAGGTGAAAGACTGGGCGACGGAATTTGACGCGAGAGTCAATAGGATCGATGTGCGTCCATCGAGAGCGCCTACCGTGAATTGTCCTCCCGTCACGCGAATCTGTACGGCCACGCCGTTGGGAGACGCGACCGGCGCGTTGATATCGATCTCGCCTCCGGTGATCGTCCCGCCCAGGGAATTCGCGGAGCCGCTGGTGATGATACTGCCCGCAACATCCACCGGGAAACCGGCTGTGAAATCTATTCCAGTAAACGCCACTGCATATTGTCCGGTTCCTAATGTGGTAGTGGTGAGGGACGCCGATGAATATAAAACTGTGGCCGCCGAGGTGCCGGAATTGCCACCCGCAGCGGCGCCAATCGTCACCGAGCCACCGGTGGGAGGCGAAAGCGGCGCCGTGTAATTTCCGTTGCCATCAATCACACCGTGGCATTGCTGGACGGAGCCGACCGGTGCGGTAATGCAATCGCCGAAAGCGATACCGTTGACGGTCCAAGTGACGCCGGCGCTGGGCGTGGCAGTGAAGGACTGCAGGCCGCCAGCGGGTATTGTGAGCGCGGCAGGATTTACGACCAAAGTCTGCGCGGCGACGACATTTACGGTGGTGGTGCCGGTGTTCGATCCGGATGTAGCGGTGATCGTAACACTGGCCGGAGCGGTGGGCGCGGTGAAGAGGCCCGTGTTATCGATGGTGCCGGCGCTGGCTGACCAGGTGGCCGAAGTACTGGCGCCATTCAGAAACGCGGAAAATTGCGCGGTCTGGCTCACCGGCACGCTGGAAGAGCCGGGAACCACGACGAGATCATTTATCGTAGGATGACTGCCGCCGCCTCCGCCACTGCTGCAAGCGGATAGCGTGAACATACCTACAACGGCAAGCGCCAGCAGCGTAATAAAATGAATCCTCTTTCGCATCAGAAGTCTCCCGTTGGCGTCATCCTGTGATGGCCGGCAAGGCCCCGGAATCGGAGCCGGTTTATAATCGCGAACAAGTGCATGTGCGGCTAGCGCGGAAAGAGCGCCGCCGTGACAATGCCCCGCTCGATAAAACTGCAACGCTGCTCATTCCCGGTTTTCTCCGCGGCCACGATGGTCTCGAGCCGTCGGCAGGCGACGCGCGGAGTTCGGATATTCTGTTTCGCAAAAACGATGGAAAAAGTTCCACCCGTTACAGCGCCACCCCGGTCCACCAAAGTACGCGAAATTCAAAGACTTAGATACAATTCGGCGCAAATAGGTTTCACCGCTGATTAACAACACAGTACGGGCGTGAAAGTTGCGCGACGGGCACGGCCAGGCGCGATTTCACGCAAAATTAATTGCGCAATGGTTTTCCCGTCTTTAACGTATGCGCGATGCGCTCCTGCGTCTTACGTTCGCCGCAGAGGCTGACGAAAGCTTCGCGCTCCAGATCCAGGACGTATTGCTCTGGCACGAGCTGCGGCGCGGTGATAGCGCCGCCGGCCAGGATCGAGCCGAGCTTACGGCCTACGACGCCGTCATACTCCGAAGCATAACCGCCGCGAATCATCATGTGAATGGCGAGCTTAGCGCCGGTGAGAAATTCTTCACCCAGTACCCGGATTTGCGCGGGCGCTGGCGGATGGTAGCCCGCGCGAAGCAATGCAAGAGCCATTTGCTTGGCGTCTGCAATCTGGCGGTTGCGATTCATAGCGATCAGATCGGATGGGCGCAAATAGCCGAGCGAGCGCGCATCTTCGCCACTGGTGGAAACTTTGGCCATGGCGATATTTTCGAATACGGGTTTGAGCGCGTGGAAGAGGTCGAGATCTTCGCCGCCCGCGGAGTGTTCATTCGCGCGGATTAACATTTCTTTGGTGCCGCCACCGCCGGGAATCAAGCCGACGCCGGTTTCCACCAGGCCCAGGTAGGCTTCGGCTGCGGCGTGAATGCGCGCGGCGTGCAAGCTGACTTCACAGCCGCCGCCCAGAGCCATGCCTTGCGGCGCGGCGACGATCGGGCGCGGCGCGTATTTGATAGCCATGTTGACGCGCTGGAATTGGCGAACGGCCATGTGGATATCGTCCCACTCGCCTTCTTGCGCGCTGATCAGGACAAGCATCAGGTTCGCGCCGACGGAAAAATTCGTGGCTTGATTGCCAATGACCATCGCGTCGAAATCTGAGCTTAGGCGCACGATGCCGGCGTGAATCATGGCGACGAGATCGCCGCCGATGGAATTCATCTTGGAGTGGAATTCGCAGCAGAGGACGCCATCGCCCAGGTCAATCAGGCTCGCGCCGGCGTTTTTCTGCACCACTCCGCTACGGTCTTTCACCGATTTCAGGATGATGATTCCGGGCGGCTCAGGAACTGGCTGCAGAGAATGCGAGGCTAGATCGAAATAGCTCGTAGTTCCCTTTTCAGATTGGTAGAAGGATTTCTTGGGCGAGTCCAGGACTTCGCGCACGAGCGGCGGCAGTTCGTGGCCATCGCGTTCCAGAGCCTTGGCCATGCGCTCGACGCCGACAGCGTCCCAGACTTCGAATGGGCCGAGTTCCCAGGCGAAGCCCCAGCGGGCGGCGCGATCCAGATCCGCCACACTATGAGAAATTTCCGGCATGCGGCGCGCGGCGTAGAGGCAGGTTTGACTGAGGCTGGACCACAACAGGCGATTCGCTTTGTCGCCGCCTTTGCCGTCGATGGCGGGAGCGAGTAGAGCGCGCAGACGTTCGCGCGTGTCTTCAATTCCCTTCCCGGCTTCGATCGAAGGAAATTTCGCTTTCAGGCGCGGGCGATATTCCATCTTCTGCCAGTCGAGGGTGAGGATTTCGGATTCGCCGCCGCTTTTTACTTTTTTGTAGAAGCCGCCGCCGGTTTTGTCGCCGAGCCAGCCGCGCTTGATCATTTCTTCCATGAACGGCGGGACTTTGTAGATGTCGCGCGATTCGTCGGTAGTGGCGTTGTCGTAGATGTTGCGCACGACGTGCACGAGAATGTCGAGGCCTACAAGATCCGCCGGTGCGAAACGTCGCGGATTTTGGCTGGCCGATGGCAGGGCCGGTGCAGGCGTCCACTTCCTCGATCGTCATTTCCAGCGCCTGCATCTGGCGTATCACGTTGAGCATGGAAAACGTGCCGATGCGATTGGCGATGAAATTGGGCGTGTCTTTCGCGGCGACGACGCCTTTGCCGAGGCGCAGGTCGCAGATTTCGTCGAGCGATTGCAGGACTTCAGGAAGCGTCTTGGGACCGGGGATCAGCTCGACCAATTTCATGTAACGCGGCGGATTGAAGAAATGCGTTCCGGCCCAGTGCTGCTGAAAATCTTCGGAGCGGCCTTCAGCGATCAGATGAATCGGCAGGCCAGAGGTGTTCGAAGTGACGATGGTGCCAGGTTTGCGGACCGCTTCGACGCGCTGTGAAGAGGCTGCGCTTGATTTCCAGATTTTCAGCGACGGCTTCGATGATCCAATCCACCTGGCCGCACCAGGCGATGTTGTCTTCGAGATTACCGGGAGTAACCAGGCGCGCGGTATCCGGCGTGAAAAAAGCGGCGGGGCGCGATTTTTTGGCGGCTTCGAAGCCGGCAAGCACGATGCGATTGCGCACGGCGGGGCTTTCGAGCGTCAGGCCTTTACTCTGTTCCGCGGCAGTGAGGCTCGTGGGAACGATGTCCAGCAGATAGCAGGGAATACCGGCGTTCGCGAGGTGCGCGGCGATACGCGCGCCCATGGTGCCTGCTCCTAAAACCGCTGTACGTTCGATGCGTCGTTTCACTGGTGTTCCTTTCGGCGTTTGCCCAGTCAGTGAGGTTACAAAAGCGGTACGGAGCGGTCAACCGGAAAGACCCTGCAGCGGGAAATGAGTTAGAGTATTCTGAGGAACTCGCATGTCAGACGCCGGATACACTACGAAATGGTTGGGAAAAGCCATTCGCGGCTTGCGAAGTTTTGCGTATGGCACCGGCGGCGAACGGCCGAAGGTTGGTCTGGCGCTGGGCGGCGGGTTTGCGCGGGGCGTGGCGCATGTGGGCGTGTTGCGCGTCCTGGAAGAGCACGAAATCCCGATTGATTTTATCGCCGGGACGTCTGTGGGCGCGTTGATTGCGGCGGCTTACGCCAGCGGGACGACGCTGGAGCACATGGCGCAGCAGTCTGCGATTACGCGATTTCGCGATTTCGGACGCTGGACGCTTTCGCGTATGGGTATGGCTTCGAATGAGCCGCTGGTAGATTTTTTGCACCGGTTGACGCCTGCGAGATATTTCCACGAATGCGGATTCCGCTGGCGATTGTCGCGACCGATCTGCTGAAGGGCACTTCGATCCATTTCACGGACGGAGAAATTGGGTCGGCGCTGCGGGCTTCGTGCGCGTATCCGGGATTATTTTTGCCGGTGGAGCATCAGGGACATTATCTGGTGGATGGATTTCTGACGGAGCAGGTTCCCGCGCCGGCTTTGCGCAAAATGGGCGCGGAGATGGTGATTGGAATTCATCTGGAGCCGGGACTGCTGGAATCCAAACCACGAAATACGATTGAAGTCATCAGCCGGTCGTTCTCAATTATTCAGTCGGTGGCGAACCAGCCGTGGCGCGGAATGACGGATGTGCTTATCGAGCCGAACGTGCATCACATTTTGTGGGATGAGTTTGTGAAGTCGCCGCAGCTGATTGCGGCGGGCGAAGATGCCACGCGCGCGGCCATGCCGCAGATTAAGGCTTTGCTGCATCGCGGCGGGCCGGGCGGTGGTGCGGGAGAGAACGACGGGATTTTCGAGGCGGCGGGGTAAGGCGACTGGAGCGCTAACTATATTTCGCGGCGCGCGTCAGAGTTAGTGTGAGGAGCCGAACTCCTCCTGCGATGACCGCTGCAACGCCCCAATCATACGCAGGGAGTGTTCGGCTCTTCTTTTTTGCCGCTCTTTAATTCCACATGTGGAATATCCGAAATTCTGTAGATTCTTGAGTTTGTGGCGCGTGGAGTTGTGAGGGCTCCGACTTTCAAAATGTTTACTTCGAGGGATTCTACCTCTCGCAGTTCGATTGTTACCGGTTGACCGTTACCTTTCCCGCGCTTTGTGAACCACTCGCTCATGGCTTGCGCTAGCCGCGCCGGGTCCACCGCCAGAGCCCACTTCCAGACGACCGTCGGCTGTCGGCAACGTGTCGTCAAATTCCGCAGAGCCAGTGAAATTGCGCATGCAAAAACTATCCAGCCAATCGAGCGGGGCGGGCGCCTCTCGTTGCCGATCACCAAGTCTGCCTGCAGCTTACGCGCGTACATGATTCGCGAGAGTATAACATTTGGTCGAATCGCCAATGGCTCGATGGAAACCAAAAGGCGATCGGAGCCACGCGTATTTTTCACGCAAAAAATAATGGAGTGATGTAGGATTCCGGTGTTGGTAAGTTCGGCGTCGCGCGAGCCGCATCCGTATCTGGCCCGCGCACGACGGAACCAAGTAATCGCTCGAATCGTATCCTTTCACCGGGCTTGTTTCGTCTTTCTTTGCCGGACAAGGAGAGCGCCAGCATGGCAAACTTCCTGCGTGACACCCGCTTTGGTTTTCGTCTGCTCCGAAAAAATCCTGGATTTGCGGCGGTAGCGATTTTCGCTCTGGCGCTGGGCATTGGCGCGAACACCGCGATCTTCAGTATCTTTTACGCCACGCTGCTCGCGCCGTTTCCCTACCCGCAGCCGGACCAATTGGTGGTGGTGTGGGCCAGCACCGGCGGACACACGAATGGAGTTTCGGCCGGCGACTATCTGGACTGGAAGCGCGACAGCAAGGTCTTTCAAATATTGGGCGCTGTCACCGGCGATCAATTCAATGTGTCCGCCGGCGTCGAACGCGCGGAGCAAGTCGAAGGCAGCTACCTCACGCCGGGATTTCTCGACCAGTTGATTGGCGACAAGCCGTTCATGGGGCGCTATCTGCTACCCGACGACGCGGTAGCGGGCAAAGATCATGTGGTCATCATTACGCACAAGCTGTGGGAAAAGCATTTCGGCGCCGATCCGAACATTATCGGTAAGCAAATCCACTTGAATGGCGAGCTCTCTACGGTGATTGGAGTGCAACCGCCTGGGCAGCCGGATC
This sequence comes from uncultured Acidobacteriota bacterium, assembly GCA_963747605.1. Taxonomy (GTDB): domain Bacteria; phylum Acidobacteriota; class Terriglobia; order Acidiferrales; family UBA7541; genus Palsa-295. The sequence continues at coordinate 61,620 of CAVVGA010000012.1, read as the reverse complement.
GCTTGGGCAGGCAATTGGTGGTGCCGCTGGTATTCACGCCGGAGCAAATGAACCACGATTTTCGTTGGCTGGTCGTCTTAGGGCGTCTGAAACCAGGCGTCACCATCGCGCAAGCGAACGCCGACATGGATACCGTGGCGCGGCATATCGCGCAGGACTATCCGAAATCGAACCAGGGCTGGGGCGTGAGCGTCGAGCCACTCAAGAACGATTTCCTGAATCCCGACACGAAAAAGGGATTGCCGCTGCTGCTGGGGGCGGTGGGTTTCGTCCTGCTGATCGCCTGCGCCAACGTGGCAAACCTGCTGCTGGCGCGGGGCGCGGCGCGGCAAAGAGAAGTGGCCGTGCGAGCTTCGGTGGGCGCTTCGCGCCGGCAGATATTCTCGCAGTTTCTGATCGAGAGCTTGGCGCTGGCGTCCGTTGGCGGCGTGCTGGGAGTCGGCTTGGCATGGGCGCTGATGAAAACGATTGTGGCTTCTATGCCGCCGTACACATTGCTTTCGGAAACGGATGTGCGCATGAGCGTTCCGGTGCTGCTGTTCACGGTGGTCACCGTGATGCTCGCCGGCGTACTGTTCGGTTGCGCGCCCGCGTGGCGAGCGGCGCGGATGAATCTGAATGAGGTACTGAAGGAAGGCGGAGGCTCGTCGCGCAGCACGGGACGGCACGGCCTGCGACGCGCGCTGGTGATTGCTGAGTTTGCACTCGCGCTGAGCCTGCTGGCCGGTGGCGGACTCGCGATTCACAGTCTGTGGAACGTCGCGCATGTGGACCTGGGATTCCGCAGCGATCACTTGCTCACATTTGTGCTTCCCGTGGCCCAAGGCCGAATGACCGACCCTGTACAAATCACGACTTTCTATCGCCAGTTGCTGGAAAAAATTCAAGCGCTGCCCGGCGTCACCTCCGTCTCGGCCTCCGAGGGCGCGCCGCTGCAGGGCGTAAGATTCGGAATGCCGTTCCAAATCGCCGGCAAAGAAGTCACGGATATGTCGCAGCGGCCTGTAGCGGGCTTTAACATGGTCACGCCGGACTTTTTCAAGGTTTTCGGGATCCGCATGGCACAGGGGCGCGCATTGAACGATCAGGACCTGGCGGGCGGCGTGCAGGTAGCCGTCGTGAATGAAAATTTCGCCAAGAAATTCTTGGCCGGCGTCGATCCCTTATCCCAGCGCATCCTCGTCGAACAGCTGGTTCCCGGCGTGAAAACTTTGGTCCCCCGGTCGCATGGCAAATCGTTGGCGTCTATCACGAAGTTCGCAACGGCCGTCTGGAAGAAGACTTCCCCGAAATTGACGTGCCTTTCTGGCAGAGTCCGTGGCCACAGACGCTTATCGCGGTGCGCGCAGGTGTGGAACCCGAGAATTTAACCAGGAGCATCGCTGGAATTGTGCAGTCCATGGATCCGGATCTCCCGTTGGGGAATCCCCGGACGATGGAGCAAATCATGGACCGATCGTTGTCGCAGCAACGATTCACAGCGGGCTTGTTTGGAGGCTTCGCGGCGATCGCGCTGTTGCTGGCGGCGGTGGGGATTTACGGCGTGATGTCCTTCGCCGTCGCGCAGCGCACGCACGAGATCGGCCTCCGCATGGCGCTGGGCGCTGGTCAAGGAAACGTGCTCGCACTAATTCTGAAAGAGGGGATGATTCTGGCGGGCGTCGGACTCGCGCTGGGTCTCTTCGGAGCTTACGGCGTGGGGAAAGGTGATGCACGGCGTGCTGTACAACGTCGCGGTGTTTGATTTTGCCGCGTTCGGCGCGGTGGCCGCGGCTCTGCTCCTTGCGGGTCTGCTGGCCTGCTTCATCCCGGCGCATCGCGCGACGCTGGTAGATCCGATGCAGGCGCTGCGCCAGGAGTAAGGATTTCGAAACGGCCCACAGTTAAACAAGTGGGCGCAGTGATACTTGCAATTCCCCAAAGCGTGGCCTAGACTTTTCTGGTATATAAGCTTTCATAAACGCGGCCGCGAACTGCCCAGCCCGCTAGCTGGGTCGTCACCCCGGCGGCTGCATTCCGGAGACCAGGTGTCCACACCACTGGAAAAATGGGTTGAGGAATCCGCGCGCCTTACGCAGCCAGAACAAGATCGTCTGGTGCGACGGCTCCGAAGAGGAAAACGACCGCTTCCTCGCCGGGCTGATGCACGACGGCATCATCACCGAACTGAATCCAGCGACTTATCCGCACTGTTACCTGAACCGCCGCAATCCGAATGACGTCGCCCGCACCGAAAGCGTCACTTTCATTTGCACGAATAAGAAAGACGACGCCGGCCCAACCAATAATTGGATGTCTCCTGCCGACGGCAAGGCGCGAGTGCGGCCGATTCTGGAAGGCTCGATGAAGGGCCGCACGATGTTCGTGGCGCCTTACTTCATGGGCCCGCAAAATTCGCCGTACAGTCGCGTGGGCGTGGAGATTACCGACAGCCGGTACGTGGTCGCGAGCATGCGCATCATGTCGCGCATGGGCAAGGCCGCGCAAGACCGCATCGGCAATAGCGATAATTTTGTGCCCGGCCTGCACGCTTTGGCCGGTGTGGATCCGCAACGCCGCTTCGTGATGCATTTCCCCGAGGAAAAATTAATCTGGAGCGTAGGTTCGGGCTACGGCGGAAATGCGTTGCTGGGGAAAAAATGTTTTGCGCTGCGCATCGCCAGCTGGATGGCGCGCTCGGAAGGCTGGATGGCCGAGCACATGCTGATTCTCGGACTGGAAGATCCGTCGGGAAAAGTGACGTACATGGCCGCGGCATTTCCCAGCGCTTGCGGAAAAACCAACCTCGCGATGATGGTTTCGGCGCTGGAATCGCAGGGATATCGCGTATGGACCGTCGGCGACGACATCGCCTGGATGCACATCGGCGCGGACGGCACATTGCGCGCGATCAATCCCGAGAACGGATTTTTCGGCGTGGCGCCCGGAACGAATGCGCAAACGAATCCGAACGTGATGGCGGCGTTGCGTCACGACACGATCTTTACGAACGTGGCGATCAGCGGCGCGCGCGAACCGTGGTGGGAAGGAATCGGCACTCCTCCGCCGCCGGGACTGATTGATTGGAAGGGCGAGCCGTGGTCGCCGGAGAAGGGCCCAGCGGCGCATCCGAATTCGCGCTATACCGTTCCGGCGAAGCAGTCGCCTTCGATTTCCCCGCACTGGGAAGAACCGGAGGGCGTGCCCATCTCCGCAATTATTTTTGGCGGCCGGCGCGAACGGCTTGCTCCGCTGGTGTATGAATCGCGCAACTGGCAACACGGAGTTTTTGTCGGCGCGACCATGGCTTCGGAAACTACCGCTGCAGCGACGGGCGCCGTGGGAGTGACGCGGCGCGATCCGATGGCGATGATTCCCTTCTGCGGTTACAACATGGCGGATTATTTCCACCACTGGCTGGAGATGGGCCCGAAAATAAAGCGCGCGCCGAAGATTTTTCATGTGAACTGGTTCCGCAAGGACGCCAACGGGAAATTTCTCTGGCCGGGATATGGCGAAAATGTGCGCGTGCTGAAGTGGATGCTGGACCGCATCGAAGGCCGAGCGGCTGCGACGGAAACGCCGATTGGATTCGTGCCCGACGCCGGATTCACTTGACGCTGGATGGTCTGGCGATTTCGCGGCCGGTGGTGGATGAATTGCTTCGTGTGGATGCGCAGGAGTGGTCTGCGGAAGCGGATGCCACCGCGAAATTCTTTGAAATATTTGGCGACCGGTTGCCAGCGGAAATTCGCAGCGAGAACAAAGCGCTGCAGGACCGTTTGCATCGGACGAGTGTTACCGCAAGATAAAATCTCCCCCACTACTGAGTCCATCGCGCGTCGCAGGTACACGCCATCCAACCGTGCACCCCATTCCACCGTGCCCGCCTGCAGCCTTCATCCTGCCTGCCCCCAGCGGCCGTCATCCTGTTCGCGCAGCGGCGGGTGTAGCATCCCTGCTCGCGATGGCCTGCTCGGTAAGGCGCTAACGCGCGCGCTGATGGCGTACGGGCTCGCCGCTCGGTATCTTTTCTCGAACTCTTCGCGCGTACACAATGTGCGCATGTCTGTGATGCGATCCACGGCCAGGACTCCGTCGAGGTGATCAATTTCGTGCTGCAGTAGCTCGGCGAAGTCTTTTTCGGTGGGCCCGCCAGAATTTCGTGCCACTTCTCCCTGCAGATCCTGATAGCGGACTTTCACTTCACGGTGACGCTCCACCTGCATAAAAATCGAAAGAAAACTCAGGCAGGCGTCCCACACGACGATTTTCTCTGCGCTTCGTTCGATTATTTCAGGATTAATCAACGGCCACGGCTCCGCGCCGGGCAATTGCAGGATATATTACGCGCTGGGCGACGCCGATTTGTGGCGCGGCGATGCCTCGGCCGTAGCCAGTGGTTGCGCGCCAGTGCGCGAGCGTGTCGGCGAGGTCCTTTACCAGCGCGGCGATCTCTGGTGATTGCAGATTTGCCACAGGCGACGCGATTTCTCTTAGCCGCGGATCGCCCAGTTGCAGCACGGTTTGAATGGCCATGAGTTCCCTCCCTTCGCGGAGACTTCGCACGCGCTAGGTTTTCAGCTGATAGCCCGGGCAACGGATCACCGGCAACGCCGGATATTTTCGATACGCCGGATCCACTGCTGAGAGTTCGCACAAATAAAATCTGGCGCCACGATCGGATTCGATGCGCCGGGCGTGCACACAATCCGCGCACAGCCCCGCGCGGGCCCGCTCCCCATTCGCTTCGTCTTGCTTTACATCGTCCTTCGCGCCCACGCGCTGAGCATAGCACCGCTGGCCGCTGCGTGGCTTTGCCACATCGCCGCGCTGGAACACGTACGGCGTTTTTTTTGATGTGGACATCGGCGCGGAGGAGAAATATTCTCGCGTGCGGAATTGGCGCGCAAGGAGATCCCATGAAATCACTCACTGGAAAGATGACGCTCGTCTTGTCGATGGCGTTTGCGATCGGCGCATTCGCCACCAGCGCTCAAATCAGCACGCAGATCGTTTTCAGAATGTCGCGGCCGTTTGTAGTGGGGAACACCACGTTTCCGGAGGGCAACTTCGTGATTCGTGAAGTTCCGGGCGCCGCAAAATTGACGCTGGAATTTAGCAACCCACGCGGTGGCGCGTCCACTAAGGTCGAAGCCGCGTCTATCCCCGCCGACCCGACAATTCATTCCGCCGAAATTGCTTTCAACAAGTACACAAATCTGATGGCGCTCTCGCAAGTTTTTCCGGGTCCGGGAAAACACGGTTACCAGCTGGTTCCTGGTCAGGCTGAAAAAGACGCCGCCAAAAGCGAAAAGCCGCTGCGCCAAACCATTCCCGCTCACGGGAACTGAGGCGGCGCGATCCGCACTTCGCCGCCGCTGAGCATCTTCACTTGCATTTCCCTCTCACCAGGTGTCTAAAATACGAGTTCCTGGGAGGCGTCCATGATTTTCCGCCCCGTCTGGTTGCGAACGTCGATTTATTTGTTGTCTATCGCACTCCTGCGGCCTGTGGCGACCTCGGCACAGACTGTAGCGGCGCCGCGCGTGGTGGACCTGACCACGCCGGACCGCGTAATTCTGAAGGCGACATATTTTGGCGCGGCGCAACCTGGGCCGGGAATTCTGCTGCTGCATCAATGCAACCGCCAGCGCAAAGTCTGGGACGATCTTGCTGCACAGCTTGCCGCTGCGGGGCTCAACGTATTGACTGTGGATTTGCGTGGCTACGGGGAGAGTGGCGGCAAAAGTCCGGACCAAGCGTCGTCGGTGCAGGAAGCCAATCAAATTGTGGACGAGAAATGGCCCGCGGATATTGATGTCGCGTTTCATTATCTGCAAACGCAGCCGGGTGTAGATCGTGGCGTGATCGGAGCCGGCGGAGCGAGTTGCGGCGTGAATCAAGCGGTGCAGCTGGCACGACGGCATGCGGAAGTGAAGTCTTTAGTGCTGATGTCGGAAACCACCGATCGCTCGGGGCGGCAGTTTCTGCACAACTCCCCGGCCCTGCCGCTGTTTTTGGCGGTAGCCGATGACGATCCTGATCCCGGCGTGGCGGAGATCATGCAGTGGCTCTACGATATTTCGCCGGACCCTGCGAATCAATTCGTGCGCTATTCGGTAGGCGGGCACGGCGTGGAGATGTTTGACGCGCACAAAGAGTTGCCGGGGATGATCGTGGAATGGTTCAACGCGACGCTGCGGAATTCGCCCGCTCCGCCGGCTACCCACGCCCTCGCGCCTTGGTCCGTCGAATCCCGTTTTCTGAGCTTTGCGGACGAGCCTGATGGATTGCGCAAGGCCGAGCAGATGTTCGCGGACGCGCGGCGCGCCGACCCCAAAGCCGTATTGTTTTCCGAAGCTGTAATGAACCGCATCGCATACGGAAGTCTGGCTGCAGGCGACACCGAGGGCGCGATTGCGCTTTTTCAAATGAATGTGGCGGTGTATCCCAACTCGCCGAATGTTTACGATAGTTTGGCCGACGCTTACTTGGCCGACGGGCAAAAAGATTTGGCGCGGCAAAATGCGAAGAAGGCGGTGGAACTGCTGGCTTCGGACACTACGGATAGCGCGCGACGGCGTGATAACATCAGGGAAAGCGCGGAGCAGAAGCTGAAGCAGCTCGGCAGCCCCGCCCAATAACTCCTGCCGCTGCAATCACCCAGCGGTGCAGGCAGGGCCGTTTGCTGGGAACGCCAATCTCCTGATTGGCGTTTTTGCGGCGCACAACACCCCAACCTCCTGTTCGCAAACAGAGATTCAGCTGGCACTTAGGTTAATTGACTGCACTGCTCTGTTTCCTCTTGTGCTACCATGCCGACTATGTTATCATCAGTCGTGCGCTAATTTCTCCACGACAAGCGGGGGGTACCTGGTCAACGCTGCTGGCGCTTCAGCATCCCGCGCGGCCTCCCGACCCTCTCCCATTCAATCGCTAGCGAAACATAATCGAAAACCGATGCAACTCGCTGAAAACAAACACCAGCGACCCAAATCAATCGCTAGTTTTTGTCGCTTTTTGGCCCTTTCTCAGCGCTCCTTCACCCACCTCGCTGCATTTCGAGATTCACCTATCCCCAGTCGCCACGGTAGAATTGCCGCCCTATGACGCCGATGACAACGAATCGTGCTCTCACCTTGCGCTCCTTGCTGCCGCTGGCGGTACGCGCGGCAATCGCCGTGACAATACTTTACCCACTGGCGGCAAATCAGCACTCGGTCGCGGCGGCCCAGTCCGGCGCTGCAACGAGCGCCAAATCCGCGTCATCCGCGAAACCGTATGTGGTGCCGGACCTCGCCGAGCGCGTCGCGAAATTCAAATTGGTGCACATGCCCTTCAATTCCGCGGGGCTTAGCGCGCGAGAGAAGGACATGGTTGCGAAGTTGGTGGATGCGTCTGGACTGCTGGATTGCATTTACTGGCGGCAGAATGATCCGGAGGGCTTGAAACTTTATTTGTCGCTTGCGAACGACAAAGATCCTCAGGATTTGTTGCTGCAGCGCTATTTGAAAATTAATGGCAGTCGGTTTGATCTGATTGATGATGACAAGCCATTCGTCGGCACTGAGCCCATGCGGCTGGGCCGTGGCTTCTATCTCATGGATGTCGGCGCTGGGTCAGAACGCGCGGCGATCGAAGCCACCATCGCAAAGCATCCGGAGCGGAGGGCTGAACTTTATAGCCCCTTCACGATCCTGGACAACCGGACAAATAACTGGGAAGGCTCCCGAACAGACGTCTACGCGATTCCCTATCACGTCGCTTTCGCTGAGTTTCTCAAGCCGATGGCGAAAGACCTGCGCGAGGCTGCGGCATTGAGCGACGATCCAGCGTTTGCGAAGTTTCTCCGGCTGCGCGCTGATGCGTTGCTCAGCGATGATTATTACGCGAGCGACATTGCATGGCTTGATCTGGAAAATCCGAAATTCGATGTGGTGTTTGCGCCTTATGAGGTTTATGACGATTCGCTGCTGGGAGTGAAAACGACCTACGGCGCTTCGGTCATGATTCGGAACGACGCGGAGAGCGAGAAGCTGGCGCTCTATCAGAAGTATGTGCCGGATTTGCAGGAATCGCTTCCCTTGCCTGCGGCCGATTTGCCTTCAAAGCGCGGCAAGCAATCGCCCATGGAAGTGGTGGACTCGCCGTACCGTGCGGGAGATTTGCTGCACGGTTATCAGGCGGTGGCGGACAATTTGCCGAACGACCCGCGTATCCACGAAGAAAAAGGCTCGAAGAAGATGTTCTGGAAGAATTTCATGGACGCGCGCGTGAACTACATCATCCTGCCGCTGGCGCAGCGCACCATGCGTCCGGACCAGGCCGTGATGGCGAGCGGTGAAGGATATCTGGCCGATACGATCATGCACGAAATTTCGCACGGCCTCGGGCCGGCGTACGCACACACCGCGCAGGGCAAAGCGCAGATTAATGAAGCGATCGGGTCTTCCTATTCCGCGCTGGAAGAATCGAAGGCCGACGTGGTCGGCGAATTTTGTTACGGCTGGCTGATTGACCACGGCGTGCTGCCGAAGGAGCGGCGCAACACCACATACGCCTCTTACGTCGCAGGAATATTTCGCACGGTGCGGTTTGGCGTCGCGGAATCGCATGGCGCCGGGGAAATCATGCAATTCAATTACTACGTGGAGCAGGGTGCGATAGCGCGCGACCCAGCCACCGGATTGTATGTGATCGATTTCGATAAGATGCCCCCGGCCATCGCGTCGCTTGCGAAGGAATTGCTGGAGCAGGAAGCGACCGGGGATCGCGCGCGCACGGATGCGTGGTTCAAGAAATACGGCGGAATGCCGGCGGAATTGAGCGCGTTGCTGGCGAAGACGAGCGACATTCCTGTAGATATCGACCCGGAATTCGATTTTCATCCGGCGCTGCGATGACAGGCGCCAAAGGAGCTGTGGCTGCGACGATGGGTTACTTCAACTTTTTATTACTCGCAATATCGCTTCTGCCCGGGTCAGTTGCGGCCAGCCATCAAGGCGGGGACAAACGCCCTTGCCCGGAGCCGCAAGAGGCAACGGACTCGAGGTTTCATGTTAGACAAGTTTGGAAATACAAAACGAGGCCTAACGAAGAGCAGTCGACGCTTACCATCTTAAGAATCGAATCATTACCGAAACTTGGAGTGATCATTCACATCCGGGTGGACGATATTCGCCTGCGCAATTGCACGGGGGAACCTGCACCGAACCACATTGCACACATGCCGTTTTCACGCGATGCGATCGAGCGAAGTGTAGTGAAGTTGGCAAAAGAAGGCGGCGCTGTTCCAGATTTTCAGGATGGTTACGACGAGTGGCGAAGAGCGTGCGGCGGCGTTTACACGATTACCGTTGCTGAGGCGATCGAAGCGAATCAAAAGACCTTGAATGCGGGCCTGGGATGCGGAGGGTCCTAGTAAAGTCGTGAAATTACAAAATCTCTTGGATTTCGGCGTCTATGGAGATGTGGGTTTGCGCGAAGCCGCTGATTTGAAACGATTGTCCGGCGGCTTTGCTGAAGTGGAAGAAGCGGCTGATGTGGTAGTCCTCGTCAAGCATGTCGAAGATGCGCTCGGTCTCTTCGTGCGAAAGGCCAAGCGATTCGATGGGGACGGATTTTCCGTAGGCGCCCGCCACCGCCAGATATTTGTCGATTACGCTGCGCAGGTTCATAGTCAGATCCAGACGTACGCGCCCGCTTCGCCGTACGGCAAATTCATGTAGAACACGTTCGCTTCCGCGATGCGCTCGAAGGCAGCCAGCAACTTCTGCGCTCCGTGCCGCGCGCAAAGCGTGAGGCCCGGCGCGACGACCACTTGCTCGACGTCATCCAGGCTCGCGATCTGCTGATGCGAAAACCACAGCCAAGTGGCGGCGCATCCGCATTGCGCGCACGCGCCGCCCGGTTGCGCCAGGCGCCGGGCAATCGCGTCGGAAACTTCCGGCCGCAATCCTACGGCTTCAAAATCCGGCTGCGCCACGAAAAAATACTGCGTGAATATCTCCGCGTCCGGCTCGAAGGCTACCACGCGTCCGGGGAACGACTCCAGTTCGCTCGCCACGGCTTCGTTGAAACATTCGCGGCAGAGGGTGATTTCCGGCCGGGGTGGATCGCGCTTGGTGCTGCGTTTTCCGCGCAGATAAAGCGTATCCGGCAGCAGAGTTGCGATCCAATCGCATTCCTCGCCGAGGTGAATGCATTCCGGCGCCGTGCCTTTCAGCCACGCCCACCAATTGTGGCTGCGCGGCAGCAATTCAATTGCAGGATACGCTTCGTCGTACGAGATGCGCGCCAAGTGTGCCGTTCCGATTCCTGGATACGAAGCGGTATGGTAGCAGATTGCCGGGCGCAAATGTCTGCGTGCATTGTTCGGGGGTTTGTCCGCACCGAAGGCATCGGCTATTATGGATGGCGCGTAAGCTGGCACTCGCAATTTTCGATTTGTTCGTCAAGCGAACAGGGAGGATCAGGCATGGCAATCTCGGTAGGGGCGGCCGCTCCGGATTTTGTGTTGAAGGATCAGAGCCAGAAGGAAGTGAAGCTTTCCGATTTTCAGGGAAAGAAGAATGTGGTGATTGTGTTCTACCCGTTGGACTGGAGCCCGGTGTGCACGAACGAGCACGCCTGCTTCGTGAACGACATGAAGCGCTTCGAGCAGTTGGACGCGCAGGTGCTGGGCATCAGCGTTGACAGCGCGTGGTCGCACAAGGCGTTTGCAGAGAAGATGGGAATTCACTATCCGTTGCTGGCGGATTTTCAACCGCGCGGCGCGGTGGGCGAAAAATTCGGCGTGTACCTGGCGGAGAAAGGGATCACGGGACGCGCCATTGCGATCGTGGATCGTTCCGGGAAAATCGCGTGGTTCAAGAATTACGATATTCCCACGCTGCCGGATTTGAAGGAAGTTGCGGACGTGCTGGCGAAAGTGAATTAGTTCGTTCCACGCCGTATGTTGCTGCGTGCGGCCGAGGCAGGCGCTGCGCTTTTACTTGGGCGCAGCGTCGTTGTTGGGCGTTGGCTTGGACGATTCTGCCGGCGAATCAACGAGCGGTTGCGAAAATGTGCGGATGTAATCCACGAGTTGCCAGCGTTCCTCCTCGCTCAGCTTGCCTTTGAAGCCCGGCATGGGCCGGTGTCCTTCCGAAATTTTCCAGAAGAGTTCGCCGTCGGTCAGCTTGCTCATGGTGTGCGCGTCAGTGAAATCAGAAGGCGCGACCGATAGCTTCTCCGCGCGCTCGCCTTTTCCATTGCCATCTTCTCCATGACAATTCTCGCAATGGTCGGCGTAGGCGCTCATGCCCAGCCCGATCGCCTTCGGCGTGGGAGGAAACGGATTGGGCATTTGTCTGGCTTTTTCCGGCGCGGTCCAGTCGCTGAGGGAATAGACGACGACGCTGCCGACGATAGCGGCGATCACAAATACGACGAAGATTCCGAGCAGGTTAGGCTTGAATTTGGAATTGGGCTTGCGGTCAGCGAGTTTGTCGGGCGGCATGATTCGCGGGTTTGCCTGTGGAACTTTGATGCCCCAGGAAAATCTTCGCACTGTGCTGAAGGATTTTCAACTCCGGGATTGCCCGAGTGACGGCGCTAGCGCGCGGCGCGGATGGCCTGGTACACGGAGATGAGCACGATGACGAACATGGCCACGACATAGATGCGCAGACCCCAAAGGAGGGCCTTGGTTCCCAACGAAAGATTCTTGCGGCCGAAATGAGTGCAGCGCTTGGCGGCGACGACCTGGTCGGCTTCAAGCAAGGACAGAACGGCGCGTGGATCCTGCAGGCTGAGCTGTTCGGACTTGACGTCAACAGGACCGTCCAGCGAAACATGTGCGGTTTGATTTTCCGAAATATCCGCTTGACGTGAATCCAATTTATTTCCTCCCGAGCTCGATGCCGCTTTGCTGCGAACTATTCCGTTGCGAAATAAGTTTTATCCGCCCAGCCATTTGGGGAACACGGTAGCGAGGCCGAAGCCTAGCCCGGCGATGATCAGCAGAACAGTGACGGTGACGCCGGCGAGGTTAGCCCAGAAACCGTTCACGTGCTCGCCCATTACTTCCGGATCATTTACGAGCAGCAACAGGAAAGCCAGCGCCGGAGGCATGGCCAGGACGGCGATGACGTTGACCGTCAGGACGACGAACTCGAGCGGAAAGCGCGGGATTAACACGAGAGCCGCGGCGGCGCACGCTGAGCCAAAGAGCGTCAGATAGAAGGGCCACGCTTCGCGTAGCGGACGATTCAAGCTGTGGCCTGTCTGCATGACTTCACCGAAGGCGTAGGCGGACGAAGTGGAGATGGCGATGGCGGCAACGATGCCGGCTTCGAAAATGCCGAGAGCGAAAAGCGCGGCGCCGGTGTGGCCGATCAATGGCTCGAGCGCTTCGGCGAATTGCGCGTATTGAAAGTTCGCAGCGTTAATGCCGTGATGAAACAGCGGCACGGTGGCGAGAATCGCGGCGATGGCGAAAACGGAAGCGAGCAGCGCGCCGAGTAGAGTATCGAATCGGCCGGCGTTGATATCGCGGGGCTGCATTCCTTTATCCACGACCGCGCTCTGCTGAAAGAAAAGCATCCAGGGAGTGACGGTCGCACCGATAGTGGCGAGAATCAGCAGAAGAATTTCGTAGCGGCTGCCGCCGGGGAACGGCATCCAGGTGAGCATGGCATGGCCGACGGCATGCCAATCGGGACGCGCGAGAATCGCGGCAGGAATAAAGAGGGCGTTGAAGATGGCGAGGCTGAGCGTAATTCGTTCCCATGTCCAATAGCGGCCGGTGGTGATGGCTGCCATGACGATGAGGAGCGCGCCGCCCACGGCAATCGCGGGGCGAACGCCGAAAAAGCCCAGGCCCGCGCGCACGCCGATGAATTCCGTTACGAGCGTGAGAAAATTTCCGAAAATCAAATCGCCCATAGAGAAGAAGCCCCAGAATCTCCCGAAGCGATCGAAGATGAGTTCGGCGTGGCCGCGATGAGTGACGGCGCCGAGGCGCACCGTCATTTCCTGAACGATGAAGCCCATGATGAAGGTGAGCACGACGAACGGAATGAAGAAGCCGACGCCGTAGCGAGATCCGTCGGCGGAGTAGGAGAGCATGCTGGGGGCGTCGTTTTCGCCGAGGAAGACGAGAACTCCCGGGCCGACCAAAAGCCACAAAAGGCGGAAACCTCCGAATTTCTTGGAGCGGCCTTTCCATCGCGCGCGGGCCACTTCCCAGCGGTCGCGAGCGCGATCCACGTCCTCGTGAGTGACGAGGCCGATTAATTCCGGCGCCGCGGCGGAGGCCACCGCAGATTCCGTGGTGGGATGGGCCGTCTGGCCATCGAGAATACCGCGATTTTTATCCGGAACGTCCATAGGTTAACCTAGCTAAACTCTGGGTATAAACTACGCTTAACCTTCGGGAAGGTCAATGGTCCCGGCAGAATGGGTGGGTAAAAACTAATCCGTGCTATTCCCTGCTCTGCTATAGTGAGCGAGAAACTTCTGGAGGAGCGTGCAGATGAGCGAGCCGGCGAACCAGCAGCAGAAGCAACAAGTGCAGATCAAGGCGGACGAAAAGGAACTGCTGGGACAATATTCGAATCTGGCGGTGATCCATCACAACGGCGAAGAATTTACGCTCAACTTCATATATTTATTTCCGAGCGTGCCGCAGGGCAAGCTGGTTTCCAGCGTGATATTGAGTCCGGCGCATGCGAAGCGGCTGCTACAGGCGCTGAAGGAAAATGTGGCGCGGTTTGAGGCGCAGTTTGGGACTTTGCCGGAGGGATCCGGGCCTGCGCCGGATACGAACTTCGGATTTGTGCAGTAGGCGGCGCGGCGTGAACAGCTAGCAGGCGGGGGAATCGGCGACGACCCAATTACCACTTGGCTCGATGAATTCCAGGCCGACGGCGAAACCTGATTGCGGAGTGATCTGGCAATAGGCGACGCGCGCGATGGCGCGAAACGCTCCGGTGAGAGTGGAGATCGTCAGGCGATCACCTGTGTTCCAGCGGCGCATGCTGAAAACGCGAGCGCCTCGTGAGCTGACGTTCTCCGTGAAAGTGGTTTCCGTGCCAGGTAGAGCAGGGTGACCGGTGATTTGCACGCCCACTTCCATCGGTATGCGCGTCTCGCGACGCGGCCCGACGAAATTTTTTGGGATCCCCATCCCAAATCGCATCCTCAATGCTTCCCCTTTCTATAAACAGGCCGCTACATGCCCCAAGCGAAATTTTTTGTGACTCTTGCCCTTCATGCGGTACAGCGCACGATCGGCAGCTCCCAAAAGCTTTTCGATCGTGGTGCCATCGTCGGGATAGACGGCGACGCCGACGCTGACGGTGATGGGGGGCTGCTGGCCATCATTCTTTAACTGATCGCAGATACGCGCGGCTGCTTGCGCGGCGTCTGCTTCGCTGGATTCCGGAAGTATCAGCGCAAATTCGTCACCGCCGTAGCGTGCGGGAGTATCTATCGCGCGGCTGCCGTCGGCCAAGGCAGTGCCCAGGCGTTTGATGGCGCGGCTGCCGGTGAGGTGGCCGAAGCGGTCATTGATTTTCTTCAGCTCGTCGAGATCGAAAAGCAAGACGGCAAAACCACGGTTGGTGCGGCGCGAGCGCTGGATTTCGGTTTCCAGCACTTCGACCAGGCGACGATGATTCGCAAGTCCGGTGAGCGGATCGGACGCGGCCAAATGGCTGACCTGGTCGAAAAGTTGCGCATTGTCGAGCAGCGTGCCGCCGAGAACGATGACGTAGCTCATGACCATCATGAAATGCGCGAGGGTATAAGGAGCGTCGAGATGGTGCTGCGACTCGCTCATGGTGACGTGGCAGAGAACGTTCAACGCCGCTGCGAGGAACAGCGCACGGTCGAGGTAGGCGCCGGCGCGGTTCAGGCGGCGGGCGTAACCGATGGTCGCAGCGAGATAGATTGCAGCAGGTAGCAAGTCCGCGGGACGCGGGATGATGGCGCCGGGATGAATCTTGGGCGCGTGCGGGAGCATAAAGTAGAAGACGCTGGTGAGATACGCGACACCGCCGACCATCAGAGTGGCCGCGGCCATTTCCTTGGCGGGTTCGCGCGCGATGGGGATGCGGCGTTCGACCGCGAGAGCTGCGAGCAGCAGGACTCCGAGCAGAGTGCGGCCGGCGAGCCAGCCGTAGGAAATGGAATCTCCGGGCGTGGGCGTAACTAACATGCCGCGATAGAACGTCATGCTTGTTCCCGCTTCGATCAGACCCGCCAGCACAAATCCAAATGCGAGGATGAGAGAAATTCGATCGTGAGTGCCGCGAAAGCGGACCAGGGCATTGGCAGCGAAGGTGAAGCCGATGAGGCTGCCCGCCATCTGCAGATAGGTATCGAGGAGCGGGTCCGCAATGTAGCCGGAATTGCGTAGGATCCAAAGGGAAACGAGGAACGCACCTCCGGCGATCGTCCAAAGAAGGACCAAGCGGAAGCGATGAAGAACACCCCAAAAGCTACCCGAACGAGCCACAATCCCCCCAAGAACCCGACACTTGCCCGCAAAGTACGGAGCAAACGAGATGCCGTTCGTCCTATTGGTTCTAGTACTAGCTAATATGTTTAGTTTCAATTAGATACAAAAGTCTGCGCGCCGGGCACGGCTGTCTTGGACGCGCAACTCTTCGAGGCGTTGGGTAAAAACGTTACACTCTGTTACGGGGACTACCCAGGACCTGAGGCTTCAGGACTTCGCCGGTGGAGGTGGCAGCTCGTGGGCTTGGACGACGCTTTGGAAGGTGGAGCGTTTGTGCGAGCCGTCGCAAAACGGTTTGCGTTCCGAGTAGCCGCAACGGCAGAGGCCGATTTTGGTGCGTCCGCCCAAACCGTAGGCGTGGCCTTCCTGGTCCACGACTTCGACCTCACCGTCGATCAACAACGGGCCGTTATTCACAACTGTAACTTTTACGTCTGGCATTCGAACCTCCGATCGAGACTGGCTGGATTTTCGCCGCGGAGCGCGTGCTTGGTGCGCAAGGTGTTCGGGGCCGAGCAGTACTTCTTATCAATACTTAGGCACCGAGGGATCCACATCGTCCGACCAAGCAAGGATACCACCCTTTAGGTTCAGAATTTTGCGAAAGCCCGCGCGCTGCAGGAACTCGACGGCCTCGGCGGAACGTTTTCCGCTGCGGCAATGGGCCACGATTTCGCGGGAGCTATCGAGTTCGCTGACGCGTTTGGAGAGATCGCCGAGCGGGATCAGGTGACCGCCGAGATTGCAGATCTGATATTCGTGCGGTTCGCGGACGTCGAGGATATAGAGATCGTCGCCGCGATCGAGGCGCGCTTTTAGTTCGCGCGGAGTGATTTCGGGGACGGAAGTTTGCGGCGCGGGAGCTTCTTCGCCTCGAATGCCGCAGAATTCGGAGTAGTCAATTAATTTTGTGAGCGTGGGATGCGTGCCGCAGAGCGGGCAATCTGGATTTTTGCGCAGTTTTAGTTCGCGGAAGCGCATCGCCAGCGCGTCGAAGAGCAATAAGCGGCCGACGAGGGGTTCGCCTGCGCCGATGATGAGCTTCAGCGTCTCGGCTGCTTGAATCGAGCCTACTATTCCGGGCAGCACGCCGAGCACGCCGCCTTCGGCGCAGGATGGAACCAGGCCGGGAGGAGGCGGTTCCGGATACAAGCAGCGGTAGCACGGGCCACCGGGATAACCGAAGACGGTTACTTGGCCTTCGAAGCGAAAAATGGAGCCGTAGACATTGGGCTTGCCGAGCAGCACGGATGCGTCGTTGACGAGATAGCGCGTGGGGAAATTATCGGTGCCGTCCACGATGATGTCGTAGTCTTTCAGGATGTCCAGAGCGTTTTCGCTGGAGAGATGCGTTTCGAAAGTGTCAATTTGAATATCGGGATTCAGGTCGCGCAGGCGGTCGCTGGCTGCGGCGATTTTCGGACGGCCTACGTCTTTGGTGCCGAATAAAATCTGGCGCTGCAGGTTCGTGGAATCCACGGTGTCGAAATCGACGAGGCCGATGCGGCCGACTCCAGCCGCGGCGAGATACAGACCGAGAGGCGCGCCTAGGCCGCCGGTGCCGATGCAGAGAACTTTGGCCTGCTTGAGCTTTAGCTGACCTTCCATGCCGACTTCGGGCATGATGAGGTGGCGGCTGTAGCGCAGGATTTCTTCTTTGGAAAGCGAGACCGGCGCGGTGGCGGGCGCGGGATTCGCGGAAATTTTTGATTTGGTGGCCATTGCAAAACTCTCCGGTTTAATTGTGTGCGCCGCCGGCAATCGAGGGCACGATGCTGACGATATCGCCGTCGCGAAGCTGGGTCTGATCTTTCTGCAGGTAACGGATGTCTTCGTCGTTGACGTAAACATTCACGAAGCTGCGCAATTTACCGTCGTCGGAATAAAGATGCTTTTTCAAGTCGCCGAAGCGCAGCGTCAATCCGTTCAGGGCTTCGGCCACATTGTTGGCTTGCAATTCGACGCTTTGCTGTTTGCCTGCGTATGCGCGCAGCGGCGTGGGGATGATCACTTTCACTGGCATTCGCATTCCTCCTGTGGGCCTGCGCTGATGTTATCCAACCGTGACGCAGCGGATCGGGATTGGCGGCATACTTTAACTTAGATGCTGGCAGAGTGGGCGGAAGATTCAATCGCCTCGGAATCGTAGGCGGAGCGATCGTCGCGCAGGCGCCAGGAGTTCATATCGCGCGGTTGGCCGGATTGCACGCTGACGATGATGTAGCTGTACCAGGGCCAGGCGTGTTCGCGATCGAATTCGCTGGGGCGCGCGGGAGCGTCCGGATGCGAATGATACCAGCCGATCAATTCGATATTTTTTTCGCGTGCGGTTTTCTCGGCTAGCTGCACATCGCCGGGCCTGACTTCGAAGCGATTGCGCGGAGAGTCGTCGCGGCGATTGGCCAGCGGCAGCAACGCGAGGACTTCGCGTGCGCCGGCGCCATCGCGGCCCAGAATCGCACCACAACATTCGTACGGGTAGGTTTCGACGCCGTGGGCGCGTATTTGGGCTGCGAGATCTTCGCGAATTTTCAGCAGCGGGGCGCTCATGCTTCGCTCCAAAATTGCTCTGTTAGATATTTTTCGCCGGAATCGGGGAAGATGGTGACGATTACGGCGCGTTCGCCCGCGGGCAGTCCGCGGGCTACTTCCATACAGGCCCATAGGGCTGCGCCGGAACTGACACCGCCTAGGATGCCTTCTTCGCGCGCGAGGCGGCGTACGAGCTGGTGGGCATCTTCTGTGCGCACGGCGAGGTCTTCATCAGCTAGGGTCGGATCATAAATGAGCGGGACGATTGCGGTGGCGAGGTGTTTCAAGCCTTCGAGGCCGTGGAAGCCGGAGTCTGGTTGAAAACTGATGCAGCGGATTGCGGGGTTGAGTTCTTTCAGGCGGCGCGTGGTGCCTACGAATGTGCCGGTGGTGCCGAGGCCTGCGACGAAATGGGTGATGGTGCCATTCGTTTGCTGCCAGATTTCGGGCGCGGTTGTCGTGTAATGCACGGCGGGATTCGCGGGGTTGCTGTACTGGTCGGGATAAAAATATTTGTCGCGATCAGATTCGTAGATTTCGCGTACGCGGCGGATGGCGCCGTCGGTGCCTTCGTCTCCCGGCGTATAGACGATGTCCACTCCGTAGGCTGCCAGAATGTGTTTGCGTTCGGGCGAGGCGCTGGTGGGGAGGCAAAGCTTCACGCGATAGCCTAGCGCGGCGCCGATCATGGCGTAGGCGATACCGGTGTTGCCGCTGGTGGCATCGAGAATTATTTTGCCGGGGCGCAGGTCGCCGGAGCGTTCGCCGGCGCGGATCATAGAGTAGCCGGCGCGATCTTTAACGGAGCCGCCGGGATTGAACCATTCGGCTTTGGCGTAGAATTGCACGGTGGGGAAGCCGGTGACGATGCGTTCAAGGCGCAGGAGCGGGGTGTTGCCGATGCGTTCAAGGAGTTGTTCGCCGACCTTGGCTTTGGCAGTGTGGGCCGTGTCGTGACGGGCGACTGTCGGTTTGTTGGCTGCGTTCACGATGCGTGGTTCCTGTGAGTCGTTGAGGCTCGCGCGAGTTATTCGACCGAATTCGCGACGACGCGCTGCGAGCCCAGGTTTTAGATGCTGCTAGAAACAACTGCTATTCAGGTATCTGCGACCAGTTTAGCAGAATGCTGGCGCGGTTCCGGCTCAAACCGAGCGAGCAATACTCCCATAGGTGCGCTGTGTCGGCAAACTGCTTGGCGGCCGGGCCTGGCGGGGACGTCTATTGGAAGGATCTGGCGCGAGCGATTTTTGTCTTTACACGTGGGCGGGCGAGTCCCTATTCTGGAGTAGCCATGTGGTACGTGAACAAACTATTCGATCAGGCGCTCGTGGAATCAATTTCCGCGAAGGGCTTTTTGGTGCGCAATTCCGGCGGCGTGGTGCGCATTGAAAAATATAATTGCGGAGCGGAACTGCGCAAGACGCCGGAAAGCCTGTTTCAGATGACCGAGATTCCCTGCATCATGATGCAGGGGCAATTCACGGCGTTGTGGGATGCGGGATATCAGAAATTTCTGATCGGGCATGAAGGCAAGAAATTTCCTGTGCAGATGAAGCAGCTCGGTGATCTGCGACGGTTCAATGAGGAATTGCGCACGGCCTTGGGCGTGCCCACTTACTACAACGAGGCGCTAGGTTCGACGTGCGCGTTCAGCGTGTATGACCGAGTGAAGGGTCGTCCGGGTGATGTGCCGGACGAGAGTGTTGGGGCGCAGGAAGAATCGGAGCACTAAACCTCGTTTGAATTCCGCGGTACGTAAGAAAACAGCAGATCCCTCACTCGCTTCGCGGGTTCGGGATGACAGTTTCGGAAATTTTCGGCGAAATATCACTCGCCAGACTCGCCAGCGATTCCAAACCAATCAAATTTTTGCGTTTTCGAGGTGGCGGCGGAGGCGCGCGGCGTCCACGCGATGTTGCGTGAAGAATTGTGAGCCGATGAAGATTACCGGGACGTCGTTGCTGTAGCGCGCGAGGAGGATTGGGTCGTCATCAATGTCCACTTCCTGCAGGCGGGCGCCGAGCGCGGCTAGCACCGGGGCCATCGCGGCTTTGGCTTCTTCGCAGAGGTGGCAGCCTTCGCGCATGTACATGGTCACGTCGCGCGGGGCGGCGAGGGCTAAGCGGCCTTCTTCGGTGCGACGGTAGAAATCGCCGCCATCGGGGCTGAGTAGGCCTTGCTTCACGAGCTCTGTTACAGCGTCGAGCACTGCTTCGCGTTCAGCGGGAATGTTGCCGCCGACCAATTCGAGCAGGGTGTGGAGGTCGAGCGAGGATTGCTCGAGTTGGTCGAAGGTGGAGAGAATACGTTGTGCGACGGTTTGCAGGGCGTTCATTGGAGTGAGGGGTGGCGAGCGTCGCGCTACGGCTGGATGGTGTAGAACTGCTGAAACGGGCCGATCTGCGGGAAGAATGCGCGCGAGCGATAGAGTTCGGCGATCTGGCGGATGTGGCCTAGGTCGTGGAACGCCCACTCGTTCATTAATTGGCCGATGGTGATGGGCCCGATGTTGGCGTGTTGCCCGCCGCGCGCGAGAACGCCGGGCGGAACGTAGCGCAGCGCGGATAGGCTGCGGTCGCGCTCGTGGCAGAATTTTTTCAGGTTTTCGCGGGCTTTGGCGGCGGAGTAACGGCCGGAGGCGTAGGCGGCGTTCTGATCGTAGGGCTCGAGCTGCGGATTATTTTTTTCGAGCATCTGCTGAACGCGTTCGCGGAAGCCGACGACTTCCACTTCCGCCAGATGCGCCAGCACTTCACCGATGGACCAACGATCGGCGGCCGGCTTCCAGTGCAGTTGTTCGTCGCTGGCGGCCCAAACGATTTTTTCGATGATGATCGGAGTTTGCTCCAGAACGGCAAGGCCCGGCAGCGCGTCTGGGCTTGGAGTAGTGGCCATTGAATCCTCCCGAAAAGTGGCGCAGAAATTCTTTTATACAGGAATGCGCGGAAGTTGTCGAAGGGGCGCTTGTGCGGCGCGGTGACGCGTGGTACACCGAAGGGCGGCGTTTCGCGGAGCGGCGAGCGCAATGGAAGGCGTGGCGGCATACGAGGTGCAGCGGCATGGCGCAGGTTCTGGCTTTGGTGGATGATTTATTTTTTCAGGCGAAGATTCTGGAGACGGCAAAGCAATTGGGAATAGCCGTGCGCACCGTCACGACAAGCGGCGCGTTGCTCGCGGAAATTGTGAAGGAAACGCCGAAGCTCGTGATTGTGGACCTGAACGCGCGCGGCGCACCGCTGCAGGCGATTGAGAAAGTGCGCGCGGGGCAGCCCGGACTGCCGCTGATTGCATTTCTTTCGCACGTGCAGACCGATTTGGCGCAGCAGGCGCGGGCGGCCGGGTGCATGCACGTGATGGCGCGCTCCCAGTTCACGCACGACCTTGCAACCATACTGGCTCAGGCGAAGTCTTAGTGCTGATGATGAATCGAAGCTTGCGTTCGCTGTGCGGTGAGATTGGCGCGATGGCCGCAGCTTCGCTGTTCGTCGCCGGGATGACGATGACGACACCTGCGCCGGCGCGCGCGCAGGAATCTGGCGACGCGGCGGACCCGGCTACGGCGCTGGCTGACACGCTGGTGGCTGCTTGCCGCGCAAACGAAGCTGAATTTGCGAGTCATCTGACGAGCGCCAACGCCGCAGCATTTCGCGCACTGCCCGCGACGCAGCGCAGCGAATTGATGAAGCGCCTTTCGCTTTCCGATGAGCCGGGCAAGCCACTGCTTTCCGCCGACGATCAAAAACATATCGTGCTGCGCTGCCGGGCTGCCAATAACACGGTGGAGTACCGGTTCGGCGCGACGCGCGTGCAGGAAAATTTGGCGTTCATTCCGGTGGCGGTGGTGCATAGCGAACAGGCAGAGTTCGGCATGGTGCACGACAGCGGCGGCTGGCGGCTGCTGTCGTTGGGATTGGTTTTATTTGACGTGCCGCAGCTGGCGAAGCAGTGGGCGGCGGCGGATTTGGCGGCGCGCGAGGACGCAGCGATTGCCGATTTGCGCTCGCTGGCGGAGGCGATACGGCGTTACCAGCGCGCGTTTGGAAAATTGCCGGAATCGCTGGCACAGCTGGGTCCGGCGCCGAAAGATCAGATTTCACCGGACCGAGCTGCGCTGGTGGCAGCTGATATGGCGGCCGGAAAACAGGGCGGCTATACGTTCCGCTACCGCATTTCGCCGGACGCGAATGGAAACGACAACGATTTCGAGCTGGCGGCGACGCCCGAGGCTTACGGACGGCCCGGCAAGCGATCGTTTTTCATGGACACCGCGGGAAAAGTTCACGGCGACGATAAGCACGGGAAGGTTGCGACGGTCGACGCTCCGCTGATCCCCGGCGAAAAAGCCGCGGACGAAAAGTAAACGTGACATTGCACGGCCTCAGGTATAATGCGTGCCAGTTTCGGTAATATTTGGCAGGGTTGCAGTGCAGTCGCGGCGTAGTCTTGCGCTGCAACGCGAAAAGGAATGCGGATGTCACAGTCGAAAGTTTTAGCCGACCGAATTTATTCCGGCGAAGGAATCGCAGCGGATGCGCTGCGCATCGTTGCCGCGAATATTTTGCTGGTGTTGTGCGCGCATATCGTGATTCCGCTGCCTTGGACGCCGGTGCCGATCACTGGTCAAACTTTCGGCGTGCTGCTCGTGGCGGTATTACTGGGAGCGCGACGCGGCGCGATCACTTTGATTTTGTATTTGCTGGAGGGCGCGGCGGGATTGCCTGTGTTTCAGCCGCTGGGGCTGCCGGGTCTGGCGCGATTTGCAGGGCCGACTGCTGGATATTTATTTTCGTACCCGGCTGCCGCGTTTGTGACCGGCTGGCTGGTGGAACGCAGCGCGAAGATTGGAAATGCGCGCGATGCAGGTTCGCGGCTGGCAGGACTGCCACTGATTGGCGCGCTGATTTCTGGTGAAGCGATTATTTTTGCGTGCGGCTGCGCTTGGCTCGCGCTCTACCTGGGGCAGGGCTGGAGCGTGGCGTGGAGTCTAGGCGCACTGCCATTCCTTCCTGGCGAAGTCATAAAAATCGCGTTCATCGTAGTTGCCGCCGGCGGATTGCAGCTGGCGCGAAGCGAAACGTAGGCAAGCGGCATCGTAAGCAAGCAGGCAGGGCCCAGTCCTGGCGTAAAAATTTTGTAAATTCGTCTTTCGGATTCCTACTCATGCCCACGCAGACCGTGCCGCAGAAGCAAAGCCCCGAAGACGCACTGCGTTCCGCAAACACAAAATTCTATGCAGCCTTTGAATCACTGGATTTGGCCGAGATGGAAGCGGTGTGGTCGCACGACGACGGCGTGACCTGTGTGCATCCGGGCTGGGATTTGCTGCTGGGGTGGGACGAAGTGCGCGAGCGCTGGGCGCGGCTTTTCGCGCATGCCAAACGCGTGCGGATCGCTTTGAGCGGCGTGTGGGTGCGGGTGGAAGGCGATGTCGGATGGGTTTCCTGCACGCAGCACGTGACCACGGCGTTTGCGGACGGTTTCGACGATGCCATGGTGCAGACGACGAATATTTTCCTGCGCCGCGATGAACAGTGGTTGCTGGTGGCGCATCATGCTTCACCTTTGCCGGCTTCTCCGCGGTCGCCGGTGCAATAGGCGCGGCAGCGGTTCGGAACGCTGGGTGCGAGATTTGCAAATCCAGGACGGCTTATAATGGATTGGCATGTCTATACGAGAGGAATGCCGCATGAAAATTAGTTCCTTCGCATTAATCTTATTCTTACTGGTGATGCCTGGCGTTGCAGTGCGCGGCATGGCGCAGGAAGCCGCCAAAGATTCGCCATCGGCTGTCGCCGCGAAACAAATCATTCAGGAATTGGTCGCCGGACAATTTGAAAAAGTAGAAGCGCTGTACGATGCGCGCATGGCTGCGGCGCTGCCGCCCGGAAAACTCGCGGACGGCTGGCGGGACTTGAACAAGCAGGCGGGCGCTTTTCAGGCGATCACCAGCACGGAGACTTCTCAGGTGCAGGGGCTGCAAGTGGTGAAGCTGGAGTGCAAGTTCGAGAACTCGGCCCTGGACGCGACGGTGGTATTCAATCCGGACGGCAAACTGGGAGGTTTGAGCTTCCAACCGCACCAGGCGCCGCCGGCGCCGTGGAATCCGCCCGGCTACGCCAAGCGAAATTCATTCAGCGAGCAGCCCCTGACTTTGACGAATGGGAAATTCGAATTGCCTGGCACGCTCACGGTGCCCACTGGCGACGGGCCGTTTCCCGCCGTGGTGCTGGTGCAGGGTTCCGGCCCGCAGGACCAGGACGAGACGATCGGGCCGAACAAGCCGTTCAAGGACCTAGCGTGGGGATTGGCCAGCCGCGGCATCGTGGTGTTCCGTTACATCAAACGCACGAAAAAATATGCCGCGCAGAGCAGCGACGATGCAGTGCGCCTGACCGTGGAGGATGAAACGATCAGCGACGCGCGGGCAGCCGTGACGCTGGTGGCTGCGCAGCCGAAAGTGAATCCGAAACAAGTTTTCCTGCTGGGCCACAGCCTGGGTGCGTTTCTGGCGCCACGAATTGCCACGGGCGACGCGCAGATTGCGGGAATCGTGCTGCTGGCGGCGAACGCGCGTCCATTGGAGAAAGTAGTGCTGGAGCAAATTCATTACTTGGCGGCGATGAACGGCACGCCGACTGAAACGGAGCAAAAAAAGATTGACGCAGCCGAAGACGGCGCGAAACAAATTGAAAGACCGGATTTGAAACCGGACGACAAGATCGCTTTCCTGGGAGCGACGATGTATGGCGCGTATTGGCTGGACCTGCGCGCCTACGATCCGCTGAAAACTGCAGCCAAGCTGAAAATTCCGATTTATATTGCGCAGGGCGGACGGGACTATCAGGTGACCGCTTCGAACTTTCAGGCTTGGTCCGATGCTTTAGCGAATAGCCGGAACGTGACGCTGCGAGTTTATCCGGATCTGGATCATCTTTTCATGCACGGAACCGGCGCGTCGAAGCCTTCGGACTATATGCGGCCGGATCATGTGTCGGAAGAGGTGGTGGAGAATATCGCGACCTGGATTTTGCCGAGCGAACAGCCTGGGACGCTGGCCAAGCCACACTGAGCAGGATTTCGATTCGACAATCGCAAGCGAGCCTAGGAGGCAGGATGAAGCGCATGACGTCCCTGGCCGGACTTGTATTGTGTGCATCGCTTGCGGGCTGCAGCTCAACCGTTTTGATGAAGATGTTCGTCCCTCCGCAGGATGAATCAAATGTGAAAGAATACGTGGAGCTGCTTCGGCAAGGAAAATTTGAGGAGATCGAGCGAGACGTTGAGCCGGGTTTTTTGGGCTCCCACTCGCGAGATATATTGACGCAAATGGCCGCGGTGTTCCCTCCGCAGACTCCCCAGACCGTAAAGGTGGTAGGCCTAGACAGCACGAGCCGCAATGGAAATGGCACAGCAGACATCACACTGGAATATCAGTTCCCGAACAAGTGGGTGCTCGGGAGCGTCCGAACACTGAAGATGGACGGCACTACTACCATTCTCGGATTCCACGTGACACCGATAGAAAACTCTTTGGAGCAACGCTATCGCTTCACGCTGTTTGGAAAGACTGCCGTCCAATACTCGATACTGGCGCTCGGTGTGGCTTCCGTGCTGTTCAGTTTCTACGCTTTCGCGCTGTGCATACGAACGAAGATTGAAAACAGGAAGTGGCTGTGGCGATTAATCTGTTTTGTTGGTGTTTTCAGGCTGGCGGTCGACTGGACGACGGGCCAATGGACTTTCACAGTTCTTGGAATTTCCCTACCGACTTTCATGGCTAGTCACCCCTGCTATGGGCCATGGACGGTGGCCGCTTATTTCCCGCTGGGGCGGTTCTCTTCTTGCATAAGCGGTGGAAAATGAAAATCACGGGCGAGTTAATCCCGCCGCCCGCAAACACTCCATCGGAAAATGTCGCAAGTGTCTGACTAAAACCGACAATAATACCCACTGGGTTCAAGACACGCTCTACGCGACTGGAAGGGCGTGCAGCCCGTCAGCGTCTGTACCTTCGGCCACGGCGTATGGTATTCTTTGGTTGCAAATTCGGCGCTCTGGCCGGATGACGCACACACCTTGGTTTTTTTCACTGCGACGAGTTACACCGCTAGCGCATCATAGTCTGCGCGGCTCAGTCAACGGTGAGTGACGATTTCGCGCCAGAGCCAGGACGGACCCAGCATGTCCACACCAGCCGCAGCGCAAAAAACAACAGAGATTCGTCTGGCACATTCGCCGGATAGCGACGACGCGTTCATGTTCTACGCGCTGGCGACGGGGAAAGTACGCCTGCCAGGGGTGAAGTTCGAGCATATTTTGTCGGACATCGAGTCGCTGAATCAGGCCGCGAAAAAAGAAGTGTACGACGTGACGGCGATCAGTTTTTACGCATATCCGTTTGTGGCGGATAAGTACGTGCTGATGGATTGCGGTGCGAGTTTCGGCGAAGGGTATGGGCCGATCGTCGTTTCGGGGCATCCCATCAAGAAAACGGAACTGGCCGGGCGCAAAATCGCGATCCCGGGAATGCTGACCACTTCTTATCTGGCGCTGAAACTTTTTGAGCCCAACGTCGAAACAGTGACGATGCCGTTCGACAAGATTCTGGATGCAGTGCAGAACAAGGAAGTGGAAGCGGGGCTGCTGATTCACGAAGGGCAATTGCTGTTCTCGCAGATGGGGCTGCATCGCGTGGTGGACCTGGGCCAATGGTGGCAGGAACAGACCGGATTGCCGCTGCCGCTGGGCGCGAATGCGATTCGCAGGAAGCTGGGCGAAGATTTGGGACGTCAGGTATCGCGCGTGATTCGCGAAAGCGTGTCGTACGCGCTGGATCATCGCGAGGCGGCGCTGAATTACGCGCTGCAATTTGCGCGCGACATGGACCCGACGCTGGCCGACAAGTTTGTGGGAATGTATGTGAACCGCTGGACGCTGGATTACGGAGAAGAAGGACGCCGGGCCGTGCGCGAATTGCTGGCGCGCGGTGCCGCTGCGGGCCTGCTTCCCGGCGACGTGCCGGTGGAATTTCTGAGCACCACGGTGAGCGAAACGCCTTCACGATCCGCCTAACGCCGAATAATTCGAATTGCAGCGCGGCTGACCGTCGTTGTTGTGCTGCAAGCGCGCGGAGAAATGCTGCCGCGCTTCCTGCCCGCGGCCTTCAGGTAAAATTAGCGAACCCATGACCAACCTGATCCAACAGGGCCTGGCCCTTCGCGAATTGCTCCGTGAACGCATCCTGATTTTGGATGGCGCGATGGGGACTATGCTGCAGCAGGCCAATCTGACCGCCGCGGATTTCGGCGGGCCGGACCTGGAAGGCTGCAACGAAAATCTGGTGCTGACCCGGCCGGACGTGGTGCTGGAAATCCATCGCAAGTATCTGCACGCGGGCGCGGACATCATCGAAACGAATTCGTTTGGCAGCACGCCGGTGGTGCTGGCGGAATACGGATTGGGCGAACAAGCTCGCCGAATCAGCCGCGTGGCCGCGGAATTGGCACGCAAAGCCGCGGATGGATTTTCTAAGCCAGGCAAGCCACGATTTGTGGCTGGCTCGATGGGGCCGACGACGCGGGCGATCAGCGTGACCGGCGGAATTACGTTCGAGCAGCTACGGAATAATTATTACGAGCAGGCGGCTGGGCTGATGGAAGGCGGCGCGGATCTTCTGCTGCTGGAAACTTGCCAGGATACGCGCAACATCAAGGCGGGATTGCTGGCGATTCAGGAAGTGGCACGCGAGTTGGGCGCGCCGATTCCGCTGATGGTTTCGGTGACGATTGAGGCGATGGGCACGATGCTGGCCGGTCAGGGCGTCGAGGCGTTGTGGGCATCGCTCGATCACGTGGATTTAATTTCGCTGGGGTTGAATTGCGCTACTGGGCCGGAATTCATGACGGACCATGTGCGCACGCTGCAGTCGCTGACCCATCGCGCGGTTTCCTGCTACCCGAACGCGGGATTGCCGAACGAAGAAGGTTTGTATCAGGAGACACCGACTTCGTTGGCGGATCAGCTGGAGAGATTTATTGATCGCGGATGGCTGAATATCGTGGGCGGCTGCTGCGGGACTACTGAGAAACACATTCGCGCGATCGCGCAGATGGCGGAAGGAAAACAACCGCGGCGGACGCCGGAGCCGAATCATCGCGCGGTTTATTCGGGGATTGAGATTATTGAGGCGGAAGAGAGCACGCGGCCGCTGATTGTGGGCGAGCGGACGAACGTGATTGGTTCGCGGCTCTTCAAGAATTTGGTGGCCGCCGAACAGTGGGAAGAGGCCACGGAAATTGCGCGCCGGCAGGTGAAAAGCGGTGCGCACATTGTGGATGTGTGCCTGCAGAGCACGGACCGCGAGGAATTAAATGATATTCCGCCGTTCTACGAGCAGCTGATACGCAAGATCAAGGCGCCGATCATGATTGACACTACGGATCCGCGCGGCGTGGAGCTGGCGCTGACGTACTGCCAGGGTAAGGGCATCATCAATTCGATCAACTTGGAGGATGGCGAAGAGAAATTCGAGAAGATCTGCCCGCTGGCGCGAACTTATGGCGCGGCGGTGATCGTTGGGTGCATTGACGAGGACCCGGTGCAGGCGCAGGCTTTTTCGCGCGAACGTAAGCTGGAAGTGGCGCAGCGCTCGCATAAACTGCTGACCGAGAAGTTCGGCATCCACGCTGAAAATATTATTTTTGACCCGCTGGTATTTCCGTGTGCTACAGGCGATGAGAACTACATCGGCGGAGCGGTGGAGACGATTGAAGGCATTCGTCTCGTGAAGCAGCACATTCCGCACGTACGCACGGTGCTGGGAATTTCCAATGTGTCGTTTGGGCTGCCGGCGGGCGCGCGCGAAGTCGTGAACTCGGTCTTTTTGTATCACTGTACGAAGGCTGGGCTGGATCTGGCGATTGTGAATGCGGAGCGCATCGAGCGGTTTGGTTCGATTCCTGAGCGCGAGCGCAAGCTGGCCGAGGATTTGTTGTTCAACAAGCCGCCGACGGAGATTCCCGATGGCGTGCCCGATGCCGAATTGTTGCGCGGGGCGCTCGTAGATTGGCGCTCGCAAACAAAGGCACAAAAGGCCGTGATCAATCAATTTCACATTGCCGCGATTGCAGAGCATTTTCGCGGAACCGGGGCGCGCAAGAAAGAGCGGGCTGCGGATTTGCCGCTGGACCAGCGGCTCGCGAACTACATTATCGAAGGATCGAAGGACGGGCTGGTGGACGATTTGACTCGCAAGATGGCGGAGAACGTCGCGCCTCTGGATATCATCAACGGCCCACTGATGGCTGGGATGGGCGAAGTGGGCCGGCTCTTCAACAACAACGAGCTGATCGTTGCCGAAGTATTGCAATCCGCCGAGGCGATGAAGGCAGCCGTGGGCCATCTGGAACAATTCATGGAAAAGGCGGACACGGAAAAGCGCGCGAAGGTGATGCTGGCGACCGTAAAGGGCGACGTGCACGACATCGGGAAAAATCTGGTCGAGATTATTCTGAAAAACAACGGCTACGACGTGATCAACCTGGGGATCAAGGTCCCGCCCGAGGAGTTGATTCGCGCGCATCGCGAACACCAGCCGGATGCCATCGGACTTTCGGGGCTGTTGGTGAAAAGCGCGCAACAGATGGTGATCACCGCGAGCGATTTGCGCGAAGCTGGAATCACGGTGCCGCTGCTGGTGGGTGGCGCGGCGCTCTCCGATAAATTCACGCGACTGAAAATTGCGCCGCAGTACAGCCAGGCGGTTTGCTACGCGAAGGACGCGATGACTGGCCTGCGTTTGATGAACGAGCTGAGCGATCCGGTGCGCCGCGACAACGTGCTGCAGCAGCACACGCACGTGGGAACAGCGGTGCTGGAGGAACCGACACCAGAGGCCCTTACGCCCGCTGGCGAAGAGCGCTCGCCGCACATCAGAATTGATTTACCGATTCCGCAGGTCGCCTATCGCGAGCGAAAAGTCCGCGTCGTTCCGGATTTGCACGAGGTGTGGAGTTACATCAATCCGTTCATGCTGTTCGGGCGGCATCTGGGTTTTCGCGGCAATTTCGAGAAGGCGCTGGCGGAGCACGACGCGCGCGCGATCGAACTGCAGCAGAGCATGGAAGAGGTAAAGCGGAAGGCCGCAGAATTCATGAAGATCGGCGCGGTGTGGCAATTTTTCGAAGCGGAGCGGCGCGAGAATTCCATTGCGCTATTTGTACCGGGAGAAACCGCACCGGCGCATACGTTTCATTTTCAGCGGCAACGGTTGGGCGACAAGCTTTGCCTGAGCGATTATGTGCTGCCACCGCAAAATGGCGTGCGCGATCACGTGGCGTTATTCGTAGTCACAGCCGGCGCGGGCGTACGGGAAAAATCGGAAGAGGCCAAAGCGGCCGGCAGTTATTTGTATTCCCACGGCCTGCAGGCTTTGGCGATTGAGACGGCGGAAGCCTGCGCCGAATGGCTGCATCGCCGCATACGCGAGGATTGGGGCTTCCCAGATCCGCCGACGATGACCATGCCAGACCGCTTCACTTCGCGCTATCGCGGCAAGCGCTACAGTTTTGGCTACCCGGCTTGCCCGAATCTGGAAGATCAGGCCGGAATTTGGATGCTCTTGCGTCCCGAGGCGATCGGAGTGCATTTGACCGAGGGAATGATGATGGATCCGGAAGCTAGCGTGAGCGCGCTGGTGTTCCAACATCCGGATTGCACGTATTTTTCCGTCGGCGAATAATCCGCCAACCGTGCGGCTAACCATCCGCGCTACCCTTGACGCTTCTCTGTGTTTCGACTAAGTTTCTTCCAGTTTCTTGCGCTGATTCCGAGGGTTCTTCTATGGGCAGTATCGCTCCGGGGCTATATCTTTCGAGCACGGGAAGTTATCCGCGCGTGGGAGATTCTGCTGACTTGCAACTGCTGCAGCGCACCATCGCGGCGCTGGACCGCGGCGAGCGCACAACTGCCGATTTGCTGGACGCGCAAAATACCGTGACGCGCGGCGCCATCGCCGACCAAGTGAAGTCGGGACTCGACATCGTCACCGACGGGCAAATTCGCTGGAGCGATCCAATTTCGTATCTGGCGGCAAAACTCGACAATATTGAACTGCAAGGCTCGGTTCCCTTCTTCGATACGCAAAAATCTTGCAGGCAACCGCTGTTTACGGGCGCGCCGCTGCGACGCGGCAATCTGGTCGTCGCGGAATATAGTTTTGCGCGCAATGCGCTGGGACATTTGCCGACACCCGCGAACAAAGCTGGAAAACTAGCGATCAAGCCGGTCTTGACCGGTCCGTACACGCTGGCGAAGTTTTCTTTATCCGGACGCACCGAAAATGGAGGCGCGGGCACGCCTGCCACGCTGGAAGCGCGCGCGATTGCTTACGCTGAGATTCTGGCTCCGGAAATTGAAGCGCTTTCGCAGTGCGGCGCGGAAATGATTCAGATTGATGAGCCGGCGATTCTGCGGAATCCGGGCGAGTGGGCCATCTTTGAATGCGCGCTTCAGCCGTTGCTGCAGGCGCGCGACAAGGCGAAGAAGACCAATCGCAAACTGGAGCTGGCGCTGTATGTATATTTTGACGACTGCGCGCCGTTGTACGAAAAATTGCTGCAGCTGCCGGTGGACATCCTCGGCGTGGATTTTGTTTCCAGCCCCAAGCTCGGCGCCATGATCTTCTCCATCGGATCGCCGAAACCTTTGGCGCTGGGGATGGTGGATGGCCGGAATCAACAGATGGAACAGACCGCGGATATTGCGCGTCAAGTGCAGCGTTTGTTTCCGCGAATCGAAGGAGGCCGGGCGTACCTGGGCCCTTCTTGCGGGTTGGAATATTTGACCAGCGCAACAGCGCTTGCGAAATTCGGGTTGCTTCCCAAAATACTGGCAGAATTGAACGGCTGAAACTGCGGCTGGTTAGCGCTGAAAGCGTGTCGCAGCGGGAAAGTGTTTCGTCTCGGTATACCGTTCGCGAAATGGAAGGGGTGCCGATTGACTCACCGGAGTACCCCCTGCGTCATTTTCCCGAAATGGCAACAGCTGTTAGGCCCCGCCACCGCTTCCTCGCGTCACCGCTGGAATATGCGGTGCTAGCATCAGCTCCCTGACACCCCAAAAATACAATCGAGTCACCGAGTTTGTGGCAGAACCTGCGGACACGACGGAGTCGGACGGCACGATGGAAGCGTACGCGCATCGGGCCGATGCCACGCCGGGGCTTTCCGGGCACGTTCGGGGGCTGCGGAATCGGAATCGGGGAATTTCGCGTTGGCTGGTTCTGGCTATCTTCGCGGGAGCAGTGATGGCGCTCGCGATGGTCCAATTCGCGGTGCGATAACTGGCTGATTCGGCTGCCGCGCCTTGCTCGCCTGAAACGCTAATCCGTTTTGGATCCACGCAAGAGCGGTGACTGTTTGGAAATTTTGTTTCTGTCCGCGGTAGTTGGTGCTAGTATCCGGGCAATGCCCAGCGAAACTGCGGAACGCGCCGGGGCGCGTTCCACGGAGCCTGCTCCGACAACGGAAGTGCTCTCTTCCGCGGAGCGAGCGGCGGGCCCAAAGATTCTTCACGGCCCCGATCCCTCGGTACACATGCTGGGCCTGCCGCAATCCTACCCGCAGCTGGGGCGATGGGTGATTCTGGCATTCCTTGCAGGAGCAATCGTGGCATTCGCTCTGGTTGGAATTTTGGGCCGCTAGCGCGCGACTTGATTCGCGTACCTCTGGATCTCGCATCGCGCATTTTTGATGGCTGAATCCAGGCGACGTTCTCCGGCGCGTATCCCACACGCCTTCCCTTGCCGCATCGTTTTCTTCGGTGCTAGCATCGTTGTGATGACTCACGAATTCAGCAACGATCCGCGCGAGCGGGACACAGCGCCTGCTGCGGAAAGAGGCGCGCGACAGCCCGTCGAGGATACGGGAGAGGATTCGCTGGATTTTGCGCAGCCAAATGAGCCGCCCCGCGGGCTGATGCGCAAGCGGCCGCACGTGGCGGTGTGGATCCTGGCGGCGTTGTTGCTGGGCGGCCTAATCGCCCTGCTGCTCGTGGGACTCGCTTCCGACTGACGGCGCCTTCCATGCGCGCCCGCAGCGGCCTTCGCATCTGCTCCAGTGCTATTGACGGAATCGCGTTTTCCATTGACCATAGTGGTCCGCCTCCGAGGGCCGAATGCAGCGCATCCTTTCCACTTACCGGTTTGTAAATCAGCCGCTGGCCGCAGCGCTGCTGGCGGAAATCGCGCAGGCCGGATTTTCGGCGGTGGAAATTTTCTGCGCATCGCAGCATTTCAGTTATCGCGAACCGCAACGCGTGCGCGAAATCGGCGATGCGCTGGACGAATATCACCTGGTGCTGCACTCCGTACATTCGCCGACCGATCGCGACCGCTCGCCCGGCCGGGAGAGCGGCGTGGTGATTTCCATTTCCGATCCGGAGCGCATTCGGCGCCTGGATGCGGTGGACGAGATCAAGCGCGTGCTGGACGTCGCCGAACAAATTCCGTTTCAGTATTTGATCCAGCATATCGGGCATGGACGGCAGGCGTCGGACCCGCGCAAGCTGGACGCGGCTTTCACTTCGCTGGAAAGTTTGTCTATGTTTGCGAAGGCGCGCGGCGTGACGATTGCGCTGGAAAACACGCCCGATGAGCTGGGCGCGCCGGCTTCGCTGCAGCATTTCATCACCGATACGCATTTGCGCGATTTGAAATTGTGCTTCGACATCGGCCATGCGCACATCGAAGAGGGCGTGCAGCCCAGCTTTGACGCGATGCGCGAGCGCGTGGTGAGCACGCACATTCACGACAATCACGGCGATAAGGACGAGCATCTGCTGCCCTTCGAAGGCAACATTGATTGGGGCGCCGCCCTGGCTGGGTTCGCCGGCGCGCTGATCGAGCTGCCGTTTGTATTCGAGATTAAAGCGCGGGCGGGTGCTGCGGCGGTGCCTGAGCTCGCTGCGATTCGCGACGCGTGCGACAAGCTGGTAGAACAATTCGAGACGCAGAAGTAGGCTGCCGGCTCGATGCTGAACTACAGGCCATGAAGTACATGCCATAATGGTTCGCCGCAAATAATTCAACGGAAAAACTACATGACCCAGGAAGCGCAGGCAGCGGTTCCGATAATCACGATTGAGCAAGCGGGCGCGCACGCCGGTGGCACGGTTACTGTTCGCGGGTGGCTTTACAATCTGCGCCAGTCGGGGAAATTGCTGTTCCCGATTTTCCGCGATGGCACGGGCATTATGCAGGGAGTGGTCTGGCAGAAGGAACATCCCGAAGTTTTCAGCGCGCTGAAGGGGCTGCCTCAGGAATCCAGCGTGATCGCTACGGGCGCGATTCGCGCCGAACCACGAGCGCCGGGCGGATTTGAGATGGGCGTCAGCGCGATTGAAGTGGTGCAGCGTGTCGCGGATGCCGAGCCTTACCCGATTCAACTGAAAGAGCATGGCGTTGATTTTCTGCTGGACCGTCGACATTTGTGGATTCGCACGCCGCGGCAGGCGGCGATTCTGCGCATCCGCGCGGAAGCCGAACGCGCGGCGCGAAATTTCATGGACGCGCAGGGATACACGCTGACCGATGCTCCGATTTTCACTCCGGCGGCCTGCGAAGGCACGACCACGCTGTTTGAAGTGAATTACATTGACGAGCAAAAGGCTTATCTGACGCAGTCCGGACAGCTTTATGTGGAAGCGCTGGCGGCCGCGCTGGGCAAGGTCTATACGTTTGGTCCTACGTTCCGCGCGGAAAAATCCAAGACGCGGCGGCACTTGACGGAATTTTGGATGCTGGAGCCTGAAGCCGCTTACGCGCATCTTGAGGACATGATCGTGCTCGCCGAAGGCCTGGTGAGCGCAGTGGTGCAGTGCGTGGCGAAAAATCGCACGCGGGAGCTGGGGATGATCGAGCGGGAAGTGGCGTCCTTGCAGAAAATCACGCCGCCGTTTCCGCGCATCACCTATGACGACGCTATCAAGGTGCTGCAGAAGGCCGGGAACCCCGCAAAATGGGGCGATGATTTTGGCGGCGACGAGGAAACGATTATTTCCAAGGAGTTCGACCGGCCAGTGGTGATTCACCGTTATCCGGCGGCGATGAAAGCGTTTTACATGGCGACGGACGCGGCGCGTCCCGAGCTTTCGCTGAGTTTCGACATGATCGCACCGGAAGGCTACGGCGAAATTATCGGCGGCGGCGAACGCCTGGCGGATTACGACACGCTGGTGCGGCGGCTGCGTGAACACAACTTGCCCGAGGAATCGTTTCAGTGGTACCTGGATTTGCGGCGTTATGGCAGCGTGCCTCATGCGGGCTTCGGGTTGGGTCTGGAACGCACCGTCGCGTGGATATGCGGAACCGAGCACATTCGCGAGGTCATCCCCTTCCCACGGATGCTGTATCGAGTTTATCCTTAAGGTTCCCTCCCCCGTATTGGGGTCGCGAAAACAAAAATATGCCTGAGAAAATTCGCATTATCGGTGTGCCGATGGACCTGGGCGCCAGCCGCCGCGGCGTGGATATGGGTCCGTCCGCGTTGCGCGTGGCGGGACTGCAAGCGCGCCTGAAACAACTGGGGCGGCAAGTGGAAGACATCGGCAACGTGCAGGTGCCGCAACCCGAAGAGCAGCCCTATGGCGAGAAGCGCGCGCGTTATCTGGATGAAATTTCGCAAGCGTGCAAGGGCTTGGCCGAAGCGGTGAAAAAAACTTTGGATGAGGACATGGTTCCGCTGGTGCTGGGCGGTGACCATTCGATTGCGGTGGGCACAACTGCAGGCGCCGCGGCGCACTTCAACAAGGAATCGAAACGAGTGGGCGTGATCTGGCTCGACGCGCACGGTGATATGAACACGCCGGATTCTTCGCCTTCGGGGAACGTGCATGGCATGCCGCTGGCGGCCATCATGGGGTACGGGCCGCCGGAACTGACTGATTTGGCCGGCATCAAGCCGATGGTGGAACCGCGGAATGTGGTGCTGGTGGGGATTCGCGATCTGGATGCGAAAGAGCGGCGGCTGGTGAAAGATTCCGGCGTGCACATTTTCACGATGCGCGATATTGATGAGCGCGGCATGCGTGAGGTGATGGCGGAGGCGCTGCGATTTGCGGGCGACGACACGGCGGGAATCGTGGTGAGCCTGGATATGGATTTCGTGGATCCGAGTGATGCGCCGGGAGTGGGCACGCCGGTGCGCGGCGGAGTGACGTATCGCGAAGCGCATCTGGCATTGGAAATGATTGCGGACAGCAAGCAGATGGTTTCGTTCGAAGTGGTGGAAGTAAATCCCGTGATTGATTTGCACAATACTACGGCGACGCTGGGTGTGGAATTGGTGCTCTCCGGCCTGGGGAAGAAAATCCTGTGATGCGCGCGATTATTGTGACCGCGCGGCTGGCGGCGATGCGATGAAGCGATTGCGCATCGGCGTGCTATTTGGCGGGCGTTCGGGTGAGCACGAAGTTTCTCTGGCTTCCGCTGCTTCGGTGATCCGGGCTTTGGATCCGGAAAAATATGAGGCGGTGCCGATTGGAATTTCGAAAGACGGCCGCTGGCTCGTCGGAACCAGCTCGATAAAGCTGCTGGCGGACGTGCTGAAATCGGGCGACCGCGTGGTGCTGCCGGCTGATCCAAGCGCCGCGACTTTAGTTCCGTTGGGGCCCGCGGCGGGCCAGCCAAGCGTGGGCGTGGATGTGGTGTTTCCCGTGCTGCATGGTACGTTTGGCGAAGACGGCACGGTGCAGGGGTTGATCGAGCTTGCTGGATTGGCCTACGTGGGTGCGGGTGTGCTGGCATCTGCGGTGGGCATGGACAAGGACGTGCAGAAACGCTTGTTCGAGCAGGCTGGATTGCCGATCGTGCCGTTTCTGGCGGTGCGCCGCTCGGAATGGGAACGCGAGCGCGCGAAAGTGCTGAAGGCCATCAAGAAGAAATTTCGTTTTCCGCTGTTCGTGAAGCCTGCGACGCTGGGATCGTCGCTGGGAATGACGCGGGTGAAAGCGGCGCACGAGATCTCTGCAGCGATGGATCACGCGGCGGAGTTTGCGCTAAAGATTGTGGTGGAGCGAGGAGTGGTGGGGCGCGAAATTGAAGTTTCCGTGCTGGGTAACGACAAGCTGAGCGCGTCCATACCCGGCGAAATCGTGCCGCACCGGGAGTATTACGACTACCAGGCAAAATATCTGGAGCAAGGGACGCAGCTGCTGATCCCCGCGAAATTGACGAAGGCACAGGTGGCCGTGTTTCAGGATTATGCGGTGCGAGCGTTCCGCGCAATTGACGGCGCGGGCATGGCGCGCTGCGATTTCTTCCTGGAAAAGCACACGGGCAAGATTTACGTGAATGAACTGAATACCATTCCGGGCTTCACCTCCATCAGCATGTATCCGAAGTTGTGGGAAGCGTCGGGCTTGCCGTATCCGAAGCTGATTGACCGCCTGATTGAGCTGGCGATCGAATTGCATGCTGAGAAGGCCCGTACCAAGTATTCGATCGAGCTGCCTGCCGGTTCCGGTGGCGCGCTGGACGCTTAGTAATAAGCCTCTCCCTTCCTGCGTATTAAGAAACGGGCTCTCATTACGGCACGGTGATGGATTCCTACGCTTGACGGCGAGGGCTCGTGGCATTAAACTAACTAGTTAGTTAAATAATACCGCTCGCTGAAGTGATGCAGTGGATACGGCTTAGGAAGAATATAGTGCGACGCGGACGAAGAAAAATCGAGAATCCAGCCACGGCTCGGCGCATTCTGGCCGCCGCCGAACAGCATTTTGCCGCGCAGGGGCTAGCGGGCGCGCGCACGGAGCAAATCGCCACGGCGGCGCATGCCAACAAGGCGATGCTCTACTATTATTTCGGCGACAAGCGGCATTTGCATCGTGCGGTGCTGGAAAATCTTTTTCGGCAGCTGCGCAATGGAGTGTACCAGCCGCAGCGCAAGCAAGCTTCGCCGCGCGAACGGCTGCGCGAATTCATCACCGCGTACTTCGATTTTCTCGCCTCGCATCCCAATTATCCGCGGCTGGTGCACCGCGAAGCGATGGAATCCAGCAAAGAATTCGACTGGATCGTGCGCCAGTATCTGCGGCCATTTCACAATCAATTGGTGCGTACGCTGGAAGAAGGCATCGCCGCGGCGGAATTCCGCTCCGTAGACCCGCATGATACGGCGTTCACCATCATGGGCATGACCACTTCGTATTTCGCCGCTGCGGCGATTTTCAGCCAAGTGGCGGGACACAATCTGCTGACGCCACACGCGCTGGCGGCGCGCAAACAGGCCCTGCTGGACTTTCTAGATCATGGACTGAGTCGTACCAAAGCGAGGGCCCGATGACCGGCCGAAAGTTTGCAGGGTTCCTGCTGGTAATTTTTTTGCTTGCTACGGTGGCCTACTACTTCACGACGCCGCACGGGACGGACATTCCGCTGATCGGCGTGGTGGACGGCAACGAAGTGATCGTGAGTCCGCAGATCACCGGGCGAATCATCAACCTAACTGTGGATGAGGGAAGCACGGTGAAGAAAGGCGACCTGATCGCCGAGCTGGACAGCAAAGAACTGGAAGCGAATTTGGCAGCCACCAAAGCGAATGTGAACAGCCTGGAAGAACAGGTGAACGAAGCAGACCATAATTATACGTGGACCAATGGGCAGACGGACGCTTCGCTGATCGAAGCGCATGAGCGAGCAACGTACGCCGACGCGCAATTGGAGCCAGCCCGCGCGCAGCTGAAACGCGATCAGGATGATTTGCGACGCATGCAGCAGTTATTCGACAAGGGCGAAGTTTCCGCGCAAAACCGTGATCACGCCGAAGCTGCGGTGCGGATTTCGCAAGCGAACGTGGCGGCGCTAGAGCAAGCGACCAAGGCCGAAACCGCGGCGGTGACTGTGGCGCAGGCGAATCGCGTTCAGGTGGATGCGCGTAAGAGCGCGATTTCCACCGCTATGGCGCAACTCGAACAGGCGCGTGCTAGCGAAGCGCAAATGGCCACGCAGCTGGGCTACACGAAAATCTACGCGCCGCTGGATGGAATTGTGTCGGTGCGCGTGGCGAAGCAGGGCGAGGTGGTCGCTGCTGGATCGCCCATCGTGGTGGTGGTGGATGTGGACCATCTGTGGGTGCGCACGGACGTGGAAGAAACCTATATCGCTTCCATCGTGGTCGGGCAAAAGCTGCGCGTGCAACTGCCGTCGGGTGACATCACCGAGGGGCCTGTGATATTCCGTGGCGTGGAAAATGATTTCGCCACGCAGCGCGACGTGAGCCGAACCAAGCGCGACATCAAAACTTTTGCCATCAAGGTTTCGATTCCGAATCCTGAGCGGCGGCTATTTACGGGAATGACTGCGATCGTACTGCTGCCGCGCCCGGCGAAGAAGAGCTGGTTCGCACAA
Source organism: uncultured Acidobacteriota bacterium (assembly GCA_963747605.1). Classification (GTDB taxonomy): domain Bacteria; phylum Acidobacteriota; class Terriglobia; order Acidiferrales; family UBA7541; genus Palsa-295. The sequence goes on along the minus strand of CAVVGA010000012.1, from coordinate 22,195 downwards.
TTGTGACGCCGCTGCCGATGGAACAGCAGACCGCCAACGCGATTGAAGTGCAGCACCTGACGAAAAAGTTCGGTGAACTGGTGGCGGTGAACGACATCAGTTTCAGCGTGCGGCAGCGGGAAATTTTCGGTTTGCTGGGCCCCAATGGGGCGGGAAAGACGACGCTGATCCGCATGATGACCACCCTCACTCCGCCGACTTCCGGGACGGCGGTTGTCGCCGGGCACGACGTACGCGACGATGCCGACGGCGTGCGCAATGCGATGGGCGTGATTCCCCAGGCGCTTACGTCTGATCCGGAATTGACTGCGCAAGAAAACATGCTGATTCACGCCAAGCTCTACGGCGTGCCGCGTGCCTCGCGCGACAAACTCATTCTCGACCTGCTGGAATCCGTGGATTTGGTGAAGTTCAAGGACGCGCTGGTGCGCACATTTTCTGGCGGCATGCGCAGGCGACTGGAAATCGCGCGCGGACTGGTGCACTCCCCGAAGATTTTATTTCTAGACGAGCCGACCACCGGACTCGATCCCGTGTCGCGTTCCAATGTGTGGCAATTGATTCGCAATTTGTGCGAACGATCGGACCTGACGATTCTGCTGACCACGCACTACATGGATGAAGCCGACAAACTGTGCGACCGCATCGCGATTGTGGATCATGGCAAGTTGGTGGCACTGGATACTCCTACAAAATTAAAAGACAGCGTGCCGGGCAACGACACCGTGGAAGCGGAATTCGCTGGCGCTCCGGCAGATTGGGACGATCAGCTGCGCAAACTGGCGCAAGCCGCGGACGTGACGCAGCGGGACGGCATGGTGCACATCGCTTCGCACGACGGTCCGGCGACGGTAGCGGCGCTGATGGATTTGGCTCGGGCGCGCCATGTGCAAGTGAAGCGCGTAACCGTGCAGAGCACCACGCTCGACGATGTGTTTCTGCATTACACCGGCAGCGATCTGCGCGATGCGGCGAAAGAAGGAGCGCGGCTCGATATCGGCCATCTCTATCGTTAGCGGCGCGCAATCGTGGCGCTGCATTGAAGGAGTGCGATGAATTTCCGGCGCGTCAGTGCGCTTGTCGAACGCGACCTGCGGAAATTTTTCCGCAGCCCGGCGTTGATGATGGTGTCTATGGTGCTGCCGCTGGTGCAGCTGATCGTGCTGGGCTACGCCTTTGGCGGAAAAGTAACCGGGGTGGAAATCGCCTTCGTGGACCAGGACCACTCGGTGGAATCGCACAAGATCCGCGAGATGTTCAACGGCATTACCGCCGGGCCGCGCACTTTTAAAGTGGTCGAGTACGAATCCGAACCGCAAGCGACGCACGATTTGCAAACTGGCAAGGTGCGCGCGCTCGTGGTGGTGCCGCGCGACTTTTCGCGGCGTTTCTATCAACATGACCGGCCGCGCATCGCCTTCACCGAAGATAATACCGACCAATTTATATCGAGCGCGATCATCGAGCGCGTGCAGCAGATGGTGGAGGAGCTGAACACCCCGGACGTGACGCCGCGCCTGGAAGGCTCCGTGCAGTTGAACACGGTGGAAATTTATCCGTACGTGGAGTACATCAAATATTTGCTCGCGGGCACCATCGCGCTTTCGATTTTCGTGGTGGCCATGATCGGCGGCGGAATTACCTATATTGATGATAAGGCGCGCGGCCTGCACGAAGGCTATCTCACGACGCCGATCAAAAAATCGGAGCTAGTATTTTCGTTGATTGGCTCAGGCGTGATCAAGGGCATGCTGACGGGAATGGTGCTGACGATCATCGGCGGGCTGATCGTCGGCCTACCGGAAATATGGAATCCGTTGCGGTTGCTCTATCTGATTGTGGTGGTGGGCGCGACGGGACTGGCGATGATGAGTTTTATGTTCCTGCTGATGGTGCGCGTGGACGATCCGCTGGTGCCGCGCGCGATTTTCGGCGTGCTGAATACGCTGCTGTTCTTTCCTTCTGGCGCGGTGTACCCGATCGCGGCGTTTCCCTGGTGGTTGAAATGGGTTTCGGTGATTGATCCGTTCACGTATGCGGTGCATGCGTTGCGAAATCTTACGTTGAAAAATACCGGCATTGAAGGAATCTACGTGGACGTGCTAGTTTTGCTGGGCATCGCGGTGGTGATGACGACTTTTAGTATAATTTTATTCAAGCGGCAGCTCTAGCGTGGCTACGTGCGGGCCGGTCGGCCGCCTGCCGCAAAATAAATTGAGGAGATCTCGTGTCAATTTTTGATGGGGCGGAAGAGCATCCGCCGGACAAAGTTCGCCGGTACATTATAACTACCATCGTTTTCATCGCGTTGGTTGCGGGCTTCGCCTGGTATTTGCTGCGATTCCATAGCGAAGTGCGCACCGCGAAGCATTTTCTGGACACGGTGGCGGCTGGAAATCTGGAACAGGGTTATCACCTGTGGAGTCCGGGGCCGAGCTACACCTATCAGGATTTTCTGGAAGATTGGGGGCCCAACGGATATTACGGCCCTGTGAAAAGCTATCACATCGAAAACGCAGAGGAAATTAAGCAGGGGCCGGAGCGGCCTTCTGGGACAGTGATTATTGTCGAACTGAGCCCGTTTGCGCCGTTTCCCTCGGCGCATGATGTGTTGAAACAGAGCAAGACGAAGGAAGTGCGGCTGCAAGTGGAGTACAAGGATCAATCCCTGGGATTCGCTCCGTAAATTCAGGCCTGTGACGTGGTGCTCTGTGACTCTCGGCGACGCGACGATTGACTCGTTGGATCTTTTCTGCACTCTTACCTGTCGGCCAGTAGTTCTTCGCAGTTCTGGCGAACCTCGTCAACAGTTATAGATGATATCGGCCGCGGATTGCCGACGATGACGGCTTTGTCACCGCGCGGGTGATCGAATGTCGCGCCGGTTTGCACAATGCACTGCTCTGACCGCCAGGGGCGCCACTGCACGGGATCTGTGACGCCGAAAATTACGACGCTGGGGCGTTGCAACGCGGCGGCCAGATGCGCAGGGCCGGAATCATTCCCCACGACGATGCGCGAGCCGGCGATCAGCGCGATTAGTTCGCGAACGTCGAGTTGAGCATCCATTACGGCGGCGCACTTATGCATTTCGGTTCGCACTTCAGTAGCAATCTCATCGTCGCGCGCGCCTAGATTCACGACGCTCGCCAGGCCATGTTGTTCGCTTAGCCAGCGCGCGATTTCGGCAAATTTGGCGACGGGCCAGCGCATGCCTACCAAACGCGCACCGGGTTGCAATACGGCGTAAGGCGCGCTCGCTGCAATTCCCTTCTCCGCCAATTTGCGTGCGACCGTTGCTGCAGCCTCCAGCTGTGGAAAGACCTGCGCGCGCGGAATTGGGCCGCGCGGCAAACCCGTGAAATAGAATTGCGAGATGCGATGCTCGACGGTATGCACCGCCGACGTGCCGTAAAATTCCTGCGCGTCCGGGACCGCAACGTTGTAGAGAAACGAATACTGGTATCCCGCCCAGCCGACACGCGACGGAGATCCAGAAGCGCCGGTGAGCATGGCGCTGCGTGGGCCGCCGTGCTGGTTGAAGACGATGGGAAACTTGCGGCGCAGCAGATCGAGAGCCGTCTCGCCGAGGCCGCGCGAAACAATCAGCTCGGCGATCGCTGGATTGCCTTCGAACACCGGCGCGAAGCGGGGCTCGACCAGCACATTCATTCGTAAGTCAGGACGCCAAGAATGCAGCGCGGCGATAACGGGGGTTTCAAGTACCAGATCGCCGAGCGAGCGCAGGCGGATGATCAGAATTTCGGCGCCCTGCGGCAACGCTGGGAGCAGAGTCGAGGGATCGTTCGAGTTCGGTGGGGCAGTCAACTTTTATGAAGAGGCGAACGGCGCTGCTTCATTCGAATTCATTCGGCTTCAATGCGGGCTTCGTCTATCAGCATCACCGGGATGTCTTCGCGAATCGGATAGACGCGATGGCACGACGGGCATTTCAGACCGCGTTGGTCGCCGGTCAACTTCACCGGAGTTTTGTCCTGCGGGCAAACTAAAATATCGAGCAGTTCTTGCGAAACGGCCATGAAATTCCTCCCAGCGCACTGTAGCAGAGTGGCGCGACGGGCGGCAAGCTCGTCGCACATCATTTCGGCGGGCGCGGCTTACCGCGCGGTGCGACGTAATGCGACGAAAAAACTTTCGGCGCAACCGCTAACCCAAACGCGCGACGTCAAAATTCAGCTGGCCGCGCCACTCCGCGCCAGACGCCATTTCCAGCGGCCAGACCGCGACGATTTGCGAGCCTTGATAAATACGCTCGAATCCCTCTTCCGATTCGGAAACGGTCTCGATAGGCGTGATCCAGAATTCCTGCGCGTGCGGCGCGGTGAGCGTCACGCTGACGCCTTGCCATTCGTCCACAATACGCAAATTCGAACCCGGCGCGACCGCGGACCAGCGCAGCGGCTGCCGCTCGCCGGCAGATTCAAAATAGCGGTCGTGCGCCGAAGGCGCCAGGAAATTCAAGACTACTTCGATTCCCACGTTGACCGACGCAGCGCCAGGCGCCGCGCGGCGCAGGGTGACGTCGCAAAGAATACCGAATCCCGCGGCGCTATTCGCGAACGAAAAAGTTTTTTCGGCCGGCCAATCCAGGGTGCCTTCCGACGCAAGAGTCGCTTGCGTGGGAGAAACTTTCACAGCGCGATAGGTTCCGGCGGCGAGCGCAGCCTCTTCCGCTAATTGCGCCGTGCCACAATCCGGGTGTTTTTTGTCGCAGCCGAAAAGCAGCAGGCGGAAACAGTGGCGCGCCCAGCGATCGTAATGGAGCCAGTGGTCGAGGCCCGTTTCCTTCGCGCGCGTTTGTTCATGAATGGATTGCGCGCCGTGCGCAGCGGCAGCTGGCAAATTCTTGAGTTTCGTGTGGTAGGACTCCGGGCGTCGCGCCAGCGAATTCACCAGTGCGGCATTGGACTGGCGGCAATCGAGCGCGGAAATCGTGGCCCCATCCGCAGGACAGAGCACGGCAGCGTAGCGGTCTGAAGTGAAATAAATTTCCTCGTGGCCGTCGGAGTCAAAATCGAGAGTGGCGACATTTTGGTAATGGCCGGTCGGGTTCGTCAGCGCGTCGGCAATTGCTTCTGCTTGAATTAGGGAGCGCCAGAGTTCCGTGCGCAGGTGCGGCGAATAGAGGCCGCCGAAGACGCCGTGCCAGTAGGGATCGTTGCACTGGCCGCGCAGAGTTAATGTGTGGGCGCGATCGCGCGCATCGCGCAATGCCTGCACCGGGTGCGGATGTTCAAAGAGCTTCCGGACTTTCTCCGAGACGTGCAGCATTTTCTTGTGCAGCAGGTTCGATTCGCCATATTTCGAAAAAAAGTTGCGCCAAATGCCACCACGCAGGAAGGGCAGCATTTCCGTGCGTGACGCAAATTCGATGGACAGCGCGTGATAACGATTCCGCGCAAGGGTCGGCAGCGCCCACTCCATCATTTCGGTGTAAGAAGCAGTGGGCAGGTCAGCACGTCCGAGCGAAGGGTGCGAGGCAACTGCTGCTGCGGGCGTCGCGGTTTCCAGCCAATCCGAATTTTGTTCCAGTGCGACGAAAAGATTCTCCAGCCATCCGTCCGTGTAGCAGAGTTTGTTGGTTCCGGGCCACACGCCGAATTTTTCCAGATCGTCGCCCATGGCGGCGAATCCGGCGGGATGATCCTTCGCGGAAGCCCGCAGAAATTCGATGGTGTCCACAGGCGCGTGAAATGGCAGCAGGTAACGCAACGCTTTCAGGCCGGGTAGAACCTTTACGGAATGGCGCTGATCCTCGGCGAGATAGTAGCCGAAGAGTTGATCAAGCTCGAAGCCCGTGCCGAGAAAATGATTGTCGTCCACCAGCGTGTATTCGACGCCAGACGGCGCGAGCGAAGAGGGCAGTTGCGGTTCCCACACGCGTTCGGCGAGCCACGCACCGCGCGGGCGCGCGCCAAAATGTTTTTCGATGTATTCGGCCAGGCGCGTGATCTGCTCGTGGCGGTCTTCCGGCGGGATGGCGACCAGGATCGGCTCATAGAATCCGCCGCCGGCGATTTCCACTTGGCCACGCTGCACCAGCGCGCGCAGCAAATCGAAATATTCCGGGTGGGCGCGTTCGATCCATTCCAGCAGCGAGCCGGTGAAATGCAAACCCATGTGGATGGACGGATGGCGCGCGAGTACTTGCACAAAAGGCAAATAAGATTGTGCGTAGGCGCGCTCGATCACATCATCAAAGTTTCCAACCGGCTGATGCGCGTGAATGAGGAGGACTAACTGGAATTTCGTCACTCAGGGCCTCGCTGAAGCATTAACAGGATAACCCGAATGCGCGGGGGTACTCAAACGCACTTCGCCGCGTTGCCCTCACGAACCATTCATACATTGCGGGGACGAGGTGGGAGCGGCGGTGGTTTCGTCCTTTGCTCCGCGCTTCAGGCTGCCCAAATTTCTGAGCGGACCGCGGACGCGCTGGCGAATTGCGTGAGCCGCTCTTTCAAACGCGTCATCGCCGTGTTGAGGGAGGGTTCCGAGGCGCGCGCCGGGGCGTAAATCACGATCATGATTTCCTGGGCGGATTCCGTGATCATGCTGCGGGTGGAGTCGCTGATGGGGCTGCCGAATGGGCCTGCCGGATCGGCGAGAACTGGCCGGCCCTCCAGATGCCAGGTTTGTTTTCCGATACCTTCATATTTTTCGCCGGCGGCGCCGTGGCGCAACGCGACCGGCAGCGTGATTTTCGAGCGATCATAGCAGCCGTACGGCCATCCGGTCTCGAGCGAGCCAAGGTTACCGATGTCCACGACATTCGATACACGATAGAGGCCCTTGCCCTGCACCACGCGCCGCAGCAGGGCTTCCGACGAGGGGCGATACTTCGATGGGTCCATGCCCCATTCGCGGAACATGGCGCGCACGGCACGTACCGGCTCCGCTTCGGCGAGGCTTTCCACAGTAAACTCGGCGCGTTTGCGGGCGCAAACCTCGTCCATTAATTTCGCGAGGTCCCGATGCACCAGGACGACACTTGCGCCATCGGCTTGGACGACGCCGAGCCGTGCGCCAGGCAGTGCGATTTTAATTTCCATGAGGTTCACTCTTTCCGGGCTGCTATGATGACAGGCAATCAGGAAATTCAACGAAATTCTAACCGGAAACGGACCAACGCGCGATGGCATCCAGTGAGAAGGCAGAAAAATTCGAGCGCGGCCTGGCGCATTTCAACGCGCGCGAGTTTTTCGAAGCGCACGAGGTGTGGGAAGAAGTTTGGCTGACCGAGGGTGAGCCGGAAAAAACTTTTCTACAAGGAATCATACAGATTGCCGCGGCGTTTCATCACTACCGGCGTGGAAATTCCGACGGAGCGGAAACTTTGCTCGCAGCGGGAATCGTAAAGATTACGCGATTCCCTGCCGACCATCGCGGTCTGGCGATCCATGATTTGCGCGAGGAAGCGAAACTTTGGGCGCGAGCACTCGGTGAGATGCAGCGTCCCGGAGACGAGAAGCTGCCCGCGATTCGGCGTTTGAGCAGCTCTGCCACGGCGACGCAATCACGCGCTAGAGTTCACCCAGACAAACAGTGAGAGATTACCGGCCGCGGACAGGCTGTTCCTGTTCAGTAGGCGCTGCTTCCGACCCTAGTTCCGTGTGCAGCGACCACAGTTTTCTGGCCTGTTGCAATGCTTCCGTGACGCTCGGGCAAATGTTTTCTGCACCCACGTGCTGCTCGAACTCCGCATCGCGCATGATTTCCGCGGGCTGTTGACGCCCGCCACAGAGCAGCAGCGTGCGGCCGGATTTGTGCACGACGTCGGCCAGATTCTCTAGGGCCTGCAAGCCCGTGCCGTCCAGAGCGGTCATGTTGCGCAGACGCAGAATGACGATGGGCGGCAGTTCTGGAATGCGCTCGATGACGACATTGATTTTATCGGTGGCGCCGAACAGGAACGGTCCGTGAATGCGGAATATGGCCACGTACGGAGGAATTTCCTTGTGTTGCAAGATGTGTGCGTAGCCTTCCTGCAAATATTGTTCGGTGACTTCGGAGACGGTGGTGGTCTCGGTAACTTTGCGGATGTAAACGAGCGCGGCGAGAATCATCCCGGCCTCGACGGCGACAGTGAGGTCAGCGAAAACGGTGAGAAAGAAAGTGACCAGCCACGTGCCGATCTCCAACGGCGAAAGTTTCAGCAGTTCCGGGATTTCGCGCCATTCCCCCATGTTGTAGGAGACAACCAACAGAATCGCGGACAGCACCGCCAATGGGACAAAGCGCGCCAGCGGAGCTGCGAACAGGATGATCCCGAGCAGTGTGAGCGCGTGAATCATTCCCGCCACCGGGGTTTTCGCGCCCGAACGAATATTTGTGGCCGTGCGGGCAATCGCGCCGGTGGCCGGCAGCCCGCCGAAGAGCGGCGAAAAAATATTGGCCACGCCCTGGGCCACCAGTTCGACGTTCGGATTGTGTTTGGTGCCGCTCATGCGGTCGGAAACCACGGCGGACATCAGCGATTCGATAGCGCCGAGCATGGCTACGGTGATCGCTGGTGAAACCAGCGGCCGAAGCAAATCGAAATGAAAGTGAGGAATCCGGAGATGAGGCAGCCCGGAGGGGATTCCGCCGAATCGCGTGCCGATGGTTTCCACGGGGAGTTTGAAAATGGCCACCAGTGCGGTTCCCAGGAAGAGCGCGACGATGTATCCGGGAACTTGCTTCACGAAGCGCATGAACACGATGATCAGCGCCAGCGAAAAAACCGCGAGGCCGGTCGCGACTGGTGAGAGCGTGCGGAAATTAAGGATGAGAGTTTCGATGCGCGCCGCGAACTCGCCGGGAACTTTGTCACTGTGCAGGCCGAAGAAGTCCTTGATCTGCGTGCTGGCGATGATAACTGCGATGCCGTTGGTGAATCCGACGACGACCGGGCGCGGAATAAATTTCACGGCGTTGCCCAGGCCGGTGATTCCCAGAATTACCAGCATCACCCCGGCCATCAGCGTGCACATGTACAGACCGTCCAACCCGTATTTTGCGACGATGCTGTACACCACCACCACGAACGCGCCCGTCGGCCCGCCGATCTGCGTGGTCGATCCTCCCAGGGCCGAAATCAAAAACCCTGCGATGATTGCGGTATACAAGCCGGTCTGCGGGGGTACGCCTGACGCTATGGCGAAGGCCATCGCCAGAGGCAGAGCCACCAGCCCGACCGTGATTCCCGCGACCAGATCGGCCAGGAACGTGCGGCCGTTGTAATTCCGCAGGCACTGAATCGATCGTGGGAGCCAGTCGTTCATTGATGCGGGTTCGTCATTTTTTCTAAGGTTGGATGCGCACGTTGGAAAGCAATCGCCGTTTGCGACGCAGCGGCGATTTTGCGCCAATTGCGAAAGCGCTGAATTAAGTATCGCTCACACGGCGGTAAACTTTACGGGAATTGAGCTGCGAAGTGACCAACACAACAAACTGGCACGCGGAGGAATTGCGCAATTCTACTAATGTTTGGCTGCGGCGCGCGGAATCGGAGCTGTGCGGCGAGCCGTGACGCGATTCGCACGCTGACTGGAGCGCTTTTCAGGGTTCGACGATGATCTGGCCTTTCATGCGTTTATGGCCGGAGCCGCACAATTTGCAACACAGGAAAGAATATGTTCCGGGCTCGGTGGCCTCGATATCCACGGGCACGGATTCGCCTTTTTTCAATTTCCAGCAATCTTCGCCAAAGATGAAAGCCAGACCCGGCGCCGTGTTCGCCTTCGCGCCGTCGGGAAACGCCCTGATGTGCAGCCCATGCGTCTGGTCGGACGAAATCACTTGCAAACGGACTTTGTCGCCAACTTTCATGTGGATTGCCGCCGGATCGAACTGGAAATTCTTGGCGGTCATGGCGATGATTCGCGGAGGCGGCTCGGCGGGTCGCTTTGGTTTCTCGCCCTGCTCCTCCTGCGGCGATCGGGCGAAACTTTGCACGGGACGTGCGACCGCAGCTGCAATCAAGGCAGCCGTAGCGAGTAGTGCGGCGAAACGAAAATCAATTTTCAAGATGGGTCTCCAATAGAATTCGCGAGTCAAGACGCGCGCCAGCGCCGACCATTCTAGCAGCGAATCCGGGTACCGCCGAATTCGGGAAAGTTGACACCCCGGCGACGGTGTAGCACGCTGGTTCAGCGACTTGCGGCAACTACCGTGCGAATGCCGCATCCAATCAAAGGTGAATAGCATAACAGGAGACGACCATGCCGCTTGACCGAGAACGGATTCTAGATGCTGCGCGGCAGTGTTTCGACCCGGAAATTCCCATCAACATCGTGGACCTGGGCCTGATTTACGACGTGCAATACGACGACGCGGGAAACGTAACCGTGAAGATGACGTTGACGACGCAGGGCTGCCCTTCCGCGCAGGCCATTCCAGAGCAGTTGCGCGCGCGTGTAGCGGCCATCGAAGAAGTTCGTGATGTGAAAGTAGAAATCGTGTGGGAACCGGCGTGGAATCCCAGCATGATCAGCCCTAGCGGGCGACAGGTTTTGGGACTGGAAGTCTGAGTCCGCCGCCAAGCTACGAGAGCAGGCGCGAGGGATGCAAAGAACCACAAAGACCCGTCGCGCCAGGAAACGATCGCTGAAGTCCAAGCCGCAGCGCGGTGGCCCGCGCTATGAAGTTACAGCTAGGCTTTCTTGTTGGTGTACCAATCTGCGTTGATCGGCGTGAAGTTGTTCCACTTCTCCGGCAAATCTTCCAGCGCGAAAATAGCCGTTACCGGGCATACCGGCACGCAAGCCCCGCAATCAATACACTCCACGGGACTGATGTATAGCTGCGTTTCGGTTTCGAAGTCCGCCTCATCCTTGCGCGGGTGGATGCAATCCACCGGGCAGACGTCTACGCAGGCTGTATCTTTTGTTCCGATGCAAGGTTCGGCAATCACGTACGCCATTTCGAGTTCTCCTCGAAGAAGAGGTTTTAGAACGGTTTAGCCTGGGATGTTGCTCCAAGACCCCCGCCTCGATTTTTATATCACCAAAGGCAGACGGGTACAAGCACTGGGCCACGCCGGGTGTGAACCAGGTTTCGGTTCGGACATTAATCAGGACTTACACGACTCATTCGGCGTGATCGCGGAGCATTTTGCGTCATCGGTGCGCCGGATGGCCCTATCCGCACTGTCACTTCTGACAATTGCTAGTTGCTGTGAGCCGCTTATTCTTGCGCATGCAGAGAGGACTCCTTGAAAATTACCCGCCGAGACCTGATTCGCGGAACAGCAGCGAGTGCCGTTTTAGGAGCACTTGCGCCTGCTTCCATTGGGTTTGACGACCCGTTGCCTTCCTGGAACAACGGCGCTGCAAAAAAGGCGATCCTTGCCTTCGTCAAGGACACGACCGAAAATTCGAGCGCGAAATACGTTGAGCCGAAGGAGCGTGTCGCCACCTTCGACCAGGACGGCACACTCTGGACCGAGCATCCCTTGTACGGTCAGGCCATGTTTGCCCTCGATCGCTTGGGCAAGATGGCTCCCCAGCACCCGGAATGGAAGGAAACCGACCCCTATAAATCCGTACTCACCGGGGACCGCGAAGCAATGTCCAAATTCTCCGAGAAGGATTGGCTGGAGATTGTCGCCGTCACCCATGCCGGTATGGGCACCGAAGAATTTCAGACCCTAGTGAATCAGTGGATCACCACCGCCAAAGCTCCGCGTTTCGATCGCCTCTACGCAGATCTGGTTTATCAGCCCATGCTGGAAGTGATGAAGTACCTCCGTGAAAAGGGTTTCAGGGTGTACATCGTTACGGGTGGCGGGCAGGAATTCGTGCGCGTTTACAGCGAACGAGTGTACAACGTTTCTCCCGAACAAGTAGTCGGTTCCAGCATCACCACCAAGTACGACATTTCGAGTGGCAAGCCCGTACTGATGCGCGAACCGAAACCGTTCTTCATAGACGACGGCCCGGGAAAGGCGATCGGCATCAACATGTTCATCGGCAAGCGGCCTTATGCGGCGTTCGGCAATTCCAACGGTGACCAGCAAATGTTGCAATGGACGCAGGCTGGGGATGGAGCTCGCCTAATGATGCTGGTGCACCATGATGACGCGACGCGCGAGTATGCCTACGGCCCGGGTGGCGGCCTGCCTGACACGCACGTCGGAACTTTTTCCGATGTGCTCATGGCCGAGGCCACTAAGAACGGCTGGATCGTGATCAGCATGAAGGACGACTGGAAGCGCGTTTTCGCATTCGATAAATAGCTGCTTCTTCGTCTGGATTCGCCGTGCCGCTCAATGACTCGGAAGCAGTGTTTTCGCACAGCAGGATTTCTAATTTTTGCCGAATGGCAATCGCGTGTGTGCTGACGACTTTGTTCGTCGCGGGCTGTGTGACTTGGCTTACTGCGCTCCGCTTTGCCACAACAAACAGGTGAGGTTATTGATGGATCACCCAGTTATGCCGGCCTGGACAGCCGATTGGGCGTGGGGTCTGCCCATCATCGTTTTGACAGTCGTTCTGCACGCATACGGCCTCGGGATTCTCAATCGAGAAGTCGCCGGCAGACTCCGTAGTAGAGGACTGCCCCGGCATCTTCCCTCTGGCCCCAGCTATATCATCGGGGCGACGGCGCTTTGGGCCACCGTGTTGCATGCGCTTGAGGGTGGCATTTGGGCGTTCGCTTACCTCTTTCTGGGCGCTTTAGCGGACTTCAGGTCCGCGATGCTCTACTCCATCAGTGCCATCACCAGTTTCGGTCACGCGAATCTCGACTTGGCGCCACAATGGCAGATGATGGGTGCGTTGGAAGCTTTGAACGGTTGGATTCTGTTTGGTCTCACCACGGCATTCATCTTTACGGTAGTTCAGAAAGTGTGGCCTCGTACCGATGTAGGGCCACCAGTCCAACTCTAATTTGATCCGGTAGGCAGTAAGCTAGCTGCCAGACGTGCGGCCGCACTTTTTTCAGGTGGCCTTCATGGGGCGTTCGCGGCCACGCGCGCGGGAAGTCCGACACGGCTCAACAAGTTTTGAAAGCGCGGGTCTTCGCGCAGGCCATCCATGCTCGGATCTATATGGAGATAAATAAGCCAGTGGGAGTGCTCTTCGTACGATTTCTCCAAGTATTCAAGAGCGCGGTCGTTTTCTCTCAAGCCCACGTGGATTCCGGCGATGAAGTAAGGTGCGACATACCTGTGCGTTGCCAGTTCTGTCAGCTCATCGAGCGTCTGAACTGCTTCGGTTCTCCTACCCGCCGCGGCAAGGGTGTGCGCCAGCGCGGCGCGCATCAAAGGGCTGCCACCCGACAGCTTCACTCCTTTTTCACCCTCGATCATGGCCAGTTCGTAGCAACCGGTCTTGCGAAGCAGCAGTCCAAGAATCCAATATGTGACGGGGTAGTTTGGGTCCAATTCGATCGTTCGGCGTAGTTGGTCGATGCCTTCGTCGTACCGGCGGTCATTATAGAAGGCCCACCCGACGGCTACGTTGATAATTAGAGACAGCGGATCAAGCTCCTGACCCTTTTTCATTCTAGCCATAACTTCTGCGTGTTTCCCCATGGTCATCAGATACTCGGCGTACCAGTGGTTGGCAGTCGGATAGGTGGGGTCCAATTCCAGGCTGCGCTTGAATTCGATCTGAGCCTCGTCCCACCGCCAATCGTGAAGCCACAACAGCGCCGCCAATGAAGCGTGCGCTTCGGGGAGATCCGGGTCGAGCCGCAGGGCGGTCGTCGCCGCCGCTTTGCCTTTAGGGAACACTTCCTGCGGCGGCAGATAACCGTTCCATCCCAGGAGTACGTAGGAATCGGCGACACCGGCAGAGGCGAGCGCGTAGCTGGGATCTTTCTCGACTGCCTGTTGAAAGTAATCGATCGCCTTGTAGAAACCTTCTTCAGTCCACTTGTTCCAGTGATGCCGACCTTGCAGGTAAAGCCGGTACGCCTCAGCATTTTCCGTGTGGTGTTTTGCCAGACGCTTCTTTTCGGCCCGGGTTAGCTGCAACCGCAATTTTCCGGATATCTCGTTGGAAATATCGTCTTGGACAACGAAGATGTCGTCTTGCTTGCGATTGTATTGCGCGCCCCACAGTTGAGAACCTGTGGCTACATCAACTAGTTCGGTACCAATGCGCAGCGAGCCGCCAACGTGCAGTATTCTTCCGGTGAGCACCGCGCCCACATTGAGCTCGCGACCGATGGCTTGAGGATCAATCGCCCGGCCCTTGTAGCGAAATACGGTGCTCTGTGCCATCACGCGCAGCTTCGGTACTGTTGCCAGAGTATTGATGAGGCTCCCTGTGATCCCGTCACTTAGATACTCGTCCTCGCGTTCGCCGCTAGCATTTTCGAACGGTAAAACTGCAAGCGAGTGAATGATCTTGGAGACTCGTTGTGGGCGTACAGCGGATGCTTGCGGTGACGAAGTCTGCTTCGCGCGCTTGCCGCTGGATGATACCTGACCGGTGATTTGTGGCACCTGCGGTTCGGTTGCTTCTTCCTCACTTCTCCAACCTGAATCGGAATCTCGCCTCAGCCGTTGCAGGTCAACCCCCATATCGGCCGCGTTCTGATAGCGCAGGCTGCGGTCTTTTTCCAGCGCTCTGCGAATCACCTCTTGCAGGGCCGGCGAGACTTTGGGATTCAGGTGCATGGGAGCCACCGGATTGCGATTGAGGATGGCTTCGGTCAGGACGCCCGAACTGGCTCCTTGAAACGGCAGCCGCCCCGTCGCCATCTCGTAGAGAACGATACCGAGCGAGAATAGATCCGTGCGGCCGTCCAATTCCTCGGCGCGCACTTGCTCTGGAGACATATAGGCCGCAGTACCCAGGGCCGTCCCCGGGCTGGTGAGATGTTCTTCGGCGACGTAGGATAAACCTTGTGTCGCGTGCGTCGCGATCTGGTTTGCCAGGCCCTCCGGACGCATGCTTTTGGCCAGGCCAAAGTCGAGGATTTTGATGCGACCCCGCCTGGTGACGAAAATGTTGGCGGGTTTGATGTCACGATGAATGATGCCCTCGCTGTGAGCAGCATCGAGCGCATCGGAGACCTCGATCGCGATCGAAATAACACGCTCGGTATCCAAAGTGCCCGCGGCGATCCAGTATTTCAGGGTTACGCCATCCAGAAACTCCATGGCGATGTATGGATGCCCTTCATGGATTCCAATTTCGTAGATGGTGCAGATATTCGGGTGATTGAGCGCAGACGCGCGTCGTGCTTCGCGGCGAAAACGCTCCAAGGCAAGGGGGTCTTGGGCTGCGTTCTCGGGAAGGAACTTTAAGGCGACAAACCGGCCGAGCTCGTTGTCCTGGGCTTTGTACACTACGCCCATGCCACCGCTTCCTAACTCCTCCAGGACGAGGTAGCGCGAGATGGTTTGTCCGCTAGCGGAATGAGGGTGAGCCACGCCTGAGAGTAAAGCGGGAGGCGCTACAGTGCATAGTGGTAATAGTGACAGTTCGGTGGGAGGGAAGGTGCCGGGACGCCGAAACGGCGGACTCAATCGGCCGCTGCAACGACATCCGACTTAGGAGTCGGGTGCCGGAGATTATGAAAAACGGACGGCTTGCTGCGTGGGGAAACCGAGAGCGCACGCGCTCAGTCTGTGTCCCGTGCGCTCTCGATTCTGTTTTGCGCTAAAATCCTGAATCTTGGATTCGTGGGTTACTCGGTTTAATACCGTTCTTCAAAACATTCAAAGCGGACAGTGCATCTTGTATGGCGATGCGCTCGTCGTTCAGGACGCCGCCATTGAGCGAAGCTCGGGCGCGAATGGCTTCCTCCGCCACGTTTACGCGATCGCCCAATTTATCCAGGTCGAGTTCCAGAAGCGCGGCCCGATATAGCTCCCGCCAGTGACCACGATTGACTGTAGAGTCCTGCGAAGGCGACGCGCTGCCGATACGTGCGTAGAATCCAGAACTGTGCCAAATTCTTTCAACCATTTTTGGCCCCGTGATGCGTGTCCGGATGCTGCTATGCAATTTCGTTGCTGTCTGTCCGCTGGCGTACAAAACGCCGCGATAGCAGGGCGTGCGTGAGGGCGACTCCCCGTTTGTCGCGTCGCCGCATGAGTGGATTTCAGAATGGTCGAGCGACTCGCGACCGGCTTGGCTTAGCAGACTGCACGGGGAAGCGCATGACTTACGCGGCTGATGGGCGGGAAGCTATGACGTCACACGGGGCGTTTGACCTGAAACGTTTTTCTCTCGGCCGTCTTTCTGAGCTTGTAGGACAGGAAATGCAGCGCGGCGGCCAACAGAGCGAAGCAGGCGGTGGCAAGTGAGACTGACATGGAGGGGAGCTTAAAGCGTGACGGCTCCAGAGGCAAATCGTTAGAACGGATGGGGCCGATAGAGCAACGCAAGGTCAGAATCTTAGCAATGTCCGCCGTGTGGTTATGTTAAAGGCACGGCGTAATCGGTTACGGCCCGCTCGCTTCACGCCAGCGAGCAGCCGTCCGCGTGAGTTGCCGCCGGTCCAGTCAAACCGATAGAATAGCTACATGAGAGACGAAACCCTTCGAACGCGGCTTCACGGCCGAATACTTCTGACGTTGGCAGTCGTGGTGGCCGTAGAGCTTGTTGCCGCCCGTCTTGGGCGCACGCAAACGACGGATGCGGGCAAGGCGACGCCGCACGCGGGCAAAGCGGCTGGGCCCGCCGACCTGCAGCTGATTGACCTTGCGGGCTACCGTCAACTGCTCGCGAAGTACAAAGGCAAACCGCTGGTGGTGAATTTCTGGGCGACTTGGTGCGAGCCTTGCCGCGATGAGTACCCGATGCTCGTGGAACTGGCCAAGGAATTCAAAGCGCCGGGCGTCAGCGTGATCGGCGTGGACATGGACGACGAATCAGACATGAACCTGGTGCGGCGATTCATTGCGCGCACGCAGCCGCAATTTCCCAATTACCGCCAGAAACCCGGGATCGATCTGGACGCCTTCTACGACGGCGTGAATCCGGAGTGGAAAGGCACGATGCCGCAAACAATTTTCTACGGACGCGATGGGCAGATCCTGGGATTTTTTCTGGGCACGCGGCCGCAGCCAGTGTTCGAACAAGCGTTTCGCGCGACGCTCGGACCAGCAGGCAGCGGCGGCGCGGGCGCGAGCGGCCACGGCGGCGCACAGTAATCCGCAAAGTTTTCGGCAATTCATATCAACAGGAGGCCCGGACGCATGCTTCATACCCGCGGCAATAAAATCACGTGGCTAGGCCATGCGGCATTTCGCATTGACACCCCGAGCGGCAAAGTAATCCTGGTGGATCCCTGGATTCTCACGAACCCGCTCTGCCCCGAAGCAAACAAGAAATTCGATCGCGTGGACACTGTGCTCGTCACGCATGGACATTTCGACCACATCGCCGATGCCGTGGAGCTTGGCAAGAAATTCAAACCACAAGTGGTGGGAATTTACGAGCTGTGCGCGTGGCTGGAATCAAAGGGCGTGCAGAACTCCAACGCGATGAATAAGGGCGGCACGCAGAAAGTGGGCGAGATCGAAGTGACTATGGTCAACGCGGTGCATTCCTGCGGCATACTTGACGGCGACCACATCGTCTACGGCGGCGAAGCTTGCGGCTACGTGATGCGGCTTCCCGGCGGGCTCACCATTTATCACGCCGGTGACACCGCGCTCTTCGGCGACATGAAGCTGATCGCGGAGCTGTACGCGCCGGATGTGGCGCTGCTGCCGATTGGCGATCACTTCACCATGGGCCCGCGCGAAGCGGCCATGGCGATTCGTTTTCTCAACGTCCGCCACGTGATCCCCATGCACTTTGGAACCTTCCCTCCGCTGGTTGGCCGGCCCGAACAGGTTCGCCAGCTTACGCAAGACATCAGCGGCCTGGAAATTCACGTACTGAAACCCGGTGAGTCTATCGGAGCAGCCAGCTCGCACGTCAGCGCGCAGGCATAGGAGCAAACATGCCGGGGATTCTGGAACCACAAGTCGAAAAATATTTATCGAGCCTACTGCCGGAGCGCGATGCAGTGCTCGCGGATATGGAACGTTATGCGAAGGAGCACGACATCGCCATCATCGGTCCGGATTGCGGGCGGCTGCTCGCGCTGATGGCCAAGATTTCCGGAGCGAAGCGAATTTTCGAGATGGGCTCGGCCATCGGGTATTCGGCGATTTGGTTCGCGCGCGCAGCGGGGCCTGGCGCCGAAATTTATTGCACTGACGGAGACCCCGCCAACGCGGAACTGGCGCGCAAAAATTTCGAACGCGCGGGCGTGAGCAAGAGCATTCGATTCATGACCGGCGAAGCGGTGGATTTGATTGACAGCACCGAAGGCTCGTTCGACATTATTCTGATCGACGTTTACAAACATCAATATCCCGCGGCGCTGAAGAAATCCCTGCCGCGGCTGAAGAGCGGCGGCCTGGTGATCACGGACAATGTGCTGTGGTCCGGCCGCGTGACGGAGCCGCCGAAGGACGATAACACCCGCGGCATTCTGGAATTTAACCGCACTGTCTTCGGCTCGCCGGCAATATTTTCCGTAATCGTGCCGCTGCGCGATGGCGTCGCCATCTGCCGCAAGTCGTAGGGGACAGTTATCTAGCTGCCCGGCTGAATTGAAACCGGCTGCACCAATTTGAAGTGCAGTCTGGTTTCCGCGGGCAACACAATATCTTTCTTGCCCGTAAATCCCGCGGCCGCCGTGCCCGCTCCTCCGCCGGCTAATGCGCCAATCGCAGCGCCTTTGCCGCCTCCAGCCACTGCGCCGAGGATCGCGCCGAATGCCGCACCGCCTCCGGCGCCAATTGCTGTTCTCTTGCCGCGCCCCTTCCCTGCCTCTTCAAACTCGGAAGTTTGGATCGAGTAGCTCGCTCCATTCACGCTGAGGGAATCGAGCGTCAGTTGCAGCAAGGCGTTTCCCTTGAATTTTCCCGCCGATTGCGCGGTCACAATCGTACCGCGGACTTTGGTTCCGATCGGCAACACGACGTTGGCGTCAACCGTAACAGGTTCCGCGAGCGACGCAGCGAAGACGTCACCATTGTTCGCAACTTTCGAGTTGATGGTCTGATCGAGCGTCACGGTCAGCACTTTGCCGACGGGCACCACTATCGGAGGCGGCGGAGGTGGCGGGGTGGGAGCAGGTTGTGCAGGTGCCCCGCTCGCCGCGTTAGGCGCAGAAGAGTTCGCCGAATTGGCGGCCGAGTTACTGGTATCGGTGGCAGTTGGTGCGGGCGTCTTGCTGCATCCGCAAATCGTCAGGAGTAGGCCCGCAAGAAAAATCCGGCAAAGAGAGGAATGGCACATGTGTCGTTCTCCCATAAGATCGTGAAATCACCTCGCGCGTGAGGGTCAGCCGCGAGCGCGGCCGTATTTTATGTCTGAAGCGTCGGAATCTCAATCCCACGAAATTCGACAGCAGCAGTGGCTTATGGCGCGGTGGTTTTCTGCGAGGAGCGCGGCAGCAGATTGCGCAGGAAAAATGTGACGTTGGCGGGCCGCTCGGCCAGGCGGCGCATGAAGTAAGGAAACCAATCCGCGCCAAACGGGATGTAGACGCGGACGCGGTATCCGTCGCGCACCAATTTCTGCTGCAAATCGGTGCGAATGCCGTAAAGCATCTGGAACTCGAAGCGGTCGCGCTTAATACCTTGCTCGCGCACGAAATCGAGAGTGGCGCGAATCATGGCCGGATCGTGCGTGGCGATGCCGTGATAAATCCCGCTCGCCAGCAGGATTCTCATGAGCTTCACGTAGTTCGCGTCCACGTCGGCTTTCTTCGGGAACGCGACTTCGGGCGGCTCCTGGTACGCTCCTTTGCAAAGCCGCAGACGGCAACCGACGGCGACTAAATCCTGCACGTCCTGCTCCGTGCGATAGAGATAGGCCTGCATCACCGTGCCCACGTTCGAGTATTCGGAGCGCACCCGCTTCACCATTTCGACGGTTCGCTGCGTGTAGGCCGAGCCTTCCATATCCACGCGCACGAAATTCGCCTGGCCAGCAGCGTGCGCGACGATTTTTTCCAGAATTCCTGGCAGAGGTCTTCGCTCAGATCGAGGCCGAGCTGCGTCAGTTTCAACGATACATTCGCGTCCAGGTGTTCCTGCGCGATGCGGTCGAAAATCGCGATGTATTCGTCAGCAGCGCGCCGCGCGCCGGCTTCGTCCGACACATTTTCACCGAGCAAATCCAGGCTGGCCAATTGCAGTGCGCGATTCACTTCCCGCGCGGCTTCGAGCGCGTCCTCCAGATGTTCGCCGGCCACGAAGCGGCGCGCGACGCGGCGGCTGACGCCATTGCGCATCATCAGCGGCGCGAGGCGCTTGCTCTCCGATAGACGCAGCAGGAGCGCACGCATCAGAAAAGGCCGAGCCTGATCAATTGGGATTGGAGCAACTGGTACAGTTGTGGCGCCATGAACTCTGAATTATGCAGCAATTGCGGCAGTGGCGTCAGTCTTTGTGCCCTTCGAGGAACCGTTCCGCTTCGATCGCGGCCATGCAACCGGAACCGGCCGCGGTGATGGCCTGGCGGTAGTGATGATCCTGCACGTCACCCGCGGCGAAAACGCCTTCGATGTTGGTCTTCGGGCCATCGTGCGTGATCAGGTAGCCGTTTTCGTCCATAGTAAGCTGGCCTTTGAATAACTTCGTGTTGGGATCGTGGCCGATGGCGACGAAAACTCCGGAAGTCTCCAGTTCGCTAGTGACTTTGGTTTCCTCGTTGCGGACTCTTACTTTTTCCACGGACTTGCTGTTCACGTCGTGAACTTCTTCGATCACATAAGGCGTAAGGAACTCGATTTTTTCGTTGGCACGCGCGCGATCGAGCATGATTTTCGTCGCGCGAAATTCGTTCCGGCGATGAATCAGAGTTACCTTCTTCGCAAATTTCGTCAGGAATGTGGCTTCTTCCATGGCGGTGTCTCCGCCGCCCACCACGATGATATCTTTCCCGCGGAAGAAGAAACCATCGCACGTGGCGCAGGTGGAAACGCCATGACCCAGCAGGTGACGCTCCGATTCGATCCCCAGCATTCGCGCCGACGCGCCCGCCGCAACGATCAAGGTTTCAGTTTCGTACGTCTCTTTTCCGGCCACCACGGTGAACGGCCGGCGGCTCAAGTCCACCGAAGTCACCGCGCCGGATTGGAATTCTGTGCCAAAGCGCTGCGCTTGTTTGCGCGAATTCTCGATCAGTTCCGGCCCCAGAATGCCTTCCGGAAAGCCCGGGAAATTCTCCACCATGGTCGTCAACGCCAACTGGCCGCCCGGCTCGTAGCCGTCCAGCACCAGCGGACTCAAGTCCGCGCGCGCCGCATAGATCGCCGCAGTCAATCCGGCGCAACCGCTCCCGATGATAATCACCTTATGCACTGAATTTTCTCCCAGGCATTCGATGCTGCAAACCAGCGAGGCGAACCAAACAACACATTGTATCATTCCGCACCCGCACCGCCAGCGCCGCTGCGCTGTATCCGGGTGGGTTCTGCAGATTGGAGCGGTTATGGAGGATTAACAAGCTGCAATCGCCTGCGCGAGCAGCTCTTTAAGCACCGTCGCTTGTTCCGACGTCAGTCGAATCGGCATCATGTGATCGCTTGCGAACGATCGGTTCACCACTTCAATTCCTACCGTCGGCGCTCCCAGCTCTGGCGCCTGCAAACGGTGAAGCTTCCGTGTCGTGCTCACCGGGCCGGTCCTCCCGAGCTCCAACTCGCCCACTGTTCCGGAGATTCGCGCACCGAACAACGCGCCTTCCAGCCCTTTATTCTTGATCGATTGATAAACAATATTCACCGTCACAATCGCGGCCATTGCGAGCACGCCAAAGCCGAAGAATTCTGGCTTCAGCAGGCCTCCACCAGCGCAAGCCGGCCTGCTGAAAACGGCGCCCGCGCGAGCGCAGAAACCCACGGGCGAAAAGCTCGAGCCAAGTCGCTTTGCAATCCTAGATGTGCCTTTTCCGCTGCAATGCAAACAACGCCACGAAGTAACAGAAAGCCGTTAGAACCAGCACGTAGCCCAGAGAGTAAAGAGGATATTTCCAGTCGCCCTGCAAGACGCGCAGGCTCGTGTTTATCCCCTCTGTCTGTTTTCCGTATGCGTGGATCATGGGCAGCGCTAGGTAGAGACCGTGAAAGATATGTTCCAATACGCGTAACGCCACACTCGAGCTGCCCGCGCGGATGGCCGCCTGCGTCCACATTTGCGCGCCGTAAAACATCTGCGCATTAA
>CAVVGA010000011.1:0-263114 GCA_963747605.1 uncultured Acidobacteriota bacterium | reverse complement strand
CGGAGTGGACTGAGCAACGCATCCGGGCGGCGAGGAATGGAGAAAAAAGCGTTCAAGTGAACTTGAGCTCACCAATCCCTGTGCTGATCCTGTACGGCACTGCAAGAGTGGATGAAGACGGCCTCGTGGATTTCTACGAAGACATCTATGGTCACGATGCTAGGCTGGCGCGGGCTCTCACCAAGGGATATCCCTATTAGACCAATCTTCAACTTGATTTTGGACCAGCGCTGAAAGTAATACGGCTAAAATGGCCATACCGACCGCTGCTGGTTCAGGAGGATCCCCGCGAATTTCCGAGAGTCGTCGGTCTTCCGTTCTAGAACATGCACACCTTTAATGTTGAAGCTGGCCGGCATACTGTCAGGAGTCGGTTCGTAATGGCTTTCATGTTCTCCCCACGCGCACGCCGAGGCGTCTTCAATTTGAACGTATTTTGTATTTGGCCGTGTAGCTCATGACCGTAAAATTTGGGTACTGGGCATGGACCATCAATACTGGAATGCCATGAGCTATACCCCACCTGAGCTTCGAGGATCTCCATGAAATTCGGGAGCCGAACGCCCGAAGAAACAGTTTTACCGATACGTCCTAATGCCGATTTCGTTGCGCCATCATCTATCCGCCTTGACCGCCGCGCGTTTCATGGTGTTGGATGTAGGCTCGTCTCGCGGTTAGCGCTTCGAGGTCCGTGGACCCGAACCGCCGGTGCGTCCAGCACTGCCGCCCCGGTTTTCGCGCTCAAAGCTTTGAGTTCGTTGAGACCCGCTCTGTCTGGCCTGCGCTTCACGATTCAGATCTTGAACTTGGCTCGATTGAGCACTGTATTGGCCCGCGCGTGCGGGACGCTGGCTCGCGCTGGGCTGAGTGCTCCGTTGCGCGGGATTGGCAGCGCCGGGTGAAGCTCGTCCGCTTTGCGCGCGCTGGCTCGACGCCTGAGAGCTTGAATCCGGAATAGACCTTTTCTCACCGGAGTTTGTCGGCGAGGTCGCCGGCTGGGTACTCGGCTGCCGAGCTATGGACGCGGACTGAGCATTCTGAGATCGTTGATTCTGTGCGCTGTTCGTCTGGGCTTGAGAGGTGGACTTCGTGCCCGATGAATTTACAGAGTTCCAGCCCCCATTTTCGTATTTCTGCCAACCGTTGTTGGTCTTCTTATAAACGTTTCCGTCTTTTCCGGCGTAAACGTCGCCGCTCCCGCTCTGCCCCACGAAGCCGCTTCCGTTCTGTCCGCTTCCGCCAACAACCCGCCCGCCCTCGGATGTGCGCGCACCGGCGACTGTACCGCGTGAATCGGAGTAATGGGCGCTCTGCGCCCACTTGTCGCCCTTTGTGACGACCGAACTGCCCCACTGGCTGTAAGCATTCGAGCCCTGACGTGTAGCTCCGTAAGCTCCCGTGTAGGGATTGTAAGCAGCGGCTCCGCCTGCGCAGCCGTACACATTGCAACCGCCCGCAGCCCGTCCATAAGTTCCCGTCGACGGGTTGTACCAGGCACCGCCTGCTACTCCTCCGTAAGGACCATACGCACCGCGCGCGTAACCGTAGGTCCCGTTGTGCGGATTGTAATAGGCGCCCACGCCGTACGTGACCGGGTAAGGACGATAGATCGGATACGGATAGGGTCCGTAGTAGTAATACGGCGGGTAATAGTAGCCGCTGCCGTACGCGACCGTCGCTCCGACCGCCGCACCGATGATGAACACGCCGAGATATCCCGCCGTGCTGCTCGCTTCCGTCGCACCGCTGGAAGTAGTGGTCTGCGTGACATATGTAATGTTATAGACTGGTGAGCTAGCCGGAATCGTGTAAATTTCCTTGGGAACCGAATCGGCAGTTTTCCATGGACCTTCCGCTGAAGTAGACATGAACCAGACACCCTGGAAACACAAATAGTAGAGATCCCCGACCTTGACGATCTTGTCTGCGGTGTTCGTCGCGTACGACATCGAAGTTGACTCGATCGGCTTGAACTGAGGTGGGCCGTCATACGCTACTTTCACTTCAGCTTCCGCTTTTGCACGGTCCACAATAACCGTCGTCGGCAGCTGTGCCAGAAGGACCGCGTCTTCCGCTTCGTTTGTTCCCGGAACCGAGACGAGCACGCGCGCCACTGGGCTACTCGCAGGAATCTTCGCGAAGTCTGCGGGCAAGTCGGTAGAAGCGAAGGTCCACGGCCCATCAAGACTCTTCGACCGGAACCACCGGCCCGAAACCAAGAAATAATATTGGTTCTCGCCGCCTTGTAGAAAGAGAGTGCTCTCTGTATTTGTGGCGTAGGAAAGATTAGTTTCGGGAATTTTCGCGTATTTCGGCTGGCCCTTGAACGAAATGATCTCCGCCGGTGCCGTGCTGTAGAACACTCTAGGAGCGTAACTCGTGGGGGCTGCCGGAGGGATCGCCTTCTTCACGTCTATCCAGTTCGGCTGATCCGGCAGCTTCGACATCTCGGCGGGCAACTTCGCGGTAACCGTCCACGGCCCCTGAAGTGCGGAAGAGGTAAGCCATTGCTTTTCGTTAAGCAGGTAGTACTCGGATACCGATTTGTCGAAAAACAATCCCCAGTTGGTGTTCACAACAAATTCGAGATTGGTTTTTTCGATCGGAACGCGAACCGGCTCGCCTTCCACCAGCAACAGAATCGCATTTTGGTAGCTCACAAAGATTTTTGGCGGATCATTGTTGATTACCGCAACTGAAGGAGGCGGATTCTTGATCACTTCCATATCCGCGAGCAACCGATCGAGCGAGATGTCGATGGATGCTCCCAGCATTAAGAAGGATCTCACGAGTTGATCCATCGCGGCGGAACCGGCGGCGTCCAGCGACGGGAATTTCGTTGAAGTAATCTGGACGTTGCTCAGCACTACGTTGCGGGTTTCCGTGTTGGCGTCCGTGCTGGCCTGAATGTAAACCACGCCCACAGTCGGCTGACCACCCTTCGGCCGGATCGAGACAGCCATGCGCGCCTCGAGCTGTTTGAAATCCTTCCACGCGTCGAGCTGCGGCTGGTAGTAGATGATCGAGCCGCCCGCGTTGCTCTTTTCACGCGGCCATCCAGGATCCTGCGCGAAGCCCGGGCAAGCCAGGCTACAAATCACCAGGGCCACAACCACGTATCTCATAACGTCCCACCTTTGCGGTCTCGCTACGGGACCGAAACGCCTTAAAATCGATAATTTGCCCAACGACGCGCTATTTTTCGAGACCTCGTTGCATCGGACGTTGCTACCCGCCGAGTCTCTGGTAATTCGAATTGGTCGTGGTTACCAGAAGTTGTTTGGCGGTGGCGCTAAGGACCGTCTGCTGCACATAATTGAGCCCTTCAGGCAAACTGGCCATGCGGACTTGCAATGTCACCGCATCTTTCGCTTGACCCATATAGGTATTGACACTCACGGATGTGATCTTCTTTGCGGTTGTGTCGAATGTGAGCGTCATTCGATCGCCCGGTTGGGCGTAATTCGTGAAGATTAAGTTCACGGTGCCGCCAGCAGGATTCAACGACACTTTGCCGGCCTGGTAGGCTTGCTGCATTTTCTGCGCGTCCGGCGGCACGTACAAGCTGAGTAGTGCCTTCACGTCACTCATGTAGTCCTGCATCTCTGCTTTTTTCTTGGCAACGATTTTTTGTTTAATCCGACCGCCGCTCGGTTGCTCCGGCGGAGGGCCAATCGGAGTCTTCTGAACCTGCCCGTCGGGCCCGTAGCGGCACAAGTTGGACGAGGAAGGCTTAGCATCTCCCTTCAGGGTGATCTTTGTGGTTTCCGTCCATTGATACTGCTGCAGTCTCTGTTTGTTTTCAGCAGCGTTCTGTTTCACATCGGCAAATTTTCGCTGCAGTTCGCTGTTTTGCGCAGCAGCTGCAGCAACGGCCACGAGGGCTAACGTGGGAGCCTGTGCGAGCACAGAATTTCCGTTCGCGTTCGTGAGAGTTTCCACCGAGTAGTTGACTATCAGATTGGCATGAGTAAACCCAGGGTCGATCGGGACGCCCGCGTTTAAAGCCTGCTGACCTGGAATGTACTGGCCTTTTTGTTGTTCCTGGGCAGGTACCGCACTGACAACGAGCAAAAATGCGAAGACAGTCAGCTCTGGTTTAATTCGCACGTCATCCCTCTTCTGGCGAACGGCTGTCCGAATTCCTCGCGAAAACTTACCACCTCGGCGCCGGATCGAATATTGTCAGAACTACCGGTTGGACGGTTTTCTGATAATCCTTCTTCTGAAGCGTTTTTTCCCAAACACCGCGCTCGCTTTTGACTTTTCGAACGCTGTTGGCGCCAGCCAATCCGCGACCATTGAGTAGAGAACGACATGTCCCGAGACGCGATTTGGCGGGAGCTTGTCATCCATCCAATCGGATTGTCAATACTGACAATGGCATAGGGGCTCTTGATCCTCTAGCCTTCCGCCGACTGTTTCTAGCTTCCCCAAGCGAGGCTTAAAATGCAAAGCGCCGCCCAGACCCTCAAGCGCAAATCCGTACTTGTAGTGGTGATCGCTCTCACGCTCTTGGCGATACTTGGGACCATCTCTCGCTCTTCGGCTTTGAGTAAGAACCTTTCAGCGGCGGGAGTGCAGCCGACCTTTGCAAACCTCGCGACGTTTCCCCGTAATTCGTCTGGCACCATGCCGGTCCCTGCACCCCAAGTGGAACGGAATCCAGAGCGCAACGCGTACTTCGGCGAAACGCATCAACACACCAGCTGGTCTTTTGATGCGTATATTTTCGGCAACCACATCACCGGCCCTGCTGACGCCTACAAATATTGGAACGGAGAAACCATCAAGCACCCGCTGGGTTACGACATCAAGATTGACACGCCACTGGATTGGGCGGGCGTGACCGACCATTCTGAATATGCAGGACGTGTGCGGCTGTCGAATGACCCCAGTTCTCCCGCTCAGCAAACTGCCCATCGCCGAAGAAACTCAAAGTCCATGACGCAGCCGACATCCAAAGAATTTATCTGTGGTTGGGCGACCAGCCATGATCGAAGGCAAACCGATCCCGGAGCTGGTGAAGCCGGAAGTCGCGGGCACCGTCTGGAAGGAAAACAACAAGATCGCCGACGAGTACAACAAACCCGGTAAGTTCACCGCTTTCTGCGCCTATGAGTGGACGTCCACGCCGGACTTCCGGAACATGCACCGCAACATTTTCTTCAAGGATTGCGCGCAAGGTGCCGGACATGCCATTCTCCTCGCTGGACTCCTGCCACCCCGAAGATTTGTGGAAATGGATGGACGCCCAGCGGAAGGCAGGCAACGAACTTCTCGCGATTTCGCACAATGCAAACCTAAGCGATGGACACATGTATCCGATTGACGTGGACAGCTACGGGCGGCCGATCGATGCGGCTTGGGCAGAATCTCGCGATCGCAACGAACGGCTGGTCGAAATCAAGCAGATCAAGGGGCAGTCGGAAACACATCCGGCGCTCTCGCCTAACGACGAGTTCGCGAACTACGAAGTTCTCTCGTACCTACTGGGCGATCCCCAGGGGCGCTTTGACCACATCGTTGGCAGCTATGCACGGCAGGCACTAAAAGACGGTCTGACGATGCAGGACACGAAAGGCTACAACCCGTACAAATTTGGTATCGTCGGCGGTTCCGACTCGCACAATACGGGCACTCCCTACCGCCAGGACAATTTCTACGGAGGCCATGCTCACCTGGACGGAACCATCGAGACGCGCATGGCGGGACACGTCTTTGCCGGCTTGGATACGCGACTTGAAATCCCGCCGGACTCAGCGGCGTCTGGGCCGAGGAGAACACGCGCGCATCCATTTTCGAAGCCATGCAGCGGAAGGAAACCTTCGCCGCCAGCGGCCCGCACATCAAGCTGCGCTTCTTTGGGGGCTGGGAATACAAGCCTGAAGACTTGAATGACAAGGACTGGGTCAAAACCGGCTACAAGAAGGGTGTGCCGATGGGCGGCGATCTGCAAAGAGAAAAGAGCCAAGCGCCGACGTTTATCGTGTGGGCCGTGAAGGATCCTACCTCCGGCAATCTCGACCGCATCCAGGTCGTGAAGGGCTGGAGCAAGAGTGGCCAGAGCTTCGAGAAAATCTTCGATGTGGTGTGGTCGGGCGACCGCAAACCGGATGTGGTTACCGGCAAAGTTCCGGCGGTCGGCAGCACGGTGGATCTGGCGAACGCCACCTACACGAATACGATCGGCTCAACGGAACTGAAAACCGTTTGGACGGATCCGGAATTCGACCCCAGCCTCCATGCCTTCTACTATGCGCGCGCACTGGAAATTCCCACTCCGCGCTGGACCACGATTCAAGCGCATCAACTCGGCGTTCCGATTCCCGACGTAGTTGCCGCCAACGGTGCAGGAACGCGCGTGGAGTTCGCCCATCTGGTACACGCCTTCGGAGGAAGCCCGCAAGAAAGCCGCTCCAGGCACGACTGTCGCCGCTCTCCAACAAAAGGGTGCAGTGGCTCTCGATGATGCTGACCTCAAGAATTTGCTTGTCGGGAAATTCCTGTGGGTACGCAACGACGTCACCGGCGGCCAAGTAAAGGTTATCTATGACAAGGCAGGGCAGACCATCGTCTACCACGTCGGACGCAATGCCACACAGCCGAGTGAGTTTGGAAACCTTTTTCAGAACGGCTACCAGGGCATGTCGTCGGCTTATTCGATCGAGAACGGCAAAATCATCACCACCCTCGCCGGCACGCCGTTCGAAATTACTGTTTATAAGTTAGGCGACAAGTATTTTGCCGCGCGCAGCAACGAATTCGGTTATGCGAATTACGAAATCATTCCGCCCGTGATCAATCTGGTTGACCACGGGAAGGGCAAGCCATCGACTGAGTCGGAAGTTCATGCCGACACAAACTGAGGTTGAGGCGCTCGAGCGTGACGGTCACCGAGATCACCGTTTCGTGTATCAGCGTTTGACGCATGCGCGGCCCGCGGCAACACAGTTCCGGCTGCGCAGCCGTCTTGGCGGAATTCTGAAGCGTGCATTGCACGAACCCCTGGTTCATTTCCTCTGATTGGGTTGGCGCTGTTCGTGGTGTACGCCTCATGAATCGCGGCCAGGGCGGAAACGTCAACCATCAGATTGTGATCAGCCTGGATGACGTGCGGCAACTGGATATTTCTTTTGTTTCCCAGTGGCATCGCCAGCCGACTCCAGAGGAATTCACAGGCTTGTTGAAGGTTTCATTCGCCAGGAAATTCTCTACCGCGAGGGTTTGGCGATGGGACTCGACAAGGACGACACCATCGTCAAGCGCCGCATGGCGCAGAAAATGGAGTTTCTGTCCGAAGACGTAGCCTCCGCGCATGAGCCCACGCACCGAGAACTCAAAGACTGGTACGCGAAGAATTCTCAGAAATTTGCGCTCCCGGATCGCGCCACCTTCCGGCATCTCTTCTTTTCCTTCGACCGCCGCGGCCAACGAGCGCAGAAGCGACGCGGCAGCGGCGCTCGCAAAAATTGCAGGTAAGCCCGAGGATTCGCGTGCCGCCGTAGCTCTTGCCGACCCCTTCATGTTTCAGGATTACTACGGAGATCGCGCGCCGGACCAGCTGGCCAAAGAGTTTGGCCCCGCTTTCGCCCTGGGACTCTTTCAAGCTGAAGCCCGGCTCGTGGCAGGGGCCCATCGAGTCCGGCTACGGCTGGCACCTCGTCTGGATCGAATCAATCGTGCCGGGGCGCGTTCCCGCCTTTGAAGAAGTCGAGCCGGACGTCAAGACCGCATGGCTGGCAGACCAAAAAGCGATTGCAGTGGCAAAAGGCGTACGCAAAGATGCGGGCAAAGTATGAGGTGATAGTGCCGCAGCCGCCTGCAGAAGCGGAGAGCAAAACAGGACCGCCGAGTGCCTGCGCACCAGCCGCTCCACGAGGCTGATGAGCCAGGAATAGGGCCATGAAGCTTCCGCGGCAATGGATCCGAATTTTCCTTTCCCTGGCGTGCTTGCGGTCTGCGCGGCTATTGCGCCGCGAGCGCTTGCGCATGAGACGCGGCCGGCATATCTGGAAATCAAGGAAACTTCCCCAGATCATTACGACATTTTGTGGCGCACTCCGGTAAATGCGGGTATGCGGCTGCCCATTGTTGCTGCAATTGCCCAAGGATGCGAAGAATCTGAGCGCGCCGACGGTGCAGGAATTGACCGACTCGCTGCTGGAGCGTCGCTCGATTGAGGTCAAGGGTGGATCTGGCCGGCAAGCGCATCGAATTTGTGGGGCTGCAAGGCACCATCACGGACGTTCTCGTGCGTGTGGAGTTGCTGGACGGCCGAAAGTCCACCACGATCGTGCATCCATCGCAATCCTGGTTCGAGATGGCCGCTTCGCAAAGCCACTGGGCGGTCGCAGGCGCGTTCATCGTGCAAGGTATCCGGCACATTTCCCTCGGAGCGGACCACCTGCTGTTCCTATTGGGTCTGCTGCTGATCGTGAAAAATCGCTGGATGCTGTTGAAAACCGTCACCGCATTTACGGTGGCGCACAGCATCACGCTGGCCATCGCGACGCTTGGTTACGCGAATGCACCCGTGCATTCCGCTCAACGCCGCCATCGCCTTGAGCATTCTATTCCTCGGGCCGGAGATCGTGCGTGTTTGGCGCGGAGAAACAAGCTTCACCATCCGTCATCCCTGGGTCGTGGCGTTTGCGTTTGGTCTATTGCACGGATTCGGATTTGCAGGTGCGCTCACCAGCGCGGGCCTGCCGCGGGCGGAGCTGCCGCTTGCGCTTCTCACTTTCAATCTTGGCGTGGAAATCGGCCAACTCGGTTTCATTCTGCTGGTCCTGCTGCTTGAACGATCCTTCCGCGTGCTGCAGGTGCGTTGGCCGCGCTGGGTTCAAGCCGTGCCGGGCTACACGGTCGGATCGCTGGGCGCGTTTTGGACCATTCAGCGCGTGGCGATTCTTTTGGGAGTTGTAAGATGAGCCGCGCGAAGTGCCACATCCACGCTAAATGGCTTGCCTTGCTGTTTGCGCTGACGTTTTGGGCGCAGTCGGCGCTCGCGCATCCGGTGAAAGGCCAAGCGATTGGATTTCTTGACAGGTTTCCTGCATCCGATTTCCGGACTTGACCATGTGGTGGCAATGATTGCGGTAGGTCTGTGGGGCGCGCAACTCGGCGCGCCTGCCATTTGGCTGCTGCCAGTCGCCTTTCCTATCGTTATGGCGTTTGGCGGTATGTTGGGATTGATGGGCGTGCCCTTGCCGGGAACTGAAGTCGGGATTGCTGCGTCCGCGATTATGCTCGGCGCACTGGTGATGCTGGAGATTCGCCCGCCGCTCGCAGCGGCCGCCGTGGTGGTTTCCTTCTTTGCAGTCTTCCACGGCCATGCACATGGAAGCGAATTACCTCCTGGTCAGGATGCTCTGCTATTCAGCATCGGATTCGTAATTGCCACCGGATGCTTGCATGGAGTGGGCATCTCAATTGGATTAATTCATAAATGGCGGTGGGGACAGCGCGCGCTGCGCGTGGCAGGCGGCGGCGTTGCTGCCGCGGGCTTGTTCTTCATGTGGAGAGCTTTCGCATGAGAGGCCGAGCGTCAGTCTGGCCACGCGTTCTGGCCATTTTGGGACTCCTGTCTCTTCTAATGCTCTTTCCTGCGCACGTTGAGGCGCACCTGAACTCTTCCGGGCTCGGTCCGGTGTACGACGGGCTCCTGCACTTCCTGCTGAGCCCGGAGGATCTGCTTCCCGTCCTCGCACTCGCATTGCTCGCCGGACAACGCGGGGCTGAGTATGGGCGCAGAGCGATGTTCGTTCTGCCAGTCGCATGGTTTCTGGGAGGGCTGGCTGGTCTGACGACTAAGACGAGCAGCGGCGCAGCCTTGACGTGTGTCTCATTTTTGCTGCTCGGTGGATTGTTGGCGGCCAACGCGCGAATCTCTTTGCACGCGACCACGGTACTCGCGGTATTAGTCGGACTGTTTCACGGCTATCTGAATGGGTCAGGAATGGGACGGCCCGCGAACGGTGCTCTTGCTCTTCTCGGTCTCGTTTTCGCGGTGTTTGTCCTGGTCGCGGTTGCCGCGGCATTCGTCGTGCAATTGCGGCGCCACTGGGAACACATCGCGGTACGCGTGGTGGGAAGCTGGATCGCCGCCAGCGGCCTGTTGATGTTGGGTTGGGCTGCGCGAAGCCGCTGAACCACTGACCGCTTATAGGATGGTTTGTTGCACGCCGCGCCCGGAAAAAGTGCACAGGCCTAACTGAGCACGAGCGTCACGGAGGAAGCATCTTGCGAGCCTTCACCCCGAGAAGCCGCCCTCACTGATTCCCGAACTTCCAGGTGAAACCGGAGCTGGTGCCGTAGTCACTGCCGGCGAAACTCGGTGGCGGGCGATTGTCCCAGTTTCCGTAGAAAGAGACGTTCCATGTGAGCTTGCTCCACAATTTCCCGTAATACGTGGTGTTAAGGTTGAAATGTACGCGACCAGGTTCCGACAGAGCTGGAAGTAGAGTGGTTTTGATCGAAAGGTTGGTTCTGTTAAAGTAAAAGAGATTCACTTCGCTGCCGACTAGTGCGGAAGCCACATTCTGAGTGGGCGAGGGCAAGCTGTTCTGCTGGTAATTTATGCGCTGCCATGCCAGGCCGCCAATCACAGAAATCACAACACGATCGTTGTTTTTAAAGTATCGCCCGATGCCACCTCCTAGGCTAGTCTGCAGCTGAATACCCTGTACAGAACTCTGTAAGAAATCAGCAAGACCCGCATAATACCAATTGTTCCATCGTAGTAAGCGTTGCGATCGCAGGATGAGCTCATTGCGCGTGGAGACTGTGGCGCCCGTACTTGAGGAAAGTATCGAATCATAGCTGGCGCTGGCCCCCAAACGCTCGCGAGGGTAGTTCACTGCTGAGCTCAAATTGTATTGCGTGGACTGGTTGCCTTTGTTGTAGGTGACCCCCGTACCGACGTTTCCGTTGAAACGTTCCCAGAAATTGGCGGACGTCTGGTCCATTTTGATAATCTGAGTTTTGTCGAGATCAACCGTTGAGTCAGAAACCTCCAAGATCTGTATCTTTATAGGGCGACCGCCTGATAGAGCCTATTGTGTCCGGTCTTGCGCGGTTAACCTGCCCCGTTGCGATTGTCGGCTCGCATTATCCCGTTAGCCTCTATACGACTCTTGCCGCAAATGCCGCCACGTATGCTCTGGTGGGTCTAGCAGTGGAAATCGTGCGGCGGCAATTAAACCATTCAAACTAATTCAAGAGAGTTCGCTTCGTAAGTATCCTCAACGCGAAATCGTACCTCTCGGTCCGGAAAGGAACTTGTCCGATTACGCGGGTGGTCTCAATGGGTCGACGCAACACCCAGCTCGAACCCACCTTGCATTGAAAACAAAAGCTACAAGCGCTGGTAAGGTCAGATCAGCCGGAACGTTACCCTGGCTAGGTTTCGGCCGAGTCAGCCAGACAGATCGGTTCTTGAGGGGGAAGTATTGGCCGATCAACTGATTAGATGGTGTTGCATCGACCGGTTGAGCCGGCACGACTTATCAGGACTTTGACGAAAGTTTCGACCTGTCTCCCGAGCTCAAGAAAAACTTGCTGGCCGTTCGTGCTCAGATCTCTTGATGATTGGAGTTCTGCGTTTCAACTTTTGGGTGTTTGCGCACCCCTGGGAGATCTCAGCTGCATTATGAACCGTAAGTCGGCATCCCTTGCGCCGAGACCCAAAACGGCTACTTCGGAGCCTTCGGCGGGCATTTCGCGTCGTAGGTAGATTGCATCTGCCTCAGTTTGAGCACGCCGTAGAACACGACGATTGCCATACCAACAACGAGGAGCCCGGAAGACATCCTTTCAATGTGGTACGCACCCTCCCGGTTGGCCACATAGCTTGCGATAATCAAGAACAGGATGCTTAAGTTGATGACCCAGTTGACGGGCTTGGAAACGACGAAGTGCAAAGTACCGAAGCCAGCGAGCTGATAAAGCATGAACGGCAGTATCGCTACCGCCGGAAGCAGCTCGGACGCACCCAGCGTGACGTCGATCGCACCGGGCGCCAACTCATGCAGCAGCCTACTGTTCGCCAGCTCGTGGAAGAGCGTCGGCATCGCACACAACAATGGCACCACCGCCAACAGCTCGAGCACCAGCGCACCGCTCCACACGCCGATCTTGGAGGAGCTATCGGCGCCCGCTTCCGATGATTCCGTGCCGATGTACAGGCCACCTATGATGGCCGCCCCACTGGACAGCATCAGCAGCTCAACCGTGATGCCAAAACTCGTCGGTTCGCCGGCCTTGATTAGCAGTAGGGCCAGGAAACCAGGTGTGTAGAACATCACCCGCACCAGTCGCGCCCACACCCGCGCGTCGCGTTCCGGCGGCAGGATTGGGAGTGGCAGTCCGTCGATTCCGATGGTTGGTCTAACTTTAGACATTTCGGCGCCCCCTAAGTGACAGCACAAGAGCTGCGAGCCGTCCTTCGGTTCTATCCTTCGCCTTCGGCTCTCACTTGAGGGCGATTGTCACTCCGATCAGCGGGCCGGATATGATGAGATCCAGAAGCCTGTTTCTGTTTGTGTAGTTCACGGACAAGTAGCGATAGCCGGCCTGCAATGCCAGCGCCGGTTTGATTCTGTAACCAAGAAAGCCGCCGATCTGATATTCCAGTTGCGAGCCGGTACCCCAGCCACCGACATCGCCAGCAATCGCAATTTCGACCTTGGGGGAGAGATTGCCGAGAATGCGCCCTCCGACCACGGGATCCACAAAGTTTTGTGACGCGGAAAAATTTAGACTGTTGGTGGTGAACTGCAGATTCTGCCCGATGTGCCAGTAGCGAATACCCGCGAGAGCGTCGATCTTAATCATTTTCGTATCAATCACTCGGTATCCGACCTTGGGGGCGAGCATGAACAAATCCAACTTCACATTTGCCACGGTTCCGTTGGGGGTAAGCGGCAGCGCTCTATCATCCCCGAGCCTGAGCCATATCATATCGAGCGGCAAGACCACCCGCTTGTAGCGAGCGTCCACTAGCCCCAACAGTCCAAAGCGAAAATGCGAGAACAGTTCATCGGGAGTCGTATAAAAGTGAAGATTGTTTCCGTTTGCGCCGACCGATCCGTACACCCAGGGAATCCAGAGATATGGAGCTACCGTGAAATGCCAATTCCCCTCAGCAGCTGTGGTCGCGGGCGCGGTCTGGGGAGCTGTGGAGTCTTGGACACCAGGAGTCGCTACTGCGACTTCCGCGTCGGAGCCCGCCAGCGGGTCAGCGAATACACGGGAAAGCTGCTCCGTCGCGTCCAGATCGTTGGCCGCGAGCACGTATGGGCCATGTTCGCCAGGACTTGACGGCGCCGCCAATGCCGACTCCGGTCTGGATGCCGCGGGGGCTAACTCTTGGGCCGCGACAAACCCGCTGAACAGCAGACACAGCGCCAATACAATAAAACTTTGTCGGTAGTTCTTTCCTAAAATGTGCGCAAATTTGTACGATCGAAGCATAATTCAACCTCGCGAGGCGCAAGAATTCTCCGTCGAGCAGGCTATATGCTTCCTCAGGTGATAAATAATGGCTATTGTCAAAAAGTACAGTACATCAGGAACGGGATCGATGTGATCATCACCCGCCAGAACTCGGTCTTACCGATGAATCATCCCCATCAATCTAGACGACCCAGTTTTAAAGCATCGGTTGGCTCGGTCTTCGCGGTTCGAAGGAGGGACGATAATGAAAAGGAAAGTGGCCGTTGCGGTTTTGGCTGCGAGCCTCGCTACTCTTGCTCCGGCGCAATCGGCTCTGAAGATCAAGGCATACATCGTGAGCAATGAGAAGGAGCCGTCTTCGCGTGAAGTGGGGCAGACGCTTCGTCAGAAAATGGACATGATCAAGACCTTTCGGTTTGCCGATAAAGAACCACCCGATCTAATTCTGAATGTTGACTGCATTCCCCGAGCGATGTCCGAGCCGTATAATTGCATGTACGTTGCTCTCTATGCGGGTCCGTCATTCAAAACCTTTCTAGGTGCAGGTGTTTATACTGATAAATCAGCAGCCACAATTGCGGACTCTCTCCTGTCGTCCATCGCTGAGGACATCAGTGGACGTTGGAATCAGACACTCCGTACCCACCAGGTTGAATTACTGGAAGCATGCCTTTTCCTAACACAATCAAGCTGCAACGTGCCGGAAGGGCTGGTTTCTGAACTCAAGACGAAATCTCTAAATCTGTCGCAGTATCTCCAGAAAGGCGGATTGCCCAAGTGATTGGGAATGCGGCTAAATTCAATTCGAACGAGGCGGACTCCACTAATTTTCGAGTGAAACTCACCTGAAGCTTGGGGAGCCGGAAGGGGCGCGGTTAGAATATTAAATTTTGAGGGACATCCATCAACCTCTAGCCGAAGACCTTCAGAAGCTTTGGGAGTGCAATACTCGAGATGATCGCAGGTCCCAGACCAAGTGTTGGGGTGGGGACGACCATCGCTGATCGCCCCCCGCACAGAACCGTACGAGCGGTTTTCCCGCATACGGCTCCCACCTGGGATGCGTGACGAGGAGGGTGGCTCTGCGTACACCGCTCCAGCCCTGGCACACTCGATTGCCCCGCGCTGTGTCGGGCGAGTGTTGCAGGAAACGATGTTCTCCTTGGCCCGCACCCTTTTCTCCCCAGGCTCCGCCGAAGATTGCTCTTCTTGGTTCGTCTGGTTCATCGATAGTATGGTGCGGTCCGACTCCTCCAGAGCCTGCGCGTCTGCCTTGTGGCTTTGCGCCTTCGCAGACCGGCCTCCTTCCCTTGCGGGCCGAGGCACTCCAGAGGTCTCCCGGTTCTCGTGCAGGTTGTTTCTCAGCGTGCGCGGGGTCTAAGACTACGCAGGACCGATGGCTCACTCGCGATTATCGCGAACCATCGTGGTGCCTTCCTCCATCAGGAGAGAGTCGGCATCCTGGTTTTGCGTTTTTCGAAGCTCAATACCCGGCCCACCGATGCCCCTGTCTACGCTTCAGGCCACATCTCGCGATGTCTCCTGCAAGACTCGGGGCCAAGATGGAGTCGCTGTCTCCTTTCTTGTAGGACTCTTCCATTCCTTACAACATGCCGGTTTATCCCGGCAGCCCTAATCGGAAACTGACTCTCATTGTCCCGTTACGCGACGCAATATAAAAGGGCGCCCCTTTTGGAGTAGGTTTGGAGTGTTCGGCCTCAAACCCACAACAAAAAGGAGCGCCCTCAATGGATAGCGTGAAGTATATCGGGATGGATGTGCACCAGGAAGCGATCTCCATCGCGGTTCTGAATTCCTCGGGCAAGCTGGTGATGGAATGCACGATCGAAACGAAAGCCATCACCATCCTGGAGTTTCTGAAAGGATTGCGCGGGAGCCTGCGCGTCACTTGGGAAGAAGGCACCTGGGCAGCGTGGCTCTAGGACGTGATCAAGCCGCACGTCACGGAACTGGTGGTCTGCAATCCCCGCCGGAATGCCCTGCTCAAAGAAGGTAGCAAGAGCGACCGCATCGATGCGCGGAAGCTGGCCGAGCTGCTGCGCGCGAACCTGGTCCGTTCGGTCTATCACGGGGAGGATGGAGTACGGACGCTCAAGGAGCTGGCGCGGAGTTATCTGGCGATCAGCACCGATGTGATAAGAGTGATGAGCCGGGTGAAGGCGATCTACCGCAGCTGGGGAATTCCTTGTGCGGGGAAGCAGGTCTACGCACCGCGCTATCGCTCGGAGTGGCTCGGCAAGATTCGCGAAGCCGGCGTGCACCGCCGAGCGGAGTTCTACTACCAACAACTGGACGCCCTGCGGCCCTTGCGCCAGGAGGTGCGGCGCGAGCTATTGACGGAGGCCCGGAAGCACGACGCCTGGAAATTGCTCCGTGCGATTCCATTCATCGGTCCAATCCGGGCGGCTCTGATCATCGCGTTCTTGCAGACACCGCACCGGTTCCGTACCAAGCGACAGCTCTGGACGTACAGCGGGTTTGGAATTGAAACCTACAGCAGTGCCGAGCACCGCTGTGTCAA
The DNA here is from genome assembly GCA_963747605.1 of uncultured Acidobacteriota bacterium. GTDB lineage: Bacteria > Acidobacteriota > Terriglobia > Acidiferrales > UBA7541 > Palsa-295. The sequence goes on along the minus strand of CAVVGA010000011.1, from coordinate 247,114 downwards.
TGGAGAGCTGAAGCGTGCCAAGAAGCCGGTCTCGATTCGCGGGCTGAATCGCAATCACAATCACGATCTGAAGAACTTGTTCAAGAGTGCCGCCACCGTGGCTGCTGCCAAGCCCGGACCGTTCCAGGAGTTTTACGATCGTTTGGTGGCCGAGGGAATCCGGCCGGAGATGGCGCGTCTGACTCTGGCGCGCAAGATGGCCGCCATCACTTTGACCATTGGGAAGAAAGGAGAGCGCTTCGACGCCCAACATCTGAAACCACAAACAGCTTGAGTGTCTCGAGCCGATCCGTTCCATCCCTGGGATTCTTTCCAGCGGTGCCACGCCGATTCTTGAGACCCTCGGGTTCGAGGGCGAGTCTCAGCTGATAAGTTAGGCTTTGCGTGCTTCGGGCACCTCAGTCTCTCACGCGACGCTAGTCCCCCTCGGATGACCCGAAAAAGCTATGGGCCACGAGTCCCCAATGGAACCATGGTTGCCAACTGACAACCGTACTGCTTGTTGGTCTCAGAACGGATTAGCTTCGTCGCGCAGAGGCGATGAAAACCGCTGGTAGAGAAAACCCAAAGCGCTACAGGAAGCTGGTAGCGACCCGAGCTCCAGGAACGGAAGGCGAGAACAAACCTGCTCAACGAGGTGGGCTGGACGGCAAGAAAAACTCCGGCCACAGGAGAAGTGTTTTTTTCTTGACTCCTTTTATGGAACTTATCAGGAGTTAGGGACGACCAACTATTGCGGAGCCTCGAAGGTTCGTTGAAGTGCCGAAGGGTGGCTTCGGTCTATCCTCCAAAATCTTCTGCCATTCTGGCGTTCCAAGTTTCATCATCCGCTCCGTTTAGCTCGGCCCATTCTTCGTCGGTCATCGATCTGCGCCATTCCAGAAAGGGAATCGCATCGGGTCCCACGGGGTGACGGATGACTGATGTTCCGCTTTCTGCGACTTCCAATATTTTGTCAGCGACCAGAGATGGGTGCGTTGGTGTTTTTAGCGAATTCTGAAACATCGCTGCGAACCGCGGTCCCTGAAAGTAGGGCGACGCTTTCTCGTTCAGACTAATGCGTTGCGCCATGGCAGTGTCAATGATTCCCGGCTCGACCAGCGCTACGCGGACATTAAAACTCTTCATCTCGCCCGCGAGTCCTTCAGTCATTGCTTCAAGCGCCCACTTCGATGCGCAGTAAGAACTGAGTGGGGGGCTCGACAACCTGCCGGCAACTGAACTTATGTTGATAATGCAGCCACTTTTGCGTTCCCGCATTTGTGTCGCCACTGCTTGTACACAGCGAATCACACCAAAATAATTCGTTTCCATCACAGCTCGAAATTCGGCTAACGGCAACTCTTCCACAGAACCGGTGCGCTCGATTCCAGCGTTGTTGACGAGCACATCGATCGGTTCGCCAGCGTTTGCTATTGTGGCAAAGGAAGATTTTACAGAGTCATCCGAGTCCACATCCATGGCCGAGATCGCGATAGGCAATTTCTCTGCTGTGGCGCGTTGGGCCAACTCCGTGTCTCGTGCCGGATTGCGCATGGTCGCATAGACTCTATGGCCTCTTCGCGCAAATGCTAGTGCCGCTTCGAGTCCAATTCCTTTGCTGGTTCCGGTGATCAATACCGAGGCCATATTCTTTCCTCTCGCGAACACGATTGGCTAGTAATGCCAGCGGAGTGTAACGCAGTCGTCGGTGAGATTCATCAAGAAGCTCCTGATTGACGCGCAAACTGGACAAGTGGAATCGACCGAAAACTAGATGTCCGGTAACGCGACCAATCAGGAGTTGAACGGGGATGTGATATAAATCGCTGCATTCATGCCGCACGTTCCAACGCCAATACGGTATCTCCCGGCCATCACCAATCACATTGAGAAATACTTTGGCACGGACTTTTTTGTACTCGATGAGGAAAAATCTTCGACCGTTCACGTAGATATTCATGTCGTTCGACCGACCGCAACCAGGCCCTACTTTACGCTGTTGACATCGGGCATGAGTGACCTCGATATGAGCATGCCAAAGGGTCTAGAAGACCTCGCACTCGCGGAAGTCTGTCTATGCCTACCGAGAGAATGGCCTCTCGGTATGGACGAATTTGGGTGGCGAGAGCCAGGATACTTCTGGCCTCTCGCTCTACTCAAAAATGCCGCGAAATACCCACACATAAATCAAACGTGGTTCTCATGGGGTCACACCATCGGCAATGTTGAGCGACCTGAACCGCTAGGTTCAGGGACACACTTCACTGGGGTGATGCTCCTCAATCCGGCGACATTTCCCGAAGGGGCGGATACACTAAAGACCGACGACGGCCGAACTATTCACTACCTCGCGCTGATTCCGGTCTTCGAGCAAGAGATGAGGTTCAAACAGAAATTCGGTTCAGATGCTCTTGAAGAAAAACTCATCGAGGCCGACATTACTGAACTGCTCGACCCCAAAAGATTGAGCGTAGTTTGAGCCCAAGCGTTCGGGCGTAAGTCACATGCCTGATTAACGCAGCCGAAACCGGAAAAGTGAACTGCTGCTTCAAATTTCCGGCAAGTATCTGGCGCTTTGGAGTTAAAGACCGATTCCCTTTAGGTCGGCCTTGGCCTGCTGCTCCGCCTCTTTCGTGGCTCGCTTGGCATCGGCATCGGGCTTCAGTTGATGGATAGCCTTGTTTAGGCCCTGAGCCTTCTCTCCGTCAGCGACCTTGCAGCCGGACACATCTGCACTGGTGTGTACGCCTGTCGAGTCTGCGCGGAGGCAATTGAAATCCAGTCCGAGATTGTGGCTGGCGTGCAGTGCAGAGAGGCATCCCTCCAATGCTGTGAACGGGACACAGGTGTCGGTGAGGGTAGTGTCAGCGACCAACACCCCCTCGGCTTGCAGAACGGGGGTGAGCTTTTGTTCTGCGCCACTTCGGCTTCTTGGTGCGTCGGAAGAATTCGTGGAATCTTTCTTGACCCACGTCACCGGATTAAGAGAATGCAAACTGTGCGAGCTATCCTGCGCGACTGCGGCCGCGCCCGCGCCGGCTGGACCTTGCGCCGCGACGCGTTCCACACCCACTGTTAAAGAAATCACCACGCCGAAAAGCAGGGCCGTGCCGACCATAAGGGTTTTTTTCATACGTGCTCCTTCGTTGAAACGTGGCCTCACACCCAGTAGGCCACAGCCCCGATGCAACTGAGAGTCGAACTAAACGGTACCACTCCAATCGGTCAAGCTGACCTTTCGAACAGGTGGAGATGTTGGTGGTAGCGCTTGTAGATTGGAAAGGTGCGAGTCGCTCACTCAAGTCCCGACGAACGCCGTACTCGGACAAGTGAAGTGCTACTTCACATCTCCGGTGATGCGACTCTCCAGAAACTTGTTTATTAAGCTCCCTGGAATCAACAAATCCGCTTGGACAAGTTTCTGGTAGTAGCGACGCATCGAAGACGCAGTCAGGGCTTATCAGGAGTTAGCCGTGGTCCGACGATAAGTTCCGAGGAGCGGACCACGCGCGACAACAACGGCGTCGAAAATATTTTTCTCTGCCCGCAGATGACGCGGGATCAAATACATAGTTGACAGTGTCCATCAATATGATGGACGATAGCACGTATGTCCACCGCCGATTCAAACGCTTCGCTTAATTCGCATGTCGCGGCCTTTCGACGTTTCAACCGCATCTACACTCGCTTCATTGGAGTGCTGGATGAGGAGTTTCTAAACAGCGGCTACAGCCTGACGGAAGGTCGCGTGCTGTATGAGCTTGCGACGAGTCAGACCCCCACTTCGAAGGAAATAGCGGTTGCACTAGGCATAGACCGGGCCTATTTGAGCCGCATTCTCGCTCGATTCGAGAAGAATTCCCTGCTGAAACGCATCGCTTCGAAACAGGACGCCCGCTCGGCGTATTTAGTACTCACGCAAAAGGGAAAATCGAGGTTCGAGAAACTCAATGCGCTTTCAGAAGAGCAGGCTCGCTGCATCCTTAAGGCACTGCCGCCGACCGCTCAGACTAACCTGATTGGTTCCATGGGCACTGTCGAACGCTTGCTGGCGCCAAGAACTCCTGAAGAGTTGAGGTACGTCTTGCGGCCACATCGACCAGGCGATATGGGCTGGGTCGTGTATCGGGAAGGCGCGCTCTATGCGCAAGAGTATGGCTTCGACGAGACATTTGAAGCACTGGTGGCACGCATCGTCGCTGATTTCCTCACGGAATTCGATCCAAAGCGCGAACGTTGCTGGATCGCGGAGGTAAATGGGCAGAATGTGGGACACATCTTCTTGGTAAAGCACCCTACTGAGCCCGCTACCGCGAAACTTCGCCTCTTGCTCGTTGAACCGAGCGCGCGAGGACTGAGACTAGGATCTGCGCTGGTGGAGGAATGCGTGAACTTCGCTAGCTCGGTCGGCTACAAAAAGATCACTCTCTGGACTCAGAGCATTCTCGTGGCAGCTCGTCATATTTACCAAAAAGCGGGATTCCGCCTCGTGGAAGAGCAGACCAACTGCCAGTTCGGCAAAGATCTGTTGTCCCAAACGTGGGAATTGGACATGACGGAGAGGTGCGTGTCTCCATAAACAGAAGGGCAATGTTCTGCCTATCCCGCGTTGAGGCAATTCCGGAATTCAAATCCAGCAAACGCTAGACGATGCTCAGGCGGACTTCGTGATGCCTCGCAACCGGCTCGATCTTCCGCAGGAGCCTTCTTGCGTCAGGCTCGAACACCGGAACACTATAGTCCGGCCCGGCAAATCGTTTCACCGATTCGAGCGAATCAAAGAAGTTCACCACCACGAACTCGACCTCTTGCGGTCCGTCACTGCGAAGAATATAACCACCTCTGTAACCTTCGATTCCCCTCGGGCTGGGAAGCACTTTGTCCTTCAACAAGCTCTCGTACGCGTCCGCGTCTTGCACTTCCGTCCAACCTCGCCAATGACTTGCGATCATACTCCCCCCATGCTCCTGCCAGTTTACCTGTCCCGATTCTGCCCGAGTTCCGGGCTAATCAGGAGTTACGGTTTCGGCTGGTCTAACGCAACGACTAGAGGTGTATATCCGCTCACGGACACGGCCCAGTTTAAATCCGTTCGAATGACGATTGCCCCTTGGACGTCACGGCCCATGTAGACACCCGATTCCGGCTCCAACTTTGGGAGTGGATGCCGTGTCGGTGGATTCTCGTTTGCTTCGAAATGGTAAAGCGCCTCCGGAGTCACCGCCCAGAAACCATCATTTGCGGACGCCAGTCCGTAGATTGAGTCCGACACATCTAGAATCTTGTCGTTGAATTCCTTGGTCCTTTTCTGCTCGAAAATCACTGACACTTGCTCGCCACACACTCTCAAGATTCGACCGTGCGAAAGAAAATGCACCAGACCAATCGAAGCGAGCACGCATCCCTTGTTCTGAGGGTCCGGGATAACGCCAGTTACCGGGTCGCACTCACTGTTTAACGGACCGCCGCATAGCGCTTTTGTATCCCGCCGCTCTACACTAGTGACCGCGCCAGTCTGGAGGTCAACGCGCTGAAGTCCGCCTCCCCATTCTCCCATGTTTATGCCGATGTATGCTGCGCCTCCCGTCATCGGTGAGGCCACCTGCATCTGTACGCCTTGGCGTAATGGGCCTTGAAGTTCAATCAATTCCCAGTTTCCGTCACCGGAGAGTATGCGAATACTTTTCTGTGACAAAACGGCTGGCGCTACTCCGTCGCCGAAAAGAGCTAAGGGCTTGTCCGTCTCTGACGGCCCAAAGCGGGCGCGGTCGTCAAAAGAATCGCCCCGCACCACGGAAAGAATCCACTCCGTATTGCTTGACGGCGATTTCCGCAAAACCCAGAGGTCAGCGCCGACCGCTTCGATTCCGAGCACGCCGGTGTCAAAATCCTGCCTTTCGGACATGTCGGCAAGACTGAACGATATTAGTGCTCCTGAGCCATCTCCAGACCGCGCGCGCACGGTTGTTCCACGAAGCCACAGACGACCTGCGAAAACAACACCACGGGATATTCTGGCGCCAATCAGAGCGTTGGTTTTTGAATGCGGAGTACGGGAGGATTGCGAATACACGCAGAACGGAAGCGTCGAAAGAAGCACCAGCACATATCCCTTGGCGAGTGTTCTCATTGTTCTCACGTTTCAGCTTGACCAACGCATTATAGTCGCTCTTTCACCTGCCAATGCCTGACTCTCAAACCGCACAAGTGGAGTTCAAGCTTTCAACGGCGCGCCCTATACCGGTCCACGGGCCACCCTAAGCGTTTAAGGGGCGCTTTACGCCCCCCTATAACCGGCCCGGGGGTACCGCCAAACGTCCTAGGGGACGCCAGGCGGAACGCTGCGGGCGGGGTAGGCCGTTACCTGCGCGGTTAACGCGCTAGGCCTTTTGCGGAAAAAAAGGCTTTACATTTAGCCTTAAATACGTTATATATATCGCATTATGAAAGGGCCTGTTACTAACCGCTATGCCGCTAAGGAAGTTGGCATTTCGCTTATGACGCTGCAACGGTGGATTGCCGACGAGGATATACGGGCTCCGAGGCTGCAAATTGTGAATGGGCGGGCAACGAGGATTTGGGAAGCGGACGATTTGGAGCGTTTACGAGCGGTGAAGGAAAAAATCTATTGCCGAGGTCGAGGCCGGAAGAAAGGATTCCGTTTTAAAAGTTGAACACAGCCAGCTATGCACGGGTGAGCACGCTAAATGGGCAAGACCCTGAGATGCAGCTGCGGGAACCGCGGGAATACTGCCAGAGACGCGGCATGACCCTCATAGATGAATACGTCGACACAGGAATTTGCGGTGCAAAAGACAGGCGGCCCGAACTGGGTAGGCTATTAGCAGACGCTCACCGACGGCGCTTTGATTCGGTCGTGGTTTGGCGGTTTGATCGTTTTGCCCGCTCCGTCTCGCATCTACTCAGGGCCCTCGAAACATTCCGTTCGTTAGGCATCGAATTCGTATCGCTATCCGAGCAAGTCGATACGTCGACGCCCGCAGGTAAGCTGGTTTTCACCGTCTTGGGTGCGGTCGCTGAGTTGGAGCGCAGTTTAATAGCAGAACGTGTGAAGGCCGGTCTGCGAAACGCACGCGCTAAAGGCAAGCGGTTGGGTAGGCCAAGAAGCTACGTCGATGCAGTAGAGATTCAGCGTTTGCGGACGCAAGGCGCGTCGTGGCGCGCGGTAGGGGCGGCGTTAGGCGTATCGGCGGCTACGGTCGAGCAATTTCAAAAGTTGTGGAAGGCAGCTGGATAAAGACCAAAAATCGCCAGGCGAATGTAAAGCGAAGATGATATCTTGAATTTGCGATGGACGAGGGCCGAAAGAAATTAATCTTTCTTGTCGCGGGAATGTTCTTGGTTCGGCGATGAGCGGGGCTGGATCGCCGCCCGTCGCCCGCACGAGAAAGCGCGTGAAGCACGGCAGTGCAAACGAAATACGGGCAGTGAACGCAGAGTGGTACGGGGACGCGCGTAACGCTTATGTCCCACGCTCCGTGATCATCAATTGACACGGAAGTTATCCTTGGACAGAATGTCGCCCGGAGGCGACGCGCACACACCGGGCTCGGACGCTGAATTCGCGTTCGCCCGCGGGGCTGTTTGGTCGTTTCGTTGCGTCGCAATTCGATTGCGGAGGCCCAATGAGAACGAAGCGAATGAGGGCGGCGCTTGTTGCAGTTTGTATTGTTTCATTGCTCCTTCCCGGAACATTGCCTGCGTCATCCGCGACGCAAAACGTTCAGGCACGCGACGCTACTCAAGGCGGCCTACTGAGCGCGACCGCTCAATCCCAGAAAGCCGCTGCGCAGTAATACTCCGACGCACCCGCGCCGAGTGCAACCCCCTCGAAAAGCGGCAACATGGTCTGTACCGTTAGCACGGAAACCGCCCCGCCCTTAACCGCGCCGATGGCCGCCGCGCTGAAACTCTATCGCACTGGAAAATTTGACGATGCGATCGCCGCCTACAACGCGATACTTCCCGCAGGTGGCTCGGAAGGCGCTGCCGCTTACGCGGGGCTCGCACGCGTATATCTCGCCCAGAAAAATTCCACCGAGGCGTATGCTGCAGCGCAAAAAGCCGTGGCACTGACGCCCGATCGCGCGCCGGCCATTGTTGCGCTGGGTGAGGTGTATTTTCGCCAGGGAAAACTCACGGAGGCGCAAGCCGCATTCTCCAAGCCGCTGCGGGCATGCGATTTGGACGCGCGCGCGTTTCTAGGTCGATACCGCCTCTACAAGGTCTCGCTTAATTGGAAGCTCGCTAAAACCAATATTGATCAGGCCTACAAGCTCGATCCTGACGACCCCGACATTCGGCGAGCTTATTTGAGCACCATGAGCGGCAGGGAACGCATCGCGGCGCTGCAGGATTACCTGGCAAGTTCCACGGACGACGACGCGGAAACGAGGGCACGGCTGAGGAACCAACTCGATGTGCTCCAGGCCGAGTCGGAGAAGCGGCCCGGCGTGTGCCGTCTGATAACCAGAGTGAAATCGACCGAGGCCATGCTCGAACCTCTCTCCGATGGTCCGACCCGTGTTCGAGGGTATGGCCTCAGTGTGAGGGTGAACGGTGTATCGTCGAGGTTGCTGCTCGATACTGGCGCAAGTGGAATTCTCATCGATCGAAAAACCGCTGAAAAGGCGGGCGTGAAATCCATCACGGATATCCATGTCGGCGGAATCGGCGACGCCGGCGCAGCCGCGGGATTTCTGGGCCACGCCGACAAGATTAAGGTCGGCGAGCTTGAGTTTGACGATTGTTTTGTCGAGGTCACGAGCGCCCGCTCGATTATAGGCAGTGACGGTCTAATTGGCGCGAACGTATTTCGCAATTTTCTCGTGGATATCTACATGCACGCGCACAAAATGAAGCTGAGCGAGCTGCCGCCATATCCCGACCAGCCGGCCAGCGAAATCTCGCTTGATTCGCAATCGTCCCAGCAATCGAGTTGGCATGATCGCTACATTCCGCCGGAGATGAAGGACTTCACGCCGATTTTCATATTCGGCCACGGACTGCTCATTCCCGCATCGGTGAATTCTTCCCCGCCCAAGCTCTTCCTGATTGATACAGGCGCGTTTGACAATCAACTGTCGCTAGCCGAAGCCAAGGAAGTAACCAAAGTCGGCACGGAGTACGCCACGGAAGTTAAGGGCATGAGCGGCAAGGTCAAGACGGTTTATAGCGCGGCCAACGCCACCATTCAATTCGCGAACTTCAGGCAGGCGCGCGAGGATCTGATCACAATCGATCTCACCCACGTCAGCGACGACTTCGGCACGGAGATCTCAGGAGTCCTCGGCTTCGCGATGCTCTGGATGCTGGATATGAAGATTGATTACCGCGATGGGTTGGTGCGCTTCAGCGCCGATACGCGATTTGTTCAGTGAAGCTCACGCACTTTGCGTGCAGATCCGCAATTCGCGAGCATACATCATTGCAGTATTTGCTCCCGAACGCTTGGACTAGTTGACCGTCACCCCGGTGTTAAGAGCTGCGCTCGCAAGATCAAATGAGAGATTGGGCGGAAGCTGCCAGCGGAACTGGTCGTCAATCTCGGGGACTTCGGAGGCGGCTTTAACTTGGCGATGAATCGAGGGCCAAGGTCTTGGTAGGAGCGCCATCGGCGAATCGTACTACCGAAGCCTGTGGAAATTACTGCACGCGGTCTGCGTCGGTGAGGGTCTGAAATCGCGCGATTACGTCCGCGCGCAGCGTTCCCAAGTCGCGGAACTTCTGCACGGCTGGCAGCTGATTGCATTTCACGCAAACCAGCTCATTACCAAGCTCGATCAGATCGTATGGGTCTTGCTGCGCGAGCGAGGCATGGCAAATCGAACACGCGCGCCGCGCAACGTCGTCGAATACGGCATCGAGTGCGGCCAGCCGCGCATTCAGTGTGGGATTCCGGGGCTCCCAGCCCTTCGGCTTTCCTTCCGCACTTTTCATTGATCTCTTGAGTTCTGACCAGCGCATTTTATGACCTCTCGGTGTGCCCGGAAAGAATGAACGCTGCAAATCCGTTCCACTTGTCGGGGCGGAGCGGATGCCATTCCGTCCGCTCTTTGCTACTTGCTATCGTATCTTCATCAAAATTGCGCCCGAGTAAGTCAGCGACGGGAACAGAACCTTCGAACACTCTGAACAACTGTGGGTCCGGTGGTTGGTCAACGCTTTCGTTGATGACCCGTATTGAGACCGTGCTCCCGTCGATGCGATATTCATATTCGGTGTACTGAACACCCGTTGGAAAGGTCGTCACCGCGTGAATGCGAAATTCGCGTCGGTTTAATGTCATCCGGGTGGAGGTCTCGTCACTTACGATCACGGGGAAAGACTGGTCAACCGTCTGAGCTGCGGTATCGGTCTGAGCCAGGATGTCGGTGGCGCGCGGCGAGTCCCGATGCGCCACAACCCATTCTTCAAGTTCGCCCCACGAGCCACCCTTGTTTGGTGGAATGCCCAACTCTTTAGCTTCAGCGAGCAACGCGTCAAGCCTTGGCCGCCATTCGCTCTCTGGTCGACCCGGCTTCGCAAAGCTTCGCCTGATAAGGTCGCCACGAGTCAACGGTTTCTTCTTAGGAGTCAGACGGAACGCAATGTAAATCAGCACGATGAGAATCAACGCTAAAACGAGGGTCATGACTGGCACCGGGTCATGGGCAGCAGAAAAATCTTCATATTATGAAGACCTCCGGTCCACAGCATTCTAGCTCTCGACAGCTACCCTCTGCCAGCTACGTGCTCGTCGAATAGCCTCGCGGTTTGATCCGCCGTAACGTGCGCGTAAATCGCATCCGGTCTGCGCGGACTCGCCACAGTCAGCAACCGAGCTGGGTTATGTTCGACAATAGTTCGTGGGTGGGGCTGATCTTGCGTTGACTCATAGTTTCTCCTGCCGCTCGGAAGAGCGCGTTTGGAAATCGGAAATCTCCATATAGCAAGTTCCAGCGGTTTCTTTGACGCCAAACAGTACAATCCGGACATTCTCATTTTGCAGCGACATGACGCCAAACAGTACTTGACAAACAAGTTACCCTGGAGCAGCATTCGTCCCGCGCCGGGCGGTCCTAGCCGCCGCTTGCGTCTCGTCCCCACCAACGATTCAGGAGGGTCATTCCATGATTTCGCTATTTCGGTTTTTGGCGATATGTGCGATCACTGTTGCCTTTGCGGAGGTCGGTTCGGCACAAAGCTACAAGAGCATCGACTTTCCCGGTGCGATTGGCACCTTTTTAATCGGGAACAATCCGGAAGGTACCACTCTCGGTAGTTACGTTGATGCCGCAGGTGTCCAGCATGGCTTCGTCTTGAAAAAGGGTATATTCACCTCGTTTGATCCTCCGGGTTCAATTTCGACAAATCCCAATGGGATCAGTCCGCAGGGGGTCATCGTGGGTGAGTACTTCGATTCGAGTAGTGTCAGCCACGGTTTTGTCCTGAATGCGGGACAATACACAACGGTTGACTTCCCAGGCGCGGCCGGAACCAGCCTCACAAGTCTCACCCCGAGTGGTGAAATGTCAGGATTCACCTGTGAGGCGGCCTCGTGCCCGTTGACTGCTGCTACCCACAGTTTTACAGTTTCCAAGGGAGGGGTCTTCACAGGTTTCGATCCGCCTGGGGCGATCAGCAGCAGTGCGAGTACTGTGAACCCGTCCGGTGTGGTCGTTGGCTTTTACACGGATAGTGGGGGAGTGGGTCACGGATACCAATTGGACCACGGGACGTTCACGACGATTGATTTTCCGGGCGCTACGCTCACCGCTCCTTCAGCGAATAATGCCGAGGGCGACGTCGTGGGAGAGTATATTGACACTGTCGGAGTCCTGCACGGTTTTCTGCTCAGCAAGGGCGTTTTCACGTCCTTCGACTTCCCCGCAGCCATTGTCACGGAGGCAATCGGAATCAATCCTGCCGGAATCATTGTCGGCCTCTATCTCGACGCTTCGGGGGTTGACCACGGGTTTATCCGGACCCCGTGAGCGATTTGACTCGGCCTAACTGGTTGACATTTTCTTCATGGCCCCCACGTCGAAGCGGGATCGGCCGTCGACGTGAGGGCCGCTCTGGTGTCAGGCTCCGGAAAAACTCTGATTCTGGCCTTAGTGCGGCAGAATCGACTGACTCAAATGCCCGATCAGTGCCCTATTCGGGATCTGCGGTCGGCGGGATAACTGTTGTAATCACCTTGTTAGGTGGAGATAAATCCTGAGTCTCGTGCTCAGTCATTGCACGATGCCAATATCGAGTCGGCAAAAGTTAAATCCCCATTTGCCATCTCGATTCGATTGTTGGAAGTCTAAGTGTGATGCGAGCGCCGCGGTACCCGCTGGACGCCCTGGATCACCCAGGGCTATCCCGGCGGCTACCGGCGCGCTCGAAACCGAACCAGTGCATCGTGCGTTCAGCTATTCGGCGTGGTTGACGATTGTGCTGGGGTTTTCGGTTTGAGATCGTCGATCAAGCGCTTAATCCCTTCACCGATTACGCCGATACCCACGACTATGAAGATTATCCGGTCATAAAGCATAGGTCGCGCGCCCTCTTCTGCGAGCTTCCCCAGTTGATAGAAATTGCTCCACAATGCTGCTGCGATCACCAACAGGGCTTTCAACCACTTCGGTATCCTTCTCTGGATGAAGTAGTAGACGATCCCACAGAAGAAGAAACTTACGCAAATCCCGGACCGAACACCCGAATCCCCTAACGACAAATTGTCACTCATTACGACGGGCGAAAAAGTGACCACGACGAGTATAAGCAGCACGACTAACAGCAGGACGAGCTGCCACCATCACGCGTCTGTTTCAAGACGAACCCGGTGTTATACCGCTGGGGAACGGGAATCCCCGAGGGAAGCGCAAGCGCATAACACTGCGAATCCCTATCGAAGTTGTAGAACGCGTGAAACGCAGACGAGCCAAGAAATAATGCTCAAAGCCTATCGCCGTCACCGAGAACCACGCTGCAATAAGACCGACCGCGAGCACCGCAGATGCGCGTGCGTAATTTGGGTTGATGGCACGCTCGCGGGGAAGCGATATCACAAAACGCTTCGCACTCGAAACTGGGATATCGCGCAGAAGAAAGTTCTCGCACTCGAAGCCAACGGCGCACCGGATGCGAGTAAGACCATTACCGAAGCGACTGACGGGTTCATTCGGGACTGCGAAGCGCGTGGCTTGCGCGAACCCAGCATCTACAAATACCGCCTACTGTTCAAACAGTTAAAGGCGTTCGCGGAAAATCGCGGGATGGTTTACATCACTGAGTGTGATGTCGAAACCATGCGATTGTTCCGAGAATCATGGGTGAACAAGAACTACTCCGCGAGGAAGAAACTAGAAGCACTGCGTACATTCTTCAAGTTTGTACGCGACTCCGGTTGGCTAGCCTCGAATCCAGCCGCGGCTATCAAATCGCCGAAAGTCGTCGAGGGCACAACACTCCCATATACGAAACCAGAGGTTGAGCGGGTGCTAGCGGCGTGCAACGAGTATCCTCACGAAGACCACCCGAACAAGTATTGGGGAGAAAGGCTTCTAGCGTTGCCTCGGGGGTCACTTCAAAAGCGGCCAATGGGGGACGGGTCAAAACCGGCCAACGGATGTAGCCGGGACTTAGTTCTTTTAGCTCAGTTTCTCTTTCTCAGGCAAGCCCGTTTTTGTGCGCCAGCTCCGTGGGCCGCATTTCAGGATGTGACCGTGGTGTAGCAGGCGATCGAGCATGGCGGTGACGGCAGCGCTGTCGCCGAGCAGTTTGCCCCAGTCCTCCACAGGACGGTTGGAAGTGAGGAGAGTGCTGGCGCGTTCGTGGCGACGCATCACGATCTCCAGGAGTTCTTCTGCCGCTGTGGGCGCTAATTTTCGCATCCCCAGGTCATCGATAATGAGCAGCGGCACGCTCGCCAGCAGTTCCATGTGCTCTTTGCGGGTTCCATCGACGGAAGCTTCGGCGATTTCCTCAAGTAGAGTGTGGGTCTCACGGTAGATCACCTGGTAGCCCTGGCCGATGACCGCGTGTCCGATGGCTTGGGCGAGATGACTCTTACCGGTACCCCGGTGGACCTAAAAACAGAGCGTCTTCGTGACGCGCGATGAAGGCTGCTGTAGCCAGATCGAAGACCAAGCTTCGATTCATCTTTGCATTGAACTGGAAGTCGAAGTTGTCGAGCGTTTTCTGCGTGTCACGAAACTGCGCTTGTTTTCTTCGTCGTTCCAGCAACCGCTCGCTGCGACGAGTGAGTTCGTCCGACACCAGGCAGGAGAGGAAGTCGATGGGTGCCATCGGCTCCGCCTGGGCTTGGTGCAGACGTGTCTCAAGCACGGCAGCGACTCCGCCGAGCCGCAGTTGTCGTAGGGCACGATTGAGTTCGATCAGGTTCATTCTGTTTGCTCCTTGGTCTTGAGGTTGATGAAGTCGCGATACTCGGTGAGCTCACGGATCAGGGGATCGACTTGCCGCAGAGTCAGCTGGGGCGGCGCTCCAGATAACGGCGCACGAAGCGATACTCGGCACACCGATCTCCAGGGCCGCGGCGCAGGCATCTTCCACCGCCGCCGTGCCATATTTCTTGGCCAAGGAGAGGACACCCAGGATGCGACGGATGCCGGGCTCTCCCTGGTGGCGAAACAGGGATTCGCAGAACATGCCGATCTGCGTTCCGGCACGTCCGGCTCGCCGCAACAGCTGGGCGGTGCTCCACGGCATTTTCTTGGGTAGTCCTCGGTCTTTGATGCGATACCAGCCGCGTTTCTGGCGGAGATGCTCGCGGAGAAGTTGATTGGTACGGGGATCGAGGATGCGTACGTGCAGCGCATCCCATTGCACTTTGACCAGGCGGCCGATCCACCCGGGCGGTAAGCCGTAATAAGCCGCTTCGACTTCGACACAGCCGTCCAGATGAACGACGCGTTCTCCGTATTGGTAATAGCGGAAGGGTTCCAGCGGCAGAGCCAGCAGTGACGGTTTCTCTTCGGCGAACATGACTGCGACCTGCCGTTTCGTCGTGCCGTGGATGCGCGTATCGGCCCAGCGAGTCTTCCCAGCGATCCAGATACGCTTGTGCTTCTTCCAGGTTTTCGAAACGCAGTCCCTTGAGCGGAGTCTTCTTGCGTGTCCGACGCCCGATTCCACTTTCCCTTTGCGATCGGGATCTTGGATGCGACAAGGCATCGCCACGACACCGTAGTGAGCGAGCACATCCCGATACAGTGGATTGAGAGTGGGATCGTAGATGTCGGGCAACGATGACTCCCTCACGCAGATTGTCGAGAACCACTACGCGAGGACATCCACCCAGCCGGCGAAAGGCTTTTTCATGCAGTTCGGCCCAGACCCGGGAACTGGAACGCCAGAAGCAGCAGCCGTACGGATTTGCGACTATAACCGAGGGTCATCACGAACAGCCGTGTCCGTCGGTACTTTCCGCTCTGCGGCGTCCCGCACCATCGGACCGATCCGTAATCGACCTGGGCTTCTTCTCCTGCCGCGTGAGGATGATCCCCACCGGCTTCCGGCGATGAGATCCACGAAGCTTGCGGATGAAGCGCTTGACCGCTCTGATAGCTGCCGCGAAAGCCGTGATCGGAACCAAATCCTGCCAGATGGCCTTGGCGTTGCGGCCTCGATCCAGCCCCTCTCGATCAGTTCGCGATACGGTTCGCATGCACCGACAGCCGCGGCCCTGCTTGCCAACCAGTGGCCGATCTGCTGGCCAGAGTCGGGGGTCACCTCATTGGCCGGTTTTGAGTTGGCCAACCTGGCCCGGTTTAGATCGGCTCCAGAGTCGGGGGTCACTTCGTTGGCCGGTTTTGCCGGCGCGGCCCGTCCCCAGCTACCCGGTGGTCGCACCGCGATGCCGGCCGCCCGCAGATAAGCGCCGGCTGTTTCCCGACGGACACCAGTGGCTTCCTCGATCCTCCGCATGGACCAACCGAGCCGCCCCAATGCGATAACTTGTTGTTTCTTTTCTTCTTTCAAGACATTGCTCATCTGACCGAGGGTATAGGCCCTCTCGTCAGAATCAATGTCCTGGATTTTATCGTTGGCCGGTTTTGAAGTGACCCTCTTTGGCCGGTTTTGGGTGTCCCTGAGGAGCGTTGACGTTGTTGTTGCGGTACTCGGGTCTCCGGATTGCAGACGCCGTTACCATCACGAAACAAAGCATCCAAGATGGTCGGTTGATCCTGAGAACTGCAAAGACTGGTGTGGCGGTTCGCGTTCTACTCCCCAAGCCATGCCTTGATGCGCTCGAGGGAATCGGATCGGGGGAGTTTTATTTCTGGTCGGGGAAGGGAACTAAGAAGTCCATTGTCGGTGACTACCAGCGTGCGTTTAAGAAACTCTACGAAATCGCGAAAGTCGAACACGGCCACGCGCACCGATGGCGGGATACATTCGCGGTTGAACTCCTACTCGCCCGAGTGCCAATTGCGGATGTCGCGACTCTACTAGGGCATAGCTCTATTAAGGTTACCGAGCGACACTATTCACCGTGGGTTGTCGCTCGCCAAGAACAGCTAGACGCCACGGTTGCCGCTACATTCCCCGCAAACCAACCCCACCATGGCGCTACCACGAATTCTTGATACGCACAAAACGCACACCTGCTTGACGATTTGAAGATGGAGGCGGGGGGAGTTGAACCGGTACGCCTCGTTGATACTCCGCAAGTTATTGAATTTACGTTGGGCCCAATCATCTGAAACGTCCCAAAAAGCTGAAGTCCGCTATACAGCCGCTATACGGACCGCCCGGACGTCTATATCGTCCGGCATCGCTCTTACACGACACAAAATATCACGTCACGGCTGCACAGGTTGCAGATTCTTTCGGGCGAATAGTAAATCCAAGCGTAGCTCAGTCTCAGTGAGGTTGACGCGGGGGGCTTCAAATCCTTCCAGACCGCTGCAACGGCGGCTCTCTTTGCCGGCGTCAGCCTCGCTGGGATAAACGGCAAAGCGAGGAATTTCCCAATGATAGATGTTGGTTACCCGTACGGTGGACCATTTCAACAAAGATTGCTCGCCCTGCTTGTGCAACGCCCTAAAGAAACTTCTTCAATAATTCAGCCCAGCTATTTTGAGATTCCAACACTTGCGGACATAGCCCGGGTCGTGATCGAGTGCCACAAGAAACATCCGGATGCGACTCTTAGTTACGTCGTCTTGAAGGAGGCAGTACGAGCTTCCCTTAGCAGGAAAACATTAAAGCACTGGTCACACTACAAAGAAGATTTGAGGGCGGCTTTTCAGCGACTGCCTAACGATACGTCGGTCCTCCTTGAGCTAGCCACCAAATTCTCCAGAACTCCGAATTCCGCGATGCCCTATTGCGCGCTGAGAACTGCGTTAATGCGGGCGCCTATGAAAAGATTCCCGAACTGTTCCAGAAAGCCCTACAGCTCTCTGACGTTGGAGCCGGGACGACAGCGCACTGGCGCGAACTGCCACATCCCCTAGACTACTCCCATGAAGCAATCGAATGGATTGTTGAGGGGCTAATCCCAGCTAAGCACGTAATTGCGATTTCCGGCGAAGAAGGAGTGGGCAAGACTCTCCTACTCCTGGCGATGGCGCGTTCAATTACAGAGGGAAGGGATTTTCTGGACATGCGAGTCTTTGCCAGGAAAGTACTTTATCTGGGTCTGGACGTTTCCAAAGTCACGCTGCAGCATTACATGAAGATGCTGCGCTGGATTCCGGACGATGATTTCCGCATCCTCACAATGTGGACCAATCCGGAAGCTCCAATGCTGGACCGAACTGAGCAACTGGAGTGGCTGTACAGATACGTAATGAAATATCAGCCCGTACTGATTTTCGACACTCTGCGCGACTTTTTTGATGGCGAGGAAAATTCATCAACCGAGACCAAACCTATCCTCGACGCCGTGAAGGAAGCGCTGCCCGCAGGTTTCGATTCTTATTACCCATCCAGCCAAGAGAGGAAACGCGGCGATTCGAGGAACGAACAATATTTCACAAAAAGTGGACGTAAGCTACTTCGTGGAAAAAGTGCAAAGCCAGGGCAAAGATGTGATCAGACTTACCTGCCCGACGAAGAATAGGGCCGGCTCGCAAAATGTGAGCCTGACGATTCAGAAACTGTTCATACCGACTCCGTCAGGCCCGTATTTCACGATGAGGGAATTTAGGGACGTAGGGTTGCCCGCCGAGCCGAAACCAAACAGGCTGCTCGACGTGGTAGTCGGGTACCTTCGAGTTAACCCCGGGAAGAATCAAGAAGAAATAAAGACGGAATTGAAGATAGGCGATCGGAGACTGAAACAGGCTCTTTCCGAGGGGGAAACAAGAGGTGTGCTGCGTTATGAAAGAGGCGAGCGCAAAGTGAAACGCTGGTACGTCGTGGATGCTGAATCATACCCATCCCAAGAACAGATTGGTTCTGTGGCAGAAGAAGTAAGTCGAAAACTTGCAAAACCGTCTAGCCAAGCCCCAAAACCGCTATAACCGCCCCCCTATAGGGGGGCGGGCGGTTATGACGGTTTTGAATAATGGGCCGCGTCGCTGACGAGGGGTTTTGTCAAGACTGCAGCAACAGTAGAAAAAGTGGACTCAAAAATCCGACAGTACAGCAAAATCGGGAATTCCGCAGAACTGCTACGGGGGGTTTCAGGGCGGCAAAATAGTCACAGTTGCGGTCCCGCAGGTATTGGCAGGAATGGACGATTTTCGCTGGGCTTGGGACGCAAGCGCAGAAAGCTAAAAACACGGCATGCGGCAGTGTGCATCGGTTTTCCTGAGGACCGCACATTGCCGACCGTTTTTAAATCGGGAAGATGAGGACACCCCGGTGTTCCACACGGCATCCTAAAATTCGCAATTTTTGCTGAAATTTCGGGCAAGCCCTTGGGAACAGCCGCAATCACACGCTCCGGAATACCGTATAACCAGGTAGTCAGCAATCTGGAAACGGTGGCGCAGCGGGAGCGTTCTGGCGGTGGCGCGGAAGGAAACATGACGTCCGTCGGAAAACGATGCAATTGACAAAGGCGATATTAAGAGGTAGAACCAGAACCAACGTGATCCTCACCGAGCGGCCAACGAGGACCTATGCCGCGTGATACGTCTGAGAAACAGGGCAATGTCGAGCGGATCGTCAACGCGTTCTTGACACTAGTGCTGAGCCTTCCGATGGCAATAAGAGCCCTCGTCATTTTAGTTACGCTCGTGCTTGGGGCCGGATTTCTCTACTACAAGTACTATCCGCGGCCACCTGGCCAGACCCTTCCCCCGATTGCCACGGCGCCGGCGAACGTTCCGTACAATAACGGACAGCCTGATCCAGCCCACGCGGGTGCGGTCAACAACGCCCAAAACATGGAAGCGAATCACAAAGCCTTGGAAGACAATGCGGCGTACGAGTGGCATACAAATCATAAGTCGGAGGACGATCCAGAAGAGGTACCTATTGGTGCGGTCGGCGACCCGCAGAATTTTCTGCGCTATCAGTACTATGGAAAGACTGACCGATGCGTGCTTATCCACAGGAGAGAAGGAGGAGTGGATCACTCGCAATGGATTCGAGACCCCATGTACCACTCGCATGACACTGACCGGCAGATGAACGTGGGAGTGAAGTCGCCAGGAAATAAAACGGTTGTTGCCCTCATCGATCGATTGCTTCCGGCAGCATCAGCATCAACCAGTCTGGATGCACGGGCCCCTTCGGGCGCCGCCGAGCTTGAACCTATTCAGACGAATTACTGTATGAATCCGCATCCCGGCACCTTCCGGTATTGGTGGGGACAGCCGATCGATCAGTGCAACAGTCCGATGTATCGGCAATTTGCCGATGGTTGCACGCACTACCAAATCTACAACCGCTGTGCTAACGCTTGGGATGGCCGAATTTTTTGGGTTACGTGCAACCCTCCGCCGCACAAATAATTGGAAATCGTCCGTTAGCACCCAACGCTGCACGACGTGGGAAGCCCGTCGCGCTCCAAATCTTAATTTCACAACTGTAATTGATCCGGCCGTTCGCAATGTAATTAGGGGGCAGGCCAACAACACCGGTAATTATCTGCAATCCGAGGCAGCGAACCTCCGTTCGTTAAATTAGAAGTACTGATAGCCGGTTGGCAATATGCTCTTCTGACCGTCTGCGTTGACAACCTCGACGGCTACACTCCCAACAGAATGGGGCGGCGTGACATCGTACGTTTACGACACGCTGAATCGCTTAAGCACGCTCACGCCGCCGTCCGTGTTTGCCAGCGGGTCGTTTGGTTTCAGCTACGACGCGCTGAGCCGCCGCAGGCAGATGACTCGGCCAAACGGAGTCATCCACTAACTCCTGACCGGCCCGAGTTGTTGTACTAATTCCAGTAAGAGAGTTCAGAGAAACTCCATGTTCAGGCTGAACTGTGGCAGTTCTGCAACGAAGTGACCCAGCTCAAGAGTTCTGAAATAGTCCTCCAGGTCGAGCCGCAATCACACTCTACGGAACAACTCCGACAGGGATATTTTCAATGCTCGTGCAATCTTTTCGATGTTGACGAGCGCTACGTTCCGCTCACCGCGTTCAATTCCGCCGATGTACGTGCGGTCCAATTCGCACAGATCGGCGAATGCTTCCTGGGAGACTCCCAGCTTGTGCCGCTTCTGCCTAACGGCTTTTCCAAACCTGACGCGAATGTCGTCCATTTACCTTTGCGCGTCATCTTTGAGCCTCACGGTTTATGTGTCCACGGACTATGAGTATCATTGCTCGGTATGGCCTCTAGTTCGCAACACGGGCACTCCCTACGCCTGGTTCGAAGCTGCGCTCAGTGGATTCCAAAAGACCAAATCGACTCTGTGCCGAAAGGACTCCGAGGAATTTACGCGCTGCATCGCTATCGTCCGCGAATTGGAAAGTACGACGTCGTCTATGTCGGAATGGCAGATGGCGAAGCGGGCATCCGAGCTCGGCTAAGGGCTCATGCCAACAGCAAGCGAAAGCGGAATTTGTGGACTCATTTCTCGGCCTTCATTGTCTGGCCCAACATCACCGAGGCGGAGATTACAGAGCTTGAGGGCTTGTTTCGAGAAATCTATCGCAAGGACAAACGAGCCAACGCGCTGAATCGGCAGCGTAAATGCCGCCAGTTACAGAACGTGCGCACCCGTGAATGGTTGAGTAGCGCTATCAAACGGGAATAGTCCAACCGTGGCTTCCGATGCGCGGGCCGATCATGTTCTTTGCGACTACCGAGTCCGCGTCTATGGCCACGAGCAGCAAATTTCCGCGTACGCGACCCGTCAGATGCTGGCACCTCGGCAAAACCGTTAAAACTTGATCCGTCATCCATTTTGCATTCCCTGCTTAGCTGCTTCAAGTTTGACTTCGAGGTCAGCAGCCTTATCCATAGCCTCGCGCAATGCCCTGCGCCAGTCGTCTGGGGAGTAGGCAGGATCGCTGCGAGCGCGACGGCCGACTTCAATGCCGAAGCCGACCCCGGCGGAGAAAATCTCGACAATTTCCGGGTCTGCGATAACCCATGCTTTGCTGAGGCGACCCTCAGCTTTCCAACTTTCTGTCATTCTTGCTTGCTCAGTCTTCATTTCTGAGAAGCTGCGCCTGTCTGTCATCTCCAAGTCTCCTGAGCCTCAGTAGCAGTTTCGGAGGAATCGGCTGGCACGCCCACCCTAAGAGAGGGCGCGTTTGTTCAATCAGTACCCGCGATAAGCCTTCGGCCTCGCCCGGAGGATGTCCGGTGTCGGCTGCTACGCCTGTGATCCAGCAATTTGGCGCGAGCCTTGGTCTAGCGGCCAAACATAGATAAGCTAATGCGACGTTTAGCGGGCTGCTCCACTTCTTTTTGGTCAGCTTCACTTGATTGGGGAGCATCTTGTAGAGGGATCGACGGCTTCTCAACAGGCTGCTGGTCAACACGCGGTTGCTCAACAGGCTTGTCAACAGGCAGCTTTTCAGTGGACGGCGAAGGTCCTGACTGGACCGCTAGTTTTTCAAGGGAATCAGCAATCCGCGATAGCTGATGCGCTATTTGGTCTGTGCCACTGCTCTTATTCAGGACGACAAATCGCGTGCCTAACCAACGCTGCAAAAACATACCCAACAGGATTACCAAGATCGCTGCGATGGCTATGCCGAGGTAGTATTCGGGGGGCATGGCGTCACCTAAGATGAGTTGCACTCAGATCATATGCAATGAAAGGGGAAAGCGCAAATACGGTAACTGATTCTTACTTCCCGATTACGCGAATTATCGTCTACTGACAGTTGCCATGGGTTCTGAGACGTCAATTTCGCATGCTTTACTATCCTCGACGCCAGTGCCAAGAATTCTGAAATGGTTTGTAAGCCAGGAACACTGCTGAGAGTGATACCATGCGCTCCCATCAGAGCAACATGACAGAATCAGTCAATCCCACAGCGGCGTGGCGGGTGGTCTTCTGGACGACTTTCTCGCTCGGTAACGTGGCATTGGCGCTCTTTTGGTTGTTCGCACAGGTCCCGACTCCAATTCACAGAGACCTACGACCATACGCTGTTTTTTGGTCTGGCATTGCCGTGCTGATGCTAGGGTCAATCCTTGTGGCTCGCAAAATATGGAAGAGTAAAAAGGCCGGTCAATGGCGCGACGTCGTGCAAGCGATTGCTTGGGTCGAATTGGCAGTCGCTCTCTATGCGGTCGTCGCACTCGTATTCCTTCGCCACTAGCCTCCGTAACCGGTAAAGTGGATTTTTCCCTAGTTTCCGGTTACGCGACTTATCAGGAGTTACGAGTTTGATTCGCACGACCAACAACTCAAGCGACTCGGTTGCGGTTGGGCTTATTCTTCGATTAATTCGCGGATCAACTGGCCCACAGGATCATCCTCTTCGAAACGCGCGTCGGGTCCGATATAACGCACTCTGCCCAGCGTGTCCACGACTGCCACCATTGGAAAAGCCTTTATGCCGTAACTCGCAAGTGTTTCGTCCGAAGTGATCACCACGCCGATGCTGGGCGCATTTTCAGCGAGGGCTTTCTTAAGAGCAGCTTCGATAATGGAATGATTGGAACCGGTGGTATGCAAGTTTACTTTGTAAGAGGTGACACCCGTAACCAGGAGTTTTTTCTCTCCGTATCGCTTTTGAAGCGCGTCCAGATGAGGAAGCTCCCGCATACATGGATAGCATCCCAAAAAAAAGAAGGAAATCACTTCCACGCGCCCTGGCCGAATCAGTTCGGGGGAGGAATTCCCCCGCAGCATTTTCACGACAGTGACCGCAGGCGCGGCATGCATCTCCAGGTTTGCCCAATGCAGGTCCCGAGCGCCCCAGTCCGCTGTTTCGTCGGCGTGCGACTTTGCAAAGCTATTTAGCTCGTCCAGCACCTTCCCAGCCGCCCCTGTCTCTCCTGCCATATAGTATCGATGTACGAGATCGGACCCGGCGCCTAACACGTAACTAGAAGCTACCGGCGTTATGCCCGGCTTCTCAATCTGACTGCGATCGAGCAGAATAGCGTAACGTTCCTTCGACCATTCCAGCGCCTTTTTCGGATCGGCATCTGCCTCTTCATCAATCACTGCATCGATCTGTCCCGCTACCGGCTGAATAGGGTCTTCTCGCAGGATAGTTCGGATACTTTCCCATGACGCTTCCCAGCTCCCAGTCGTGCGCATCTGGAGTTCGGCCAACAGCAGGCGTGCGTCGGGCCCGTGCGTTAATTCGCTTCCGGTTAAGTAGCGCTGCACCGCTAACAGTGCTTTTGGGGCATCTTGCTCGCAGAGCTTTGCCAGCCAAAATAGTTCCGCGCCGTTTACGCTCTCCACCGTGAAGGAAGGACACAACCCCCTTAAACGCTGCCACACCACGTTCTCAGGAGCGAGCAAAGTGACTGGTTGCTTGTGTTCGTATATTGCCGCCTCCCATTCGGTCAGCGGCCGGCGCGCGAAATCATACGCCTCCGAAGGTTTAGTGAATTTTGGCTGGACAGGAGAAAACTGTACGAATAAGAGCAATAACCAAAGTGGTGACAAGCACTTCACATTCGTTAACCTGCGTGAAAATCAACCTACTCGAAGCCCGTATGGCTGTCAATCCTCGGGGGTCACTTCAAAAGCGGCCAATGGGGGACGGGTCAAAACCGGCCAACGGATGTAGCCGGGACTTGGTTCTTTTAGCTCAGTTTCTCTTTCTCAGGCAAGCCCGTTTTTGTGCGCCAGCTCCGAGGACCGCATTTCAAGATGTGACCGTGGTGTAGCAGGCGATCGAGCATGGCGGTTACGGCAGCACTGTCGCCGAGCAGTTTGCCCCAGTCCTCGACCGGGCGGTTGGAAGTCAGTAGCGTGCTGGCACGCTCATGACGGCGCATCACGATCTCCAGAAGTTCTTCTGCCGCTGTGGGAGCTGAATTTTCGCATCCCCAGGTCATCGATAATGAGCAGTGGAACGCTCGCCAGTAGTTCCATGTGTTCCTTACGCTTTCCATCGACCGAAGCTTCGGCGATTTCCTCAAGTAAGGTGTGTGTCTCGCGGTAGATCACTTGGTAGCCCTGTCCGATGACCGCGTGTCCGATGGCTTGGGCGAGATGACTCTTGCCGGTACCGGGTGGACCTAAGAACAGAACGTCTTCATGCCGCGTGATGAAAGCAGCGGTAGCCAGATCGAAGACCAGACTGCGATTCATCTTTGGATTGAACTGGAAGTCGAAGTTGTCGAGCGCCTTCTGCGCGTCACGAAACTGCGCTTGTTTTCGTCGTCGTTCCAGCAGTCGCTCACTGCGACGAGTGAGTTCGTCCGACACCAGACAGGAGAGGAAGTCGATGGGTGCCATCGGCTCCGCCTGGGCTTGGTGCAGACGTGTCTCAAGCACGTCAGCGACTCCGCCGAGCCGCAGTTGTCGTAGGGCACGATTGAGTTCGATCAGGTTCATTCTGTTTGCTCCTTGGTCTTGAAGTTGATGAAGTCGCGATACTCGGTGAGTTCACGGATCAGCGGATCGACTTGCCGGAGAGTCAGCTGTGGACGGCGCTCGAGATATCGGCGCACGAAGCGATACTCCGGCACACCGATTTCCAGGGCCGCGGCGCAGGCATCTTCCACTGCCGCCGTGCCATATTTCTTGGCCAAGGAGAGGACACCCAGGATGCGGCGAATGCCAGGCTCTCCTTGCCGGTGAAACAGGGAGTCGCAGAGCACGCCGATCTGTGTTCCGGCGCGGCCCGCTCGCCGCAGCAGCTGAGCAGTGCTGAACGGCATTTTCTTGGGGTAGTCTTCGATTTTGATGCGATACCAGCCGCGTTTCTGGCGGATATGCTCGCGGAGAAGTTGATTGGTACGTGGATCAACGATACGCACGTGCAGCGCATCCCATTGCACTTTGACCAGCCGTCCGATCCATCCCGGCGGTAAGCCGTAATAAGCCGCTTCGACTTCGACACAGCCGTCCAGATGAACGACGCGTTCTCCGTATTGGTAATAGCGGAAGGGTTCCAGCGGCAGAGCCAGCAGTGACGGTTTTTCTTCGGCGAACATGACTGCGACCTGCCGTTTCGTCGTGCCGTGGATGCGCGTATCGGCCCAGCGAGTCTCCCAGCGATCCAGATAGGCTTGTGCTTCTTCCAGGTTCTCGAAGCGGAGTCCCTTGAGCGGAGTCTTCTGTGCGTGTCCAACGCCCGATTCCACTTTCCCTTTGCGATCGGGGTCTTGGATTCGGCAAGGCATCGCCACGACACCGTAGTGAGCGAGCACATCCCGAAACAGTGGATTGAGAGTGGGATCGTAGATGTCGGCAACGATGACTCCCTCACGCAGATTATCAAGAACCACTACGCGAGGACATCCACCCAGCCTGCGAAAGGCTTTTTCATGCAGTTCGGCCCAGACCCGGGAACTCGAACGCCAGAGCAGCAGCCGTACGGATTTGCGACTATAGCCGAGGGTCATCACGAACAGCCGTGTCCGTCGGTACTTTCCGCTCTGCGCGTCCCGCACCATCGGACCCGTTCCGTAATCGACTTGCGCTTCTTCTCCTGCCGCAGTGAGGATGATCCCCACCGGTTGCGGCCGATGAGATCCATGATGCTTGCGGACGAAACGCTTCACCGCCTGGTAGCTGCTGGGAAAGCCGTGATCGGAAACCAAGTCCTGCCAGATGGCCTTGGCGTTGCGGCCACGATCTAGCCCCTGCTCGATGAGTTCGCGATACGGTTCGCAGGTACCGACAGCCCGGCCCTGCTTGCCAACCAGAGGCCGAATCTGCTGGCCAAAGTCGGGGGTCACCTCATTGGCCGGTTTTGAGTTGGCCAACCTGGCCAGGGTACGATCGGCTCCAGAGTCGGGGGTCACTTCGTTGGCCGGTTTTGCCGGCGCTCGCCGTCCCCAGCTACCCGGTGGTCGCACCGCGATCCCGGCTGCCTTTAGGTAAGTGCCTGCTGTTTCACGACGGACACCAGTGGCTTGCTCGATCCGCCGCAAGGGCCATCCGAGCTTCCCCAGTGCGATGACTTGTTGTTTCTTTTCTTCGCTCAAGACATTGCTCATGCTGACGGAGGCTATAGGCCCTCTCGCCAGTGTCAATGTCCCGGGTTTTATCGTTGGCCGGTTTTGAGGTGACCCTCATTGGCCGCTTTTGGGTGATCCCTGAGGTTGGAAATGATGAGATGGGAAATAAATGTCTCAATGACATCGACTTTCGGGTTGGACCCTTTGAGAGGAGAGACTTCTTCTCGAAATAGTAAAGGAAAACGCCGAAATCAAACGTTCAATGACAAAGCTCGCCTAGCGCCCGTTACCATTGAACGCCGGGATACAAGCTCGGGATGCGAAAGCCACGATATGCATCTTGCCCAGCGATCTGCATTTGCCAGACCGTCTGAGGAGGTGACGTCTTCGTGACCTCGTTAATCGCTACCGGGGCACCTGGTGGAGCAACTGGGGCACATTCGGCAAACTCGACATTTCCGTTTGCCAGAAGGCGCGCTGAGCCACCAAACGATACAAATACGGGGGCGAGGTTATCCACCCATTCGATTGTCGCAGTCTTGGCCATTTCGTCCAACTGAAGGATAGGTATCCGGGTCGAACAGGGAACTGCGGTGCCACACACGTTGCCGCTCGAGTCAAGGACGCGGTCGTTGCCGTCATCAAACAACAAGAGTTGGAAGGTACCACTACTGTTTGGACTGATAATGTTTGCGTCATGCTGCGCGTAGAACCAATCCACGGGATCAGTCCCGCCCTGCAGTGCGAAGTCCCCCTGATAGCCAAGTTTCCAAAGGATGTTTCCAGTTCCCTGAGCGTCGTCATAGTCGATCTTCATCACCCAGGATTGGTTCCTCATCGAAAGGATGAGAGCTTTGTCGTCCGGCGAATAGACGACAGAATTGGTGTGTGTCCAATCGGGGAACAAAATCGGGTGACGATTCGGGTCGAGATGATCGAACGTTGACCACAGCCATACTGGGTTGCGATTCTGGTCGAGGTCGATGAGAACATCTCCGATTACCGTCACCGGGTTGGGATAGCCGGTAAGACCGGACAGCGTCTGTTCCTGGGAGGCGATTACGATCAAATGTCCGTTTGGCAGTAAGGCAAAATCGTGGTGTGTACCGACGACGGTAATATTGCACCCGGCACAAGTCGCTGCAGCAAGCGCCTTATTGAGCTGCGCCGCTGTCATCTGCCAGACGACTTGTCCGCTCAAGTCGACTTCCTGCAATACCGAGTTCTCCCCGTCAGGTGCCGCACCGGCGAAATTTATCAGGAAGTGACCGTTGGGCAACAGCTTAATCGGGTTCGGCACATCCACCGCAGGTAACCCTGGATTGTATGTCCACAGAATGTTGCCGCTCAAATCCGCAACTACAACGCTGATCAGACTCGTAGCGCCAAGATTGATGAGATCCAGCAACTCGACACCGCTCTGCGGCGTCGTTCCCGGCGTTGTCGTGACCTTTAGGGGAGGAAGGGTGTTTGCCTGCAAAGTTCCTGTTGTGAATGTGTGATCGCTGTCAAGGAATGTCACTCCGCCACCAAAATTGAGCGTGGCCTGCATGTGGTAGGTGCTGTTCAGGATCATCCCAGCAACGAAAGTGCTCACCGGTCCTCCACTTGTGGGAGCCCCCTGCGTCCATGTTGACAGGCCGTAGTTGGTGGTGGTGCCGAACTGAATCGTAACGTCGGCGGCGGCAGGAGGCGCGATTGTATACCGCGCTACCTGAGGGTTTTGAGTGGGTTCGACCGCTCCTGGCGCGACAACAAATACCTGTGCCGAGACAGAGGAAGACGAAGCAGATCCAGAGGTAGCCTTAATCGTCACCGCGATGCTCTGCGTGTCGGATGGTGCCGTATACTTCCCGCTTGCGTCGATAGTGCCGAACGTCGAATTTCCTCCTGATATGCCGTTAACGGACCAGACCATGCCCTGGGCACTTCCAGATGGTGTTGTTTGAAATTGGATTGACTGGCCCAGCGAAAGTGCTACGGCGCTTGGTGAGATGGATGTGACGCTCTGGGAGGAGGATCCACAGCCGACTGCAAGAATTGGCGCGAACAGGCAAAAGTACACCCACAATTTGTTCATAATTCTTTGTCCCCCGAGGACTGGACCCCTGAAGTCGAGGCAAAAAGCTTCGCATCTAATTAACACAGTGCGTGCACGAAGTTCCAATAAATTTGATGTTCGGACCGACGAGATCGAGATATCTTCTGTGATGCGGACGCTGTGGGGTGCAATATGGGGGGTTAACTTTCGCGTTTTATTCGACTGTTTTGTTTCCCGTGATTCACCCCGTATTCAGAAAAAGGTTACAGAGTACTAGACGGGTACCCTTTTCCGTTTCCTCGAGAGGTAAAAGTACCGGCTCACAAATTTCGTCCGATCTTTATTGCTTCTGACTGACAACGAACCCGAAAGCGGCATCGACTGCTCCCACAGGTCCCGCGGCTTTTGCTTAGAAATGAGTTGGGCAAACTTTGCTGCAGGTGCAACTCTGGGAGAGCGAAATTCAAACGTCGTTTCTATCGCGGTTAGTCGGTTTCTTGAATTCCGCCGCGGACCCGAGACAGATGAGCTGATCCAAAGCTTCGAAGAATCCGCATGAACGCAAGGTAGCCCACGTACTCGGGCCCTAAATCTAAACCGTTAGCCTGCGCACAACTTCGTCGACGGTCCTAAACCAGATTGGGAACCGAACGAATGATGAGAAGGCCCTCTCGGCGGCTGCTCACGACGAAGATCGAAAAACAAGGATCACTGTGGGAATACTGTGCACGATCGGAGGAATTGGATGTCATCAAACAGAGCTATGGTTCGCCTGCAGAGGCTAGTCGGGTGCTTGCTATTGGCATTCCTTGGCCGATCGCAGGCTGCAGCGCAGCACGTTTCTGACGCAAGACCGCGAACCTCTGATGCCATACAGTATGTCTCGCCCCACGGAAGCGACGCGAATGATGGGCTGAGTTGGGGTACCGCAAAACTGACTGTGTTCGCAGCGTGCGAAGCGCTACCTGGTGGAGCGACGAGTCCTTCTACATGTGGAAATGGAACGATCTATTTTTCGGATCAGTCCTCTGCCACACCGATCGCGAATGCAGGTCTTTGGTTAATGGGACCTTTGGACCCCAACTTCGCCAAGCCCCCCGCGGGATGGCTACGAGTGAGCGGTCCACTTTCTGTTGTTGGAACTCCCACAAGAAACTCTGGACCAAATCCGCATATGGGCCGGGCTGTGATAGGAGCTGGTAGCGCCAAAGACCGAAACCATCCGGCTCTATGGATATCGGGAACAGCTACGCCCATTTACATCGCTAATGCCTCCTTCCAGTATCCCGGAAGAGGAATTGTTATCGGAGAGGACTCAAATAATTCGCGGAAGGGAACCGGCGAAGTATCCGTTGTGACGCTCAGCAACGTTACGGCCAATTTGAACGACGTAGCTGGGAACGGACCCTGCACCGACATTACTGGGCAATCGTTCTGGATTTGGCTGAAGGATTGGGGTTGCGGCGGAACAGATGACAGGAATACGCCGACAGATGACAAAGCGGCCGCAGTTCTGATCGACGGTCGGACAAATGCAGGAGTGGGTCTCGTGTTCCTTTATCACGGCAACACCTCGAATGGTGGTGTGAAACTGTACGCCGGAGCGAATGTCAGTCAGGTCGTAGTGGATGGCCTTACTACGGAAGGCCAGAAGGGGGAGGCCGCCGTCTGGATAGCTGCAACGGGAACGAGTGGCGACAGAGGTACGACTGCAGAAGTCAGGAACGTAGAGGTAGCCGACGCCACAGTAACGACGCCCGCGTTGCAGAATGATACTGGGATTGCGGGCAGCGTATTGGGGAGTAATCTGATGGGCCAGAATGTCAATGTGATAGGCGCTGCGACAATTCTGAGTCAGTATGGTCCGAATCTTCAGAGCATGACGGTTAGTCCGCTGCGCCAGGGACAGGCGGGATTCTTCGATGGCCACGTAGTTGGTGCTATCGACAACACCCAAAGGTCATTCGCTCCAACCGCAGTGCGCTTCACCAACTTGGCGGCCACGAGCGCCGCGACGTGGACATTCACAGGCGGTAGAAACACGACGTTCACAGCGGCGATCACGGCGCCTGACGGAACCTCTGGTGCTGCTCAAGCGTCCGTTACCGGCCCGGCTACGGAGTCCTTGTACTTTTACCCCCCCACGAACCGCACAATATCCGTTGGTGATTATTTCGTCGGCGGAGTTTTTGTCCGCTCCCAAACGAAGAATGGTTATGTTGGAGGCAGTCCAATTCAGATCGTCATCAGCGGTACGGGTGCTGAAACATCGTGTCGTAACGTCCGTAATACAGTAACCGGAGATGGCCAGTGGGATTGGGTGTATGAAATTTGCAAGGTGACAGCTGCCCCTCGCAATCCGTACGTAATTGAGCTGATAGGATTGTTTGATTCGAGGCACGTATTGCAAGCCTACGCGCCAGTTCTCAATTCCATCCACGCGGGAACACTAAGCGATAACGAAGCCTATGCTTATGCTGCCGCTCTAAACAGTTATGCGAACACTTGTTCGGTTGGTTCGATCTGCGGCCTGCCTGGACAGAGTCTCAACGAAGATACCCTGACGGCTAATCTTCATTTGAACCAGGGATCAGGACATCAATGGTCCGACACCGTTAGGCTCTCTGCAGGAGCGAAAACTATCACTTTTCCGGTGCCATATAGAACGCGCCCAGTTTGCATGGTCAGCGATGAGACCGTAGCTGGAGCTGCGAAAATAAGTGCCATTAGCGACACCGCGATGACCATCACCGGGGGAGTAGCGGACCTGGTGGACTACATCTGCATAGGTAATCCGAACTAGAGAGAGCGGTACTTTGATAGACAGTAGAATTCTACAGATAGTTTGAATCCCAGAAGCCTGGGTTGATCAACGCTAATGGTGCCCTTAGATCCCGGATTGGCTCAGGTCGCAGTATTCAGGAAGGCGCTGTAAGCTCGACGGAGCTGCGTTCTTAGATACGTCGAATGCACGCCAAGCCGATTCTCCCCGTACCAACGTATCGAAGTTCGCAAGAGAATCAGCAAAATGAGCAGCAGAACCGAAACAACCATGGCCGCAAAGGATTCACGCTCCACAAGAAGCGTCATCGTCGCGGAGTCATCCCAACCGGGAATGACGCGATCCAGGATCTTTCGAGAAGCTAACCCAAGAAAACGAAAGCGCGCGATTCGGATATGCACGGTATTTTCGAATGTGTAATCAGGGCTGTAGCCACGAATGTTCCGTGTTGCCTCCGCCCATACCTTCGGGTCCTGCAAGTCTTCGCGGGTAAGTGTGTTGCCGTCGGTGCCGCGCATGACGGTGCGGTAGGCAGGATCGACAATGATCCATCGACCGTCCACCAGGACTTCAGCGACAACGTGCTTCGTCATTTGATGTGAGTTCAGAAGAAGCAGCCGGCGAACCTTCATACCTCCCGTATCGGCGAGATTGATGAATGCGTTTGTAGCAGTCCCACACACCCGCAAGAGAGCGTCATAATTAAGTGTGTCTGTAGGATCGCGATCTTGCTCAAATACAATGCCACTTGCAGTCTGACGAGCGGGGCCGTGCGCCATCCAATTCAGGATGGCTTCAACTTTTTCATCACCTGGCGAGGTCTCGGGAACGATTGCATCGGAGAAGCCCGTCAAATATCTCCGCGTTGAATACTCCCAAACAGTCGAATAGATCGCGAAGAGCACGGATAGCACTAACATACCGTTCACTACAAACCAGATTGTTCGGAAGAGTAGATGGTGACGAGAATCAGCGCTGCCAGCAGTCGCTGGCCAGCACTGAGAGCCGTCCTCCGCGTGGGATGGCGGGTTCCCAGAGAACAGCGTATCTTCGGTAGGTCCTAGGACTGGGTTCTTACTCATCGCGGTCGCCTGTTCCCTCCACGCTGCATTTCTCCATTGTAGGGCTCGCCGAATCGCGAAGATTTTGTGAAGACGGTCGCTTCTCAAGAAGGAAGGAGTGAACATTCTGCCCGTGATTTTCGTCGTAGCGCGCGATGCAGACTTGCTGTTTTGCGCACCATTCCTCCACGACTTGTCGCGAGAGGAATGCGACGCGGGGTGTTGCGAAATAATCATAGAAAAGATTTTTGGCTCCCGCCCAGGTGCGTTTGCCTCTCGAGCGGAAATAATGAACTAGGAAGTAGGGCAACTGAAAGAAAGCAACCACGAGCGGCCGTGACCAACGGGACCGCAGCCCACTACGAACCAGTCTACCCGGATAGTTGTAAAGTAAAGGATATCGCCCAGAGGCTTTGTAGACTCCCAGGTACATTTTGCCTCCGAGTTTCAGGATTCGCAAATTCTCAGCAAAGGCTGCGCGGGGATCTTCGGTGTGATGGATCACGCCGTCGGAAATGACGACATCTGCAACAGCGTCGGCGAGCGGAAGGCGCAAGTTGTCCGCGACAGCGCCGGGGCAGCCATACCGGCTAGTGGCAAGCTGGATCGAGACACGGCTGCGGTCGATGCCGATGCAGCGGAGACCGCGCTGGGCGAGAAATCCAAGGACTCTTCCCGGACCGCAGCCAATATCGAAGATAAGAGAATTTGAATCGAGCGTCTCGATCAAGTCGATAAGCGGACGCGAAACCACCGAGTGGATGTTCGCTGTACCATCGACCGGAGCCCAATCGAAGGGATGCTCGTCGTAAAAGGTCACTCGCTCAGTGGACACCATCGCTCCGCACCACGATTCCTTGGTAATAGTCTTCCATCTGCCTGGTCAAGTGATCCCAGTTCAATTGCGAAGTGACCTCACGGCAGCCCTCTTTTAGGCGCGCATAAAGTGACTTGTCGTGGAGTAGGCGTGCGAGCGCGGCCGCCAGAGCTTCCTTTTCCGGGCCGACTACCAAACCAGCGCGGCCATCGACCAGTGAGCGAATGCCGCAAAAGGGCGTAATGATCACCGGAACGCCACAGGCGATGGCTTCCGCGGCCACATTGGCGAAATTTTCGTATTGCGATGGAAGGGCAAAGATGTCAGCGTCTGCCAGGGCCGAACTTTTTTCTTCCTCGTACAAGGGACCTGTGAACAGCACGCGCGCTGCGACGCCGGAATCACGCGCGCATTTTTCAAGCTGCGCTCGATATCCTGGCTCACCCTCGGGACCCGCGATCACAAGACGACCCGAATCAGGACACGCTTGTGCGAATGCTTCGATCAGTACATCGGCTCCCTTGCGCCGGATGAGGCGGCTTAAGAAAAGGATAAGCGGCTCGTCTGCGGACAAGCCCCACTTGGAACGGAATCCGCCGCGTGCCGGCGCAGTCGTAGTCAGATCGGCTGCTAATTCCGTTGTAACGCATCGCAATCTTTTTCTTGCGGCACGCCATCTTCCATAAGCTCCTGCTCTTCAAGCTCCGAAGTAGCAATAATCTTCGCGGCGTTTTGCCAGAACGCATGCCGACGGTCCGATGCCAAATCGTTTTCATGCGAATGCTTCGGTCAATCGGCCGGTGCATTCCCATCGGCTCGATCACGTAAGGAATTCCTTTCCGCCGACAGGAATAGCTAACTACTGGTCCGAGCATATCGTAGAGACCGTAAAAGTGAACGAGGTCAAACCCGGCGAGATGGCTCCGACAGAATCCTATCACACGCGGGTTTATCGTGAGAACGCGATAACGCGCGAAGGTGGGCAGATAAATTGCGACGACACCGTCTTCCGTCAACTGAAGGCCCAAGGCAGTTTCCTCATGAGGGCATGCGACATTGGACCATTCAGAAACTCCCAGGTTCGTCGTGAGAACGGTGACGCTGTGACCATGCTCGACGAGCTTGCGCGAGACAGCGCGGACTTTGGCTGGACGGCCGCCCTCGGCAACATAGGGGAAATAAGTCTGGGCTACGTTGAGGATGCGCACCGCTAGCGTCCTCCCGCGTGCCAGTGGACGATCGGCTGCGATTTCTTAATGTATTTTCGCCACCACACGTCGAAAAGAATGCAGGCAAACAATTCATGGGCGTTATCGCGCTTTCCCTGACGATGCTGGAGCCGAAGCTGCTGGACAAAATTCCAATCGAGGATTCCATCGTTCCAGGCTGCGCCGACATCGTCGCCCAGTCTTTTTCGGAGCGGGTGGGCTGCGTTGAGACTGGCGTCGAAGTAAGGATCGAAAAGCTGTCCAGCCCAGAGCGCAAGAGGCGCATTGAATCCACGCTTGGGGGCAGTGCGGACCTCCGGCGGGAAGAATTCCTGGAACGCGTCAACCAGAATGGCCTTCGATTCACCGTTTCGAATTTTGTATGCGAACGGCGCATTCAGAATTATTTCGACGAAAGCAGTATCGAGAAGCGGGACGCGCACCTCCAGCGCAGTGGCCATGCTCATTCGATCGGTGTAGTCGAGAATGTTATCGACCAGGAAGGTCTTCAGGTCCATTTCCAGGATGCGGTTGTCTTCATCGGAGAGAACGGATTGCGCATAGGCAGAGCGCAGGACTATCCACAGATGAGTGCGAAGTGTTCCGTGTGGAAATGTCGCGCAACCGCCCAGGAAGTAGGCGACGCTTCCCATCCTCGTTCATGAAATATGTCCAGTTGGAATACTGGACGAAGAAATCGGAGTCTAGACCTCCGAGGAATTTGCGGGCGCGTCGGAGATATGGCGTTTGATGGGAGTCGCGCAGGAGCGACAGCGCATGTGCGCCGAAGCGGAGGAGCGGGCGAGGTATCCACGCGATGCGGCGAGCGAGGCGAACAGCGGATGATCGAGGGTAGCCGGCGAAAAGTTCGTCACCGCCGGCGCCGCAAAGAGCGACGGTGATGTGCGTCGCGGGCTTTTTGTGACAACTGGTGCATCAGATAGGACGTCGGATTGGCGAATGGCTGGTCGAAGAATTCAACGAGATCGAGCATTTCGAGAAGGTCGGGGAATTCGAGTCGGAGTTCGCTGTGTTCGGTGCCGAGGTGACGGCTGACGGCACGGGCTTTTTCTGCTTCGTCGTAGAAGCGGTATTCGTCTCCCGCGAGAGCCAGTGTATATGTCTGAATATCTTGCTTTTCTCGTTTCGCAAGACCGGTGACGATTGTCGAATCGATTCCGCCGCTGAGAAAGACGCCGAGTGGAACGTCGCTGACAAGCTGGCGCGTAACGGCTGTCGCAAGGGTTTCTTGGATCTGAGATTTCAGTTTACCGTATGGAATTGATTCGAGATCCGTGCGGCGAGAAATATGCCAGTAGCGCATCAGCGAAATGGAGTTATTTTTGAGGTGCAGGGTGAGGCTATGGGCCGGAGGAAGCTGTTTGACACCATCGAATGCAGTCTGCGGTCCGGGGACATACAGATATGTAAAAAAATCAGAGACAGCCTGCCAGTTTGGAGCCGCCGTGATGACCGACGAGGCGAGTAACGCTTTGATTTCCGAACCAAAAAGGAAGTGATCCGGGGTGACTGCATAAAAAAGAGGCTTGACGCCAATGGGATCGCGGGCGAGAAACAAGAGATCGCGTCTTAGATCAAGAATGGAAAAGGCAAAAATTCCGTCGAGTCCCTTCACGCAGGCAGGGCCGGCTTCTTCGTACAAATGAACGATTACTTCGGCGTCTGTATGGGAATGAAACCGATGGCCGCGAGATTCCAGACGCGGGCGCAGTTCCTCGAAATTATATATCTCGCCGTTGAAGACGAGCCAGACAGTGCCGTCTTCGTTGGACATCGGCTCACACCCTGCAGCAGAGACGTCAATAATGGCAAGTCTATTGTGAGCGATAGCCACACTTTGGGAGATCACGGGCGGAGCAAAGCAGCGGAACTCGAGACCATCGGGACCGCGATGGCGAATCGTCTGGGCCATCCGCTCGATGGAGTTCTTGAGCTCGGCTCGGTCGAGGCGTTTGGTCGCGATTCCGGAGATTCCGCACATATGCTTAGGTATTCGAGGACGGTAGCTGGCTGACAAGCAGATCCATCACGCGAACCGCTTCTCTTCCTTCCTCGGGAGGGACAGGTGTGGGCGAACCGTTCCGAATGCTATCGACGAATTCCCGAATGAGGCGCTCGTGGGTGTTTTCGAATTTCCCAGTTACGTAACTCAAGCTGGTACCAATAGTATCACCCAGCATCTGAGTCGCTTCTTTGACCGCCGAAAGTCCCAGCGTCATGGGTTTCAGATCGGCCCGGCCATGGATCAGGAGGGTCTGGGTTTCAAGGTCGAATTTCATGTGACCTTCGCTACCCCAAAGATCGAGTTGCACAGCCCAACGATTGGTGGCGTAGGTCAGAGCTACGCTGCAGGAGGCCTCGTCGCCGATTAGGTCGAGGCGGTAGTCTTCGTAGGGTGACCAAGAGAAGCCTGCGAGTTGTTTGCGAGCGTCAATGCGGACAGCGCGAATGGGATTGATGAATGCGAGAGTCATATAAATCACGTGGGGCCCTGTTTCGCCTATGACGCCGCCTGGGAGTTTGTGCGCCCAATGGTCGGGCTTGGATGTGATGTAATCCACCGGAGTAGAAAGAAATATGCGCATGCCACGGAACTGACCAATCGTCCCCGCTTTGACCATTTCACGGGCTTTAAGGAACGACGGATAAAAAAGGTCCGAGTGGGCGATGCAAATCTTGCGCCCGCTCCCGCGAGCGGCAGCGACGATACGGTCACACTCTTCGGTGTTGATGGCCATCGGTTTTTCGATGAGTGTGTGCGCGCCGGCTTGGAGCGACCGGATTGCCAGTTCCGCGTGAGTGCGGGGTGGGGAACAGATGTCCACGGCATCCAGGCGTTCGACCTTCAGCATCTGCTGAAAATCCTTGTAAACCTTCGGAATCCTGTGCGCCCGAGCAAGTTCTTCGGCCTGCGCCACATTCGGGTCGCACAGAGCGACGACCTGGGCGATCTTCTCGATCTTCTTCCAAGCCGGCAAATGTTTTTGCTTCGCGATGAATCCCGATCCGATCAAGCCCACTCTAAGACCGTCCAAGCGTCCAATCCTCCTCACGTAACGATACTATAGAAACTTCCAACCCATTCGTTCCTAACCAAGATTTGAGTTACATTCGCCGAGAATATTTTCGAGCTCGGACTGGAAAACGGCGAATTGAAATTTTCGTCGAACGATCTCGGCGCCACGCTGGCCTAGCTCAGCACGGAGCGGCTCGTCGCCAAGTAACCGGCCGAGAGCCTGCGCCAGTGCGCCGGCATCGCCGGGCGGAACGAGCAAACCGTTGATGCCGTCCTCGACCAGATCCGTCGTACCTCCCGCAGGCGGCACCGACCACGGGCTTCGAGAACGCCATCGCTTCGAGAAAAACCAGTCCGAATCCTTCGCCTGTACTGGGCAATGCAAAAAGCTCCGCGCGTGCATAACAAGCGGCGATCTCTTCGCACGAAAGATATTCAAGAAAATGCACGCGATCGGCAATATTGAGTTGAGCAGCAAGCCGCTGAAGACGGGAAAGATCGTCGCCCGTGCCAACAGCCACCAGGTGCAAACCCGGAAAGATTGTAACAAGTTGCGAGACGGAGCGGATCAACGCATCCGCGCCTTTATATCGTTCGGACGCGGCCCAGCGGCCCACCGACAGGATGACCCGCGCTCGCTCCGGGAACCCTGGAGGCAAAGGGAGGCGGGTCGGCGCATCGGCCCAATGGAGAATTCTCGGGTTCAACGGCCAGGGTAGTCTGCGTATCTTTTCAGGCGGAACGCCTTGCACCTCAATGAGTTTCTGTGCTGTGTCTCTGCTGGGAGCGAGGACAACATTTGCCCGTAGAAGTGCACGACGGCGAGGCGATGTTAGGGGCTTCCATACTTCTACGCCGTGTGTCATTACAACCGTCTGTACGTCGCGGGCATATTCGCTGCATCCAGCTAGACACGACTGCGAGATTCGGATGGAAGGCGAGTACCATGCTTGTAGTTTCCGTAGTCAAGGGCCGCGTCCTGCTAACTCCGGATAGAAGGAAGCGGAATTTCCCGCGCCCGAAGCCGGAGAATGGGACTTGCATGCTCAGCAGCCTCGAGTGAGTGCTCCCCGCGTGGATCATTGAGACTCAGAAAATCGGTCGACCAATTGTGCCGAAGAGCCATTTCCCGCAAAGCGGCGGCTGTCATGCGTCCAGCCTCCTGGATACCACCGACGCCAAGCAATTCGGGGAAAAGACCAATGATTCGCTCCGTTGGTGGGGTCAACTCGGCACAGGTTATTTTCGGAAGATGAAAACGCCGTGGGTGGCGAAGCGGCCAGGGCATATACGATCAGCGAGAGGTTCAGCCCAGGCTGAAATCGGAGCCGTAACATGACGGAGCCGCCAGTAAATACCGCGCGCCACCGTCGAATGTCGTAAAGAGTGTCCCCGCGAAACAGAGGCGGCGCTCGTGGGGTTTCCGTTCTTTCCAATCAGGGTTTGCGCGACGCGGACGAACAGTCGATCAAGCACGAGATATTCCTGGCCAAACCATCCAACCAACTCCGCGCCGCACGACTCGGCTTGCTCAATCCAGTCTTGTGGTTCTCTTGGGAAAATGTGCTCACCCGTTCCTCCGATAAGTTCCATTAAGATCAGGTGGCCGCCGGTGCGGATGACACGCATCATTTCACGGAGGGCCTGCGGCTGAAGCGAAACGGGGATGTGCTGGATGACCGTGATATCGGAGACAGAATCAAATCTCGCATCGGGAAATGGTAAGCGATACGCTTCTCCGGCCGTGAGTGGCGCGGCGGTTCCGCATTCGCGCGCCACGCGAAGCATTCCCAGGGTTGCGTCCACGCCCGTCGCATGAAATCCGAGTTCCTGGAAGCGGCGGACCCAGCGACCCGTGCCGCAACCGACATCGAGAATTCGTGCGCCCTCAGGGAGGGCCGCAATTGCGATTGCTCGCTTGACTGCTCGGAACTGCAATGCATCGATCAGTCGATTGAACCACGGAGGGGAATTGGGATGTAAGACCGGCGCCAATCCGGCTGGCATCAAGGGAATCGGAATTTTCTGCAAGAGCCGCCCAGTATTCCTTCGGAACGTATGCGGGCGTAGGATGACGGGAAATGTCCCGCGATTTCATAGCTCCTGCCTTAGCGTCCGCGCTGCGAATTCCCGATTTCTGAAGAAGTAACCCTTCGAAAATTGCGGCTAGTTCAAGACCGTTACGCTCCCATGTGTATTGTCGCGCGGTCTCCACGGCTCTTTGGCCAAGCCGGCTGCGGAATGGTTCGTCTTCATAGAGGTGGCGTATCATCGTCGCGAGCGCTTTTGAATCCGTTGGATCGTCGAGGATTAGGCCATCTACCCCATGCGTGATGATTTCGGCAACGCCAGCCGATGCCGATACAATCACGGGCAAGCCACAAGCCATCGCTTCTGCCGGCGGTATTCCGTACGAGTCCTGGAGCGACGGTCCGGCATAGGCATCCGCAGCGGCATAGTAGAATTCAATATCCTTGCGCGGCGCCAAAAAACGAACTCGATTCTCCAGTTGTTTTTCTTTCACAAATCCCCAGCAGGCGGATGGATCTTCGCCGGCTGACGACGAACAACTTAATCGGTAGTTCGCGCAATTGCTCTAACGCCTCGAGCAGGGCAAGAACGCCTTTATTGCGCCAGTCATTACCGACCAGAATGACGGCAAACTGATCCTCAGGCATTTCGAGCTCGCTTCGCGCATGCTTGTCGCAAAGATGCGCGTGTTTCCGGATTGAATACGGAATGATCCAGCCCCAGATAGAGGACCGGAATTCGGTCACGTCGATTGTAGAATCGACCAAGTTCTTGCGCTGTCTTTCTTGAATAGCCGATAAGTGTCGTGCGCGGATTATGCAAGCACGCCGTTCCATCCAATTCGCTACGGCATAGTAAAGCTTGCGATGAAGTAGGCGCGGCCAGTGCAACACCGGGCTTTGAAACAATCTCATCCGCTGATCGAACCTGGCGGACGTATTCGGCGAAAACGATGTGAACACACATTACATCTGCGCCGAGGAAATTCGCTCCGGAGCTGAACACCAAATCGTGACGCACGCCGCGGAAGTGGCGATTCCAACTGATGCAGAAACGATTCGCTGCAATCCACCACAAAAAGTTGAAAAGATGTGGACCTGGCAATTTCGGGATACGATGCCATGTGAACTTCAAAAGACCAACATCCTCGACACGTTGACTGTAGATGTGGATCTCGAATTCCTGCGGTAGATGCAATAACCATTCGAGCATCATTCGCTCGCTACCGTGGCGCTTGTCGAGAAACGGTGAGATAACCGCGAGGCGGGGTCCTTGCTTAAGGCACTCACGCTTTCGGCTCCGCCCGACGGTTGTGGTAATGCACACATTGCCGGCCTGCAGACCGACCATCGGCCGTTGGTACCGGAATGCCCGCATAGGGACGTGTCTCCCCGCGCTTCCTCAAAACCGAAATCCACCCCTGCGCGGTCCGTGCGAACGAACCACGGTCGGTGCTGGCGCACTAACTAGACATCCGGCAATCGGAAGAGCATACCGACCAGCAGCCACAGATATACATTGGAGATATAATTCTCGTAAGGCGCGAGACCTGCATAGGTGAACACGTAGAGCAGCACGAACGCGTACCAGATAATTGCGAACGCGATCGGAAAGAGGCGTGTATCTCGCAGACGTCGCACCACCTTCCAGGAGTAATACAAAAGCGACGCCGTCCAGAGAATCCAAAGGAAGGGAGCCACGATTCCCATTTCGATAATTAACTGCCCGTAGCCCTCTTCGACGGATATATTCAGCGGCCGTGTGCCGAGGACCTTGGCGACATACTGTCCGCCCAGGGACGCGGTTCCGATGCCATTTCCGAAGCAACCAATTGGGTTCCTGAAATGCATCGAGCAAGTTTTGGATAGGGTAATCCCAGCTGCGGTTCACTCCTTCATACGCGGAACTACTTGGATTGAGAGTCTCCGAATAAAAAGCGATTCGTGAGCCGGCTTCCTCGGGAAAGAACAAAGAGGAGTGCCGCCAGGGCAAGCGCCACCACAATAAAAGAACGGCGGATTGTTCGAACCAGCCGGTGCGCCTGTCCCCATCGCCAGGGCGCGCCCCAGAGAAATGCTGCGGAAAGGACCAGAGCGCTCGCCACGACGCTAACGAACGCACTCCGAGAGCCGCTCAACAGCGTTGCTACCGCCAGTGCGCCGACCACGGCAAATACAAGCTTCCGATGGCTGGTCGTGTGCAGCAAGAAATAAGCGGCCGTGCCCAACGACGAGGATAAATGCCCAAATCAAGTATTCCGCGAAACGGCCCGAGCTCACAAATACCGAGTCCGGAAGAGAAAGAATTCGACCGGACAACGGGCTGACCTTGTAAAGGTTTCCTAAATCCTCCAACTCGGGAGCCAATTTCGCTGGATTTAAAAATGTATTGCCTAAGATCGCTTGGAAAATTCCCAATGTGGCAATCAAGCCTGCCAGGACCGCATTGACCACCAAGAACTTTCGCAAGTCCCTGTCTGTGCGTACCAGGGCGTATCCCACGAACAGAAGGGGAACATAATAGAAATAAGACCTTGAAACCAAGAAGGCTATATAGAATGTGAGGTGAGTTTGGATTAAAGACCTGAAGCACGCCGAGCCAGAAGAAGAGACTCAGAGCCAGCAGGAACGGCGGCCGAAATCTTTTCTCACGACCACGCCTCACCTCGAGGTAGAACGCGACATACACAAATGCCAGCAAAATGTCCTTGCCGAAGAAAAGTGCTAGGTTGTTACCCATATACTTTCGGGCAAGATCCTCAAACATCATCCAGACGAAAAATAGATAGAAGCCAGTGCGCCAGTTCCGCAATGTTGTGACCGCCACGGCGCATCCCGCAACTCCCAATGCAATAAATGTGATCGACCGCATGTCGTCGTTGACGATCTTCCCGCCGATTTCCCAAGCCAGCCATAGTCCGATAACAAACAAACTGATGCCAATCAGAGGCTGGTTCCTCATTGCGGGGATGCGGAGATTTAGCAACTTCTTTTCACCCTAGTTCGGTTCTGCAACACTGAGTCGCAGGATAGCGTGTCGGCGAACACAAAAAGTATTGTATAACAGCGCTGACGGTCTCGAGGGCCCGCAACTGGAACCGAGAGTCAGTCGGACCGGCCATCGAGGCTGTGGAATCGCACTTCTCATCCACTGCCGCACAACACGGGTCTTGTGCTCGGTGAAGATGGACACGCACCAAGCAAAACTGATCGTGACTGCACCGACGATCGCGCCGTAACCGAGATGAGTCAGGTCCGGCTGCCATCGCTGTGGCGGCACCATCCAGGCTCGAAGCAAGAACAGCAAGGGAAAATGCAACACATACAGACTGTAAGAGAATGCTGCCATAGCGTGCGCGGTTCGAGGGTAGAATCCGCGTCCGCTTCCGATGTCCATTTGAAGAAGACCGAAAAGGAACAGACTGAAAGCGATTCCCACACGCAAGGTCGCTTCCGAGCACTGCTGAATACCCGGTTCGCGCTTCTCACAGACAAGCGAAAAGCACAAGCGAATGAGACAAGAAAGTAGAGAATCAACCATCCCTTTCCCGAAAACCCGCAGTTGGAATAGGCGAACACCAGAACAGCTCCGGCCAACCAGATCAGGAATCCCACCAATATTTCCGATCCCAAGAAGATCGCCAAGAAAACCGCGAGAGCCGTAAGTAGGATCGCGCGGCATGTCGAATTCACTCTCCAAGCCATTGCTGCGGCCACGCTACGGGAAATAACACGTAATACCAAAATTCGTTGGCCAAACTCCACAATGGTCCA
Source organism: uncultured Acidobacteriota bacterium (assembly GCA_963747605.1). Lineage (GTDB taxonomy): Bacteria > Acidobacteriota > Terriglobia > Acidiferrales > UBA7541 > Palsa-295. Next base: position 203,900 of record CAVVGA010000011.1, on the reverse strand, counting down.
TTGGATCCGAACGTGGGACAAACGATGGTCTGCAGAAAAAGCAGGTTGCCGAGAAAGATTCCCGGCGTAATCCGATTCTGTGCAATGGCAGCGCCGAAACCCTCTAAGGGCCGTGAGTAGATGCCTGTGGACGCAAAGATGGAACTACCGGCTTTGTCCCAGACCCATCCGAGTAGAAGTGCTGGAATCAACACCACATATAACCGAGACGAGCGATCGATTGCATAATCGCGCCAAGACCAACCCCCAGATATCCATTTACTGATGATGGTCGAAGATATAAAGAATCCACTCAAAACGAAAAAAACCATCACGGCCTGGTGCCCAAATCCCGTGAGGGAATAGAGGACTTTCAAAAATAAGTTGTTATGCTCGATGTGTTGGAAGTCGACGAAGAAAAGCGCCCGCAGATGGCCCCACATTACCGCCCAAGCCGCAAGCTCCACGAATCAAATCAAGATGTGCAGAAGCCGCCGCGTTGAGGTGTCCGCGGTTCTAGTCTTGAGAGCCCACGCGGTCGCCATGCCCGGGGCGAGTGAACAGGCACGCCTATCACGATCTCATTGATTTCATCTGCTCCGAAGATATCCGAACATTATCCGCACCGCCCGAAAACTGTGCCGAGAACGGCAACGCGGCAGCAGCTACCTGTTTCAGCGGCGCGAGGAAATCTAGCCTAAACGTTTGATTCTAGCATGTAAGGCAAGCAAGTGATCGCAGAGTGACGAAGAGTTGATTGGATTTTTCGGAGTCTCGACTCCTGGCCGTCACAGCCATGTGATGTTCACGGCTCTTAGGCGCTTGGTTCGCGTGCTAAAATATCGCTGTGATCGTCAACTTCGGATGTGGTGCCAACCCTGCACCCAGCTCTCCAAGCATTATCAACATCGACGGGAGTTTGACCGTATTGTTAGCCCGGCTCCCTTTGCCCGCCACGATTTTCGGCTCGCGCACTGATTTCGTTCGAGTGATTCGAGCGAGCCGCATCCGATACGGGACTGCACGCCACTTGAAACTGCCGGAAGGGATCCCTGGAAGGTTTTTATGCCTCCCATGTGCTAGAGCATTTGTCGACTCGCGAGTGCGAAGACCTGCTACGGCGCGTACGCACTTGGCTAAAACCGTCTGGCGTCTTGCGAGTCGTTCTGCCTGACTTGATGCGCTTTGCCCGAGCCTACGTAGCGGGCACAACGGATGCGCCGCAATTCGTCGCGAGTACGCATCTGTCAGCCGACGGTCGACATCGGTGGGAGATCCTACTCGGACATTCCCAGCATCGCTGGATGTATGATGCCGCATCGTTCTCGCAGCTGCTTGCCAGAGCGGACTTTCGTGAGATCAAAGAGTGTGCGATTGGGTCAAGGCCGATCGCCGACGTTGAATTGTCTCGATATTCCATCGCGTCAAGCGGAATCCTTCTATATTGAGGCCATCAAGTAAGATCGGCTCACGAGATTCCAATCTTATTCAGAGTTCTACTAATAACGTGCAAAACTGCTTTACCCTTCTGACGGGATTTCTGTCCGGTTGTCGAGTCCCTTGGTCTTACCGATAGCTTGTATAAGCGCAGCGACGTATTGCGTAGGTGACCAGGCGGTCATTTTCTCGCGAACTGCTTCTCTCATCTTGCTTAGAAGAGAATGATCACTCAACGTCTCGTCGGAGCAATGCCGCCAAGCGCAACGGTATCCCCACAGGGAAACACGTAACCCGTCTCACCTTCCCTGACCAAATCAAACCGAGCTCCTACGCGGTCACTGACGATCACCGGACAGCGACACAACATGGCCTCGTTGACCACTAGGCCAAACGGTTCGTACTCTGATGGCAACACAAATACATCGGACGCCGTATAGGTCTCCGGCAACTCGGACTGATTCACAAATCCAAGAAATCGAACCCTGTCAGCAATTCCTCGCGACCTGGCTTCGGATTCGAGAACGGGTCGCAGCGTTCCATCTCCCGCGAATACCAGATATGCATTCAGATCCGCGATCCTTGCGAATGCTTGCAGTAGATCCTGGGGCCGCTTCCAGGGCTGTAGCTTTGCGCAAAAAAGTATGACGGCTGCATTTTCGGGCACATGCCAACGGGCGCGCACGACCGCACGATCCACTCGGTCCGACTGCTCAATCCACCATTCGTTGTTCACACAGAAAGGAGTAAGCGCTATGCGACTTTCGGGAATTCCCAAGGAACGCATCATTGCGGCACCACCGCTCGATACGACGATCACTGCGTTCGCAAGCCGAAACAGGCGCGGCCATAGCCGTCTCTTCACCCACCGCTTCCACTCTTTGTTGTCGCGCGACGCGAGATCATGCGCGTCGGTACCAAAAAGGATACCCGTGCGATTCCATTTAGCGGCCGCAATCGCAATCCAGAACGTCGCGCAAATATATCCTGTGAACAAAACGACGGCGTCAAAGTTGCCGCGAGAAATAAACGGCCAGATCTCTGGATTGACAAGACCGAAGAACGAACCTAAACGGGGAGTCCACGCGCGGTTCGACAGACGTGTCCACGAATAACCGTCTAGAAGCGGGATGTCCCATTTCACTGGAACTCCAAAACCAGGATCGAGATCTCGCTCGGCGCCTTGCAAACTGCAATACGCCACGTGGATCTCAACCCTCGGGTCTTTCGCCAGAAGGCGGAATATCGGCGTCGCATATTGCACGGGATGAGAGCTAACCAGGAGCACTCGAAGTGGCCGTTGCGGTCATTCCGTCAAGACCATCCGATATCGCTCTGCGATTCGGCTCCATGAAAAAAAGTTTCTTGCATCTCGACATTGCGCTCGTGCAACTCCGTCCAGCGGGCAGGATCGCATCAGAACGCGAACAAGTCCCCGAACCATAGCATCGCGATCCTGCCACGGCGACCATTCCACGCCTGCTTGTTGGAGCGGACCGCTGACTCGTCCCGTCCAGGTATCCTACGATGGGAATTCCGGCAAGCAATCCCTGCAATCGCGCTGCCGCGCTGAAGCGTGATGGCATCACGCACAAAGAGCAGTACGTCCGCGGACTCAAACTCACGAGCTATTTCTTCCGCCGGTAAAACCCCTCCTACAATGAGCTCCACATTGCAATTCCTAGAGCGTTCGCAAGTTCCTCCGCGAGCTTCGATCGATCCACGCCCTATTACAATCAAGTCGTAATTTCTTAAGTGTCTTGCTCGCTTCCTGCATAATTCCGGCAATCTCTGCGACCTCACGTGGGATCTCTGGAGCACCCGTCACCCCGAAAACGATCACGGTTTTCTGTTTGTCTGGAAGCGGAGGCGCGCGACGGCAAACCGTGGGCTCGGGAATATTGGCACCGATGGGAATGAACGCGGCTTTGGCTTCTTCCTTCGGTAGCCAAGCAATTGTCTTGAAGAGGCACGGTAAAGATGCTCTTGGTTGCACAACGGTAAAGTTTTTGGATAACCCAATCCTGGCAGGCACCACGAACGCGATCCATCCAGCGCGAGCCTCCTTGACGACATGGCTCGTGAAAAACGACTGTCACGCGCGCTCCGCCGCGGCGAAGTATCGCCAACACGACGAGTGCAGCAAATGGAAATCCTCTGCGCGACCAACTGAGTGCCGTATATTGCAAAAGGACCCATTGGCCTTGCCAAGCAGTACATTCGCGCTTGAAAGCTGCCTGAGTGAACCGAACCAGCCTTTCTCAGTCCATCGCACTCGGGCCCGCTGTCAGCTCGATCCCTCGCGCCGCGAGGGCACGCCCTAGGAAAATACAATAGTCCTCCACGCCGTCTGTGGGCGTGTCAGGGCGGCCAAGCAGTGCTACTAAGGTAGGCATTTCGCTGTTCCTTCGTTCGACGAGATTACCTGAAGCACTACAGGCGTACGCCAAAATTTACCGCTGCATTGCGAGATCACGCGACGCTTTCCTTGCGCAGCACCAAACCATAGGTGTGTCCTCACCTTCAATCTCAAGAATCATTCCCCCGCTCGCTTGTATCACCTCAGTGACGCTCTGCAGGGTCATTGCCGTACCATGCCAACTTTTTCCCGCCATGTCAGGATCGAATCCAAACAACTGAGCGACAAACCGGCTTAGTGCTGGCAAGTGGAGTAACCATATCGCATCTATGAATCTCCAGGCCAAACGTCCCTTCCAATTCATTGTGGGCTTTTTCATCCCGTTGAATTGGAAGAGGCATATCCCGGATTCTTTCAGAACGCGAAGGAGCTCACCAATATAACCGCACACGGCCTTGTCGTTCGGCAGGTGCTGCAATACAAGGTAGCTGAAAGTAAAGTCCACAGATTCGTTGCCGATAGCGCCCAGGTCTTTACCGTTTGCATGCATCCACACGATGTTCTGGACCTTCTGCAGAATCTGATGCGCCCGATCGATCATCTGGGCGGAAACATCCAACGCCATCACTTGAGCAAACCGAGCGGCAAAGCTATGAGTCATCCGACCGGCACCACAGCCTAATTCGAGCATTGTCTTGCCGGCGGGTGAGAAGCCGATGCGATCCAGCATAGGCCTTACGAGGCGTTCGTAGTCTTCCTCGCCTGAGTTTAAGAAAGCCGATACATCCCAATCCTTTCGCCACGACGCGATGTAGTAGAAAGCGTCCTTGCGGGCGCGTGCGTCCCACTCCCGCCGCATTGATTCAACTTTGCTCACAACATTATTCCTCGAATCGATCTTTTCACCGCTCCGCTTTGTGATATTCGGATGCCAGCGTCTTGTTGGAGTGTCTCAGCTTTATCGCGACAGCATTCCTTCGAAGCTCAGCCAGCCAGGAACGGCCAATCAGGGCCCCGCTCTCAAGCGCGTACGGCAGGTTGGACGTAGCGATGTGACGCCACTGCTCGTGCGCGCAATTGAAAGCACGATTTGCGGCATAGTAATCGATGTAGTGTGTACGGACGCGCCCGTCAGTCCACTGTCTCGCAGGCGCGAACAGCTGGCCAGCATCGCTCTCGACCGTCCGCAACAGCGTTTTTACGCGGTCGTTGTACGTATGCTCTCCTAGAACCTTTTCGCGAGATGTCTGCGCGATTCGTGTGCGTGTACGTTCGTCATTGAGATACTGGCGAGCGAGTCCGACGATTTCATCCAGGCGATGGTAACCGACGAAATGAATTCCTTCTTCGAAGCCGATTGACGTCAGCTCACTTGGCAGTCGCGTGATCAATAACGCTCCCGATGCCATCGCTTCGAATACACGCATGTTAGCATCTTGTGGATAATCATCTCTCGCGACATTGACTATAATTTTAGATCGACAATAAACCTGAGCGAGTTCCTCCGGCGAATGGAAACGAGTAAAGTCGTTCATGTAAAAGTGTCGTGATAGGCTTTGGAGAGCGAAGCGTCGATCCTTGTAGAGATTCCCATCGGTGCGACCAACCCATCCGACCTCGAATATTCGTTGCCCCTGCTGTTCTCGGAACAGTTCCGGATCAGCCGCATGCGACCAAGTGATTACGCGAGGATGGCCTGCATCTCGAAATTGGACCTCAAAGCCAGGGTGGAATACGACAGCATAATCGAATAGCATCGACCAACGGATCCGACGACGCGTATAGGCGTAGGTATCAGATTGGAATGAAATGGTTGGAATCTTCACCTTCTCTAGACCCTTTGGTAGTATTGCGCGCGCGGATTCGAGCCATACGATCATATTCGGTATTTGCTGGCACTGATCGAGAAGGTCCTGAATGTTTCCGTTGGTGGGAAACCCATCTGCTGGGCAGACAAGGTTGACGCCACATCGCCGGAAGGCTCGCGCGAACAGTCCCGGTTCTTTGTGATCCCACGAGTCAGGCTCGCGGCATAGATACACTATGTTCATATCTAGATAAGCGGATCCGTCGCCAAGTGCAGGGATGGGTGTACTTCGAAAACAGTTGATCGAAACGTCCAGCTCATTTAATCCCCGAGAATGAAGCGACTCAAGCGCGAGTGATTCCTCCTGTGACAAATACTCGAACAGTTCTACTTACTTCTTTGCCTCGACGTATAGGCTCTCGCTGGCACGCGTCGGTTGATCTAAGCTTAGCTCCGGCATCAGCGATCGGCCGAATTCTTGTCTTAGAACGGTACCGAACCCGTACCGCCGCAGAACAAACTCTAGGGTTTCGTGGTCATACGCAAATTTATGCTCATGGCCCTGGCGAAAAACAACGTTGATCAATTCCATGCGGGTGTTGTATTGAGAGCCACCGTAGTAATCGGTACGATCAGGTTTTAATGGACGAATCTTGCTGAGGCCCTCCCAGCCTCCTTCAGAGTAGGCCCGAAGGTACTTCTCGACGTCAGGGACGATCAGGCGAATAACGCCTCCCGGTTTCAGGGCCCGGTGGCACTCGGACAAAAAATAAGGCACTTCCTCGGTGTAATCGATATGTTCGAAGAAATGCTCGCAGAAGATGCATTTCACGGAGTTATCAGGAAATGGCAAACTCTTACGGCAATCGTATTGACAATTGACGAGCGGTGCTTTCCCGACATCGACATTGACCCAGCCGGGTTTACCGCAGGGTCCTGCTCCGAGGTTCACCATTAGATTGTCCGACCTCGAGAATTTTCTTCTGACACGTCCACTCCGCAGCCTTAGTAAACTCAAAGGAATTTCAGTTCGCAAGCACATATACGCATGCCGAGGCATGAGTGCATGAATCAGTTTTTTTATCCCTTTGCTTCGCAGTACTTCCTGACCATAGAACGGGTAAACTTCGAACTGTGGCACCTGGTTTACCACCCATTTCTCCCGATAGATTCTATCTATTCATTTCTCAGACGTTGACACCGTGCGAACTCACCTCGGCATTCCTAACTTTGCGAGAAGACTGGAAACACCCTTCTGGTGAAGGCCCAGGCGGTGACGGAGCGGGCGGGTAACACTAAAGACCGCGCGCCAAATACCCCTTAACACTCGGCGAATCGCGGATCCGCGGTTGGTTTTGATTTCATGTTCCTCAAGCACGTGAGTAGCGTCCGCCATAGTGCACACACTCAGGCCCATGCCCGCGAGTTCCCGATTTCGTTGCGCCTCTTCGCTGACCCACATATCAGAATATGTGGAGCCGTGGGCATAAGAATGATTCTGGTGAACAGCTAGAATGTCCGAGGACGCGTCCACGACCGCCGCTCCAAGCGAGAACGCCTTCCAAACCAGCCAATTGTCCCACCAAAGCCGGCCAATCGCGAACGGGGCGAGCCCTTTGTAGAAATTCCGAGGAAACACGAAATAGTCGATCCAGTCGGGTGTTCGCTGAACCGCTCGCTGAAGAACAAGGGAACGTAGGGCTAATTCCCAGCCTGCCTGCGTGAAGTTGAGCGGCTCCGTAATGTCAATATCCCACCGCCGGCCAATCATAAGGAACCTTGGACGCCAGGAGATGATTTGCTCCACCGCTGCCATGAAGTCGCTCAGTAATACGATGTCGGCGTTAACGTAACAAATGGTATTGTTAGCAGATAGCTTCTGTGCGCTATCAAATAGGTCATTCAGCAACGGCGTCCCGTAGTCATTGCGGTCCACCTTAGGGATGTGGCGCAGGCCCAATTCGCGAGCGATCTCGCTAACCCCGTTTTCTTCGCCGAACAAAAAAATCTCCGGCCTGGGATTCAGGAGCGTCCAACTGGTAATAGCATTGCGCTGGATAGTTGCAATGTGCCCTTGGAAAGGTTTGGGCATAGCGAAAATTGTCAACATGGGGACCCGTCCGCCGTGTGATCCTAGACCGCTAAGTGACTCAATTTGATCGCGCTACCGATTCCGAGGCTGAGATACCGGATGCCCTCAGCGTTCTCCAAATGTTTCAGCACGCGCCAACAATCTACGACGGTTCGCTGCGCTTTGTGACGCGACCAGTGGCGGGCGGGGATTTCCGTAAATTCCTTCCACGGCGTTGCCAGCACGATGGCCTCGCTCCGCTCAATACATTCCCGAGCCGTCTGGGCCATGCTCACCTTATCACCCAGGAACCGCACTGTATTCTCGGCGCCTGCTGGATCGTAGGCAACCACTACGACGCCCCGCCTCGTGAGTTCCTGCGCGAGTAAGAATCCAATCGCTTCCTCAACCACATCTGTGTTTGGCTTGTATGTTAGCCCGAGGATGCCGACGATGCCTCCTTCGGAGTGCTCCTGAACAAGGTCAGCGAGCCATTGCAGTTGGGAGCGGTTGAAGCTGTCGGTGGCCTGTGCCATGTCTGCCGGTGCGCCGAGCGTTCGCGCCAGTGCGGTGAGCGCGAGATTATCGCGCGGGAAGCAAGGCCCGCCATAGCTGACTGCGCCTCTCAGGTATTTCTGTCCGATGCGGCTGTCGAGGCCGAGCGCCGAGGTAACCACATCAACGTCGGCTCCCGACAACTTCTCACAAATTCGCGCTAGCATGTTGGCGAAGCTGATCTTGGTGGTCACATAAGTGTTTACCGAAAGCTTCGCAAGCTCCGCGTTGATGAGGTTCATACGTGCGATCGCAGGCGAGTTCTCACAAACCTTGCGATAGAGCTGCTCAAGCATTTTGCCCGCGCCCGGATCCGACTCACCGATGAGAACAAAATCAGGATTCAGAAAATCGCGGATAACGCTGCCGAGGGCAATAAATTCGGGGCCGTAGCAGAGACCGAACTGTGTTCCGCATCGTTTGCCGCTGGCTTGTTCGAGAGCCGCTCGCACGGGGCCGCCCGTCATTCCCGGCATGACGGTGCTCGTAAGCACGACGAGATGAAACCCTTGCTTGGTGCGCAGAGCTCGGCCGATGCTGTCGCAAACGGGGAGAACATAGCGAAGCGAGAAGCTGCCGCCAGGCTCGCTAGGCGTCGCCACGACGATGAAGGTAATTTCGGAAGCAACTACGGCCGATTCGACATCGGTGGTGGCGGAGAGACGGTTCCCGGAGGCCCGAATCAATTCTGCCAATCCCGGCTCGAACACCGGCGCACGGCCGTCCCTTACCGATTGGACCTTGAGAGGATCAGCATCTACCGCAATGACCTGCAGTCCCTTGGAGGCCAGGCACGCCGCCAGCGGTGCTCCGAGCTTTCCTAGGCCAACAACGGAAACAGTCGGTTCCATATACCCCCTATCCATTTGCTCTTGCACTGGCAACTCTTCTTTCCCATTCCCCACGCGCAATAGGCATCCGCCAACCCGTTCCAAAGGCGCAGTCGGTCACCTTGATGCCGGGCGCGGCCTGCCTTCGCTTGAATTCCGCAGTCTTGATGCGCTTGAGAACCTGTTGCACCGCCTCTTCGTCAAACCCCTGCGCGATAATTTCGCTCGCCGACTGATGATGCTCGATATGGAGGTCGAGAATCGCGTCGAGCAACTCGTACGGAGGCAACGTATCCTGGTCCCGTTGATTGGGGCGCAGCTCAGCGGAAGGCGCCTTCAAGAGGACTCGCTCTGGAAGGTTATATTTTTCACGAATATCACGAGCCAGCCGATAAACCATTGTCTTAGGCAAGTCCGAAATCACCGCTAGGCCGCCCGACATATCTCCATAAAGCGTGCAATAACCTGCAGCGATCTCTGATTTGTTCCCTGTCGTTAACAAAAGCGCCCCAAACTTATTAGAAAGTGCCATCAAGAGGTTGCCGCGGATGCGCGCCTGAAGATTTTCTTCGGTAACGTCATTCGAATAGCCGGTGAACGCTTCATGCAGGCTCTCTTCGAACGCCTGCATTGTCTTCTCGATAGGAATTACTAACGTGTGGATGTTGAGTCCATCGGCAAGTTGCTGCGCATCTTCGATGCTTTTCGGGCTTGTGTAGGGCGACGGCAGCAGAACGCCCAATACGTTCTTGGCGCCGACGGCCTCGACAGCGATCGCTGCGGTTAGCGATGAATCCACACCACCCGACAGGCCGAGCAGTACACGCTTGAATCCGCACTTGCGCACGTAGTCGCGCGTGCCCAGAACGAGCGCTTTCCAAATTTCCGTTTCGGAAGAGAAATCATCGAGAGCGATATCCCCCGTCAATTTCGCGAGATCGATCAGAACCATATCTTCCTCGAACGCTCGCCCGCGCGCGATTAGCTTGCCTGCCTTGTCGAAGGCGCAGCTTCGCCCGTCGAAGACAAGATCGTCATTTCCACCTACCTGGTTCACATACAGCAGGGGGACTCGGTACTTCGCAGCGATTCCGCCCAGCATATCCTCGCGGAGCTGTTGCTTGCCGGCGGTGAAAGGAGATGCGGAGAGGTTAATCACGCAATGTGGAGCCGAAGCAGCTAGGGTTTCGATGGGATCCGTGTGATAGCGGCGTCGCTGCGAGAAATCCCGGTCGTTCCAGACGTCCTCACAGATCGTAATGCCCAGCTTCCAGCCCTTCCGCTCGAGAATCTCTGGGCCCTGCGTTGGCTCGAAGTAGCGGTCTTCGTCGAAGACGTCGTAGGTCGGCAGCAGGCATTTTCGAAAACGCGTTCCAAGCTTGCCGTTTTCGAGAAGTACGGCAGAATTGAAGAGCGCGCGGCCTTCGTTCGCATCATTTGGTTCAGCGACGCCGACGAGCACGGGGGCAGCACCACGAAGCTCGCGCGCGAGTTCTTCAAGAACCTCCCAACTCCGCCGGATAAAGGCAGGATGCAGCAGCAGGTCGCGCACCGGGTAACCCAGCAGCGCCAGCTCCGATGTAACGACCAGGTCAGCGCTCAGCTCCGTAGCTTGCCGCACGGCCTCGACAATGAGCGCGGCATTGCCTTCGAGATCGGCCATCGTGTAATTCCGCTGGACGAGAGCGATTTTCATCGTGCCTCCGCGGTCACACATAAGTGCCAGCCGATGCGCCGTTCAAGCCAGCGGAACGCCGGTTGCGGAATCCAGCGGAAGTAGAAGACCTTGTTGTAGCGATACCTGACGTAGTCGGGGATGCGATAGGAAAAGATGTGGTCCACGGAAATCTCGGTTACTCGAAAACCGTGACGCTCGCAAAGTTCTCGCACTTCACGGCGAGTATACGTGTAAGTGATCGGGCAACCAGTCTGGGCTTCAGAATTTCTCGCCACCAGTTCGGGCAATTTCCAGAACCGGCCCTTGCCCTCCGTCAATAGAATCCACAACACTTTCCAAGCGTAGCGATGATATACCATGATTTTAAGCGTCGTCCCCACACGGGCATACTGTCGTAACTGCCGCAGCACGAGTTCCGGACTTGGCGTGTGATGAATTACGCCAAATGAATAGATCAAGTCGTATGGCTCGACCGGGACAAAGCGACTCAGCTCTTCCGCATTGCCGGAAATGAACCCCACTCGGTCCTGGACTCCATATACGATCGAGCGTCCGCGGGCGAGTTCAAGCGATTTTTCCGAGAGATCAACAGCAGTCACTTGCGCCCCGTTCCGAGCGAAGTTTATCGTATCCGTACCGATCCCGCAGCCGATTTCCAGTACCCTTTTGCCCTGCCAGCGATCAAATTGCGCGAAACGAGGGATGTGCGGCTCAACGAAATACTTTCGGGCCTCGACCTCGTCGAAATACTCCTTCGTCCCGACGGGCTTCGGCGAGTGGCGGATGTTACATGGGCGCCGGTCCCAGTACTCCTTTACTCGGCCAATTTCAAACTGCTCGGTTTGCATGGTTTTTTGTACGAGTAACACACTCGTGGTTTCTCAAATGCCCGGTACACTCTTCCCCGCAAGCCGATCGACGAGCTCCGCTGCTCTCTCACTTGGGACAGCAACAAAGTTTCCGTCATAGTTATTCAGCTGGGGCATCACTTCCAGCCTTCCATCCGGAAGGATTCGGTGCCATAGGAAGTCACGTTCTTCCAGGAATCTGATGATTTCGCGGGCATCGTAGCCCCAGGGCCGCGTGCGAATGTCTTGGACCTCGGCCATTATCACAGGGCGAGAGGATTGCTGAAGCATGCCCTCGGCGCCTCGCAGGACCTCCAACTCACCGCCCTCGGCGTCCAATTTCACAAAGTCGACCCTGTCCACAGATTCTCGTTCGGCGTATTGATCCCACGCGGTAACGGCTACGCGATGGTTCGTTACTGGCTCAGCTACGACCGGTGGACGTAGACTATTGCAACCGGTCTGCGTGCCATCGACGACAAAAAACTCCGCTTCGCCTTGTCTGCAACCAAGAGCGGCCGATTCAACCACGACGTTTTCACATCGATTAAGCCGCAAATGTTGCAGCAAGAAATTGCGCTCTCTTGGAGATGGCTCAAATGATATGACTCGTCCCGCCGCGCCAACCTTCTTCGAAGCCATCAATGTGTAGTAGCCATGGTGCGCGCCAACGTCCAGGACGACCATCCCAGGCCGAAGAATTTTCTCCACAAACCGGCATTCCCCATTTTCAAATGAGCCTGCCAGGATTGCATTACCGCACACATCGTTGCGGGGTAGCCACCACGCCCCGAAGGATAGCCGAATGGGCAGCGGAATGCGGGACGAGCGAAGCCAGCAAAACCTAACGGAGCGCATCTTCTCTCGTAATGGTTTTCTCAGAAAGTGCATCGCTCGTGCCAAAAGTTTGTGTTTGCCCCAAGGATCAGTTGCGTCTCGAGGTTCCGCGATATATGACAAGGTGGGGAAATTCAAGGGCAACTTGGAAGCCACCAACATGGTGCGCATTTGCCGGCGATCGAACGAAGACTTGAAGTCTGGATGATCCGGCAAAGCGTTAATGCGATAAACATGACTGAAGCCGGCCCGGTAGCACATCTTAATCAGGCACGGCTCCGAGGGATAAAAAGCGACCGCCGTTAGGCTCTGGTCTTCGAGGACCGGTTCGTCTCTGAGTTGCAGCACGGGAGAATCGCTTGGGACACAGACGCTTTCGAGGAGTAACGGTCCTCTAGTCAACGCGTGCAGGTGCCGAATCGCCCGAAAAGGATTTTCCAAATGGTAGAGCAGTCCAAAGCAAAGTACGAGATCGAAGGTTCCCAGCTTAAGGACGGAACTGACTTCAACGTCTGCGGTGCAAAAAGCGATCTCGGGATGCCTTTTGCTTGCTTCCTCCACATTCCCTTGCCGGCCATCGAAAGCAAAAACTCGCAATCCCTGATGAAGGAGGAAGTCGGCAAAGTAGCCAATTCCGCACCCTGCATCCAATGCGGTTTGCAAGCCTAACTCGCGTTTTAGAAATGGTAACAATTCGCGAAGGGGCTCCAGCCTGGCCTCCGCACCCTTAATCGCATGGGATTGATCAAATACAAATTGACTTGCCAATTTTATTGTTCTCCGAAACGTTGAACTTACACGGTACATTCAAAATGCCATTCCATTCGTCGCGCGCGTGCTGATGAACTTCTGTCGCTACGATCATGTTAGGCACGCAATTCCAGACATCCAGCAAGCTCCCTTCACTATATAGACTGACCTGCCAGGTATACGGTCCAGGACGCACCGGCAGCATTGGAAATGTATAGCAAAACTCATGCTGCCCGACTGCGAGTTCAATGTCGTTTGTTGCCCAGGCCCAAATGAGTTGGTTGTCGACATTCCGAAGTGCGATTCCGTGATGCCCGCCGCGCACCGGCTTGTAAACCTCCGCCAAGAACCGAACCGTGACGGGCCCCATCACGGTCAGGATATTAGGCGCCTCCGCGCGAGGCTCCACGATCTCCCAGCGGACAAATCGTCCCCCAAATCTCGGCCCTCTGTTTTGGTGCTCGTTCGCTTGATCGCCGGAAGCCATTATACTTTCATATTTACCAATCACGGGAGCGGTCGGCCCCGACTCCCGAACGCGGCCACCATCGATCCACAAGACCCGTTGGCAGAGCCGGCGAATCTGGTTCATCTGGTGGCTGACGAAAACGATCGTGCGACCTGTTTCGGATACCTCTTGCATTTTCCCAAGGCATTTCTTCTGGAACTCAATGTCACCCACAGCTAGCACTTCGTCCACGAGCAGGATTTCTGGCTCAAGGTGCGCCGCCACTGCGAACGCAAGACGCGTCTGCATGCCGCTGCTGTAATGCTTCAGAGGCGTGTCGATGAAGCGCTCGACGCCTGCAAAAGCTACGATGGCGTCAAATTTCCGACCCATCTCTCGCTTGCTCATTCCAAGAATGGCTCCGCTCAAGTAGACATTTTCTCGTCCAGTGAGCTCGGGATGGAAGCCAGTACCAACTTCGAGCAGGCTACCGACACGTCCGCGGATTTCGGCGAATCCTGTAGTCGGACGTGTTATGCGCGCAAGAAGCTTCAGAAGTGTTGTTTTACCCGCGCCATTTCGACCGATCAGACCTACGACCTCGCCCTGCTTGACGTCGAAACAGACATCTCGCAGAGCCCATAGAAAGTCAGACGCCTTGCGCGCGCTGCCTTGGAAAGGTGCCTTGAAAGCACGTGTCAATATGTCCCGCAGAGCAAAGTAGCGCTCCCGCTCACCCACGCGATAGCGTTTTCCGAGATCCTCCACATGAATCACCGTGTCGTTCATTCTTCAACCGCGCTGGCTTCAGACCACATCTGCCACCGTAGTCTCCATTTTCTGAAAATATGCGACTCCGCTTAGGAGCACCACCACGACGACGGAGGCCGAGACCAACATAAGTCTACCCGGTGGATCACCGTGCCCCGTTAGCGACCATCGAAATCCTTCGATCACACCGGCCATCGGATTGAGCCCGTACAGCCAGCGCCATTTCGCCGGAACCAGCGAACTTGGATACGCGACGGGCGAAGCGAACATCCAGAATTGTACAAGAAACGGGACAATATAACGCACGTCGCGGTAAATCGCATTGAGCGCGGAGAGCCAAAGCCCCACGCCGAGCGCAGTTAGCACAGAGAGTAACAAGAAAACCGGAAGCATGAGCAGGGCCCAGCCGGGACGAATCGCGTAATAAAACATCATAGCAACGAACATTAGAAATGAGATGCCGAAGTCCACGAGTCCGGAGAGGACGGAAGAAAACGGCAACACCAATCGGGGGAAATAGACCTTTGTGATGAGCCGCTGATTCTCCACGATCGTGCTCGTCGCATTTTGCAACGCGCCTGCGAAATACATCCAGGGAAGCAATGCGCTGTAATAGAAAATCGGATAAGGCAGTCCTTGGGAAGGAATGCGTGCAAGTCGGCCAAAAAAAAGACTAAAGACCAGCATCGTCAGGAACGGTTGTAACACGGCCCATGCGGCGCCGATGGCGGTTTGCTTGTAGCGAACCTTAATGTCGCGCCAAACAAAAAAGTATAGCAGTTCGCGATAATCCCACAACTCGCCCAGAGGAAGCTCCCACCAACGACTCGGTGGCGTTATGCGAAGTACGGGAAGCTGCGCCTTCCCAGCAGGTTCTATTGTGGTGGGAATGGAAATCACTTGGATCCTTCCGATTGACGCGACCTGAGTTGCTTCACGTCCTCCTCCTCGATGTGACCCATCAACTGCTTCCGTCGCAGGAAGTAAGCATTCAATGTGCGAGTTGCTAACACCGGGACTACCTCGACTTGATTGTAAGCCGTGTCGCGCCAGGAAATCGGCCCACGCGCCGGAATCAGGTGTGTACCCCACTGGAAGATGAGGCCCAGATTCCAAAGAATCAGAGCAGCAGTCGCGGTCGCGACAAGGACATTGGTGCGCTTCTGATTCCAAGCGCGCGCAAGCCAGTCGAAAAAAGAAGAAAGTCCCAAAACGAACAGAACAGTCAGCGAAATGAAAAATCGGTTTCCAAATGAGGCAAGACCGTGCCAGTCCTGGTAGCACCCAATCACGTAGAGGTATGCCGCGAAGCAGCTAATTGAGTACAGTCCCAGAATTTGATCGCGCTGCCGGAGCAAAATCATTCCTACAACCGCGAGTGCCGCGATGGGAGTCCAGCTGAACAAACCGTGCTCTGCCGAGAAACATACCTTGAGTACAGCCGGCGAATTCCAGAACCAATTCTCCCTGTAGCCAAAATTGAGATAGCTCCCGTAAATGATTTTCTTGGTGATGAATGTTGGAAGAAACGCCACGAGTGCCGCTGCGGCAAAAATCAAGTTGCTCAGAAACGTGCGGCTGAACGGATTCGGCTGCGCGTCGGACGAGCCCTTCCAATGTCGGGCCAGTGATTCCAGGAGTGGAAACAAAAGCAAAACTGCATTCGGATAATAAACATCCATCATGAGTCCTGCGATCAATCCTAGAAGCGCCCATTGCAAGAATGTGCGTGTGGTACGCGTGTGATCCCAGTACCAAACGAAAAGAGCAACCATGAACGCGGAATGAGCATGGGACCACGACGGGTTGAAATACATATACACGGGAAGGGAACTCGCGAACCAAATACCCAGAGTCCCCCAAAAGGCCCATCGTTCCGGAAGATACTTTCGAGCGAGCCGGAATGAAATCCAGATAGCGAGAAATCCGTAAAGCGCTGTTCCCAACGCCGTGGCCAAGACGTAAGGTTCGGAATAGCCATCGGCGAAAACGTGTCCACCCAGAGCGTCGTATGTCAGAACCGCGAGGTGCGCAGTGATCAGAAAAGGCGACCAGAGGATGGCAGGTCCGACCGAGAAATGATTGTCGAGGTGACCGGTCGAGGTGTACTGTCCGGACCCAATATTGCCATTCGCGTCCATTCGCCCCATCCGGAAGCTTGTATTTGCCGCGAGCCAATCCTTCTTGAAGTCCAGCTCGTGCTCGATCAGAAGCGATCTGCCGAACGCGTAGTATCCCACTCCGTCCCCGCGCACCCACGGATTTGTGAGGGGCAACGTGAAAAAGAAAATCAGGAGCAGGATCTTGTCGTACCTACTGAACCTAACCAATAAATTTCGTCCTCGACTGGCGTCCAGCTTCTCGTCCGGCCCGCGGGTTGCAAAAATTTTGCTTACGAGGCGACCTTCACGTTCGACTGCAGCGCGACCTCTCGACTCTCCTGTTTTCGCAAAACCGCAATGATCGAAAGAGGCGGTAGAGGGAGCCATGAATCGATCCGTCGAAAAAGGGGCGTCAATAAGTTGAGCAGCCGAATCTGACCCATGCCGAAAGTTTGCCGGCGCAGTACCTTTCCGTTGAACCACCACGCCGGTACCCCGGGGCGATTGAATTTCAATATCTGCTTGACTTGAAATCCCGCCTGCTGCGCGACTTCGGAAAGTTGCTCCTCGGTGTACCGCCGACAGTGCCCCAGCACTTTGTCGAGGCTTCCGTAGAGTTGCGGACCGAAAGGAACCAGGACAATGGCTGTTCCACCGTCTGTTAAAGTGTCGTGGATATTTCGCAGCGCGCCAACGTCGTCAGGGACGTGTTCGATGACGTTCAGGCACACTACTGTGTCGAAATTCTGCCCCGCGGGATACGACTCCGCCTTCATGCCATCCGTATAAGCGACGTGCATGTAAGGCCGGGTGGGGCGAAGCGTTTCCAGATAATTCAGATAATATGAGTTCACATCCGTAGCCCAATAAACCGAGCGCGGCATCAGATGGATAGACATGTTGCCGATTCCGGCGCCAATTTCAAGAACACGGTCTCCTACGTGCGGTCGGACGACATCCGCCATCCACCGGGTAAAGCGCGGGGCCTTGTTCAGCCTCTCCAGAATCTCTCCACCATGGGCATCCTCCAGGTAGATGTGACTTGACGAGCCATAGCGAAGGATTGCCCAGAGAGCGCGGACGCCATCTTTCCAGCTGATTTTCTTTCCCTCGCGATAGGTCCGGCCCGAGTAGCTAATGGGGACTTCGAAAATTCTAGCGCCGCGCTTGGCGAGTTTGATCGCGAGTTCGGGTTCGACGTCGAAAGTAGAGCTCTCGAGAGGAATGCTCTTCAGCAGAACAGCGCGAGTCATCTTGTAGCAAGTCTCCATGTCCGTCAAATTGAGGTCAGAAACTACGTCGCACAAAAACGTGAGGAGCTTGTTGCCAAGCGCATGACGAAAGAACAGTGCACGTTTATATCCGCCGGACATGAAGCGCGAACCAAAGACGGCATCCGCATCTTCGTACAAGAAGAGTTCAACCATCTGCAACAGATCACCAGGATGGTATTCGAGGTCGGCATCGTGAATGACGACAAGCTCCGTATCGACGCGCGAAAGCGCAGTGCGGATGGCTGCGCCTTTACCTCGATTCGTATCGTGCCGGAGCCAGATCCATCGGAACTTTTCATCGTGAGCCTCTGCTTCTACCGAGGCGCGAAAGCGTGCGATGGCCTGCGCCGTTCCATCTTTCGACCCGTCATCGACAACGATCACCTGCACCAAGTGGAGCAAAGGCGATTCGCCTAACACTTTCAGCCGGTCGAGGCTCGTCTCTACGAGATATTGCTCGTTGTATGCGGGCACGATGACGGAAAGGCTCGTGCTCGTCCGTTTTTGATCCGTTCCATGCATAGGATGGGATGCGCCGGTCACACGCCGCAGCAAGCCTGTACGTTCCAGGCAGCCACTCTGCGATTGGGAGATGGTCTTCGTCGAGTCAGCCATACATGCATCAATTCCATTCGAATATTGTGCCGAAACTGCTCACGGGTTCACCAGAGGATCCGAACCGGCAACTCGAAATTTTGGAACGCTCACCGACGCATCGGACGCCTAATCGAGTGACGATTGAATGCAAGAAACTGGAGTTGGATCTCCCTAGTCAGAGGCAGCGTGAGCCGCCAAACGATCCGGGTCGGCCGTCAAGCGCGCCTCCTTCCGCTTCCGGCAGTGGGCAACCACGCGATCCACGATCTCGACTAGGGGAGTGGCGGGTCGGAAGCCCGTGAGCTTTTCAAGCTTTTCAAGGGACGGAACGCGTCGCGGCATGTCCTCGAATCCAGGTTCGTAGGCCTTTTCGTAAGGAACAAAAGTGATTGGCGAATCGCTTCCAGTCCTATCCTTGACGATGTGCGCCAGCGCTTCAATCGTGATCTCCTCGTCGGTTCCTATGTTGACGACCTCGCCGATCGATCGTTCGGTGGCCAGCAGGCGGATCAGCGCCTCGACGCAGTCACGAACGTCGCAAAAGCATCGAGTTTGCTGGCCTGTGCCATACACCGTGATCGGTTTCCCGTCGAGCGCTTGCTGCACAAAGTTCGGGAGCACCATGCCATAGCGACCTGTCTGGCGCGGCCCGACGGTATTGAAGAATCGGGCGATCTTCACGGGCTGCTTTCTTTCCTTCCAGTACGAAAGAGCCAGGAATTCATCGAGAGCCTTTGAGGCCGCGTAGCTCCAGCGTGCTTTCGTGGTCGGTCCCAGAACGAGGTCCGCATCTTCATGAAATGGCACTTTGTCGCTTTTACCGTACACTTCGGACGTAGAAGCGATGAAGACTAGCTTCTTCTTCTTCGAAGCGGCGTCGAGAACGAATTGCGTGCCATGGATGTTCGTCTCGAGAGTTCTCACGGGACTTTCGATGATCAGACGCACGCCAACAGCCGCAGCCAGATGTATCACGACGTCGGACTCGTCGATCAGCTCGGCCAGGAGCTGTTTGTTAGAAATCGAATCGAAGAAATACTGAAACCGGCGATTGCTCTTGAGATGGCGTATGTTCTCCACGCTTCCGGTCGAGAGATCATCCAGGACGAAAACATCCTTGCCGCGTTCGAGCAGCGCCTCAGACAAATGCGAACCGATGAACCCAGCCCCGCCAGTTATGAGATAGCGCATGATCGCTCCCTAGATCTAAGAATCACTCGACTCGCCAGACCCCGAAGAGAATCGGGACCCTTTTCCGACGTCTTCGCCATAACCGTATCCATACGCATACGGATAATATCGATACGAGTAGTAATAATCGGGCGCGCTCGAATCCACCGCATTGAGCACGACGCCAAGCAACCGGCATTTCACGGCCTTAAGAAGATCGCAAGTACGCGTGAATGCTTCCTTCGGCGTCTGGCCACTGCGAACCACCAGCAATACGCCGTCCGTCACAACCGAGAGAATCACCGCGTCTGTGGCGGCCATGACGGGTGGCGAATCGATAACGATGAATTTAAAGCGCACGCGCAATTCCGCAATTACGTCACGAATCCGGTGCGATGAAAGTAGGTCCGCTGGGTTCGGTGGAACCGGACCTGTCGTAATCGCTGCGAGATTATTGATCGTCGGATGAGGGAGGAGGACTTCATCAAGGCTCGACACCCCTGCGAGGTAAGAACTCAACCCCGCCTCCTTACCGATCGTTAGGTTTAGGGCACGTCGGATTCCTGGTTTGCGCAGGTCGGCATCTATCAGTAGCGTGCGATCTCCGAGCTGCGCCAGAGTCACGGCCAGATTCACGGCTGCCGTGGTTTTGCCCTCGCGGGGTAATGCGCTCGTCACCAGGATCACTTGAGGCGGATGCTCTGCCTGCGAGAGGAGCAGAGAAGTGCGTAGCGCACGGAAGGCTTCCGATATTTGCGACTTCGGCGTTGTGTAGGACATGAGTTCCACGCGTGGTCCCGACACACTCTGCGGTGCCGCTTCCCTTGCAAGGCGCGACAGCCGGCCGCGGTGCTTGCCAATCGATCCCGGCAGAGAAGGCACAACGGCCAGTGAAGGAAGGCCCGCGACCGCTTCAATATCATCGGGTGACTTTACTGTATTGTCGAGATACTCGCGGAAAATCGCCAGACCAATTCCTCCCACTAGGCCTATCAGGAAACCCAACAGAATATTACGTGCCTTCTGTGGGCGCGACGGGCTTGTCGGCACCAGCGCTGGATCCACAACTCGGATGTTGCTCGAACGTAGGCCCGCCGTAATCCCCGCTTCCTTCAGTTTCTGCAAAAGTCCGTCATAGAGCGTCTTGTAGGATTCAGCGTCATGCTCAAGAATGTGGTACTGAACGAGTTTTTCGGCGAGATCATTGGCTTCGATCTTCTGCCGATCGAGCGCCTCTTGCAGGAGTTCTAGATGTTGACCCGCCGTCTGATAATCCTCTTCGATGCTGCCCACCATTGCCCGCTGCGCGCGCGCCATATCCTCATCTGCTTCCCTCTTTTGCTCGGCTAGTCGGCGAACTTTGGGGAAGTTCGGACCATATTGGTTCAGTGCCTCGGTATACGCGTCGTCGAGGGCGGTTTGGCGCTTCAGTAGATCCTCGATGACTGGGCTGTTGCGGACCTCCGGAAGGAGATCCACATTTCCGGACGTAGCCATGCGGTATATAGCTTCTTTTGTCGCCAGGTTGGTCTGGGCGTCCGTGACGGACCTATTCAAGTCCCCCATTGTCTGGGTCGTGATGTTCTGCTTCTCATCGATTTGCCAGATCTGGTTCTGCCGCTCATAGGCGATGCGGGCATTTTCGGATGATTCAACTTTGATGCGGAGTTCTTCGAGTTCCCCGGAGAGAAACTTCGACGCTTGCGTTGTTGCGTCGTACTTACTCCGAAAGTTCTGTTCGATGTAATTTTGGAGATGCGTGTTGGCAACAGTAGCGGCGAGCTGCGGGTCTTCGGATTCGAACCGCACTTCGACCAGGCGGCTGTTTGGTATGCGCTTGACACGGAGTCGCCCTAGAAAGGCGCCAAGGATAGCTGGGCGCTTCGCGCCTGGGCCGCCGTGTGGCAACGCGAACGGGTCCGTTGACCCCTCGAAATCGGGATGTCGATCGAGGTTGAGAGTCTTGATCGTCTGCAATGCGAGGGTTTCGCTCTGCAAGATCTCGATTTGCGTCGAGATGTAGTTCTCCATGTCGACGTATTCGTCGTAGTTCACGCCCTGAAACGGAAGCGTATTCTGGGATTCTTTGTCCACTTCGACGCGTGCCGCCGCTTCATAAACCGGCTTCATCTTGAATGAAGCGATTGTGACCACAGTCACGACAGTCAGCAGAAACGTAAGAATCAGCCATTGATGCTTGCGAAGGATAATCAGGTAATCAAGGAGGTGCGGCTCCCGTGGCATCTGTTCCCACGCGTTGGCCGAGGGGACCGGAATCACCGCCAACGATTCCCCGGCTCTCCGGTCTCGTGCAATGATTCTGGATGCTTCTTCCATTTAGGTAGCAGTCCTCAAATATTCATGAATCGACTAAACTAACAGCGTCTGTTCGGCCCTGTTCAATAACTCCCGGAGCGATAGATGAGGACGCCGGTGCCAATGCTAACAGCCGCCTCGGCAGTTTTGGCCGCAATTTTTTTGGCGAGACTATCGGGGACATATAGAATGTCGTTTGATTTCATCGCAACATCTTGAGACTTATTTTTTGCTATCTGTTTGATGTGGACCGGTATCGCTTCGCGTTTTCCTGTGTTCGGATTAAGGCGATAAATCACGGCATCGTCCGGCTTTGCGTAACCGCCGAGTCCGTGGGCGAGTGCGACGGCCTTCAGTACGGTGATCTGTTCACCATGACTCTGTACCACGTATCCCCCTTGCTGCGATATCCCGCCCCCCATCACGTAGACAATACCGCCAACCGGGATGTTGATGACGTCCCCCCCATAGATCGGGATATTGAAAGCAGCATTCTCGGTGTTAAGCAAATCTTGCAGCTGAATCCTGATCGTTTTTGCGCCAGCGTCCAAGTCGCTAGCAGCGGGCTCGCTGCTATTGGGTGAGCTAGATATGGGCATTACCGATTCTGTTTCGGCCCGACGCGTGATTAGTATAACCGTTCCGGCGCCGTCTATAATGCCTCCCGCGTTTGCGATCAGTTCGAGTAGGCTCGTCGGCCGGTTCACTTGATACGTCATCGGACGCACTACCGCTCCGATTATCGTTACGGGCTGACTGTTTTGCTCTTTAATAAAGACGGAAACCTGTGGATCTGAAACCAATCCGTTCTGACGAAGAAGTTCCTGGATCTTCTGTTCTAGTTGAAATGTGGTAACGCCAGCCGCCCTGATTCTGTCATGAACAAGGGGAAAACCAATCTGGCCTGTAGTACTAACGCGGATATCCCGAGAGAGTTCCGGAACGTCAAACACCTCAATATGGAGTAAGTCGCCCGCTCCAATGGGGATGTCTACAAGTGTCGATTTTCCGAGACTGGCGAGTTCCTGAATCTTCTCGTTCGTTTGCTGTGTGGTTTCGTCTTTGCCCTGACCGTAAGTAGCCTGTGAGCTTGAAAGAATGGATAAGATAACTATTAAGACAGGCTTCCCGAGCCAGTCCAGCATCCGACGGACTGTTATACGCATAAGACAGATAAACCCCTCAAATACTATGCCTAGCGCAGCCCACGGCTGTCAACAGCAGGTTGTAGGTCTTACTCGCAGCTAGCAGGTTTCTCTCTGTGTTCGTCCCGTCACATGACGACCGAGCCGCTCAGCGTTGCGCCGTTTTTGGGTGCCTTTTGATACAGACACGGCCATTCATCGACCAATTGTCGAAATAAACTCGCCGTTAAATCGCTGGTGCGGTTCGCCTCGCTCGAAAGTCGGAATGCCACCCGTACCTCGTCTAAAGTACGACGACAAGTCTCTAACGAAACGAACTTAGCCAAGCCAATGCATCTCAATGTTGGTATGAAAGACAGTAGGGAACGTTGCTGCGGCTTAAGCAGGCTCAATTTGACGTGTCACTAAACGAGGCAAGAGAGAGACTGTAGTGGCGGCTATTGTTCTAGCGGGTCATGCGCGTGAAAGCGGATCCGCCGGCGCGTCATCGGCGACTCCGAGGGGAGAGGCGCCGATGTGGCAAGGTAGGCTTGCAGCAGAAACAGCAGTGCGTTCGAAGGGATGTGCAGATTGAAGTCGACTAAGCTGTGAACGAGAAGACCGCAAACCGCAGTGATGCCTGCTGCGTGGAGCGCGCGCGAAAAATGACCTTGTTCGGCGATGAAGCTTTTGCGCGCGTCGCGAAATAAAATCCACAGGAACGCCAGGCCGCAGAGGCCGCCGAGGATGCCCATTTCGGCGAGCAGTTCCATGTAGTCGTTGTGGACATGGTCCACGACGTAGCCATCATAAGCAATTTCGTAGCGTGGGAAGACCACGACCAGCGAGCGCAGCCCCGTGCCTTTGAGCGGATGATCGAAAAAAATATGCGCTGCTCCGCGAACCATAGCGCCGCGGCGCGCCAGCGAGACGTCTCCCTTATGCAGAGTTGAAAATCGTTCGATTGCTCTGCCCGCGCCCAACCACGCGACCAAAGCCAGGGCGGCGAATCCCACAATCGCCAGGGCCACCAACCGCGGACCTTCCGGCGCTTTGCGTAGACGCGCCAGCAACGCCAGCACGGCGACTTCGAAAGCGAAGCTGACGATACCGCCGCGCGATCCGGAAAGAAGCATCGCGCCGACGGGAACGATGGTCAGCAATCCGGTCAATGGAATCATGTCGCGGCGCAATCCGCGGAAGATCAGTAACGCCAGGCCGGCCGGAAGTGTGAGTTCCACGAACCCGGCGAAATGATTGCGGTTCACGAACGGGCCGAAGGGATCGCCGCCCGCGGTGAGCGTGCGGAATCCGTAGATTTTCGCGTCGGAGGTGAAGTGTTGCACGATGCCCAGCAGCGACACAGAGAAACACAAGAGAATCAGGAACCATGCCAGGTTCGATAAATCACGACGTTCGCGAAAGACTTGCGTGGAAAGAAAAAAGATCAGCAGGTACGCGGCGAGCTTCAACAGTTCGACGCGCGTCAAAAACAGATAGGGTGTGGCACGCAGCAGGAGCTGTGCGAGTCCGATGCCGAACAATCCCAGCAAAGGCCAATTCAGGGGACTCCAGTAAATCTTGACGCGGTGATCCAGGAAAACCAGCGCCGCCCAGCCAATGAACAGCAGGCTCGCACCAATTTCCAGAATGGATCCCGACCAAACTTCGACCGCGCCAAAAGCCAGCACGGCAAACGCGAAGAGGAACATCAGACCGGCGCGGATCAATTTCATCGCGAGGTGTTCCCCAAATCTTCGTCAGGAATCAGCGAGACGTCCGCAATCCACACCGTGCCGCTCAGCTTGTTTTCGAACAAGCGGCTGCCCGCGCGCCACAGGCGCACTAGCAAGAAGTGGGTTTCCGAGCTGGTGGTCACGTCCGTGTCCAAGGCAGTCCAGGGGTGAGAGCCCATAAAATTATCAGTCAGGACGTTTACTGCGTCGTTGTGATTGGGATCCACAATGGAAAAGCGTATTCCGCTTTCGGTGGTGATCTCTTCGGTGCGCATGTAGGCGTGGAAATGATAGGTATGCCGGGGTTCGACGGGTACGTACTGCATGGGTTGCGTAAGTTCCAGGTTTGTGCCGCCGCCGAAATCCAGCCGCACGGCGCGCACACCGGAGGAGGGAGGAGCCGTGTCGAAATCAACCGCACCGCCGATGGGAGAGTTCCACCGCCACCCCAGGCCGCCATTGCTGAAGTCACTGGAAAATGCGCCGTTCCACACCAGCGAATGATTCAGCGGTTCATCGTGGGCCAAGCCGGCCGCGGTGAGAGCTTCGATCCACACCTGCCTGGCGTCGGCGGAGCGGTCGTCCAGAATCAGTTCGTCGAAAAACGGAAACGTGCGCGACAAAGGCACGTTCTGCCCCAGGGAAATGAGCCGCCTCCAGACCGAGAGCGCGGCATCCGGTTGGCGAATCGAGGCGAAAAAATTCAGCGCTTGAATGTAAGCGTTCACATCCGCGGGCAACACCTGATCGAGCAGAATATCTACGTCGTGGCTCGATCGCCACACGCGAGAGATTGCGAGGGTTCGTAGCTTTGGGTCTGATTGCACCGCATGGCGAATTTCGGCGTAGCCTTCGGCTTCTTTTTCCTGGCGCAGCAGAAAATTTCCATAGTTCCAGGCGACCTCGGCGGAGAGTGGGTACGCGGCGCGCGCGTGTTCAAACGCATTCTGCGCGCTGCTTAAATCTCCGTTGGCTTCATAGGCGCCGGCCAGGTTCATCCAGTAGGTTGCGGAGAGCGGATCATCCTGCACGGCCCGTTGGTAGTCCGCGAGTTCCTGCAGCGGGTCAGCGTTCTCGAAATCCAATTGCCGGTGACGGCCCAGCAGGTCCCAGGCCTCGGCGTTTCCGGGTTCGAGCGCAGCGCCACGCTCGATAACCTCAAGGCGGTTGGAATGAATGCGATGGTCGGCGAGCCAAAGCCTGCCCGCCTGATAGCAGAGCAATGCACCGACCGCCAGCGCAAACACCAGAATCGCTGGTCGCGCCGGAGAGCCCTGGAGTGTTGGCTGCACAGAGCGGTAATGTCCTATGACTATCGGTAGTTTCGCAAGGCTAAATTCAAATTGCGCGGTGCGTAATATTACGGAAATCACCCGGCAGCGTGTGCGACGATGCGCTCACAATCACACTAGCTCTGCGGATGCCGCGGTAGTCGCGATTGCGATCGAACGTCGGGTGACGAGCCGCGCGATACGAATCACGCGTTTACTTCACGCCGAAGCGATAAATCATGCCAACCGCGGCGCGGTAATTTCCCTGGGCTGTGCCGCCGTAGCTGCTGGCATTAATCTGATTGAAATTGGTATGTTCGTAGTCCATCTCGAGCAGGCGAATGGTCCAGCGCTTCTTGAATTTCACGTCGAAGCCGCCTCCGCCCATCCATGTGTTGGCCCAGCCCCAATGACTGTAGGGATTGAAGCCGCCCTGACTTTCCAGGGTGTAACCGGAATAGCCCGTTCCGATTAACACTTCACCAAACGGCGTGATCTTGTGCCGGTGCCCTAGCGGATAAATCCTCGCTCCAAACATCAACGTATAAAGCTGCGTGTTCCCGTTCACGCTATTGAGGTTGTACGCGCCGGAAAGATCGGCGCCGAGGCTTAACCAGCGGAAAATGCGATAGTCCGCGTACATCGAAAATCCATTCATGTTCAGGCGGTGGCCGTCGGCCTGCGACAACGACCTGTACATATATCCGCCGCCCAGTTCGAAATTCGAGCGGGACGGCTTGTCAACGTGCGGTTTCGGGATGTGCGGAAGATCGGGCGTCAGCTCCACCGGCTCGGGACTGACGGGCATGGAACTAACAGGCATGGGGCTAACCGGTAATGGACCGAACAGCGACAGCTCTTGCGCCGAGACACGCAAGCCGAAGAAAGCGAAAAGAATCAAAATTCCTGCTACCTTTTTCATCAACCGCGTCCTCCAGAAATGGCTTGGTGTTCCTTATTTTTCATTGTGCGAGTTTTCAGATGCGGGCGGCCGGGAATACGTTGGCACACGGCGGCTCACTAGGATAGATGGAAAGGCCCGCAAAGTGTAGTGCTGGGCGCAAATCATCTGACGACGAAGGCGGGGTGGTTCGTCGGCGCCCGTTCTCGACACCGGCGGTTGGAAGAGTTGAATCGAATAGCCTGTCGACGCGAACTGCCCGCGCGCAAAAAAAGGCCGCGCGGCCTGCAAGACAGGGCGCGCGGCCTGAACTGCGGTTGAATCGGTTTTTATTGCGTGATGGTTACGTTCACCGTGATCGCTGGTTTCATGACAGTACCTGACGACGGCGTAATCGTCAGGGTTGAGGACTTGGATCCTCCCCCTGATCCTCCGCTGCAACCTGCCACGAGCACGAACACCATCATGGCTCCTACAAGTCCCAGACGCTTGCGGAATCGCCGGGCTTCAGGAAGCATGAAGAGCAGACCAATCGCCAGCATGATGAAGAGCACTTGCCGCAGCAACGCCGACGGCGGCACCTTCATGGATTGCGGTGGCACGATGAAGGACGACGCCGTAATGGCACCGCTCACTGTAGCGCCAGGAGCCGGCGCCGCAGGGGTGGTCGGCACGGAGCACGAAGTGATCAACATACCGGGGGTGCAGGCCATAGCCACCGGTCCGGTGAAGCCGCCCAGTCCGGTGACGACCACCGGGAACGAGCCGGTCGCGCCCTTGGCCACGCTGATGGCCGCAGCGGTAACCGAGAAGTCCCATGCTGTGCCAGCCAGAGCCACTGTGTGCGGGCTACCGTTGGCAGAGTCCGTAACTGTAATGGCGCTGCTAACGGGGCCGGGAGTGGTGGTTGCGCTTGGATTGAACGTAAGCGTCAGGACGCAGGTGGTGCCGCCTGGTGCGACGGTGAGTACGACGGGCAGCGTCGGGCAGGTGGTGTTTGTGATCGTAAACGGATCGGCGGCGGGAATCGAAATCGCCGAAATGGTCAGCGGGACTGTCGTGCTTGGGTTGCTGATCGTGACGGTCTGCGTGGCACTGGTGGTGGTCAGCAGTTGGCCGGCGAACGTGAGGTTCGTGGGCGTAAACGTGATGTTACCTCCGGCGGCAGTGCCGGTGCCGGTGAGGGCAACCTGGATCGGATGAGCGGATGTGTCGGCGCTGTCAAACACGTTAAACGTTGCTGACTCGCCGACCGGATTCGATGGTTTAAAGATAAGTCCGTATGTACAGGTGGCCGGGGAGGCTGCAAGAGACGCACCGCAGGTGGTCGTGAGTGGGTCAACTGCGAAATCCCCTGGGTTCGCACCAGTGAAACTGACTGGCGGTGGGGTGAGCGTGATCGCCGACGACGTGTTGTTCGTCAGCGTAACGATCTGCGCGGGTGACGTCGGCGTGCCAACGAGCTGAGTGCCGAAGTTAATGCTGGTGGGGGATGCCGAGATCGTCGGCAGTAGAGAGAGCTCTGCGACAAATGCGTTCGTCGTTGTACTGTTTAACTTCGACTGGATTACGCCAGCGGTCACCGGCAAATCTGAAGAAGAAGTCTGACCTGTGATGTAAGCATTTTTAGCCGCGGATACGGCAATCCCGTTACCAGCGTCGTTGATCGCACCATTTCCGCTCCCTCCAAAGTAACTGGAGTAAAGCAGGTCGGCTATTCCGTTTCCACCAGGGTTGATTTTCGCGACGAAGCCGGTAGCATTCGGGTTCTTCAAAGTCTCAAGAATCGCGCCCTGAGTGATTGGAAATTCGGGAGAACCTGTCCCGCCCGTCACATATGCATTCCCCGCCGCATCCGTGGCGATCCCCAAGCCGGCATCACCGCCTTTCCCACCCAAAAACGTTGAATACTGGTTAGGAGTTGCGCTGGCGGTGTTGAGCAGTGAAACGAATGCCACTCCAGTCGTTACGGGCCCCGCCGGGGGAATCGAGTTCGCGGTAACTGGAAAGTCAGGCGACGACGTCTCACCGGTCACGTACACGATATTGTTTGGGCCCAGTGCGATCCCGGCTCCCTGGGTCTGTGTCGCCGCGCCCCCCAAGCAAGTCGAAAACGTCATCGCCGGAGTGGCTGTGTTGATGATGGAAACGAAAGCGATTCCGTTCACGTCAGTTAGGCAGGAACTAACGACATGAGCGGTTACAGGGAAGTTGGTGGACGTAGTTGTTCCCGTGATGTATGCGTTCGAGCTAGCGTCGACTGTTACCCCCATCGCATTATCCCCGAACAAAAAAGCGTTTCCTGCGCCGTTTGTCCCGCCAAAGTATGTCGAATACACCTTCGATGCGGGACCCGTTATTGCCGTGGTATTGATTTCCGTCAGAAAAGCACTTCCATTCGGGTTTAGCAGGGAAGTGGAAATCGCGTTTGCTGTTGTCGGGAAATTCGTCGAAAGTGTCAGTCCCGCGACGAACGCGTTCCCGTTAGAATCAACCGCAATGGCGTTTCCTTCGTCCTGGGTATCGCCGCCCAGATAGCTGGAGTACGCGAGTTGGGCTGCGCCGATATTGCCAGGAATGAGCTTGGTGACAAACGCGGAGCCGTTAGTACTGGTTCCGGCTGGCCCGGGCTGATTTATTAACGGATTTGCGCTAACCGGAAAATCCGGGGAACCTGTGAAGCCGGTCACGTAGATATTCGCAGGGCTTGCCGTGTCGACCGCGATCGCCATCGCGCCGTCGCCGAGAGAGCCATTCCCGCTGCCACCGAGGTAGGTAGAATAAAGGAGTGCAGTGCCCGTGGGGTTCAGTTCGGAAACAAACGCAGTACCAATCGCCGCGGTGTCCGGCGGGGTGGTCGACTCCGGATTTTTAGTCGGAAAATCTGTCGAGGATGTTGTTTGACCGGCAACGTAGGCATCCCCTGCCGTATCCACCGCAATTCCGCGGGCCACATCGGTGCCCGAACCGCCAAGGTACGTGACATAGTTCAGAACAGGATCAATCGTTAAAGGCCGAGTACCGTCATAGCTCGAGATCGAAAAGTGGACCTCGCGATTATTCGCGATCGCGTAATTTCCCGCGATCTCGCGGCGCTCGCCGTTCACTTCCTGGTAGATGACCGGCTTCTGCAGCTCGACTTCGCCACCCGCCACTTTCATCCGCAGATTTCCGTTCTGGTCGATCCGCAACTTGCTCGCGCCTTGTACATCCAGGGTGATCGCTTTCGCATCCGCTCCCGGGGCCACCAAGAAGTCGTATTCCAGACGCCGTTGGTTGCCGTAGAAAAGCAAGTCCACGCCGGGGTAGACCTCGTGGTACTTCACCTGCGAATAGGTTGGGATATCGGTATGCCACTTTCCCGGGTCATTCCCGATGAAGTAGTTGACTTTGGTGGCCATTCGTTCGACGCCAGCAACGGTCGCGTTCGGGTTGGCGCCGTCGAGCCGCATGCGAAGGACGGCAGGTTTTTCGGAGGTGCGCATCTTGCTGCGCACCTTGCTCAATTTTGTGCGATCAAGTCGCCGGGCGGCGCCGGGTCTGGAGTGGCGCAGGGCCAAAACGGCCTCCTGCTCCGTCAGGAACAACGAGTAGCCATCACCCCGGGAAAGGAACCGGACTTCCGCTGCTGTCTGCCCCTGATTGGCTTCGAACGCCAGCGGCAGCTTGCCGTATGCGTTCGTCCAATTGAGTTTCACCGACCCGGTGTCCGGCGCGGCCAAATCGGCCGCGACGACGGCCGGTTGCGCGGCAACGACGAGCGACCTCGTTCGCACATGGTGAATGCGCGGCAAATATAAATAGCGCAGAAATGGCCGATGCTGCTGCGACGTAAGCTGCGATTCTTGCTACGGGCGACTTCGTCTGCATGGAAGTTCTCCTCAGGTTCCGTTTTCCCGAATGATGTTTCGTGAGCTGAAAGGAATTTTGGTAATCCCCGGCTGGAGGCAGATTGCAAGCTCTTCAGTTCCTGAGCGCAGGGTAACCCACCGGCTCAGTAAACGACGCCCAATCATGGGGGACGGACACGCCATTTGATCGAGGATGGTAGCACACCTTAATTATCGGGAAAACCGTGGATGTCTGGTTATTCCACTACTGGTATGCAAAGCGCCACTCAATTTGACGAGCGAACTCACTAAAGCCCACTGCAGGGAGGGATTGTCG
Organism: uncultured Acidobacteriota bacterium; assembly: GCA_963747605.1. GTDB lineage: Bacteria > Acidobacteriota > Terriglobia > Acidiferrales > UBA7541 > Palsa-295. The sequence goes on along the minus strand of CAVVGA010000011.1, from coordinate 172,872 downwards.
ACTTTTATACATGCATCTTTTCTGCTTCATCGCTGAGCAGGTCGCAAAGTCCGGTAAGCCGACTGGCGTCCTCGTGCGCGTAGAGCTGGCGGATCGTCACGCTTGGGACCAAACGCCCCAAGCTTTCGAATTCCTTGGCGCGCATGTTGCTATCAAGGATACTTGTTGCGAATGTATTGGCTACCAGCGATAGGAACGCCTGTTGCGGCGTGATCTCTTCCACCAGCGGCGCGGGATCGCCACGTCGTTCTCCCAGAATATAAATCGCCCCCAAAGGCAAAGGCCGTTCTTCGAAGCGCAATTCCTGCTTTCCAAGCGCAAGGCGCCGTTTTTCGTAGCTCGCGCTAAATTGCGGGAGCACATCCGCGGAGCCGTAGAGGGATTGCACAGATTCGGGCCAAAGGCAGAGATAGGGATACGCAGGATGAACAAAGAACGATCCATTGCGCTCTGCGAGCGCGACCACATCGTCGGATAGGATGGCATGGCCCCGCAACGCCAATGCCGCCGCTGTCGTCGATTTTCCCGCGCCCTCGGAGCCCACAAAGGCCACGGCTTGTTCGCCGAACGCCACGGCGCTGGCGTGCAAACACGTCACCCCTCGCAGCCGCAATAATAGTCCCGAGAACTGGACCCAATAGATAGGTAGCCACGTCCTCGATCGTTAAATTCTCGGGCCAAGTCGCCCAGATCTCGGTTCCTTCTCGGTTCAGCCAGAACTGCGTTCCGTCCGAGTACGCCAGCCGGCTAAAGTCTCCGCTTCCGATGCTCCACATCTTCAGAGCGGCGTTACCTGCTTCATCGTTGTAAGGGCTGACATAGGTTAGTAGTTCGTGAAAGGACTGGAGGATCCCGGTCGAAAGGGGTGAATCGTTCAGGTGAATGCCCACAGCAGGGTCTGCAGCCGACTGTTTTGCGAGTGTCAATCCAGGAATTTGCTCGCTTCGAGCGAAGCGACAAACCGAAGACGGTGTATGTAAAACTGAAGTCGGTCAAAGGAATACGCCTATCCCATGCAAACAGTATCTCGATTCTGCTTTGCTGCACAGTATCGTCCTGCTGTAGCGATGCTTTTTGCGGATCGCAGAGAACGAAGGCGTGTTTGGGTGAATGACCGGAATTTCCTCGCTTGGGACGAGATTCCCTAGAAGCGTGTCCGATTGAGCGGCTTTTTGCCGCCGTCGTTGCCGTGGCTACCGAGTTTGCCTCGCGTGAGTTCCTTCACAGTTCCGTACAGGGTTATGATAGGAGATGAATAGGGTTTCTTCGGCTCCCGTACTACGGGCTTAGCCATTGCGGACCTCCGCGTCCAAGTTATACCGGACTCTGCGCGCTGACTGCAACCAAAAGTTGAGACAGATAGGGCGAAAATTCGCCTCGACGGTTCCCGAGGGTCGCTTTCTACGGAGCGCCGCAAGAACGGACGTATCGACGTAGGACTCCATCTCTTCGCTCCAGGTTCGCTGATCCAGCCACTTCGTCCCGCGTTCGTCGAAGATGTGCTGCCAACGGATCGCCCGCCAAGGGACTTTTCCGCCGTGTGCGAATGCTCTCGGGCAGTCGCCCCGCAACCGCCTCACGCAATAACCTCTTCTCAAAAAACAAAGGGAACGGCGGAAGCGAGAGAAGAAAATTGACGACTCGCAGATCGAAAAATGGATGTCGCACCTCAACCGGGCAACGCGTCACGCCGGCATTTTCGAGTTCGAACATGTGAGACCAATGTTGCGAAAGCGAGGCATGGCCTTCGGTAAGCACCGGGTGAGGCGGAGAAACCGGAGCAGCCGCCACTGTTTCGCACGCTCTTGCAGATTCAATCTCCGAGCAAAGTCACGCGCGAGCCAAGGCGGGTATTCCGAGGAAGTCGGAGCTTTTCCAAATAGGTTTTTAGCCCGCCGCCAAATTCCAGGCAGAGGAGAAGGCCGGAGCCAAGCGTAGCGAGAAGTCTCCGTCAGTAGCCTTTGCCACTCTCTATTTCGCGCCATGTCCTTCGCATAGGGCCACATCTGAAAGTGCATTAGGGCGTCGTTTCCTTCTCCAGAAAGCACTACGCGGCAAGCTTCTGAAATTGCACGAAACTGATCGAACAACCCCGCGATGCAGGGATCGTCCACAGGCTCGGGCATGTTGAGGTCCGGATCGTCCCAGTGTTCGAATGGTTGCACGTTATCCATGGGGATAAACTGAATCGGGATATTGAGAAAGTTGGCGGTCTGTTGGGCATATGCGCCTTCCTCATCAGGGAACAACGATTCGTACACCACCGTGTAGGCGCGCAAATCCAGCGTACCGCCAACACGTCCAGAAAGCTCGCGCGCAGTGGCCGCCACCGTGCCGGAATCCAATCCGCCGCTCAACAATATTCCCGCACGATCGACGCGCGTGCGGTCTGCCACGGCCGCTTGCAGCAAGAATTGGAAATGTTCGACATAATCTTCCACGCGGCGATAGCGGATGCGCCCGTCGGTGGGCACCGACCAGTAGCGCTGGATGCGCAGGCCCTCGGAGGAAATGGTCATGGTGTGCGCCGCGGGCAGGCGCCGGATATCGCGGAAGGTTGTCGTAGCATCGTCACAGTTCAATCCAAACAGCAAAAAATCACCGATAGCGGCGTCGTTCAATTCCTCGGAAACGTCCGGATGCTGGCGCAAGCAATTGAGCGTGTTGCTGAAAAGAAAAAGTTCTCCCAGTTCGGAGTAGTAAAAAGGCTTCACTCCAAAATGATCGCGCGCGCAGAACAACAGTTTGTTGCGCGCGTCCCAGATCGCGAAGGCGAAATCCCCGCGCAAGTGCTGAACGCAATCAGCGCCCCACGCCGCATACGCGTGCAAAATCAAATCGGAGTCAGGTATCGTGCGGCCGGGCGCGCCGAGGCTCTTCTGCGCGAGTTTGGTTCTCAGCTCCTCTCGACAATCGATCCGCGCATCTGCCGTAATCCAGAGTTGGCCGTCCTGGCTGGCCGGCTGCCGCTCGATTTGCGATTCGCGCGTGGTGCGCAGCATGGTGTGACCGAAACCGATCGGACCGCTCGACCACGTGTCACGCCAGTCCGGACCTCGGTAGGAAAGAAAATGAGCTAGCGCCTGCAACAGCGCCCGGTCCACCGGCGCACCGCTGCGATCGTAGATGCCCACGATGCCGCTCACTCGGTTCGCGCCTCCAGGGGCGAGATGGGACCGTCGAAGGGGACGAAGTGAAGATGCTCCGCGCCCGCGTTGTCCAGCGCCGCCGAATCCACTTCCACCCACGCGTGCGCTTCGAAGCGCTCGAATTCCTTGCGCGCTCCGATGCGCAATTCCGCTGCAATTCCGCGCCGGCGCAGCAGCCACCACAGCACCAGCGACTGTTCCAGGCAATTCGTACGGAAGAAAACATTGCGCGCCGCAGCCGCGGCCATGCGTGCAATCACTTCCGCGGACTCTCGTTGCGATGCGTTTTGCTGGCGCGCCGTAGCATTCGCCGATGGAGCCAGATGCGCCAATGCACTCTTCCAGCGGCGAAATCCCGCGAGCCGCAGGCCCAGCCAGGTAACTAGAAGTCCGCCGGCCGCTTCCAACGCGATCCCGCGCTCATATCCGCTAAGTCGCCAGAATTTTTGCCAGCGTTCCATCATGATTGCCTTATCGGCATCGAAGCCGCCATAGACCACAAAGCGCGCAGTGTCATTCTGAACCCGATTGCCAGAACAAAGTCGCGCTGTTTACGCACTGGCTGCCGCGTCGCGAACTTCGATCAGCCCTTCGCTGCGCATGGTTTCCAGCAGCGCCAGTAGATCGTCGCCACAGCGCACTTCGTCCACTTCATATTCGTCCAGCAAGGCGTTGCGCAGTTCCGTGACGCTCTTCGGTTGCTTCAGCAAATCCCAAACACGCGCGCCAACCGGATTCATTCCGTAGTACACGCTGTTCTTCAAATTCAAGATCGCCGATTCCTCACCGAGAGGACACGACACCTGTTCAGAAGCAGCTACAACAATCGTATGTAAGGAGAGAGGTGCGTCCATTGCGGCCGCTCCCGTGGTATTGGGCTGGGGCAAATCTTCCGCCTGCCAGTTCTGTGGCGGAGGACCGGTTCGATACACACGCCCTGCGTTATCGACTCGACCTGACCTATTCTACTGTCACTTGCTCCGAACAGCAATGACGGAACTGGATTCGTCGAGGCGATATCAGTTATAACGGCTGTAATGTCTTCGCCCGCTATTTCCGTTGAAGCGCTTGAAAAATATTTTCCGCCTGCGCGATCCGGATGGCGTGCGTTGCTGCAACCGATCGCGCGTCCTACGGAGCACGCTCTCGCCGGGATTTCCTTTGTGGTGCAGCCCGGTGAGGCCGCAGCAATCGTGGGGCCGAATGGCGCGGGCAAGTCCACGCTGCTTCGCATTCTTGCTACACTGATTCTTCCCACGCATGGCCGCGCGGCAATTTCCGATTGCGACGTCGAGCGCCAGCCTTCCCGCGCGCGGCGCCAGTTCGGCTACCACACCGGCGGCGATGAGGGTTTCTACACTCGTCTGAGCGCCCGGGAAAATCTGAGTTTCTTCGCGGCCATGAACAACATGTCCCGCGCGGAAGCGCGTGCACGCATCACGCTCACCGCGGAGCGCATGGGCATCGCCGCGGAACTCGATCGTCAGGTGCGCACTCTTTCTACGGGCATGACCCATCGCGTGGGTCTGGCGCGCGCGATGTTGCACCAACCCGCTGTGTTGCTGCTCGACGAACCGACGCGCAGCCTGGATCCGCTGGCGGCTGCGGATTTCCGGCGGCTGTTGAAAGACGATCTGGTGCGGCAGCACGGCACCACGCTGCTTTTCGCGTCGCACACGTTGAGTGAAGTTGCGCAAATCGCCGACCGCGTGCTCTTGCTTGATGCAGGACGCGTCACGGCTTTTGATTCGCCGCGCGGCCTTTGTGCTGCGACCGGCGCAGCGAACCTGGAAGAAGCCGTCACGCGCCTGGCGCGCCATTCCGCGCCTGCCGAGGTCCAGTCATGAACCTCGCACGCACCATGCGGAAGATTGCGGCATTTTTCGCGCGCGATTTTGCGATTGCTCGGGGATATCGCGGCGCGCTGCTGCTGGAAACGATCGAAGCTCTTTTCGGCGTCGCCACCTTTTATTATCTGTCACGCTTCGTGGAAAGTACGGAGCTCACTCGCGCGCTGCCCGGCGGCACCAATTATTTTGCGTTTGCGCTGGTGGGTTTCGCGTTTTTCGATTATCTCAGCGTTTCTTTCACTGCCTTCGATTCCAGCATTGAGGAAGCGCGGCAGAATCGCACCCTCGAAGCCCTGCTGGTGACGCAGACTTCGCTCCCCGTCATCCTGGCGGGCTCGGCCGTGTATCCCTTTACGGCCCTCGCGCTGCGGACGTGCGTTTATCTCGCGTGGGGCGCGCTGCTTTTCGATTTCACGCCGCGGGCGGCGAATTGGCCGGGAGCCGCCGCGATTCTCTTGGCATCAATTCTTGCGTTTGCAGGTTTGGGAATTATATCGGCCGGCTATTCGATTCTCTTTAAGCGCGGAAATCCCGCAAAGTGGCTCGTGTTAGGAATTTCAGGTCTGGTCGGCGGGATGATGTATCCCGTCAGCGTGCTGCCCGGTCCGCTGCGCTTCCTGGCGCGCCTGATTCCCGTCACTTACTCCCTCGAAGGAATGCGCGCCGCGTTGCTGAGCGGTGCGGGATGGCGCCAGCTGTGGCCCTCCATCGCGGCTCTGCTGCTTTTCGCCGCGATCCTGATCCCGTTATCGTTCCTGGTGTTTGCCTGGGCCCTGCGTCGCACCAAAGTTACCGGCACACTCACGCATATCTGAGGTTTTGACCGGAAGGGATGCAAGATTGTGGAAATCGTGGAGAAGGCAAAGTTCAAAAGAAAAGGCGAGAACGAAAGCTGACGACCCAACGAAGCGTGCAGCCGCGAAAGCATGCGCATACGCATAAATCGACATCTCGACTCTGTCGCCGTGCGTCATCTCAGGTCTCTGCGGAAGATATCGAAACAACATAGGAACGCTGGCTCTGGAAGCGTACCGCGTGACCGTCGATCGCCAAACGCGCGACCTGGAACTTTTTCAGTTGCGGGAGTTTCTCACGGGTCCGCAAATTCGCACGGAGTGACTCCCCGAGCTCGATTCGAACTAGCAACCCTTCTGTTAATAGCCGATGATGCCAAGAATCTAAATGCCTTATCTGGCGTCGCTTACACGAATTCGTAAGTAATTCTTGCCCTTTTAGCTGCACCCAATCCCGCACCCAAGTTCTGATGTTGACATTAGCACGTCGTTCATCGGCGAATGCAAATCTGAAAACGCGGTTACGAAGACCAGAGCACCACGCCGTATCCAATCAAGGAATCAGCTTGGGATGATGTGCCGCGATCCAGTTCTCGACAAGTTTGAAAAATGCTTGGGCCTCAGCAACAATCTCTTCCGCTTCGGTCTTTGTAGCCACGAACGCATGATCGTAATCAATGACATTTCGTTTCCGTCGGCAGGTTTCAAAGTAATCGAGAGACCGGAGTGCGCCGTGAAAAGGCGCTGATCCTCAGCGGGAGAGAAATCCCGCCCGGGAACTGGTTCGTTCCACCCGGTAGCAACCGAAGCAGCGGCGGAGGCAACGAAGCTGCTGAAGCCTTCGGTGTAGAAGGTCGCATAGGCGACTCGGTGAGCATGCAGGCCGTAACGTGAGTGAACGCTGAGCAGGCCTCGAAACCGACAATGCAGGAGCCGACCCGCCTCCGATTCGGGGAAGGCCGAAGACGATGGGAAAGCACGAGCGAACAAGTTTCCATCGAACCTGCCGGGGTATTGGCGACGGCATGTAGGCCAAGTGGATCAGACGCAACACGGGAAGTCCCAGCGGTGATCGCAGTAGGGATCAACTGGCAGCTCGTGAGAGAAAGGCTGGGCTGACTGGGATGGCGGAGAGGCTCGTAGTACTGATGAAGCCGGGTAACTCCGGTGGAGGGAAGGAGCCTCAGTTGAAGGCGGACGCAAGAAGCGACGACGGAAAGGGAGAATGGCGAAGAGCCTAGCAACTCCCGCATTGTTTTCAGAAGTTGCAGACGGCGTCACATGCAATGGCCACGGCGATTGTGTGAGTCTTCTCCGAGAGCCGGATGCGGCAAATCCGCACGTCCGGTTCGATGAGCGGGGTGTGGAAACGGAAGCAAGGCGGAGCTAGTGAGGCACCGACTAACGAAAGGGTCGGTAACAGATAGGCTCCGCCTAAACCACCGCGCCACACCTCGACTCCACCGGCCGACGAGCCAAGTGCAAGACGCGCCGCGTCGAATGTCAAACGGTGATGCCCCGGTGTGTTCGCAAGGCGATACCCAGAGCATGCGATCGCCATCTTGGCTGCTTGAAGGGCTGCGTTATACGCGGTCGCGAATCTGCGGTCTTCCGACAATCCCTTGACCGCTGCATCTGATAGGTCTCGCGTGATGACGGCGCGGAGGGCATCAAGCTCCTTCTTGCTGGTGCTGTGCGTGTGAACTTTATGTTCTGCTAGTAGTTTTTTCCAGATCATCCAGAGAACCTATTAGCATTACAAATTTATCTTTGATCACCGATTTCAGAAAGTGATCGCCGTCGCGAATCTTAGCTCTGAATTCCTTTTCCGAGTAGCGGGTGAGATTCACCTCGCGACCGAAGCGCCCTTCGATCCGCCGCAGCGCGGGAAGCAGATCGACAGTCGCCACGTCGCTCACCAACAAGAGATCGATGTCACTGTCAGATCCTTCTTCGCCACGCGCAACTGAGCCATACACTGCCGCCCACCTGATCCTGCCGTGGAACTTTGCGATCTCGGATTGCAGCGCGGGAATAAGGCCCGCTGTCTTTGAGAGCAGCTCCCGAAGCGCGTTGAAGACAGGAGAATTCGCTTGGGCCTTGTAGTAGATTCTCCTCCCGTCCCGTTTCCGCTCCAAAATGCCGCCCTCTGTCAGTGAATCGAGCTCCCGTTGTAGGCTGGACGGAGAAGTTCCGAGATGAGAAGCAAGTTCAGACAAGTACCACCATTTTTCAGGCGACAGGAGCACAGCCGCTAGGAGCTTCTGCCGGGTCGCAGGAAAGAGCGCGTCGAGAATACGTGACGTACGCATAACGCGTAAATATTTACGCAAATGACGTACATTGTCAACTGGTTCTTTCCAGTGGCTTCCGAACGTGCTGTAGTTAGCCAATCGGAGCGCCATGCCGGGGAGACAGACTGCAAGGGATGGACGATACCGTGAGAAGTTGGCTCGCCCTAGAGGACGAAACTCTGCCGCAAGAATGTTACGTCATATGCTGACCGCGATTTCCCGTTGCCTCGACCTGGCGAAGTGTGCCATAAATCCGCCCCGCCATGACATTCACTTTATTGGATTGGTCCGCGATTATTGCTTATCTGCTGATTACTCTTCTCCTGGGACTCTATTTCCGCCGCTCCGCCGGTAGAAGCTCCGAAGATTATTTCGTATCTGGACGAAACGTATCCTGGTGGCTGGCGGGCACCTCCATGGTGGCCACCACCTTCGCCGCAGACACTCCTCTGTTGGTCGCGGGACTGGTTTACACCCAGGGAATCTCCGGCAACTGGATCTGGTGGGCGTTCCTCCCGTCCGGAATGATGACGGTATTCTTGTTCGCGCGCTTGTGGCGGCGTTCCGGGCTAATGACAGACGTCCAGTTCGCCGAGATGCGCTATTCGGGCAAGCCCGCAGCATTTCTGCGCGGGTTTCGCGCTATCTACCTGGGCGTGCTGATGAACTGCCTGATTCTCGGCTGGGTGACGAAAGCGATGATCAATATCGTGGGCACGACGCTGGGCGTCACCATCAGCCAATGGCATTTCCTGCAGAGCATGTCCCGCGGTCTTACCCAACTTTTCGGCCCAGTATTTTCCGGCACCGATGGCTACGCGTTGATTATCTGCATTTTTTTCCTGATTCCCTTCACCGGTTTCTATGTTTCGCTGGGCGGACTTTCCGGAGTGCTGTGGACCGATCTCTTTCAATTCATTCTGAAGATGGGCATCGTCATCGCGATCGCCTGGTATGCCGTGAAAGCGACTGGCGGGATGAGCTCGATGATCGGCCAGATCGCAGCGCTGCGCGCGAAAAATGGCAGAGCGGATCCGCTCGGGTTTCTTCCCGATTTCTCTCAGGGTTTTGCGAGCGAAACGCTGTGGACGCTGCCGGTAATTACTTTCTGCGTGTATCTCGGCGTGCAGTGGTGGGCGTTCTGGTATCCGGGAGCCGAGCCCGGCGGCGGCGGATACATTGCGCAGCGCATTTTCAGCGCGCGCGACGAGCGCCAAGGTTTGCTTTCCGTGCTGTGGTTCAACGTGGCGCATTACGCGCTGCGTCCCTGGCCGTGGATTCTCACTGCTCTGGCGGCCATCGTGCTGTACCCGGGACTGGCGCATCCGGAAACCAGTTACATGATGATCGTCAACGATCATGTGCCGCACGCGTTGCGCGGAATCATCGTCGCGGGATTCCTCGCGGCATTCATGTCCACGATCGCGACGCAATTGAACTGGGGCACTTCGTATGTCGTCGAAGATTTCTACCGCCGCTTTCTGGTGCGCCATGCTTCCGAACGCCACTACGTGCGCGCTTCGCAAGTCGTCACCGTGCTGCTGGTGATCGCCAGCGGCTATGTTTCCGCGCAACTCGCTTCGATTCGTTCCGGATGGCAAGCGGTGCTGGAAGTGGGCGCCGGGACAGGCAGCGTCTATTTGCTGCGCTGGTATTGGTGGCGCATCAATGCGTGGAGCGAAATTTCTTCGATGATCACCGCGCTGGTTTTGACTTTGGCGCTGAACTCGGAAGGATTGTGGAGCGCGCTGATCGGGCGGCCGACGTTCTACATCGGCTCGGCCACGGTGCTCTTTGCGAAAAACGTGCTTACCACTACGTTCGTCACGACGACGGTGTGGATTCTGGTCACCATGCTCACGGCGCCGGAACCGAGCAGCATCCTGCTCTCGTTCTATCGCAAAGTGCGCCCGGACGTCACGGGATGGAAGACGATTTCTGCGCTCGCTCCGGAAATTCCCGCGACGCACGATCTGGGTCGCAATCTTTGGTGCTGGATTCTGGGCACGGTGATGGTGTACAGCGCGCTGTTCGGCGTCGGGAAATTGCTGATGGAAAAATGGAGCCTGGGAATTTGCCTCACGACGCTGGCGGCGCTCTGCGCCTGGCAAATGTCGCGCGAGCTAAGCCGGGGACATGGTTCGCCTGAAAGAGCAGTTTGAAACCGATAAAAACGCCATTCAGGCAAATGGCGTTCCCAGGAAAGGCGCCATGAAAATCGTGTGCGTCAGCGGAATCTGCGAATCAGCAAAGTGTGGCGGCCGGAGCGGTATAGGCCGAGTACGTACATGCAGGCTCTTCCCTTCGTGGTGAAAATTAGCTGGCGAATTCGCAGCAGAGGGGATCCGCGCGGCACCGTCAGCAGCTCCGCCGTTTTCAAATCCGCCGCGGTAGCGTCAATTTCTTCGTCGGCGTAAGCCAGTTCCACTCCGTATTCGTGCTCGAGTGTCACAAACAGTGAGCCGCGCTCCAGCGTCCCACCCGCTAACGCTGGAAATTCGTCCACCGACAAGTAACACGTTTCCAGCGCAAAAGGTTCATCGCCCGCTTGTCGCACGCGTTCCAGCATGAACAAGTGGCTCGTAGCCGGCAACGAAAGCCGTGCCGCGATTTCGTGCTCCGTGTCCAGCACGCCGGACGAAATAATCTTCGACCTGCCCACTAATCCGCGGCTGGCCATTTGCTCCGTGTAACTCATCAGCTTGTTGAAGTGTATTTTCGGGGGCGCGACGTACGTGCCCGAGCCGTGGCGGCGCTCGACCATGCCTTCTCGCGCCAGGTCGGCCAGCGCGTGACGCGCCGTCATCAGGCTGACTTTGTGCATCTTGGCCAGCTCTCTTTCGGAAGCCACGGCGTCTCCGGGCTTTAGCTGGCCCGATTCGATCCGTTTGCGGATCACGTTCTGGATGCGCTTATAGGTGGGTTCCCCGTTGCGGCTGATCGGTGTCATGAATGCTCCGGAAAATGTTGTGAGTCTAGCAGGTTAGGCCCCGGCGAGATTATCAGGTGCCTGGAACTGCCCCCCAAGTACAAATAGGCTGCTATAGAGCGAAGATATCCGCTATAGAGCGTGACCAGAAAATCTCTCCGAATGCTTATACAACTACATTTTTCTCTTGACAACAGAAATATTCAGCTATATAGCTCTTGTCATATTTTGGGTGCATGGGGGATATATGCCGCTTTGCCGCACAGAAATCCAGCAGCAGGCTTTTGTGAAAAAGAACGCGCGCTTCACGACCATGGCGCGGTTGTGTTCCGTGGTTTTCGTCTTCGGGCTCGTCCTAGGTGTCACTCCAACCTTCAGCCAGCAAGCTTCGGGTTCCATTACCGGGACCATCACCGACCCGTCCGATGCAGCTGTCACTAAGGCCACGGTCACCGCTCGCGACGTGGATCGCGGCACCACTTTGACGACCGAGACCAACAGCTCCGGCGTCTACACCTTTCCGCAAGTGACGGTAGGGAATATCGAAGTGGCGGTCCAAGCTGCGGGCTTTTCCAAGGAAGTCCGCCCGCCCTTCACTCTGATTCTCAATCAGATCGCCCGTGTGGATTTCCAGCTGAAAGTGGGCAACGTGTCGCAGACGGTGGAAGTAACCGCCGCACCGCCGCTGCTGCAGACCGACTCTACCCATATAGCGACGCTCATTGATGACCAAGCGGCTGTCGCGCTGCCGTTGTCAACCCGCAATATCAACCAGCTGACTTTGCTGGCGCCGGGAGTAGTCAGCCCGAACATCTTTGCCTTCCAGGCGCCGCAGGCCACCTTTGGCACGGGACGTCCTTACGTAAATGGCGCTCGTGAACAAGACAACAATTTTTCGTTGGACGGAATGGATACCAACCAGGCGGACAACAACGAAGTTGGCTATGTGCCCAGTCCCGACGCGATTCAGGAGTTCAATATCATTGCGGGAAATGCTCCGGCAGACTTTGGCAATTACATCGGGGGCGTGGTGGTGGAAACCCTGAAGTCCGGCACGAACCAGTATCACGGCGACATTTACGAATTCCTACGCAATTCGGATCTGAATGCGAACACCTGGCAGAACAAGGCCATCTCTTTCTTCAATCAACAACCCGGCGGGAGCGGGCAGATACTGCCCCGCAACCCGCTGCAGTACAACAATTTCGGCGCGACGTTTGGCGGTCCAATCATCAAGAACAAGTTGTTTTTCTTTACGGATTTCCAGGGCTCTCTCTACAACACGCCTGCCACTTCTCAGCCCTTCGCCTCGGTTCCAGCGGCGTTTCGCACCGGTGACTTTTCATCGCTCTGCACTACCGGTTTCACTGCGGGTGGTGTTTGCACTACCCTTTCGGAGCAACTCTACAACCCCTTCTCGAGCGCCACTCCAGCAGCGCGAACGCCTTATCTGAATAATCAGGTTCCGCTTCTAAGTGCAGCCGCTCAGAATATTTTCAAGTCTTCGTTTTACCCGGCTCCAAACCAAACAAGTTATACACAACACAGCTACATTGACTCCTATCAGGGTGATGCGAAGGTGGATTGGCTGGCGACCGAGAAGGATCACATCACGGGCCGCTGGTCGCAGCAGTACGTAATTAACAACACCACCAACAGCATCCAGTTGCTCCCGAACCTCACCAGGGAATATCCGTTGAAGAATTTTGTCTTGGACTATGCCCATACCTTCTCACCCACTATCCTCAACGAGTTTCGCGTGGGTTTCCAGGACTTCCCGGCGAACGACCAAATCTATACAAACCCAACTGGCGTCAACCTGCCTGAGAGTTTTGGAATCCCAGGTGTTCCGACGACCATCCTCCCGTGTATTACGTTCAGCGGAACAGGGTGTAATGGCGGGACCTACACGAGCATCGGTAGCACGGCTAGCGTTGAGATATTTCACGACACTACGATCGAGGCCGAAGACGCCGTTACCTGGACCCACGGCAATCACGTCGTTCACTTTGGCGCGGAATTCTTTCATTACTACATGAACGATGTTTACCCTGGAAATGAAGGCGTGGCGGGTTCGTTTTCCTTCAGCGGGCAGTACACGGGTAATAGCGCTACCGGAACAGTCCCTGGCAACGGAGTGGCTGATTTTCTCCTCGGTCTCCCGAGTGACGTCACGCTCGGAACGCCCCTGAATTTTAACTTACGCAACAGCCTCTTTGGCGCCTTCGTGCAGGATAACTGGCGCCTCACCAGCCACCTTACGCTGAACCTCGGTCTTCGCTACGAGGTGACTACGCCCCGCGGCGATGCCAATCAGATCAATAACGTCAATTTTGACCGATTCACCGGCGCGCCTCAGATCGGTACGAACTACAATACTTATAACGGCCGCGGCAACTTCCAGCCACGCATCGGGATCGCTTGGCAGCCCGGATTTATGCCCAATACGGTGGTTCGGGCGGCCTACGGCATTTCCACATACATGGAGGGTAATGGCGTCAACAACCTGGCTGTCGTCAATCCTCCTTATGTGGTGAACCGCGAGGCGAACAACACTGGACTGGCCACGCCGCCCTTCACTTTGGATCAGGGCTACACGGCTTTCCCCAGCGCGCCATGCACGGTGGTAGCACTTTTGGCCTTTTCGCCAGAGTGCTTGAAGTCGACCACAATTCACCTGACCAATCCGAATCTCCAGCCGGCGGTGGATCAGCAGTGGAACATCACCATTCAGCACCAGTTCGGAAACAGCACCACCGTTTCTGCGGCTTACGTGGGCAACAAGATCGACCACATGACCGACATATACCTGTTGAATCAGGAGATGCTCGTGAACGGCGTCGTCTCACCCAGCCCGTTCGCGGCGCCTCTGATCGCGGCCGGCGCGAATGTCCGGTATAACGACTCCAGCGCCATCCAGCGCTTCAACGCTTTGGAGCTCAGTCTGATCGAGCGTCCGTTTCACGGGCTGCAGGCTCAGGCAAACTACACCTGGTCCAAGTGCCTGTCCAACTCTCTCGGTTATTTTGGCCAGTACGGTGATGAAGAAGGCATCGGCGTGAGCCAAACCAATGGCGGATACTTCTTCTTCCAGAACATTTACGACCAAAAGGCCGACTACGGCCGCTGTATCAGTGACATTGCCAGCGCGTTCAACGGATACGCGATCTACGATCTACCGTTTGGCCACGGACGCCAATTCGGCAACGGTGTCAATAGCGTCGTCAATCAGATTATTGGCGGCTGGCAAGTTGCCACCGCCTTCAATCTTCACACTGGGTTTGCCATTGATCCGTCCGCACCCGACCAATCCACCACCGGGGGCGGTGTGGGTGCTGCTTATCGGCCCAACTGTGTCGCGGGCGTCAACCAGCACGGCAGCGGAGTTCTCGAGAACATCGCAGGCAATATCGGCCTTCAGTTCCTGAATCCTGCCGCGGTTACTTTGCCGGCGGCGCTTACTTTCGGAAACTGTGGCGTCGGTTCGTTCCGCGGGCCTGACCTTACGACCGCGGACATCAATATCACAAAGAATTTTCACATCACGGAACGATTCAATCTACAGTTCATGACCCAATTTATCAATTTCACCAACACACCAGTATTCTCCGCTCCGACTGCGTCCTGCGGGCCGACGTGCAATGGCGTCATAACGACGGGCCCAACGGGCGGCGGGACGGGGACGGCCGGCACATTCGGGTTAGTGCAGTCGGCAAACCCGGGCAGGCAAATACAGTTCGGATTGAAACTTCTGTTTTGATTGACAGCCGGGTGCCCCCCAGCACCCCCAACCCGGAGCCGCTACGAAGTCGTAGCGGCTCCGTTTTCTTTTCATGGGGCGACCGGCCGAGTCTTGTGTCAAGGGATCTGGGAATGTCAGTGCATAGAATGGCCTTATTTTTTCGAAACTTCTAGCTACAAGCGGAATGACGATAGGCGACTTCGACAATGATGGCGCCCTGGACGTCCTCGTTGCGGTCAACAACGCCGCACCAGCATTGTGGCGCAACAATGTCGCCGCGAAGCACCACTGGCTGGGTGTCCGCCTCGTCGGCAAGTAAGCTAACATCGATGCCGTTGGCGCGCGCATTGCTCACGGGCCAGACACATAGGACCAGCCGATGATTTCCTGGATCGCTGTCAAGCCTCCGGTGCCACCTGTAAATCCGACGTAGGCGGCGTTGCCCCCAACGGTTCCCGGAATGTTGATGTTCTGGAAGGTTTGCGAGAAGGTGTTTTCGGTCGAAATATCTGTGATGGTCATCGCCAGATTGGTTCCGTTGTAGGACATGTGGACCTGGAAAATGTCTCCGCTGTGGAGGTTCACTCCTGAACTGGTCATGTTCACCGCGGGAACCGTGGGCGAAGCGCCGTTGGTGTAGAGACCGGTCGAATCGGGGCCTTCGCCCGCGTTGCTGTAAAGATCGAACTTCACGGCGACGCTCGTCGGAATGACGGCGCTTTGTGACGAATTGGGCCCGAAACCCAAGCCTCCGCCCGATGATCCAAGCGCCGCTGCGGTGCTGCCGCCATGAATCGTAAAGGTAAAACCGTCGGCGTTGGCGGCCGTGAGCTGAAAGGAAAAGTCTGTCGTGAAGGACTGCACATTGACTGCCGTCGAGAAGAAGGCGCTGCCCGCCTCGTTCGCCCCGGTGTTGGTAAGGCGCAAACGGCTGCCGTTGATTGCCGCGCTGCCGGAAAGAGTGAGGCCGGTCGCGCTGAGCCCCGAAGCATAGTTGATGGCTGAGGCTGGATTCGATTGAATGGTGTAAATCTGGGAAGCCGTGGCACTGTTGGTGAAATTCGGGGCAGCAGCCATGGCCTGCACAGTTGCGGAGGAGGTCAAGGTGAAGGCCGAACTGTAAAGGGTTCCGTGAGTGGGAGAAGGTGCGGAGCCGTCGGTGGTGTAATACAGGCTGGCGCCGGGAGTCGAGTCGGTCATGGTCACCTGGACTGCGGAAGGGACCGATTCAGACACAGGACTGATCGCAGGCGTCGCGGCCTGCGCAGTGGTCACGGGTCCGGATACATAGGACCAGCCGATAATTTCCTGGATCGCTGTCAAGCCTCCGGTGCCACCTGTAAATCCGACGTAGGCGGCGTTGCCCCCAACGGTTCCCGGAATGTTGATGTTCTGGAAGGTTTGCGAGAAGGTGTTTTCGGTCGAAATATCTGTGATGGTCATCGCCAGATTGGTTCCGTTGTAGGACATGTGGACCTGGAAAAT
The DNA here is from genome assembly GCA_963747605.1 of uncultured Acidobacteriota bacterium. Classification (GTDB taxonomy): domain Bacteria; phylum Acidobacteriota; class Terriglobia; order Acidiferrales; family UBA7541; genus Palsa-295. The sequence continues at coordinate 156,629 of CAVVGA010000011.1, read as the reverse complement.
GTCTCCGCTGTGGAGGTTCACTCCTGAACTGGTCATGTTCACCGCGGGAACCGTGGGCGAAGCGCCGTTGGTGTAGAGACCGGTCGAATCGGGGCCTTCGCCCGCGTTGCTGTAAAGATCGAACTTCACGGCGACGCTCGTCGGAATGACCGTGCTTTGTGACGAATTGGGCCCGAAACCCAAGCCTCCGCCCGATGATCCCAGGGCCGCTGCGGTGCTGCCGCCATGAATCGTAAAGGTAAAACCGTCGGCGTTGGCGGCCGTGAGCTGGAAGGAAAAGTCTGTCGTGAAGGACTGCACATTGACTGCCGTCGAGAAGAAGGCGCTGCCCGCCTCGTTCGCCCCGGTGTTGGTAAGGCGCAAACGGCTGCCGTTGATTGCCGCGCTGCCGGAAAGAGTGAGGCCGGTCGCGCTGAGCCCCGAAGCATAGTTGATGGCTGAGGCTGGATTCGATTGAATGGTGTAAATCTGGGAAGCCGCGGCACTGTTGGTGAAATTCGGGGCAGCAGCCATGGCCTGCACAGTTGCGGAGGAGGTCAAGGTGAAGGCCGAACTGTAAAGGGTTCCGTGAGTGGGAGAAGGTGCGGAGCCGTCGGTGGTGTAATAGATGCTGGCGCCGGGGGTCGAGTCGATCATCGTCACCTGGACTGCGGAGGCGACCGATTCGGACGCAGGACTGATCGCAGGCGTCGCGGCCTGAGCAGTGGTCACGGGTCCGGATACATAGGACCAGCCGATGATTTCCTGGATCGCCGTCAAGCCTCCGGTGCCACCTGTAAATCCGACGTAGGCGGTGTTGCCCCCAACGGTTCCCGGAATGTTGATGTTCTGGAAGGTTTGCGAGAAGGTGTTTTCGGTGGAAATATCTGTGATGGTCATCGCCAGATTGGTTCCGTTGTAGGACATGTGGACCTGGAAAATATCTCCGCTGTGGAGGTTCACTCCTGAACTGGTCATGTTCACCGCGGGAACCGTGGGCGAAGCGCCGTTGGTGTAGAGACCGGTCGAATCGGGGCCTTCGCCCGCGTTGCTGTAAAGATCGAACTTCACGGCGACGCTCGTCGGAATGACCGTGCTTTGTGACGAATTGGGCCCGAAACCCAAGCCTCCGCCCGATGATCCCAGGGCCGCTGCGGTGCTGCCGCCATGAATCGTAAAGGTAAAACCGTCGGCGTTGGCGGCCGTGAGCTGGAAGGAAAAGTCTGTCGTGAAGGACTGCACATTGACTGCCGTCGAGAAGAAGGCGCTGCCCGCCTCGTTCGCCCCGGTGTTGGTAAGGCGCAAACGGCTGCCGTTGATTGCCGCGCTGCCGGAAAGAGTGAGGCCGGTTGCGCTGAGCCCCGAAGCATAGTTGATGGCTGAGGCTGGATTCGATTGAATGGTGTAAATCTGGGAAGCCGTGGCACTGTTGGTGAAATTCGGGGCAGCAGCCATGGCCTGCACAGTTGCGGAGGAGGTCAAGGTGAAGGCCGAACTGTAAAGGGTTCCGTGAGTGGGAGAAGGTGCGGAGCCGTCGGTGGTGTAATACAGGTGGGCGCCGGGGGTCGAGTCGGTCATCGTCACCTGGACTGCGGAGGCGACCGATTCGGACGCAGGACTGATCACAGGTGTCGCGGCCGTTGCTACTCCGCCGCTGAACAAGCCGTAAACGTCCACTTCAGTGGAAGTGCCGACATAAACCTTGCCGTTTGAAATCGTCGGGGTCGTAAACTTTACGGCATTTCCGGCCTGGTCGCGGTTATTCGCAGCTCTGGTACTGTTCCACAGTTGGTTAAGCACGTTGGTTGCGTCGTAGGCGTATACCACGGCAGGTCCGGGGCTCGGACCCGGCGAACCATACTGCGAAGAATCGATTGCCCAGAGAATTGCAGTGCCTGCCGCCGTTCCGTTCGAGGAGATCGAAGGCGTAGCTCCGGGATATTCAATTGAAGTGGAGTTGCTCGAAATATGCGTGAAATCCGGAAGTCCATTCGTAACCGGAATCGATTTCAACACGTCCGAGTTGCCCCAGAAATAAATATTGTTATTCCAATACGCAGGCATGCTCCACATGCCGCCAACCGCCCCGGAAGCGGACTCCTCGATAATCTCCGAATCGTTCGCGCAGCCCGAACAGTAATGGGAATTACCGGTCGTCAACTGGTCGCGATTAACGACGTAAATGCGCCCTTCCTTACCAGCTTGGACTAGGATGTGCGGAAACGAACCTGGTTGATCGGGCAGCAATAGCACTCCTCCCGAGCCAAGGTCCACATCTCCGGTGGACAGTGTTTGCTGATCCTGAGGAGTGAAGTAGTCGAGCTGGGTCAGAATTTGGCTGGTGGTTCCTAACTTCAACAGAGTGTCGCCCGTCTCACGCGCCGGAACGTTGACGGTATCGAAATCGCCGTTGGCGCTGGCGATGAAGATGTTCCCGCTGGAATCGGCGGCTATTCCCGCGCCGGACATCCAGAATCCGCCGAGGCCTCCGTTCGGAGTTGTGACGTACACGCTCTTCTGCGTGAGCGTTGCCTCGTCGTAAGCAAAGAGCCAGCCATGAAACGGACCGAAGTCGCAGTGCGAAGCGTAAGCGATGAAAATGGTGCCGTTCATCAGCAAAAGCCCGGGTCTCGCTAGTTGATGCAAGGACATCGTAGCGGAGTTAAAAATGAGCTGGCCGTTCGTGCTTCCGTCGCCGGTTCCGGCGATCGTGGCGGCAATTTGAATTGGGCCCGGCGATTTTTCATTGCCGGTCAGCAAATCGAGCGCATGCAGGCGGTGGAAATAGCTTGAACCATTGGTGGATTTGGCTTCGACATAGATCGTGTTCGATGCCGGATCGATCACCGGCGTGCTGGTGACGCCGATCTGTGGCTGGATGTCAGTGCAGTCAATCGTCGTGGCGCTGTTCAGCGCAGTTTCGCCGGCACCCGCTCCGTGAGCTGCGTCGACAAGGCTCGCTTTCCACAGCGGCAAGGAGTTCGCGCCTGTGTTCGAGTCGGCGTCGAAGGCGTACACGCTATCGGCTTCACTGGCGACGATCAGGACGTTATGAGTCGCGCCATTCATTGTGACACCGGGCACGTAAAGGGGCTGAGCGTAAACTTGCCCATTGGTGGGCAGAGCAAAGAGCTTGCCGAACTGATTTACGTTCACATTGGACGTGGTAAGGATCGTCTCAGTCGTGTTTTGCCCGGTTCGCGAAACGTCATTGTGCTGCGTCAGAACCGCGCTTTGCCCGAAAGCAGAAAGCGCGACAGCACAAATCAGTAATGCGGCCGCGATACCGCGGTAAAGGAAGCGATCACGATCAACGCCGGAACTTGGGGCGCGTCGACTGCCGTCGGCAAAGCCCACGATTGTCTTTAGCATCGGACAAACCCATCGGTTGTTTGGCTAGAGCGGGAGCTGCTCGAGTGTCGGAACCTTAACATATGTGGCAAGACATAAATAGGTGAAACAAGATGATAGCGGGGTGCTGTGAGTTCTAGAACTCGCTCCGACTTGGCCCGGCGTACGAAGCACGAACGACATAGCGAGTCAGCTCGGCTTCGCTTTAGTTTTACGCCTGCTCGGAACAGTTATCGTGAATTTTCCAATCTGGTTCAGACCAGAGGCCGGAAGGGTCACGCCACTCGAGCTAACAAGAAAATTGTGCTTGGGATCGAATGTTAATGACGGATCGGTCGACGGAATCCAGAGCGAGATGAGATATGTACCGAGAGAAAATGCCGGCGCTAGCAGCGTCTCTTGAAACGTCGCGGGCTTATCGACTTCGAGCTTCGTGAAATCCACGTGCGGCAAGGATCTCCGCATGTGATTTTCTCCCTTGTCGTCGTCGATTGCCAGATAGACGGTGCGGCGATCGACGATCTTGCTGCCGCTCTCGTTTGTGAATGTCAGCTGAACGTGCATGTGGCTGTCATCTGACGGGATGAATGAAATTATGGCACGATTCAGAATAATGCGCGGCGCGGTTCTGCTGTCAGCAGCGACGGGTGAGCCAGCCGAGTATGCGCAAGTCAAAGTGAGTTCGTTTGTCCCGATGGTCTCGCATGTCGGAGGGGAGCCGGAAGCTTGTATCGCTGGGGGTTTTCCCCGCAAAACGAAGGCACACGGATCGACCAGCGCTGGAGACAGCAATCGAGTAAGCGTGAGAGTCAGCACGGCTATTTTGGTTTTCACGGTGGCCTCCTAGACTACAAGCTGCGAGTGGGCATCGATTAAGGCGGCTTCGCGACTCAATGCGCAGCCTGATTCCCGTCGAATTCTCACTCGAAAGAATGCGCGCCGCTGTTTTTCGCCGCGATTCTGATCCCGTTATCGTTCCTTGTGTTTGGCTGGGCGCCGCATCGCACCAAAGTTACCGGCAGGCTCACGCACACTTGAATCTTCGCATATTCCGACCGGGCTTGTGGCGCGGCGCTGGGTGCAGTACAGTTTTTGCATGGGTAACCAGGCCTGCGTTATGAAAGTTCCCTTGATCGATCTGCAATCCGAATACGCGGAGTTGCGCGACGAAATTCTTCCCGCGCTCGACCGCGTGTGCCGCAATTCATCGTTCGTGCAGGGCGAGGAAGTCGAAGCCTTCGAGTGCGAGTTCGCCGATTTCTGCGGCGTCAAGCACTGCGTCGCGCTGAGCAGCGGGACGGCTGCGCTGCATTTAGGCCTGCTGGCGCTGGGCGTGCAGGCTGGCGACGACGTTATCACCACGCCAAATTCTTTTCTGGCCACCGCGGAGGCGATCACCTATTGCGGCGCGCGTCCGGTGTTCGTGGATATTGATCCCGCCACTGCGAATCTGGATCCCAAGCTAATCGAGCGCTCCATCACGCTGCGCACTCGTGCGATTCTTCCCGTGCATCTGTACGGACGTCCCGCGGACATGGATTCCATCCGCGAAATTGCCGCGCGACGGCACTTGCGCGTTCTGGAAGACGCGGCGCAAGCGCATGCCGCGCGCTATCGCGCCCAGCGCGTCGGATCGCTCGGCGCGGCGGCCGCGTTCAGCTTTTATCCCACGAAAAATCTGGGCGCTTATGGAGAGGGCGGCGCGCTCACCACCAACGACGACGCGATTGCGAAATTCGCGCGCGCCGCCCGCTCCCACGGCCAGACCGCGCGTTACGACCACGAATTTCCTGGCTACAACTATCGCATGCAGGGATTTCAAGGCGCGGTGCTGCGCATCAAGCTGCGCCGCCTGCACGCATGGACGCAAAAGCGTCGCGAAATCGCCAAGGAATATCGACGGATGCTCGAAAGCGCGCGCCTGGAAATGCCGCATGACGATCCGCGCGACGAATGCGTCTATCACCAATTCGTGATTTATGTGAAGAACCGCACGTCCGTGATCGCGCAACTTGCCGCGCGCGGCATCGATACTGCCGTGCATTACCCCAAGCCTATCCACCTGCAGCCCGCATACTCCTCGCTAGGCTATCCCGCCGGAACATTTTGCAACGCCGAGCGCGCCTGCGAGCGCGTCCTGAGCCTGCCGCTGTTCCCCAGCATGACTGCAGAGCAGGTCAGTTGCGTCGCGAGTGCGGTTCTGGAAGTTGTCGGGAAAAAATAAGCCCCCTCTCAGACATTCTGTCGCTTTCCCATACGAGCGTCGCGTTGCGCAGCCAGCTGATTCTGATTGCGCCCATGTCCCTCCGGAAGCACGACACGTATTTGTGCGGAGCTTTTAGCGCCGGAGCGCAGGAGGATCGGGGACGATTTCGCGTGTATCGCGTTTACTGACCCAACAAGTTAACCAGGCTACACCGAATTTGGCGTTGGCTCTCTTGCAACCGTGCTATATTTTCAGTCGCGATTCTCTCGAGCAGAACGCGCCTAGTGCTTGGCGAGCACCTGAATGAGACAACTCCACCGGCGAGAACGGAGGCAGCGATGACCTATTTTGGCCGGCCTATCGGGCTGGCGGTGGCGCTGTCAACCTTGATCGCACCCGCAGCACTGCTTCGAAATCATTCGGCTGAAGCCAGCCAGTCGGTCCCGGCCGCAGGCGCCGCCGCGAAACCGGCGATCCTTTCGACTGGCACGACGATTGTCGCGAAATTACTCAACGACATAGATTCAGGTACTTGCAGGCCTGGCGATCGCGTGGAAGCTGAGGTTACGCGGGACGTTTCTCAAAATCACAAGGTTGTTATAAAAGCGGGCGCTCGCGTGATCGGACATGTCGTGGCGCTCGATACGTCCTCGGCACACAAACCGGAGACCAGGATCGCAATTTCGTTCAGATCAATCTCGATGAAGAGCGGCGAACAGTTGCAAATTTCCTTCGTCATACAGGCACTCGCGATTGCGCCTCGGTTAAAAGAGAAAGACGAAATTCAAGGCGATCGACCAATGGAGGCCGCCGCTATTATTGCCGCCACTGCCGGCGGCAGCATCGGGGGACCACTTCCCCAAGGGCAGCTTCGACCGGAGGATTCAGGCGTTTACGGCATCCCCGGGCTCAGCCTTGCCGTGATGACAACGGAAACGGGTTCGCAGTTTCCCGTCCTGAAATCCTCGAGCGAAAATATTCGCCTCGCAAAAGGAACACAAATGGTCCTTCGCGTCGCACAGAATTAGGCCTCGCCGCAACAGTGATTTCCCGAAGTCTAGCAGGCGTGGCTGCGAGTGCGTCTTGAGCCTGTTGCTGTTCCGCAACATGCCTGCAGAGCAGGTCAATTACGTCGCGAGTGCGGTTCTGGAAGTTGTCGGGAAAAAATAAGCGCCCTCTCAAACATTCTGCCGCTTTCCCACACGAGCGTCGAGTTGCGCAGCCGGCTGCTTCCGATCGCGCCCTTGTCCCCTGCGGAATCACGATGAGTATTTATGAGCATCTTCCGGTGTTGGACCGCAGGGGGTCGGAGGCGATTTTGCGTGCGTCGCGGTTACTGACCCAATAAGTTAACTAGAGAATATAACAATCTGGTCTGGCACAGTCGCCGCCGTGATATATTTCATTTGCGATTCTGTCGAGCAGCACACGCCGGGTGCCAGGCGAGCACCTGAATAAGAGAACCCCACCGGCGAAAGCGGAGGCAGCAATGATCCATTTGGGCCGGCCGATCGGGCTGGCGGTGGCGCTGTCAACCTTGATGGCACCCGCAGCACTGCTTCGAAATCATTCGGCTGCAGCCAGCCAGTCGGTCCCGGCCTCAGGAACCGCCACGAAACCGGCGATCCTCTCGGTCGGCACTACGGTAGTCGCGAAATTACTCAACGACATAGATTCAGGTACTTGCAGGCCTGGCGATCGCCTCGAAGCTGAGGTTACGCGGGACGTTTCTCAAAATCACAAGGTTGTTATAAAAGCGGGCGCTCGCGTGATCGGACATGTTGTGGCGCTCGATACGTCCTCGGCACACAAACCGGAGACCAGGATCGCAATTTCCCTCAAATCAATCTCGATAAAGGGCGGCGAACAGTTGCAAATTTCCTTCGTCATACAGGCGGTCGCGGTTGCGCCTCGGTTAAAAGAGAAAAACGAACTTCAAGACGGTCGTGGGATGGTGGCCACCGAGATTACGGCAGCGACTGCCGGCGGTAACATCGGAGGACCACTTTCCGAAGGGCAGCTTCGACCCGAGGATTCAGGCGTTTACGGGATCGCGGGGCTCAGCCTTACCGTGATGACAACGGAAACCGGTTCGCAGTTTCCCGTCCTGAAATCCTCGAGCGAAAATATTCGCCTCGCAAAAGGAACACAGATGGTCCTCCGTGTCGTACCCAATTAGGCTTTGCCGCAACAGCGTTTCCCGAAGCGCAACGGGCGTGGCTCCGAGCTCGCCTGCGAGGGCGTCCTAAGCCTCCCGCTCTTTCCCAGCATGACCGCCGAGCAGGTCCATTACGTCGCAGCGTCAGAGCTGGAAGTGTCGGAAAAAATGAGCACGCGCCCAAAAGTCGGTCGCTTGCCAAAGCGGGCGTCGAGCCACGCAGCGAACTGCTTCCGATCGCGACGCTATCCCTCCGGAATCACGACTGGTATTTGCGCGGACATTTCAAAGCCAGACGGCAAGAAGGTTGGACATGATATCTCTGGTATCGCGTTTACTGACCCAATAAGTAAACAAGACTTTACAAAGTTGGGGTGGCGCTCTCGCAGCCGTGATATGTTTTCAATCGCTATTCTCTCAAGCACAACATGCCGAATGCTTGGCAAGCACCTGAATCAGAGCACTATACCGGCGAAAACGGAGGCAGGGGTGACCTATTTTGGCAGGCCTATCGCGCTAGCGTTCGCGGTGGTGTCGTCCGCTTTGATGGCACCCCCAGCAATGCCTCGTAATCATTCGGCTGAAGCCGGCCAGGCGGCCACGGCCGCAAGCGCCACCGCGAAACCGGCAATCCTTTCGACTGGCACGACGGTTGTCGCGAAATTGCTCGCCAACTTAGATTCAGGTACTTGCAGGCCCGGCGACCCCGTCGAAGCTGAGGTTACGCGGGACGTTTCTCAAAATCACAAAGTCGTCTTAAAAGCAGGCGCTCGCGTGATCGGACATGTCGTGGCACTCGATGCGTCCTCCGCGCATAAACCGGGGACCAGGATCGCAATTTCCCTCAAATCAGTCTCGATGAAGAGCGGCGAACAGGCGCAAATTTCCTTCGTCATACAGGCACTTGCGATTGCACCTCGGTTAAAAGAGAAGAACGAAATTCAAGGCGGTCACGACACGGAGTCCAACGTTTTTACGGCAGCTGCTGCCGGTGGTAGCATCGGGGGACCTCTTTCCGAAGGGCAGCTTCGACCCGAGGATTCAGGCGTTTACGGGATCGCGGGGCTCAGCCTTACCGTGATGACAACGGAAACCGGTTCGCAGTTTCCCGTCCTGAAATCCTCGAGCGAAAATATTCGCCTCGCGAAGGGAACACAGATGGTCCTCCGTGTTGTGCAGAATTAGGCTTGGCCGCAACAGTATTTCCCAAAGAACAACGGGCGCGGCTCCGAGCTCACCTGCGAGGGCGTCCTAAGCCCCCCGCTGTTTCCCAGCATGGCCGTAGAGCAAGTCAGCTACGTCGTCACCTCAGTACTGGAAGTCGTCGGAAACAAATGAATCGGCGCTCAGGTCGGCAGTTGCGCTGAAGCGTTGGGAGATCACTCGTACCGCAGGCAATCGATGGGGTCGAGGTTGGCCGCCATGCTTGCCGGATAGTAGCCGAAGAACACGCCCACCCCGACGGAGATTGCGAAACCAATCGCCACCCACAGATAAGAAAGCGTCGCGGGAATCGAAGGCACCAACGTGCGCACCAACAGAGATACTCCGGCGCCGATCAAGATCCCGATCGTGCCGCCAACCAGGGTGAGGACCACGGCTTCCAGCAGGAACTGCAAACGTATATCCGCACGGCGGGCGCCGATCGCCTTGCGCACGCCAATTTCCTGCGTACGCTCCGTCACCGAGATGAGCATGATGTTCATCACGCCGATGCCTCCCACCAGCAAACCGATCGAGCTAATCACCGTCGTGAGGATCACCAGCGCGCCGGTGAGCTGATTCCACAGATTGCTCAGGAAGTCTGGTGAGCTCAGTTCGAAATCATTTTCCTTTTCCGCGGGAACGTGGCGCAAGCGGCGCATCGCCTGAATCACTTCGCCTTGCGCCACTTCGATATTTGCATTCTTGGGAACGGTGAATGCCATCACCAATTCTTTCGACCCCGGGTATTCCTTCTTGAAGTTGCTCAGCGGGATGATGGCGAAAATGTCCACTCCCGGACCGAGGAACAATCCCTGGTCGTGTTCGAAAACGCCGATGACTTCGTACAAGCCCCCATTGATGCGCACCGTCTTGCCCAGCGCGTCCGTCTCGGGGAAGAGCGATTCGCTGATGGCGGCACCCAGCACCACCACGGGGCGCGCGTGCTCTTCGTCATAGGTGCTGATGAAGCGGCCGCGCTCGATGGCAAACAGCGGAATGGCCTCCGTGTACTCCGGCTCTGCGCCGCGCACGATCACTTTCTCGACGCTGTGATCGCCGCTGCTGATCAGATTACTATCGCCGAAAAAAAAGCCGCGCGTGCCAATGGTAGTCACGATCTGCACATCAGGAGCGGCCTGGCGAATGTAGTCGGCGTAGCCGTATTCAATATATCGGCGTGTGCGAATGCGTTCCGGCATGCGTGACGGGTCCATCGCCGGCGGAAATCTTGTCAGAAAGTAGGTGCGTGAGCCGAGCGATTCCACTTTGTCCTGCACGAACTTGTTCAGGCCTTGAATGATGGCCGCCATGGAGATCACCGAGGACACACCGATGACGATGCCGAGTACCGTGAGCGCCGAGCGCACTTTGGATGAGCGCAACGTGTCCAGTGCGGCGAAAAAATTTTCGCGCGCCTGTGCCAGCGTCATGAGCGCCATCAGTCGGACCTCAAGGCCACTACCGGATCCAGCTCTGATGCACGCAATGCCGGATAGATGCCGAAGAATAGTCCGACCGCGGAACTCAGGAACACGCCCATCACCGCCACCCAGGTCCGTACGGAAGCAGGGAACGGCGTATAGGTGCGGAGTACGAGCGCGACCAGAAATCCCAGAGTCACCCCGGCGAAGCCTCCCACAATGCATTGCATCACGCTTTCCACGATGAACTGCCGCAGGATATCCTGCTTGGTCGCGCCCACGGCCCGGCGGACGCCGATTTCTCGCCGTCGCAGAGTCACGCTGACGAGCATCACGTTCATGATCACGATGCCGCCAATGACCACCGAGATCGCGCTCACCATAATGAACACCGCAAAGAACGCCGAACTGATGCTGCGCCACAGGGCCATGTAACTCTCTTTGGTGCCTATGAAGAAATCGTCTTCCCGATTGCCAAGCAGATGGCGCCGCGCACGCAGAATCAAATGAGCCTGGTCCTGCGCCATCTCAAAGTTTTGCGCGCTGGTCTTGACATTGATCGTGATGCTGGAGTGCATTCCCTGCACACGAAGGAAAACGGGCAGCGGGATGATCACGAAGTCGTCCTGGTCCTGCCCGAGGACACTGCCGATCTTGTCCATGACCCCGACCACCAGCAATTCATCGTTGCCGATGCGAACGGATCTTCCGATGGGATCCACGCCGAGGAATAATTCCCGCACGAGCGTGTCGCCAATCAAACAAACGTTGGCCTTGTGCTCGGCTTCGGATGCAGTGAAGTAGCGGCCAAATTCCACCGCACGCGAATCAATCTCCGCCATGTTTGGCGAATTGCCATAAAGATTTACGTCTTGCAGCTCTTTGTCGCCGGATCTTGCGTGAACGCTGGCGCTGGCACTGCCGCCGACTTGTTCACAAGCAGTGCATTGTGCGGCAATCGCGGCCATGTCCTCCACTTCGATTTTTCTGTACTTTAAAGCCTTGATGATGATCGTGAAGTCCGTCACTGCGAAAGGCGTGCGCGCGATTTGGAATACGTTGGTGCCCAGGTTGGCGATCTTCTGTTCCACATACTGGTTGGCGCCCTGAACGATGGTCATGACCGTGATGAGCGTAGCTACGCCCATCGTCAGGCCCAGAGCTGTAAGCGAAGCGCGCAGCTTATGCTCGCGCAGAGCGCTGTAGCACTGCGCAAGATTGTCGCGGGCAGCAAGCATGGCGGCCGAGTGGAGTTCTCCAGCTATCTTATCAACTCTTCACCGATTGTGTTGCAGATCGGCTAAAAGCATTGGCACACTGTGCGCGCGAAAATGCGATTTTGGCAAGTGCTGTAAAGTCTGGCAGTTAGAGAGGTATCGGAGTGCACCCAGCTCTGCCACCGCGACGTCTCATTAATAGGGGCGAAATGCTGTTACGCGGCTCGCGAAATCAACGCTGCGACAAGAGCGACGGCAACGCCAGCTGAAACTCTCGGATTCCGAGAGAAGGGATGAATTAAATGGGAAACCTAAAGTTGTCCAACTTGATGAGAATATCTTCAATAGCTATGGGAACGATGTTCGGTCTAGTACTCGGCGTAATCTCCGGACCCGCACCGGTGTGGGCTCAGCAAGCAAACTCCGCAACCGACGTGCCCGTGCACCTGGTAGTGACGGTGAAGCCGCACCACGGCACACAGGTTCCCGCGGTGGCGGCAGATGACGTGAAGGTGTATCAGAAGGGCCAGCGCGATATGGTGGCAAGTTGGGTCCCGCTGCAGGGAGACCGCGCCGGACTGCAGCTCTACATTTTGATCGACGACAGTTCCAGATCGACCCTCGCCTTGCAGTACAGCAGCATCGGCAAATTCATCGAGGAGCAGCCAGCCAGCACTGCTATCGGCGTCGGATATATGCGGAACGGCACGGTCTTTACGGCCCAAAACCTGACGACCGACCGCGGCTTGGCTGAAAAATCATTACGCTTGCCGCTTGGGTTTGGAGCGGCCTACACGAGTCCGTACTTGGCGCTGTCGGATCTGATGAAGAAATGGCCGGAGACGAAAGATCGCCGCGAAATCCTGATGATTACCAGCGGAATCGATCCTCTCGGCGGCGGATTTTCGAACGATCCATTCACTAACCCGTACCTCGACGCCGCTTTCGAACAAGCGCAACGAGGAGGATTTATCGTGTATTCAATTTATTCGCCCGGAGTGGGCCGCGCCGGCCGCGGTTTGCTGCGCACCGATCTGGCGCAGACTGGCCTGGAACTGCTCTCACAGAAAACCGGCGGAGAAACTTACTACCTAGGATTCGGAGCTCCAGTGGACATCACTCCGTATCTCCAGGATGTAAGCAGAAACCTGAAGAACCAATACGGGCTCATCTTTATGGCTAAGAGCGCCAAGAAGCCGACGCTTGAGCCGGTGAAAGTAAAAACTGAAATGCCGAACATGGGCCTGGTCACTGCGGAAGACGGCTACATCCGATCAGGGATGTAAAACGAGCGTACGAACCGCTACTGCGCTTCGCTGCGTGGGTTCGGCGGTTCGGGCGTGTCGCGATTGGCGGCCTGTGTGAATCCGGCCACACCGCCCGCGCCTGCGACGTTCGTGGCGCGTTCGCGTAGCATTTGCGCCAGGCCGTCGAAAACTTTCGAGCAGGATTCGCGCAGCGCCTGGTCGGCCGTGCGCAGCAGCGATTCGATTCCGTTCTGCCCGTGCTCGTGGAGCCTGCGGACGGAAGCCATCACCCAGGAATCGGCGGTAGTCTGCAGGCGATCTTGGAATTTGCCGGCAGCTTCGCCGCTCACGTGCTCCAGCTGCGCGGTCCATTCGTTCTGGTGCGCGTCGCGCTCCGTGCGAAAACCTTCGAGCGCTGACGCAAATTCCGCGCCCAGCGCCGCGCGCCCTTCGCCGACGCTGGCGTCCCACTGCGATGCCATCTGCGCGCGAAAACGCTCGACGGACGAAAACGCGTTTGCGTCCAGTTGATGCAGAAGCTGCTGCGTGGCGTGGTCAAATTCCTCTGACCGTTCGCGCCGCGTGGTTGCCGTGGTGGCCGTAAACTGTGTCGTCTCGCGTTCGGATACTTCGTGCAGCAACTGGCCGAAAGATGCCGCCGCAGCCTCGGCCGCGCGGTCCAGGTCTGTGCGCGTCCGCGCCGTCACTTCGCCGGCGATGCCTTCCACCTGCGCTCGAATTTGTCCCAAGTGCGCCGCGGATTGCGCCGCAAGCTGCGCTTCAAATTTCTGCGCCGCTTCCGCGCTTCTTTGCCCGAATCCCGCCTCGGCGGTTACAAAAGATTGCTCCACCAGCGCCTGCAGACGCGCCCGCGCTTCCTGCTGCAACCATTCGGAGGTGTGTCCGATGGATTCAGCAGCCGCGTGGGATGCACGCACTCCACTTGCGTCCAATTCCTCGGACCATTTCGCCAGCGCATCCTTGCGCGCGGCTTCGAAGTCGGTATGCAAGCTCGCCAGAGTCGCGGCGACCTGCGTGCCAACTTCGCGTTGATTATTTTCAGAGACCTGGCGCAAACGTTCACGGTGCAACCGCAAACTATCTTCGAGCTGCACTTCGCGAGCTGCAAGTTCGTTCAACAACGCGGGAACGCGCTCCAGATGCGGCGCCAGTTTGGCTTCGGCTTCGGCCACGGCGCGCTCCTGGAACTGGTGGCTCAGCGAATCCAGCACCGGAATCGCCCGATGCGTCAGGTCCGCCGAGAGATTTTCCATGCGGCGATTCATTTCCGCCGCCTGCGCGTCCAGAATTCTTTCCAGGCGCCGATGCAGCTCGTTCACCGTATCCTGACTGGCGGCTTCGAGCTGCGCAGAAAATTCTTCCGTGCGGTTGGCCACTTGCTTTACTTCCGCCAGCGAGTTGCGCGCCTTCAGCACTTCCTGCTCCAGCGCAGACTGAATCCCCGAAAATGTTTCGCGCGCTTCGGCAGCGGCTTGCGCGAATGGCTGGCGCAGCTCGCCCAGGCGCTCCGTCATTTTCTGTTCGGCGTTGCGCAGCACTTCCTGCGAACGTTCCGAAAGCTGATCCACCATCCGATGCAAATTATTATCGAGCGACGATTGCAACAGCTCGTTCCATTGGCCCTGCGCCACCGTCATTTCCGATTCCAGGCGCTGCCGCCAGATAGCCACTGCACTATCGCGCGCCGCGATTTCTTCCTTCGACGGCTCCGTTGACCTGGTCGAGCGCGCCGCCTCGGCCGCTTCCAATTGCAACAGCACGCGCGCCACCTGACTGGTGGCTTCCTGCGCGCGGCCGCTTTCGGCGCGCAGCGCTTCGCCTTGACGAGCGATCTCGTCCAGCAGTTCGCGCGCTTGCCCGAATTTTTCGTCGAATCCTGATTTCAGCGCGCCCAGCGCTTCATCCTGCTTCGCAGCCACTTGCGCGAAAAATTCATCGCGCGCGCCGGCCTGCATTTTTTCGATCTCGCGCTTCCACTTCGCGAAAAGTTCCTCGGCGCTGCTGTTGCGCTCGCGCACGTTGGCCGCCGCCGTCTGCAACACTTCCTCGCGCGCCTGTTCGGCTGCCGCTAGCACCGCGTCCTTCGCCTGACGATCCAGCTCCGCGCGCAGTTCCCGCAGCAGAGGATTATTGGCCGCCGGAGCAGCAGCTTCACTCTGTTGCGCTGCTTCCAGCGCGAGCTCCTGCGCAGGCTCGGGCGCCGCGTGAGTTTCCTGCGAATCAATTCCTGGTTCCGTGCTGGCTTCCGCTTTGAAATAGTTCATAAAATTCCCAAGGTTCCCCGCCGCAGAGTCGGTCGGCGGCTGTTCGGTGAAACGTGGTATCGATCTTGCAGGCGACGCAACAGATTCGGAAATCGCCGCGGCTGCGCTATTCAATTCAGCAGCGTCCGTCCCCCAGATATTCGCCGGGCTTTCCAGCTCCACCGCAACCTGAAAGAAATCGCGAATCGAATGCGGACGCTGTACCCAAGCCACCCGCGCTCGCAACGTGGTGCATGAATTTCCGGTTGAGTTCGCGCCGGTATTCGTTCCCGCGTTTGCTTGCGCCAGACGCTGAGCAACGTCTTGTGCCACTCCCTGCGGAAGATCCAGCGTCACCCAGGTATTGCGCGGTAGATGATGCTTGGAAGTGTAGCGACATCCATGAAGATTGAAGGCGAGCGTGGTGGTGCGTTCTTCGAAGGGCTGGCCGAGCAGGTCAATCCCACGCACAATTAAAGGGAAAGATTCCGAAACTCGTTCGCTGCGGCGGCGTTCTGTGCTGGGCTGGTTCAAATCCACTTCTCCACCGGGTTCCCCTGCGGGTTTCCGTGACGCGTAGTTCAAAGCTCCGTGCGAGGCGCTGCGAGACGCACTACGCGGAGCGATGAGCGAAAGAATAGCACTCCTCGCGAAGTGAATCGAGAAAAGAAAGCGGTCCAAAATGGAAATTCCGCAAAGGGGAAAAAGCATGCGGCAGCTGCGGGTGGCCACAGCCGCCCACCTGCCAAGTACCTGCCAAGAAATGCCCTACGACTTCTTCTTTTTCCCCACGGACGTGTCCTGCCCGCCGCTCATCGCTTTCAGTCCGTCGAGCGCGTCCTTGCAGAGCTTGCCCGTGGCATTATCCGCCCCCGTATCAATACACTTCTGATAGGCCTCTGCGGTTCCCGGCGGGATGATGTACGTCATCTTTTCGCCTTCCTGCTTAGTGTCGATCGTCGCGGTCAGCGCGCTTCCCAGCATGTACCAGGTGACCTGGTCCTTGGGGTCGGCTTGAGACGCTTTTTGCAGCGGCGCGACGGCTTCCTTCATCCGGCCCTTGTTGCTCAGCACGATGCCGAGGTTTTTCCAGCAGGTGGCGGCAGACGCGGGATCGAGCGCCGTCACTTTGTCGCAGGCGGAGGAGGCGTCGGCGAATTTGGCTTCGGCATCTTTCGGATCCGTGGAGGACGCTCCCACGTTGGCGAGGTTGGTGGCTAGCCCGACGTAATAGCCGGCGACCGGTTTCGTATCAATGGCCTTTTGAAAAGCGTCCGCCGCATCCTGATACTTTCCGGCGCATTCGTTCGCCGATCCCAGGTTGCCCAGGATCATCGCGCGGTTATTGACTTCCTTTTCTCCCAGGTTTTGCACGGCTTGCGCGAATTCGGTGGACGCTGTGGTGCAGTCGGTCGTGCGCTGCGCTTGCAACGACGTTTTCTGGTCCGCCGGCGCCGCTTTGATTTGGGCGCGTAGATCGTTGGCCGCGCCCAGCGCCGCCACTCCGGCGTCGAAATGCTGCTTCATCAGCTTGAATTTATCTTCGGTCTCTTCTTTCTTCTTGGATTCTTCCGGATGCGCCGCGGCCGTGGCCGCCGCCACTTGCTTCAGGTCCAGCTTGTAATTATTTTCTTGTCCGTCGGTCACCTGATATTTTTCGGAATAATTCAGGCTGACCAAAGTGATCACATAGATTCCGCTGCGCATTCCCAGTTGGACGAATTTTCCGTTCTTATCCGTCTTCACGGTGAAGGTCTGGCCCGTCTCTGGCAGTTTGATCGTCACCGTCTGGTCCGCATACGGCTTTCCGTTCTGGTCCAAAACTTCGCCGTTGAGTCTGCCTGTGCCCTGCGCCAGCGCCGTCGCGGCCAACATCGCCACCAGCATCCAGGCTCCCAGGATGGAAATCACTTTTCGCATGTACATAGCTCCTCCAGCAGTGAATTGCCGCAGCCTATCATTAGTCAACCCGCGTTCCCGCGCGAGCGGCAGACCGTTGCGCCGGGAAAATAGGTCCGCGCGCAACCGGCCACTATCGCATATTCCGTTCACGGATTTTAGAATTTTTCTGGGTTGGTCATGGCGATTCCGGAAATTTCAGCGGCTGGTCCGGTTTCGCGGGAGCCGCTGTCTCAGGGCTTGGCGGCAAGTTCGGCCGCCGCGCGGCGTAAACGACCACTCCCACGCCGACGGCAATTTCCAGGCAACCGCCGATGACCGCAGTATGCCAGCCCCATCCCAGCGTGAGCCAGAAGAGGGAAACCAGAAATGCGGGAATCGCGATAATCAAGAATGCCCGGTTCATTTTTACTGCGTTCCTTGCCGCACACTACGCCCGCTACGGCCTGTACGTCGCCGCGGTCAAATCCGATTCCCACACCGTAATGCTCGAAATCGCCGCGCCGTTTGGAGCCGCGCGCATCTGTTGCGCGGTTTGCTCGTAAATATGCCGCGCGATATTCTCCGCGGAAGGATTCAGGACGTCAAACGGCTTCAGCTCGTTCAAATATTTATGATCCAGCGTACGAATCACGCCCTGGATCACCTGCTTCAAATGCACGAAATCATAGAGCAGCCCCGTCGCATCCAGCTCCGCGCCCGCCAGCGTCACGCGCACTTTGTAATTGTGCCCGTGCAAATCCTCGCATTTTCCCTTGTAGTTCCGCAGATGGTGCGCCGCGGCAAACGTCCCGTCCACGCTCACTTCGTACATCGGCCTTCCTTAGTCCGGATGGTTTTCCATGAATCGCGCAACCTCCGCGATATCCTGCGTGGTTGTGTAATCAGGCAGGGACTCGAGAAAAATTCTACCATACTGCATTCGCGAGATGCGGTTGTCGAGGATAGCGAGGATGCCGCGGTCGGTCTTCGAGCGGATCAGCCTGCCGAACCCTTGTTTCAGTGCCAGCACCGCTTCGGGCACCTGATATTCCGCGAACGGATTGCGGCCGTCTTCCTGCAGGGCGCGCACGCGTGCTGCGACGATTGGGTCGCTCGGCACCGCGAACGGCAGCTTATCAATGATGACGCAGGAAAGCTGCGCGCCGGGCACGTCCACGCCCTGCCAGAAGCTTGCGGTCGCGAAAAGCACCGCGTTCGGCGTCGAGCGAAAGCGCTCCAGCAGAATTGATTTCGGCGCAGTGCCTTGCAGCAGCATCGGGAACGGTAAGCGTCCCGATACCAGTTCGTGCACACCGCGCATCTGAGCGTAACTGGTGAAAAGGCAGAAGGCGCGGCCCTTGGAAATATCAAGCAGCTTCGTGATTTCCTGCCCCGCGCGTCGGGAAAATGATTCGTGGCGCACGTCCGGCATGTCCGACGGAATATAGAGCAGCGCTTGGTCATGGAAATCGAATTCCTGCGGCAGTACTTTTTCTTTCGCGGGCTGCAGGCCCAGCCGCTGCTTCAGAAAATCGAAGCGGCCGCCCACTGCCAGCGTCGCGGACGTCAGCACCACGGTGTCAAACTGATCGAAAAGCCTTTCGCGCAGAATTTCGCTCACGTCTATCGGCGTAGCGGTCAGCACGATGCCCTTGCCGCGGCGTTCGTACCAGTAGACGCAGCTTTTTTCTTCGCTCTCCAGCAGGAACTCGAATTCGCGCCGCAAATCCGCGCCACGCCGCGCCAGCGTCACCACTTCTTCCGGCTTGGGATTCAGCGCGGAAAGTTCCGTCTCGATGCGTTTCAGCGCAGCGGACAAGTCCTCGAACGCTTCGTGATTCTTCTCCAGAAAGGATTTGCGTTCCGCCGCACCGAACGGGTAACGCCCTTCGCGCTCGGGAAAATGCTCGAAAAATGTGCGCGCTCGTTCGCGCACACGCAGCAAATGCTTGCGCAGCGGCGCTGCTTCAATTTTCAGCAGGCGAAGCATGGCTTCGGTGTCGCGCACCAGCTCTTCGAATTGGTAGCTCGATACGCGGCGCCCGAAATAATCGCTCGCCACGTCTTCGATCTCGTGCGCCTCGTCGAACACCACCGCGGAATATTCCGGCAGGATCGAGCCGAAATCATCCTGGCGAATGGCCAGGTCCGCGAAAAATAAATGGTGGTTCACGATGATCAGGTCCGCTTCCTGCGCACGCTGTTTCATCGCCGTCAGAAAACAGCGCTGGAATTCCGGACACTTCTGCCCCGTGCAAAGATCGCTGCGCGCGTCAATGCGATGCCACAATTCGGCGTCGTCCGGCAGAAAGGTCAACTCCGACCGGTCGCCCGTCTCCGTCAATTTTTCCCAGTCGCGGATCTGCGCGAACCAATCCACTTCGTCAATGCCTTGCAGCAGTGCCGGCCCTTCGAATTGGTGCACTTTCTGCCGGCACAAAAAATTGTTGCGGCCTTTCATCAGCGCGGCCTTCAGGTTCGGCGCAAAATGCTTCCGCAAGAACGGCACATCCTTATTGAACAACTGTTCCTGCAGGGATTTCGTGGCCGTCGAAATCACTACGCGCCGCCCACTGCGAATCGCAGGAATCAGATACGCCAGGGTCTTGCCCGTGCCGGTGCCCGCCTCAATGATCGCGTGCTGATGCTTCTGGAAAGCCTCGTCCACGATTTCCGCCATGGCGAGCTGCGACGAGCGAAATTCGTATCCCGGGTGCCGGCGCTCGAGCAATCCGCCAGTCCCAAAGATCCCCTCGATCGTCACTTCCTCGGATTTTGTTGCAGCAGCGGCTTTTTTTGGCATTGGGTGAGGTGGCGCAGCCGGGAGTGGCTGTGCGCACTGAACATTAAGATATTACACGCAAGTGGCGTAGCGCGCTGCCGGAACCAGCTCCATGGCAATAATCGAATTTATCGCATATCTTCCAGAGGCTCGTGCACGATGCGGTTAGGGAACGAACTGCAGATGTTCTTTGTTAGGAAGCCCGGTCCAGAAAGGATTCGCGACTTTCTCGCGGCGCAGAAGCGTGAGCAGTTTTCCTACGAGCACATTGGGGCATCACGAACAAAGGCTCCAGACGGCTTCGTCCTGGACCACAACCGAATTCAATTGGGTCAAGGCCGAGCAGATTTTGATCGCGCTAAGAATGCGATCAGGCAGTGGAAGATGTTTGAGATACCGTGGCTCGAGTTGCTCTGTCCGAACACTCCGATCGAAGCAGGCGCGACGGTTGCCATCGCCGTCTCGCATCTTGGCTTTTGGTCGCTGAACGCGGCGCGCATCGTCTACACCGTTGAGGAACAAGGCGCGCTCGAACGGTACGGTTTTGCCTACGGCACCCTGCCCGACCACGCTGAAATGGGTGAAGAACGCTTCACCGTTGAATTTCATGGTGAGGATGAAAGCGTCTGGTACGATCTGTACGCTTTCTCCCGGCCGCAGCCGCTCGCTCGTATCGCCTATCCATTCACACGTGCGTTACAGAAAAAATTCGCATCTGATTCGAAAATCGCGATGCAGCAAGCGGTAGGCCGAGGCTGAACGCGCACATGGAATGCACGAGAGATGATAGAGTAGTTAGCCTGCAGAGCGGCGCGCCTTTCAAATGACTGCCAAACTTCCATCTATCGTAATCGTCGGGCGCCCCAACGTGGGCAAGTCCACGCTGTTCAATCGCCTCACTGGGACGCGCCGCTCCATCGTCACCAACGAGCCGGGCATCACGCGCGACCGCATCTACGGCACCGCGAACTGGGAAGGCCGCAGCTTCGAAGTGGTGGACACGGGCGGCATCGTCCCTGAAGACAAGGCCGGCATCCCCGGCGAAATTTTGCGCCAGGCCAGCGTGGCGATTAAAAACGCGGCGCGCGTGATCCAGATTGTGGACGGTCGCGTCGGCCCCACGCCGCTCGACCAGGAACTGGCGCAACTGCTGCGCCGAGCCGGCAAGCCGCCCATTCTCGCCGTGAATAAAGTGGACACGCCGCAGCAAGCCGTGGACTTTTCCGCGCCGTTTTACGAATTAGGCGACGAAGTTTTCCCCATCTCCGCCGAACACGGTTTCGGCGTGGACGTGCTGCTGGACGCTATAACCGAGGAAATTCCCAAGGGCGAGCCGGAGCCGGAAGCGCCGCACGTCAATATCGCCATCATCGGCCGGCCGAACGTCGGAAAATCCACGCTGCTGAATCAGCTCGTCGGCGCGGAACGCTCCATTGTTTCCGCCGAGCCTGGCACCACGCGTGATGCCGTGGATACCGTCGTCGAGCGCAACGGCAAAGCCTATCGCTTCCTCGATACGGCCGGAATTCGCCGCAAAGGCAAGACGAAGCTGATTGCCGAAAAATTAAGCGTCATCATGGCGCGGCAGCACCTGGAGCGCGCGGACATCGCTCTGCTTGTCGCCGATTCCGCGCAAGGCATCACTTCGCACGATGCCACCATCGCCAGCTACGCCGAACAGTCCGGCCGTTCGGTGATCATCGTCATGAACAAATGGGATCTGGCGCTGGAAGCCGCGCAGGATTTGTCGTCGGAGAAAAAAGAAACGCGGCGGGAAATTTGTGTCCTTCAATGCCAACAAGTTGGTGCAGGATTACGAGCCGCTGGTTCGCGCCCGGCTGAAATTCCTTTCCTACGCGCCGGTGGTTTTTCTCTCGGCTAAGACCGGCGAAAATATTGACCGGCTCTACAACTTGATCGATAAAGTCGTCGCCGCCCGCAACAAACGCATTTCCACCGGCGAACTGAATCGCTGGGTCGCGAAAGTGGATCTCACGCGTGGCACTTCGCCGGCCAGTCGCGAAGTGAAAATTTTCTACATCACGCAGGCCAGCACCGCGCCGCCCACTTTTGTGCTGTTCACCAACCAGCTGAAGCCGCTGCACTTCAGCTATCAACGTTTCCTGGAAAATGAGCTGCGCAAGGAATTCGGCTTTCTCGGCACGCCGATACGCTTCACGCAACGCCTGAAAAAACGCGGCTCGCGCCATCGCGAACGCAAAGACCCGCGCAAATCATGAGCCCGGATCAAATTGCAGGGGTTGACACCGCAGAAAATCGGCCTACGATACAAATTGAGATGGCTAGCTCTGTTCCAGCACCGGACGCTGCACCCATGGACGACAGGGAAGAGAAGAGCCTATTCCGCATTGGCGAGGTCAGCCGTTTGACGGCAACCAAGGCCTTCGTCCTGCGCTATTGGGAAACTGAATTTCCCATGTTGCAGCCGGTGAAGAGTCCCAGCGGGCATCGGCTTTACCGCCGCGAAGATATCGAAACCGTTTTCGAAATCAAGCGGCTGCTGTACGAAGACGGTTTTACGATCGCCGGCGCGCGCAAACATTTTGAAGAGCGCGGCCAGGAAATAGGCGCAGATTCAAGCCGCAGCAGCCCTACCGCTGCTGGTAATGGCGCCGCCGAACGCTCCGCCGCGCACGCTCATGCTCCGACATCCCGCCGCGAAGCTCCTACGCGCCAGCAGCGCAAATTTCTCCTCGATTTGCACGAAGAACTCCTCGCCGTCTTGACCCTTCTCGAACGCGAGTGATACGCTACACACGGTGCAAGCGGTCGGGACGTAGCGCAGCCTGGTAGCGCGCACGCTTGGGGTGCGTGAGGTCGCTGGTTCAAATCCAGTCGTCCCGACCATCTTCCTCTCCGCTGTTCAGCCGTGATGAATTTTTCGAAAGGCGTTACATCCGCAGCGAATTCTTATGCCACATATTCTGATCACTAACGACGACGGCATCCACGCTCCCGGCCTGCGCGCACTGCTGGACGCGCTGAAGGATGAAGCCACGCTTACAGTAGTCGCGCCTTCGCGGGAACGCAGCGCCGCTGCACAGTCGCTCACGTTGCGCCAGCCGATTTACATGGACCAGCTGGCAGCCAACGAATATTCCATCGAAGGCACGCCGGCGGACGCCGTGATCCTGGCATTCAACGCCATCCTGAAAGAGAAGCCCGACCTGGTCGTCTCCGGAATCAATCGCGGCGGAAATATGGGCGAGAACATCTACTATTCCGGCACGGTGGGCGCGGCTATGGAAGGCGCTATCAATCGCGTGCCATCCATCGCGATTTCCGTCGCGTATCGTGGCAAGGAGTTCGACTTCAAACCCGCCGCGCAGTTCGCGCGCATTTTGGTTCCGCTGATGTTGACCGAAGGAATACCGCCGGGGATCTTGCTGAACGTGAACGTGCCGCAGGCCTGGAACGGTTCGGTGCGTTTCACGCGGCAGTCTTCCAAGATCACGCGCAACCTGCTGCAGCCCGGCACCGACCCGCGCGGCCGCAAATATTTCTGGCTGCACGAGCAGCAACGCATCGAAGACATTGACCCGGACACCGACCTCGCCGCGATTCGCGACGGAGCAATCTCTATCACGCCGCTAGAGCTCGACCACACTCACGCGCCGTCGCTTGAACATCTCTCGCACTGGACCAGGCTGCTGGAATCTGTCGTCAAGCCTTGAGCGTGCGTCCGGGGAAGTCCCTCGCTCGACTCAGAGTCAGGTAACTACGCCAATCGTTCAGTCCGCCGACACCCTCGCCGCTAGCTGGGTTCGTCACCTGTGATAGCCTTGCACGCGAAGGGGACCGCCCAACTTGAAGCGAGCGCCGAGAATTGTCTTCGTGTCGCTGTTCTTAGTGACTGCGGCGATCTTCGTGTGGGCCGGCTTCGTGGCTGAGCGTGGGGTAGCCGCGGCGCAATCCCAAACTGCTGAAACGAAAGTAATCGTCCGCGGCATCATTACCGACATAAATGACGCTAGGATCGTCGGGGCGTCGCTTCAATTCTCTGGCGGCGTCGCTCTCGGGACAGAAACCGATCAAGCCGGCTTCTACGAAGTCAAGTTGCAGCCAGGTTTCTACGACATCCTAGTCAAAGCGAATGGCTTCGGGCGATTTCACAAAGAACAACTCGAGGTCCGACCGGGTCCTGCAGTAGAACTTAATTTTCATATGGCTGTCGCCTCGTCAGGCCCAATACTACTGGATCCTGCCTTGCCCGAACCATGGTCCCCCGGCATCGCGACGAAATTGTCCGATTCAGCTGCAGCCGCGACACTCAACTCTGCGTACCCACCGCAATACCTTTCCATAAAAACGGTCCAGTCGTGGATTCCGATGAAAGACGGTGTGCGCCTTGCCGTTAACCTTTATATGCCGGACGGTCCGCTCGCTGCCGCGCATCAGGGCGAGAAATTTCCGGCGATTCTTGAATACCTGCCATACCGCAAAGACGATTGGACTCTGGCGCGCGATTGGGACCTGCATTCTTATTTTGTGCGCCGCGGCTATGTGACCGCTCGCGTGGATATTCGCGGCACGGGCGCGAGCGAAGGCGTGCCTCCGGACCGGGAATACTCGGATCAAGAGCTGCAGGACGGCCTGGAAGTGATCGCGTGGCTTGCGAAACAGCCATGGTCGAACGGCAACGTCGGCATGACCGGCATTTCCTGGGGCGGCTTCAATTCCATCCAGATGGCGCGCCTGCATCCGCCCGCGTTGAAAGCCATCATCGCGATGTGCGCAACCGAGGAATTGTTCCACGACGACATCCATTACATTGACAACCTGATGCACCTGGACGAATTCGAGCTGGGCATGGACCTGCAGCTCGGCCTGACGCGCGCAGCGGATTTTCCCACAGACGAAAAATCTCTCGCCGCGCGTTTCGACGCCAAGCCTTGGGCTCCGCTTTACCTGCAGCATCAACGCGATAGCGAATTCTGGCGCCGCGCCTCGGTCGCGCCGAATCATTACGATGAATACAAAGTTCCGTCGTTCCTGATCGGCGGATTTCTGGACGGCTATCGCGACAGCATCCCGCGCTTCTTCGAACGCTCGAAAGCACCGATCAAAGCGCTGATCGGTCCCTGGAATCACACTTTCCCGCACGAAGCCGAACCCGGCCCTTCCATCGAATGGCGCGTGGAAGCCGTGCGCTGGTGGGATTACTGGCTGAAGGGAATGCAAAACGGAATTATGGACGAGCCGCGCTTCGAAGTTTACATGCGCCACTGGTATCCGCCCGAAACCACGATCGGCGAAATTCCCGGCGAATGGCGCGCGGAAAAAACCTGGCCGCCTGCGAACACGCACACGCAGACGCTTTTTCTCGAACCGAATCACACTTTAGGCGAAGAGGCTCCACCCGCTTCGCCGATCCTAGCTCATCAGTTGACTTACGTGCCGTCCATCGGCAACGAAGCCGGGTTCTGGTGGGGCGATCTCACCGCGGACCAGCGGCCCATTGACGCTTTCAGTTTGGTTTACGATTCCGCGCCGCTCGCGAAAGAAACCGCGCTGCTCGGGTGGCCAAGAGTTTTCATGGAAGTTTCAGCGGATACGCCGCTGGCTGATTGGTTCGTGAGGCTTTCCGACGTCGCGCCCGACGGCACGGTGACGCTGATCACCGGCGCAGGAAGAAGCGGAGCGCAGCGCGATTCGGCCGTGAATCCGAGCGACCTTGCGCTCAATCGCAAGTTTGAGTTTCCCATTGAGCTCCACGTCACCAGCTGGATTTTTGCTCCGGGTCATCGCATTCGCCTGGCCATCTCTAATGCGATGTGGCCGATGATTTGGCCCACGCCATATAAAATGACCACCTCGCTGTGGCTGGGCGGCGCGAACACCGCGCGCTTGGAACTTCCTCTGGTTCCGCTGGAGCCGCCCGCCCGTCCGCATTTCGCTGCGCCCGAAAAAGAAGCGCCGCTCGCCGGAGTAAAATCTGAAGGCGACACGTGGCCGCCGCAGTATTGGACTCTTACCCACGACTTGATCACCGGAAATGCGCGCGTGGACTGGGTTGGAGATGATTCCAGCGAATATCCCTGGGGAAAAATGAAGGATCACGAACAGATGGGCTACGAAGTCTTGGACTCGAGCCCTGCAACGAGCCGGGTGTTCGGAGCCGCGTCCACCACCGTGGAACTGCCGGGCCGGACGTTGGTCTGGAGCGTGGTTCTCACGCTGCGCAGCGACGCGCGGAATTTCTATTATCATTTCGAGCGCCACCTGACCGAAAATGGAAAGCCGCTGCGCGATAAAACTTGGGACGAGACGATTCCACGTGACCATCAATAGCGCCCACATCCGCGGGAGCGTCCGGTGAAGAACACCGCCATTCTCTTGGTGAGTTGCCCCGACCAAAAAGGTCTGAACGCCGCAATCCACGATTTTGTATATCGCGGCAATGGCAACACGCTGCACGCCGACGAGCATCAAGACGCCGAACGCAATCTTTTTCTGATGCGCGTGGAATGGGACCTGGCGGGCTTCACGCTGGACATGCGCGAATTCGCAAAACATTTTCAGCCCATCGCTGATCGCTTCGCCATGCAGTGGCGCGTGGCGCTTTCCAGCTATCGTCCGAAAATCGCGATTTTCGTTTCGCGTTACGATCATTGCCTGGTGGATCTGCTCTATCGCCAGCGCAGCGGGGAACTGGCCTGCGAAATTCCACTGCTCATCAGCAATCACGCGGACGTACAACGCTGGGCCGATTTTTACGGCGTTCCACTACATGTGATTCCGGTCACAAAGGAAAATAAAGCGCAGGCGGAACGTCAGCAGCTTGAGCTTCTGCGTCCTTATGGCATTGATCTCATTGTTCTGGCGCGTTACATGCAAGTGCTATCGTCGGACTTCATCCGTCAGTACCCGCCGCATCACATCATTAATATTCATCACTCTTTTCTTCCCGCGTTCGTCGGCGGCAAGCCCCACCAGCAAGCTTTCGATCGCGGAGTGAAACTGATCGGCGCCACCAGCCATTACGTTACGGAAGTTCTCGACGATGGACCGATCATCGAGCAGGACGTAGTTCGCATTTCGCACCGCGATACCACCGAGGACCTAATTCAGAAGGGCCGGGACCTCGAGAAAGTTGTGCTCTCACGCGCCGTGCGCTGGCACATCGAAAATCGCATCCTGCTGTACGGAAACAAAACGGTGATTTTCGACTGAGGTTTTAGATCGTGTCTGGGGCTTCGATTTATTGTTTTTCTTAGCGCGCGGCTGCGGCACGCGTGTCGTTCAAATCCGCCGCCAGCAAACGATGAAATAAGTGCTCGCCCGCCTCGCGCCGCACGGATAGCCGCCCCGCCTGGTACGCACGCGAACTCAGCCCGCGCTGCACGCCGTCGCATATCACGATGTCTTCCTGCTGCACGCGCTCGCTGACGCCCATGCTTTCCCGGATGTAGGGCATCTGCGCTTCGCTGGTATCGCCGAAATAAAAATCAAAAATCACTTCGCAGCGATCCACGCCCAGCGGAATCACCAAGTTGGTATCGAGATATCCTTCGTACCAGTTCAGCATGAAATTCGGATATTGCCAGAAATAATAGGCGCGGTCGCCTTTGCGCGTCGCCGCGGCGCTGGCTTCCGAACTTTTATCCACGGCCACGGGGCTGGACTGCACGCAGCAGCGGTCCACATTTTCAATCGTGTAGTTCGTGTAATCCAGAACGCTGTTCAGACCCTTGTGCATGTGCGGCACGTGATAGCCGCCATCCAGAAAATTATCCACGTACACTTTCCAGTTGCACTGCTGGATGTAGCGGCGGCGCTCGACGAATTTCAGTTCGCCGAAATTCAGCGGCTGCGCGAGCCCCGCGAGCGCACCCAGAAAATCCCGCAGCGGCGCGGCATGCGGATCCAGATTCACAAAAATAAAATTCTCCCAAGTCTCCACTCGAACCGGAACCAGGCCATTCTGCGCACGGTCAAAATTGCAGACGCCTTCGAACTCCGTCATTCCGCGCAGTTCGCCTTCCAGGTTGTAGGTCCACCCGTGATACGGGCAGCGCATGTGCTGCGCGTGGCCGTACGGCTCGTTCATCACTGTCATCGCGTGATGGCGGCACACGTTGTAGAACGCGCGCAAATTTCCATCGCTGCCGCGCACCGCGACGATCGACTCGCCCGCGACGATCGCCGTCACGTACTGTCCCGGTTTTTCCACCTGCGCGCTGCGGCCCACCTCCTGCCACGTGCGCGAAAACACGTTTTGCAGTTCGAGTTGCGCGATGCGCGCGTCGGTGTACCACGGCGCGGGGATCGTGTGCGCTTCCTGGAGCGCTGCGGCGGCGTTATAGGACGCGAGAATTTCCTTCACCGTTGGTTCCACGGAATTCTCTCCTCAAGAATTTCTGTGATCACGCGCGCAAAAAAGCGCACGAAGTTCAAATCCCGATCGCGCCGCGCAGCACCAATAAAAATTGATCAATGCGCGCCTGATTCTTCTCCGGATCAGCAGGGTGCGGAAAAAGTCCGGGATCGAGCTCTTCAGTCAGCAGCGCGTCCTGAAACCGCTCCATGGTCCAATCCAGAATCGAAACGATCAGCGGCGCGTCAATATCCGAGCGCACTTCTCCGCGCGCAATTCCCAGCCGCACGAACGCCGTGCTGCCGTAAGGATCTTCCGCCAGCAGAAAACGATTGATCTCGCGCTTCAAAGCCAGATCCACTCCGTAATTTCCCAGCAGCGCCACGCGATACGGAATCCAGTCTTCGCGAACCAGGCGTTCGGTGCGCAGCAGCCAGTAGCGCAGGATTTCGAAAAATCCCTTCTCGCGAATCTGCGACGGGCAAGCCAGATACGCCGGAAAAGAACGCACCGCTTTTTTGTAAGCTTCCAGGAACAATCCGCCCTTGCTGCCGAAATATTGAAAAATCGAACCTTTCGCGACGCCCAGTTGCGCCGAAAGATCCTCGATGCGCGCCGCGTGGTAACCGTGCTCCGCAAAATGGCGCAGCGCCGCGTCCACGATGCGCGCGCGCTTGGCTTCCAGGCGCGGCCCCGGAGTAGGCGTGCGCACGTCAGGATTGAGCACGCTGCGAGGTCCTTTTACGCGCTGGTGTGACCGCAGGTCATGGCTTGACGCAGTCATTGGTTTATTTCTCCAGTTATGCTATCTAATTGTCGTCCATACTGTCGTGACTGGCGGTCATACTAATCCCAGATGCCTCCGCAACGCAAGTCTTATGATGCGATCATCATCGGCGCGGGCCATAACGGCCTGACGGCGGCGGTGTATCTTTCGCGCGCTGGATTTTCCACACTCGTGGTGGAACGCCGCGAAATTGTGGGCGGCTGCTGCGTCACCGAAGAAATCGCGCCCGGCTGCCGCGCTTCGACAACTTCTTATATTGCGAGCATGTTGCGGCCCACGATTATTCGCGATCTCGGGCTGGGCGCGCACGGATTGAAAATGGTGCCGTGTGATCCCGGCTTGCTGGTTCCGTTTCCAGATGGCCAGGTCGTTCCGTGGTGGGCCGACCGCGCTCGCGCCATCGCGGAATTCCGCAAACTTTCACCGCGCGATGCGGACACATTCCTGCGCATGGACGACCAGCTGAAAAAACTGGCGCGCTATCTTCAGCCGTTTTTTCTGGAGCCGCCGCCCGATCCCACCAGCCGCGGAGCTGCGGGTTGGCTTGAGCTGATGCGCGTCGGGAAAAGATTTCGCGGAATGCAGGGCGAACAAGCCGCTCAGCTGGTTTCGTTCCTCACGGGAAGTCTTGGCGATTTTCTGGATCGCCATTACGAATCTGGAAAAATGAAGACGATGTTTCTGGCGAACAATGTTTATGGCAAGCACGGCGGCCCGTACGACGCTGGCTCTGCGCTGGGATTGCTTTTCCATTTGTTGAGCGGAGGCGACGGAGAAATTCAGGGCTTCTACGGCCATGTAATCGGCGGCATGGGCGCGATCACCCAAGCGCTCGCTTCCGCTTGTCGCAAGTTGGGCGCTGAAATTCTTACGGCCGCGCCCGTCGCGAAAGTAGATGTGCGCGATGGCCGCGCGCGCGGCGTCGTCCTTGAAGACGGCACGGAAATCTCAGCGCGCTTCGTACTTTCGAACGCGGATCCAAAGCGCACCTTTCTTGGTCTGGTCGAAGCGCGCGAGCTTCCCATGGACTTTCGTCATGCCGTGGCCGGCATCAAAATGGACGGCCCCTGCGCCAAAGTAAATTTCGTCTTGAGCGAAGAACCGCGCGTGACTGGCATGCCGCGCGACTGGCCTGCGTCGCAGCGTTCACTCTTCACGTTGGTGCCGTCGCTCGAATTCGCCGAACGCTGCTACGACATTGCAAAGTTCGGCGAAATTCCCGAGGAGCTGTGGGTGGATTGCGTCGTTGCCTCGAATGTGGATTCCACGCTCGCGCCGGCGGGCAAGCATGTGATGACTACTTTTGTTCAATACGTTCCCTACAAACTGCGCCACGGAACCTGGGACGAAAATCGCGAGCTTCTCGGTGACCGTGTGGTGAAAAAAATCGCGCAATACGCGCCGAACGTGCCGAACTCGATCATCGCGCGACAGGTGCTCACGCCGCTCGATCTGGAACGCACCTACGGCCTGACCGAAGGAAATATTTTTCACGGTGATCTTTCGCTCGAGCAGCTTTTTTTCATGCGCCCGGTAGCTGGTTGGGCGCAGTATCGCACGCCCATTGCGGGGCTGTATCTTTGCGGCGCGGGCGCGCATCCGGGCGGCGGCGTCACCGGCGCTCCGGGATACAACGCCGCGCATCAGGTCCTGCGCGACAGCAAGCGCGGCAGAGTGAAAACGGCCCACGCGTGACGAAACGTGTAGCAGGAGTGATTTTAGATTTTCAAAGGAGCCGCGCAATTGCGTAGGCGAAAAGGAGTAGCAATGGCAAGCGGAAACAAGCAGGGCATTCTCGAAAAATTATCCGAAGGCGTAGTTTTGGGCGACGGCGGCTACCTGCTTGAACTGGAGAAGCGCGGCCGCGTACGCGCGGGCCCGTTCACGCCGGAAGTCGCGCTGCACAATCCCGAATCCCTGCTCGAGCTGCATCGCGAATTTCGCGACGCGGGCGCTGAAGTGCTGCAAGCGCTCACGTTTTACGCCAGCCGCGACAAGCTCGCGACCGTCGGCATGGGTGAGCGCGTGGCAGAACTGAATCGCGCCGCCGTGCGCATCGCCAAGCAGGCCGCGGGCGATCGCTGCCTCGTCGCCGGAAATCTGAGCCTCACATGGATGTACGAGCCCAACGACAAAGCCGCCGCCGACCGCGTGCGCAAGACTTTCGACGAGCAACTCGATGTGCAAGTCGCCGAAGGCGTGGACTTCATCATCGGCGAAACATTTTCGTTTCTCGGCGAAGCGCTGCTGGCCGTCGCACAAGCGAAAAAAACCAAATTGCCCGTGATGGTCACCGTCTGCTTTGAAAATGAAGACATCACTACCGACGGCAAGACGGCTGCGGATGTCGCTCGCGCGCTCGCCGATGCCGGCGCGGACGTGGTCGGCATCAATTGCCTGCGCAGTCCCGAGCACACGCTGCCGCTGATGGCCGAAATACGCAGAGCCGTGCCGGGCTACATCGGTTGCCAGCCCGTCGCCTATCGCACCACGCACACCCACCGCGATTTCACCAGCCTGCCTGCGTTTCCGGATCAACTCGAACCTTACCAGCTGACCCGCCGCGAGATGGCTGAATACGCCGTGAAAGCGCGCGAGCTCGGAGTGAACTATATCGGCGCATGCTGCGGCGCGGTGGCCACGCACATCCGCGAAATGGCACGCGCGCTGGGAAAACTTCCGGCGGATGATCGCGTCTGGAATAAAGGTGGCGAGAAACCCATGTCCGCCTACGAATATTACGGCCACGACCAGAAAGCGAAAGCGGGCTCGTAGAAAATCTCAGCACGACGCTTCCACAAAGCAGCGCTGCGTGCCGCACCGCGAATCGCACTCGCTTTTCGGCGCGCACTCGGCGCATGATGTCGGCCTCATGCCCACGCCACGCGGAGATTTCCGCTCATGAGTGAAATGCCCGGCCCCGGCTCCAATCGCCCGCACCGCGCCATGGGCTTTCGAGATCTGGTGCTGTTCTACATCGTCACGGGCATCAGTCTGCGTTGGATTGCCACGGCGGCCACCGTCGGTGCCAGCGCGGTTGTCATCTGGCTGATCGCGTGGTGCGCGTTTTATCTTCCGCTCGCGCTTTCCGTGATGGAACTTTCCTCGCGCTATCCGCAGGAAGGCGGCATGTACGTCTGGACCAAGCGCGCGTTCGGCGAATTTCCCGGATTCATGACGGGCTGGACTTACTGGGCGAGCAATCTGCCTTACTTTCCGGCCGTGCTCTATTTCGCCGCTGGCAACGCGCTATATATAGGTCCAGCCAGCTGGCAATCCCTTTCGAGCAATAAGACATATTTCCTGCTGTTCGCGCTGCTGGGCCTGGCGCTCGGCACGTTTCTGAACGTCATCGGACTTTCCGTCGGCAAGTGGCTGCACAATCTCGGCGCCGTCGGAACGTGGCTACCCATCGCGATTCTTTTCGCCATCGCCGCCACCGCGTGGCACCGTTTCGGTTCGGCTACAAAATTCACCGCAGCCAGCATGACTCCGCACATGCATTTTCGCGACGTGTTGTTCATGGCGACGATCGTGTTCGCGCTCGGCGGTTCGGAATCCGCATCTTTTCTTGGTGACGAAGTAAAAGACGCGCGCAGAAATCTTCCGCGCGGCTTGCTCGCCGGCGGCGCGTTCGTCACCAGCGGCTACATTCTTGGCACGATTGCCGTGCTGATCGCTTTGCCGGCCGGCCAGGTGAGCGGATTGCAAGGTATCATGCAGGCAATTTCGCAATCCGCGGAGCGCGTCGGTTTTTCCGGCATCGGTCCGCTCGCGGCGCTGCTGATCACCGTCAGCAATTTGGGCGCGCTCGGCGCCTGGCTGGCAGTTTCCGCGCGGCTGCCTTTTGTGGCGGGCCTCGATCGCTATTTGCCGTCCGCATTCGCGCGTGTCCATGCGAAGTGGGGCACTCCGCATGTAGCGCTGCTGCTGCAAGCTTTTTGCGGTGTAATTTTTATTGTGCTAGGTCAGGCGGGGACAAGCGTGTACGGCGCTTACGAAGTTCTGGTGAGCATGGGCATCATTACGTACTTCATTCCGTACCTTTTTGTGTTCGCGTCGCTGATTCGTTTGCAGCGCGAGCCTACTGGGCCGGAAGTGATGCGCATTCCCGGCGGCGGGCCCGCGGCTTTCGCGATCGGCGTGCTGGGATTTACGACGACGCTCGTCACCATCGCATTCTCGCTGATTCCGGCGGACGACGAACCGCACAAAGTATTGGCCGTGGTGAAAATTGTGGGGCTTACGGCGCTACTGCTCGCGGTCGGCGTGTTTGCATTCGCCTGGGGAAAATCACACGCCGCGAAAAATTCTGCGTAATGCTTCAGTGCGAATCCGCAAAAAATCTCGGCCGTGCAACGCAGCGTACGGCTAGCTATCGATCTCCTTTCCCGCCGGATTGTGCCAGCCGCCGGTTGCAGCGGCCAAGTGATTTGCCTCGACCGGTCCCCACGTCCCCGGCTGATAAGGCTGCACCGGAACAATGTCTCCCAAGATCGGCTCGACAATCGCCCACGCCGCTTCCACTGCATCCTGCCGCACGAACAATAGCGAATCGCCTTTCATCGCGTCAGTGAGCAGCCGCTCGTACGCTTCCATCTCGCCCGTTTCCTCGGACGAAACGGCCGAAAGTTCCGTCGCCATCGTCTGCAGTCGCGGCCCCGGACGTTTCACGCGCGCGCCGAGGCTCAACGACAAATCCGGTCCCAGCCGGAAGCGAAAATAATTTGATCCCGGCGGCAATTTTGTCAGCGGCGGCTGGCGCAGCTTCACAAACACCTCGGTCGCCGTCACCGGCAGGCATTTGCCAGCGCGAATCAAGAACGGCACGCCCGCCCAGCGCCAGGAATCCACCTCCATGCGAACCGCCGCGAAGGTTTCCACTTCGGAGTCCGGCGCGACACCCGGCTCCTGCGATAGCCCTTGAATTGTCCGCGCACCACGTTCGGTGGGCTTGATCGGCGGAATCGTGCGGAAAATCTTGACTTGTTCGTCGCGCAGCGACTCCGGGTACATGTTCGTCGGCGGCTCCATGGCCAGGAAGCCGACCACCTGCAGCAGGTGGTTTTGAATCACGTCGCGAATCGCGCCGGCTTCTTCGTAGAACTTGCCGCGCCCCGCACGCCGAAAGCTTCCGCCATGGTGATTTGCACGCTGTGGACGTAGTTGCGATTCCAGATCGGCTCGAGAAACGTATTGGCAAAACGGAAAAACAGCAAATTCTCCACGGCTTCCTTGCCCAGATAATGATCGATGCGAAAAATACCGGATTCGGGGAAGACGGAATGCAGGGTGGCGTTCAAGCCGCTGCGCCGATGCCAGATCGCGGCCGAACGGCTTTTCGATGATCACGCGCGCATCCTTGGCGCAGCCCGATTTGCCCAGCCCCTCCACGACCGTGGCGAACATGCTGGGCGGAATGGCCAGATAATGCGTGGGGTGCTGGCCGCCGCCGAGCAGCTTGCGCAGCTGCTTGAACGTTGCGGGATCCTGGTAATCGCCGTCGATGTATTGCAGCAACTCCATCAGCTTCGCGAACGCCGCCTCGTCCACGCCGCCGCCGGGTGGCGATGCTGTCGCGCGCGCGTTCGCGAAGCTGCTCGATGGTCCATCCGGCCTTGGCGACGCCGATGACCGGCACGTTCAGGTTTCCGCGCTTGATCATCTCCTGCAGCGCGGGAAAGATTTTCTTGTGCGCCAGATCGCCGGTCGCGCCGAAAAATACCAGCGCATCGGACGGTACTTTCGTCCGGGCCCGGTTTCTAGGTATCGCTGCTCTCATCAGGTGCCAGATTTTGAGTGGTCGTCTCAGCCAATCGGTCGCTCCATTAATTATGATTTCTTCTCGTGTGCCCGCCAAATTCAAATCGCATCGCGGAGAGCAGCTTGTTCGCGAAATCCGCTTCGCCGCGCGAAGTGAACCGCTCGAATAGCGCGCTGGTGAGCACCGGCGCGGGAGCGCCTTCCTCGATCGCGGCCTGAATCGTCCAGCGGCCTTCGCCGGAATCCGATACGCGGCCGGAAAAATCCGCCAGGTGGGTGATTTCACCAGCGCGATCGCGGTCAGGTCCAGCAGCCACGAAGCAACCACGCTGCCGCGCCGCCACACTTCCGTCACGTCCGGCAAATTGAGGTCATACATGTAATGTTCCGGCGATACGCAGCGGCGTGGTTTCGGCGTCCTGCGTCTGCGCTACTTTCCCCACGTTGGCGTGGTGCAGAATATTCAGGCCCTCGGCGTAGGCGGCCATCACTCCGTACTCGATTCCGTTGTGTACCATCTTTACGAAGTGCCCCGCGCCGGAAGGTCCGCAGTGCAAGTAGCCGTCTTCAGCGGTGCCTGGCACTTTCTCGCGGCCCGGCGTGCGCGCGATGTCGCCGCGGCCGGGCGCTAGCGTTTTGAAGATCGGATCCAGCCGTTGCACGGTCGCCTGTTCTCCGCCGATCATCATGCAATAGCCGCGCTCCAGGCCCCACACGCCGCCGCTGGTGCCCACATCCACATAATGGATTCCCTTCGGCGCAAGTTCCTTGCGCGCGGCGGATGTCGTCAATGTAATAAGAATTTCCGCCATCAATAATAATGTCGTCCTTCTGCAGCTTCGGCACCAGCTGAGCGAGCGTGCTGTCAACCACCGCCGCCGGCACCATCAGCCAGATTGCGCGCGGCTGTTTCAGCTTGCCGATAAAATCGTCGAGCGAACTGCCGCCCGTCGCGCCTTCTTTGGCCAGTGCCTGCACGCTCGCCGGCGACATATCAAACACCACGCATTCATGTCCAGCCTTCATCAACCGCCGGACCATGTTGGCGCCCATCCTTCCCAGTCCAATCATTCCCAATTGCATATTTGCACTCCTCTCCTACGATATGATTCCCGCGGCCTGCTTCGAGTCGCACAAAAACCACAGGACTTCGTTGCGGCGGCCCCACAATGCTGGGGCGCCATTCATGGTTGAAGCAAAAACAATCTCACCTGCCGCCATGGCAAGCGATTCTGATCGCACGGCCTGCACCGGTAAAATCTCCGCAATTATTAAGCCACACTTCGCCCCTCGCGCATAACTGGAATCTCGGCGCCCGCGAATTTCTCTCGCCGCCATTAACGCACCCGCGTATCTATCGGAAGTTACGCTTTCAACATCGCGGTGTGACGCCGCCGCAAGCCGCCCATGCAATCGCAGTAGACTGAGCGTTTACAGCAGTGTGCAGAAAACCTGTGCGCCATGCCGCGCGCAGGATGCACGAACGCGAGGCCTCCAGCTTGACCGTAGCAGCAGAAGAACCGATCGCCGCTCCGCAATCCGCGCCGCCCGCGGCCGGGGCTGCATCCTTGAGCCCATGGATTTACCGTCCCTGGCTCGACCTGCTGGTCGGTTGCGGCGCGTGGTCGGCTCCGCTGCTCGCCGTCGCGCTGCTCATGACTCCGGCGCACACTCACGCCTGGGCCATGGCGTTTTATCTGCTCGCCATCGTCTTCAATTATCCGCATTTCATGGCCACGATTTACCGCGCCTATCACACGAGCGCGGATTTCGAGAAATACAAATTTGTCACATTGCACGTCACGCTGTTGCTGCTCCTTACCGGTATCGTGATGCACGCCTCGCCGCGCTTTTTCCCTGGCTCTTCACGCTTTATATTTGCTGGAGCCCCTGGCACTACTCCGGGCAGAACTACGGTCTATTAATGATGTTCGCGCGACGCAGCGGCGCGGAAATCACTGCCAATGAAAGACGCTGCTTGCGCGGCGCGTTCGTGGCCTCATACCTGATGTTGCTCGCGAGCTTTGAAACCGGCGGTTCCACCGATCCGCTGATCCTTTCGCTGGGTTTGCCGGCGAAATTCACGTTTCCTTTGCGCCTGGTGTTCGGCGTTGCATTCATGGTCGGCACGTTTTTCGGATTTCGCCGCTTGCTTCGCACCATGGGTGCGCGCGCGTTGGCTGCACCGCTCACCCTGGCGTCCACGCAATTCCTCTGGTTCGTTCTGCCCACGCTGCTCGAATTGAATTCCGTTTCGCAGGTGCCGCAGACGCGCTACAGCAGCGGAATCCTCGCGGTGCTGCATTCCGCGCAGTACATCTGGATCACTAGTTATTACCAGCGCCGCGAAGCGCGCGCCGCTGGCCAGAAAAACTGGCGCATCGCCGCCTACTTTGCCACACTCCTCGCCGGAGGCATCGCTCTGTTCATCCCCGGCCCGTGGCTGGTGAGCTATCTTTTCCATTACGATTTCACCACCAGCTTTCTGATTTTCGTCTCGCTCGTGAATATTCATCATTTCATTTTGGACGCGAAGTTGTGGAAGCTCCGCGACAAGCGAGTCGCAGCGCTACTTGTTGACGCGAGCGGCAAGCCGTCAGCTCCGGCAGGCGACGCATTTCCGCGACCTTCGAGCATGGCACGCGCTTTCGCCGTGCGCGTTTTGTCTGCTCCCGCGTTCCGCATTTCCCTCGCGACGCTCCTGTTCCTCTGGGGCGGCTTCGACCAATTCCATTTCGCGCTGCGCACCGACGAAGGAAATCTCCCTGCGCTGCTGCGCGCCGCACAAATCAATCCCTACGACAGCTTCGTCGAAGAGCGCATCGCCCGCGCCGAAACGATGCAGGGCCAGAGCGATCAGGCCATCGCAGCGCTCACACGCGCCGTTGCCATCAATCCCAGCAGCATCACGCTGCAGCAAGCCGCCGCTCGCGCGTTGATCGCTGACGGCCGCTACGCCGACGCCTACGCGCACTATCAGAAAATGTTGCAACGCTTTCCGCGCGATACGGACGCGCTCACAAACTACGGTTTGCTCACCGCACGGCTGGGCCATCCCGAAGAGGCCATGGATTCCTGGCAAAAATCGGTGGACATAAATCCCAACCAGCCGAATGCGCACCTCTATCTCGCAGAAGCATTCGATCAGCGCGGTGAACCCGCCGCTGCTGCGCGCCATTGGGGTTTATTTCTACAATTTGCCGCTGTCGCGAATCCGCAATCCGCGCCGGACGCGCCAGTCTTCACCCAACAGCAGTTACTCGCAGCAACCGTGCAATTCGCTGACGACGAAGCGCGCATGAATCAGTCTGCCGCGGCGTTGACGCAATATGATTTGGCCATCGCGCAAGCGCACCAAGCCGACGACGCGAGATTGGAAAGCCTGGCGCTGGTCGATCGCGCGGATCTGCAAGCCAAAAATGGCGACGCCGCTGCGGCCGCGCACTCCTACCAGCGTGGCTTGGCGCTCGATGCCAAGAGCGGCGATGCCCCATCTGAAGCTCTGGATTGGTTCAACTACGGACAATTTCTGCGCCGCCAGAATGCGCCGGACGATTTGGTTTACGCTTCCTTCCTGCACGCGGAAACGCGGTTGAATGGTTCCGCAGGCTCTGAGCTAGCCACCGTGCAAACCGCACGCCGCCAGGTGGAAAGCAAAATGGGCGCGAAGGCCGCAGCCCTGGCGCAAGCGAGCCTGCCCGCGCTGCTCCAGCGCGCTGCGAATTTCGCCCCGGCCTCGCGCTGAAATAACCCCGCCTCCACAAGCGGCAAACCGTGTAAGATTCGCAACGACCATGACAATTCCCGCCGAACGCCAGGACACGCGCTTGATGCGCGAAATGTTTAATAAGATCGCGCCCAAATACGATTTCATCACGCGCGTCATTTCTTATGGCATGGACGGCCGCTGGAAACGCCTCGGCGTGTTGCGCGCGTCGCTGCCGAAAAACGCGCTGGTCCTGGATCTCGCGTCGGGCACGGGCGATTTTTCCCGGCTGGTGCGCGAGCGTTTGCCCGCTGCGCGTTCGGTTGCCGTGGACCTTTCCGAGGGAATGCTGCGCGTCGGACGCCGGCATGGTCTGGAGGAAGCGGTTTGTGCCGACGCCACCATGTTGCCATTCGCGTCAGGGTCTTTCGATTGCGTTTTCATCGGCTACGGCTTGCGAAATTTTCCGAATCTCAATGCCGCGGTGCGCGAAATTGAACGCATCACGAAACCGGGCGGCGTGATGGTCAGTCTCGACTTTTTTCTTCCGACGAATCGCGTTTTCCGTCAATTGTACTTGGGATTTTTATATGTACAGGGCGCTTTCTGGGGCACGCTCTTGCACGGCAGGCCCCGCACCTACACTTACATTCCGGATTCGATCCGCAGCTTCGTCTCCGTTAAGGAATACTCTTCGCTGCTGCAACGCGAGGGATACCACAAGGTAGATGCTCGCGAGTTTATTCTGGGGGGGATCGGATTGCTGTGGGCTGTGAAACGTTAATGTGTGCACCGATCGTGATTTCTTAGCGCCTGACGCGCCATCAAACTCGCTCAGTTTTCCAGTCGGAAGCGCGTTGATGCCAAGGCGTACAGCCGCCGCCATACCAAGCGGTTGATCGTAACCACCATCGTTGCCATCAGAATCGTTGCCGCCAGCAGCACGCGCGTATTTCCGGTGTCCGTGGCATTACTGATCACCGCGCCCAGTCCTGTAGTCAGGTAGGTATGTCCGCGAAATTTGAAATATTCCGCGACGATGCTGGCGTTCCACGCTCCGCCCGAGGCCGTCACAAATCCCGTGATCAAGAACGGAAATATCCCCGGCAGCAGCAATTCACGCCAGCGTTCCGTGCGCCCAAAACGAAATACGGAGCACACCTCTTTGAGATCGGTGGGAATCGCGATAGCTCCGGCGATCACGTTGAACAGGATGTACCACTGCGTCCCCAGCAGTAGCAGCAGGATCGAGCCGATTCCCAATCCGCCGCCTGCGCGTATCAGCACCAGCAAGATAATCGGAAAAAGAGCGGTCGCCGGCACCGAAGCCGCCACCTGCGCGATCGGCTGCGCGATGGCGGAGAGTTTGGGTTTCAACCCGATCAGGATTCCCACCGGAATCGTCCACAGCGCGGCGAGGAATAAGGTGAAAGCCACGCGCAGGAACGTCGCGCCCGCTCCTAGAAATATGCTGCGCAATTCCTCGCGCGTCAGGTGCGTCAGCAGCATCACCATGTTCAGGGATGCATACACGATTCCGACAAGTAGCGCGGCCAGCAGCAGACGCGTGAGCCACTGATACACTCCGCGCGCCGCACGTCCCACACCTACCGCCGCATGGCTGCGTGCAAAATGCAAACTCAGGAATTCCCGTGCCGGCCGCACCGTCAGGCGCGAAAAGAATGGCAAAATCCTGGAGCTGCGCAGCAAATCCAGAACCGCTGAGCTCGGCGCATCCGTCGATTCCACCTGCTCGAATTTGAATTTCTCGGCCCAGGCGATCACCGGCCGCCACACCAGCTGATCAATCACCACGATGATTCCGATCATCACGCCCATGCCCCACCAGATCGCGCGCGTATTTCCCGCGTTCGCGGCGGTCTGCAGGTAGGAGCCCAATCCCGGCAGCCGCAAATCGCGATCACCCAGCGTGAACATCTCGCAGGCCATCAGAAAAAACCAGCCGCCCGCGACAGACATCATCGAATTCCACACCAGCCCGATAATCGAATAAGGCAGTTCCATTTGCGTGAATCGTTGCCACCAGCTCCAGCGGTAAATTTCCGCCACTTCGCGCATCTCGCGTGGAATGCTTTTCAGCGACGAGTAAAAACTGAACGTCATGTTCCACACTTGCCCGGTAAAAATCAGCAGTATGGATCCCAGCTCCACGCCCAGTTGCTTCGTCGGAAAAAGCCCCACCATCGCGACCATGACGGCCGGAAGAAAGCTGAGCACCGGAATGGACTGCAGCGTATCCAGCAGCGGCACCATGAACTTTTCCGCGCGCGTGTTGTACGCCGCGATGTATCCATACAGCAACGTGAATGCCAAGCTCACCCCATACGCGGCCGCGATTCGCAACACGGAAAACATCGCGTATCTCGGCAGCGCGCTCGGCTCCAGATGAATTTCCATCGGCGCGCCGACCGGGCTCAACCAGTAGTGCGTCATGGAAAGTATTGCGTAAAAAGAAGCCAGCGCCGCCAGCAGGATCGGCAAATCCCGAAGAAGGGAAGGCACGTTCGAGGGAATTGTTCCCCAGGTCATCGTGCGGCTTGAAGTTTTCTGTGTTTCGCCGGCCATCAGTGCAGGGAAGCGCTTTCCGCGGAATTTTCGCCGTGATGTTCTGCTTGGTGCAGGTGCACGGTATCGTCTGCCGCGTCATAGGTGAAGAGCTCTGCATAGCGGCCCCAGTTCAGCGCGGTCTCGATCTGCTGCTCCACTTCCACCTGCGCGAAGCGCTCGTCCAGCAGGTCGCGGAAAAATTCCACCGGCATGGTGTGGTTGGATTTCTTTTCCAGCGTGGATCGAATCTGTTGCAGCAGGGAAACATGCGCCAAGACCGCCTCGCGGAACAGAACTTTTCGCGTGGGAATATCCGCCTGCGCGAAAGCGCGCCCCTTCTCGGTAGAACGCACATCGCCTTCGTGCACTGTCGCCAAGCCCAGGAGCGTCGCCGCGTCCAGAATCGGCAGCAAGTCGTCCACCTCCAGCAGCAATTCCTCGCTGATGTGGTACATGTCCTCTTCGCCGCCGCGATCGTCCAGCAATTCCAGCAAGCCGCCAATTCCGCCCGGCCGGGAATGGGGCAGCATTTGCGCCGCCGCTTTTTCCTTGTGCTCGGTTTTCGATGGCGGCGCCAGCTCCAGCTGCGGCTGCGTCATTACTTTGTAGATGTAATCCACATAGAGAACGAATGCGGCGGACTTTCGGTCGCGCGGGTGTTGCAGCGGCACGCGAAAATCCGCGCGAATTTTCGCCGGATTGCGTCCCAGCACGATGATGCGATCCGCCAGCAGCACCGCTTCTTCAATGTTGTGCGTAACGATGAAAATACTTTTTGTAGGAACTTTCTTCGCCAGCCACAGTTCCAACAGCTCGCCGCGCAGGTTTTCCGCGGTCAGCACGTCCAGAGCGGAGAAAGGCTCGTCCATGAACAAAATTTCCGGCTCCACCGCCAAGGCCCGCGCGAAGCCGACGCGCTGTTTCATTCCGCCAGACAATTCCTTGGGATACGCGGATTCGAATCCGTGCAATCCAACGGAAGCCAGCGCCCGCAACGCCTTGCGATGCCGCTCGAAATGCGTGATGCCCCGCGCCAGCAACGGCGCTTCCACGTTTTCCAGCACCGTAAGCCAGGGAAAAAGCGCGAAACTCTGGAACACGATCGCCACATTCGGACGGCACCCGTGCATCGGCTGCCCGTGCCACAAAACCTCTCCTGCCGTGGGCGCTGCAAGCCCCGAAAGAATGCGCAGCAGCGTGGATTTTCCCGATCCGGAGGGTCCGAGCAAAGCGATGATGGTGTTCGGCTCGACGGAAAAATCCACCGGAGCAATCACTTGAATTTGCCGCCCGTCCGGCTGCAGGTAACTTTTTTCGATTTGGTGCGCCTGGATAATCGGCTCGGTGTCCACGGCGGGCGGCACAAACTCCGTGGTCACTGCGCCAGCTTCGGCGCCGGGCACCGCGCAGTACGCCGCACCGGTTCCCGCTTCCGCCAGCTCGTCCATCAAGCACTGCCACGCTTCCTCGGGCAGCGCGTCCAGAAAATGATTGCGCTCGGCCGGAGTCATCGCTTCCACCACCGCGCGCATCTCCTGCGACGGCAGCGAATGCAGCAGTACGTAGGCGTGATAATACGGCAGGTGGACGATCAGCGACGCCGCCATGTCCATGGGCATCGCGTGAAACAGCGCACGCTGTTCGTCGTAGGGTTCGCTGAGAAAAAAATCCGCGGCTGAGCCAGGGTCAGCCTTTCGCAGCAGGTCGATCGCCGGGCCCCACTGCCTTTGCGTCAGCAGGTTCCGCAGTTTTTGTGTTTCCTGACTGTTCATTTGCGCACGCAAGAGCCTACTACGTTTTCGCAAAGACTGCGAAGCCCTGTAAACGCGTGGCGCGCGCCAGTGTTACAGAAGTGTGACAGCCCACTTCAAAACTTTCGCGACCATTCCTTCGGCCAGCGCTCCACCACAACTTTCTTGTCCGTGTAAAACTCCACCGCATCCCGACCCTGCCCGTGCAGCACGCCTAGAAAACTGTCGCGCCAGCCGCTGAACGGGAAATAGGCCATCGGCGCGGCCACGCCAATGTTAATTCCAATGTTACCTGCTGGGACTTCGTAGCGGAATTTTCTGGCTGCGGCGCCACTGCTCGTGAATATCGAAGCCATATTTCCAAATGGGCTGCGCGAAAGCGTCTCGATTCCTTCTTCCAGCGTATTCGCATGAACCAGGCTCAGCACCGGCCCGAATATCTCGGTTGTGGAAAGAGCGCTCGCAGCCGGGACGCCATCCAGCAGCGTCGGTTTCAGAAAATTTCCGGCCGACGCCGAGCCGTTTCCGCTGCGGCCATCGAGCAAAACCTTCGCGCCATCGTTGACGCCCGCAGCGATCAATCCCTCAATTCGCTTTTTGCTTTCCGCGGTGATCACCGGACCCATCTGCACATCTTTGTCCAGGCCATTCCCCACGCGAATCGCATCAGCAACTTTGGCGATTTGCTGCGTGAACTCGTTGCGCGCATCACCTACCGTCACTGCCACCGAGACGGCCAGGCAGCGCTGCCCCGCGCAACCGAACGCGCTCTCGCTCACAATGCGCGTGGTGGTTTCCAGGTCCGCGTCCGGCAGAATTAGCACGTGATTTTTCGCGCCGCCCTGGCACTGCACTCTCTTTCCGAATTTCGCCGCCTGCGCATAAATATATTTCGCCACCGGAGATGAGCCGACAAAACTGATCGCCCGCACTTCAGGATGCTCGAGCAGAGCGTCCACTGCAGTCCGGTCGCCATGAATCAGGTTCAGCA
The DNA here is from genome assembly GCA_963747605.1 of uncultured Acidobacteriota bacterium. Lineage (GTDB taxonomy): Bacteria > Acidobacteriota > Terriglobia > Acidiferrales > UBA7541 > Palsa-295. The sequence goes on along the minus strand of CAVVGA010000011.1, from coordinate 113,013 downwards.
CTCCCGGCGGTAATTTCAGCGCTTCCATCAACTCGAAGGCGCGCTGCATCGTCAGCGGAACTTTTTCCGACGCCTTCAGGATGAAAGTATTTCCGCAGGCGATCGCGTAAGGCAAAAACCAGAAGGGAATCATCGCTGGAAAATTGAAAGGAGTGATCGCCGCCGTCACTCCCAGCGGCTGGCGGATCATCATCTCGTCAATGCCGGAAGCAACGTCCTCCAGGTTATATCCCTGCATCAACGTGGGAATTCCGCAGGCGACTTCCACGTTCTCAATCGCTCGGCGCAATTCCGCGCGCGATTCGCCCACGGTCTTGCCGTTTTCCTGCGTGCAGATTTGCGCCAGTTCCACCACGTGGTCTTCCAGCAGCTGCTTCAGCTTGAACAAATGTTGAATCCGGTCCTCGGGAGGCGTGCGACGCCACGCCGGAAAGGCGGCTGCCGCGGCCGCCACCGCTGCGTTTACGTCTTCCTGCGCCGCCATTGGCGCGCGCGCCAGTTTTTCTCCCGTCGCGGGATTCACCACGTCGCGGTACTCCGCCGACCTGCTGCCGCTCCATTCTCCCCGGTAGTAATGCTTCAGTTCGCGAATGCTGGCCATGTCCAATACCCCTCTGTCGTGCGCGACGCCCGCTCACAACATGCTCACAATTGACAACCGGGCGTTCCTTTGCCATAGTCTCAAAGCGGTTAGACAAATACAATGCCCGAGGGGCATCCGTGCTGGCTGCGGAGGAGAAAACTTGAGCGAAACTAGCTTTCTCGTCCATTCCAAAAACGTGCCGGATCAAGCCGCGGGTGAGCTGCTTTCGCTGTCTCGCCAGCAAGCCGGATGGGAATGGATGAGTCTGTTCGTTCGCCGTTTGCAGCCAGGCGATGTCTTCCGCACGCGCACCGATCACGAGGAAGCAGCCTTCGTTCTGCTCGGCGGAAACTGTCAGGTGGATTGGGGCCAGGGCGCCACGCAAATCGGAAAGCGCAAAAATGTTTTCGACGGTTTGCCGTATACGCTCTACCTGCCCACCGGAAACCAGGCAGTTTTCACCGCGGAATCCACTTGTGAAATCGCGGAATGCCGCGCGCCCTCCGAAGCCCGCTTGCAGCCCAAACTGATTACACCCGGCAACGTCGTCAGCGGCCTGCGCGGCGGCGGAAACGCTTCGCGTCAAATTGTGGACATCATCACGCCCGCTTTTCCAGCGGATAAGCTTATGGTGATTGAAGTTTATACGCCCGGCGGGAATTGGTCGAGCTATCCTCCGCACAAGCACGACGTTCACAATCCGCCTGCCGAAGTGGATCTGGATGAAATTTATTACTATCGGCTGCGCCAGCCGGATGGATTCGCGATGCAACATCTCTACTCCGGCAAACATGGTGCCGATCAAACCTTGAAGGTGAAAGATGGAGACACCGTGCTGGTGCACAGCGGCTTTCACCCGGTGGTCGCCGGGCCGGGCTACGACGTTTACTACCTGAATTTTCTCGCGGGCTCCGCTCGGGCCTTGGCCGTCACCGAAGATCCCCAACACGTCTGGATCCGTTCCACCTGGAAGGACACCGACCCTCGCTTGCCGCTCGTGAGGGAATAGTCACGCCGGAAAAGGAAACCCATGCGGACGTCCTGCGGCCGGAGCGATGACCAACCCACGAACCAAGTGCCAAGGATTCCGCGGACGCGCGCCTCAGCGACCCATTCTCTCTCGACGGCGATTTATTATAATCGCTTAGAATACTGTCGCTCGTTTCGCCTTCTGTACGCCGCAAGCCGTGCGTCGGTTGGTACGCCATTTGCGGATGCCAACCCGTCCAGCCGAGATGTCGCCGTGGCACCCAACCACATCCCCGCATCTCGGCCTTTCCTTTCTCTCGTGCAAGGGCGAGAATCGTGCCAGAAGCAACTCTGGGGCGTCACAGCATTCCCAAGGGGCACCGCCTAATGACGGTTCGTCTCACCGCGGCGCAAGCCACCATCGCGTTCCTCAAGAATCAATACTCCGAACGCGACGGCAAGCAACAGCGCTTCTTCGAGGGCTGCTTGGGAATTTTCGGACACGGCAACGTCGCCGGCCTCGGCCAGGCGCTCGAACAAGATCCCGGATTGCGCTACTACCTTTTCCGCAACGAACAAGCCATGGTCCATGCCGCCACGGCTTTCGCCAAAACAAGTTTCCGCCTGCGCGCGTTGGCCTGCACTTCCTCCATCGGACCCGGCGCGACCAACATGATTACCGGCGCGGCGACCGCCACGGTAAATCGCTTGCCCGTGTTGTTGCTGCCCGGCGATATTTTTGCGCGCCGCAATGTCGCCCCGGTATTGCAGCAGCTCGAATCGCCAACGTCGCAGGATATTTCCGTAAACGATTGCTTCAAACCAGTCTCGCGCTACTGGGACCGCATTCAGCGTCCCGAACATTTGCTGACCTCGCTTCCCGAAGCCATGCGCGTCCTCACCTCACCTGCGGAAACCGGAGCCGTCACCATCGCCTTTCCGCAGGACGTCCAGGCCGAAGCCTTCGATTTTCCTGAAAAGTTTTTTGGCAAGAAAGTTTGGGTGATTCCGCGCAATCGCTGCGATCAGGATCTCCTGAAGCGCGCCGCCGAATGGATTCGCGCCGCGCAGAAACCGCTCATCGTCGCCGGCGGAGGCGTCCTCTACTCGCAAGCCTCTGAAGCTCTCGCGCAGTTTGCACATGCGACGGGAATTCCAGTATGCGAAACGCAGGCCGGCAAAGGTTCTCTGCCTTTCGACCACCGGCAACAACTCGGCGCCGTGGGAACCACCGGCACGCCCGGCGCCAATATCGTCGCGCGCGAAGCAGATCTGATCCTGGGTATCGGCACTCGCTATAGCGATTTCACCAGCGCCTCAAAAACCGCGTTCCAGAACCCCGCCGTTCGCTTTATCAATATAAATGTTGCCGAGTGCGACGCATACAAACACGCCGCGCTGCCGCTCACAGGCGACGCGCGTCTGACCATCACAGAATTGCAACAAGCTCTGGGCAAATTCTCGGTCGAAGAAAGCTTCCGCGCCCAGATCAACGATTTCCGCGCCCGCTGGGAAAACGAAGTGGACCGCATCTATGGAATCCACGAACCTCCGCCCATCACGCAGGGCGAAGTCATTGGCATCGTCAACAATTTTACGAAGCCCTCGGACATCGTCATCTGCGCCGCCGGCAGCTTGCCCGGAGACTTGCACAAGCTCTGGCGCACCCGTCGGCCCGGCGGCTATCACATGGAATACGGTTTTTCCTGCATGGGCTACGAAATCGCCGGTGGCCTGGGCGCGAAAATGGCCGATCCCGGACGTGAAGTGTACGTTCTCGTCGGCGACGGTTCTTACCTGATGCTGGCGCAGGAAATCGTCACCTCTATTCAGGAAGGCTACAAAATTAATATCGTCCTGCTCGACAATCACGGTTTCTCCAGCATCGGCGGCCTCAGCCGCGCCTGCGGCAACGAAGGCATGGGCACGAATTACCGTTATCGTCGTGGCGACAAATATGAGGGCGAGGTGTTGCCGGTAGATTTTGCCGCGAACGCCGCCAGCCTCGGCGCATGGGTCGCGCGCGCGAAAACCGCAGACGAACTAAAAGCAGCTCTGGCTGCGGCCCGCGAACAAAAGCGCACGTCGGTAGTCGTCATCGAAACTTCCTACGACCAAAGAGTTCCTGGCTACGAATCTTGGTGGGACGTGCCCATCGCCGAAGTTTCCGAGCGCGACGCCGTCAAGGCCGCGCGCCGCAACTACGAAGAAGCGCGCAAGAAAGAACGTTTTTTCTTTTAGTTTTTTTATGGACGAACATTTTCACCGCGGTCGCATTCGCTCAACCGTTGCAAAAGTTTCCTTTGAACCTTGGGGCACAGCGAGGTAAGGGTGGAAACATCCGCAGTCGCAGCGCAAACCGCAGCACCCAGGAAACCTCATCTAAAGCGCGCCTTGGGTCTCTGGGATCTGATCTATTACGGCATCATTCTCACTTCGCCCATCGCCGCCGTCCCCCTTTTCGGTGAAGGCCAGGTTCTTTCTCACGGCCACACGGTCGCCACTCTTCTGATCGCGATGGTCGCGATGTCCGTCACCGCCGTCAGCTTCGGCCGCATGGCCAGCGTTTATCCTTCGGCAGGTTCTGTGTACACCTACATCAGCCGCGAACTGAATCCGCACTTTGGCTTCGTCGTTGGCTGGGCCATGTTTCTCGAGTACCTGTTTCAGCCCATCCAGAACGCTCTCTACGCCGTACTCGCCATTCAACGCATGACGCCGCGCGTCCCCTTCGCAATTTTGGCGGCTGTCACCGTCGGCTTCATCACCATTCTCACCGTACAGGGAATTAAATTCACCGCCCGCACCAACGAAGTCCTGCTCGGCTTCATGCTGCTGGTTACCACCGTATTCCTTGTCGAATCTTTCCGCTTCATTGTCCTGCACCAACATATCGGCGGTCTGTTCTCGATGCATCCGATTTACGATCCGGCCACATTTAATATCCGAGCAGTCGCCGCCGGCACCTCGCTCGCCGCACTGGTATTCATCGGCTTCGACGGGGTCTCGATCCTCGCGGAAGAAGTACACAATCCCAAACGCAATGTCCTGCTCGCCTCCGTCCTGGTCGTCATCTTCACTGGGCTTTTCAGCGGATTGCAAGTCTATCTCGCCCAGCGCGTCTGGCCGGACTACACCACTCTGCAAAATCCGGAAACTGCGTTCATGGATGTCGCGCGCATGGCCAGCGGTCCCGCGTTGTTCGCCGCATACGGCGTGATGCTGCTCGTTTCCAGCATCGCTTGCGGACTTGCCGGACACGTTGGCGCATCGCGCTTGCTCTACAGCATGGGCCGTGACGATGTGCTGCCGAAAAAAATCTTCGGCTACCTCAGCCCCAAGAAAAGCAATCCCGTTTACAACGTCTGGATCGTCGGCGTCCTCGCCTACATCGGCGTGATCACCATTCCGTGGGAGCACGCCGCGGAAATTGTCACCTTCGGCGCGCTGCTGGCCTTCATGGGCGTAAATCTGGCGGCCTTCCGCCACTTCTGGTTTTCGCGCGAAGCGATCGGCCATCGCAACTTCTTCCTGGACGCTTTCGTCCCCGGTTTCGGCTTCGTTTTTTGCTTTCTGCTGCTGATCAGCCTGCAAACCTGGACGAAATACGCCGGCCTCGCCTGGCTGATCGTGGGGATTCTCTATGGCGGTTACAAAACACGGGGATTCACGCGCAGACCAAAATTAATAGACTTCAGCGAAACGTAAACGGCGCACGAAAAAAAGCGTACTAACGCAAGTCCCGAACCAAAGCGCTCGGCGTTTTTCCCGGCTCGTGGTCCTGTGATTGCCCACGCGACACATGCAATGCAAACCCGCAAGATTCGCGAATGCGCAATTCCGGCGGCAGTTTTTTTACCGCAGCCTTGCTGCGATCGCCCGAAATGCGTCGGATCAGCAACTCAGCCGCCTCAATCCCCAGCTGGTGCTTGGGTAGTTCCACGGTCGTCAACCGCGGCCGGAAAACTCCCAACCACGGATAATCGTCAAAACTCACGAGGCCAAAATCCTCAGGACATCGCAAACCCATTTCTTCCGCCGCTTTCAGCAATCCCACGGTCATCAAATGGTTCGCCACATAAATTCCATCGGGCCGGTGCGAAAGCAACGCATGCCCCGCGCGGAATCCGGATTCGATCCGGTAATCGCCTTCGATGTCCAGTTTGGGTTCGTAAACCAGCCCTTCTGCTTTCAACGCGTCGCGAAAACCTTCCCAGCGCGCTTGCGCATTGCTCACCTTGCGCGGCCCGCCAATCAATCCGATGCGCCGCCGACCCGAACGCGCCAGGTGGCACACCGCGTCGTAGGCGCCCTGGTAATCGTCGGTAATCACAGCGTCTTTGGTCAGCTTGGGATAGGTGCGCATTACCAGCACGAAAGGAATGTTAACTTCTTTGATCATCTGCCGCAGCGAAGGACGAAAATCCTCGGCAGCTTTGGTTAGCAAAATCCCATCCACGCGCTTCGAAAGCAGCAACTCCACCGATTTCTCTTCTTTCGCAAGACTGTCGTCGCTATTGCACAGCAGCAGATTGTAGCCATGCCGCTGCGCTGCATCTTCCGCGCCGCGAACCACCATCGGAAAAAATGGGTTGGCGATATCCGGCACAATCATTCCGATCGTGTGCGTACGCTGATTCGCCAGGCTCCGCGCAATCAGGTTGGGGCGATAATTCAGCTTGCGAATCGCGGCTTCCACGCGCTTGCGCAGCTTCTCGCCCACGTGGCTCTTGTGATTCACCACTGCGGAAACGGTGAAGACCGAGACGCGCGACAATTTCGCAACATCATAGATGCTCGCCGTCTTACCCGATTTTTTGCGCCCCGCTTTTTTCACCGAAGTCATCCGTATCAGCCTTGTACAAAAGGCCCGAGCTCGGCCGCCCTTCAGTAGTTTATGACAACCGGCCGCTGTTTTCTTGCCGAGTTATAAATTGACTCAAGAATTACCATATCACGGTGCCCCTGCACGCCGTCAGCTTCCACCGGGCGCCGGTTCTGAATTGCCGCAGCGAATTCCGTTATCTCCAGCCCAAACTCATCCACGATCCCGAACTTCCGGTCCAGCGCGCGCTTCCCGATTTTTCCCGTGAGCCGCCGCACCTCGTCGAATGGAAACGCAGGAGTTAGCGACGCCCACCCCTTCGTCCCCTGCACGTATAGGAAGGATGACAAAACCGCCCCATACGACGTGCTCCCCGCTACGACCAGCCCACTTGGGAACTGCAATCGGAACGAAATCCCTTCCTCCACGTCCCAGAACGTCACGGTGTCGCGCGCCCAGCTCTGCGCGATCACTTCCAGCGGATCTTCTTCCACCAGCCAACGCGTCGTGTTTACGCAATACACGCCCAAATCCATCAGCGGCCCGCCGCCCGCCAGATTCGAATCCACCAGCCACGGCAGCGACTTGCCCGGCAAATATAACTCGCTGAACGCCGTGTGTATCACGTCAATCCGGCCCAGCTCGCCATTCTGAATCAATCGCTTCAAGTAGAGCGTGCTGGGCTCGAAATATTTCCGGTATGCCGTCATCAACAGCACGCGGTTTCGCCGGCAAGCTTCCACCATTCGCGCAGCTTGCTCGGCGGTGGCGGCCAGCGGCTTCTCGCACAGCACGTGCTTGCCGGCTTGCGCCGCCTGCACCGTGAAAGATTCATGCAGGCCATTCGGAGTCGCCACGAAAACGGCGTCCACTTCAGGATTCGCGAGGCATGCGGCGTATTCTTCGTTGCTGTAATGCGCGCCGGCTTTGAATCTGCGCGCAAGGCGCGCGGCTTTATTCTTATCTCTACTGACTACCGCCGCCAATTTTGCGTTCTTGCACTTGGCGAAGCTCGGCAGGACAAATCCTTGGGCGATGGCCCCCAGGCCCACCACCGCGAACCCAGCCTTTTTACCTACTCCCATCGATTGGAAATCTCCCAAGAACGTGAAACGATGGCGCCGGATGCTCGCGCGGCGCCGCGTCGCCTAACTCTCGCGGTCCGCCCGGCCCAATCTCTGATTGCGAATCGCCTTGTGGTCCAATCCACGCAATTCTTCGCTCGCGCCCAGCACTTTCTCAATCGCATCCGCAATCGAGTCCACGTCCGCGACGCTGCCCAGGAACAACTGATGTGGAAACCAAACCGCCTGGTGATAAGCCGCGCGGTCCGCCTCCGGACACGAATACATATTCCGCAGATCCAGAGGTTTCTCGCGCCCCCAACTCAGGGCAGGGAAGTCTTCCGGCTTCAACGGGAACAGCGAGCTTTTGTAAACAGGCTCGTAGAAAAGCCCATCGCACGGAATGCCTTCCAGTTGCAACGCACCCACGAACGCCGCGCGCGGAATCTCATTCGCCTTATCCGAGAAATATTTGAACATGAAGCCGTAGGGCGCAAGGCGCGTGATCCGTGGCTCGGGCTTCAGCATTTTGATGGCAGCTATTTTCTGCAATCGCGATTCGAAATGTTTCACGTTCTTCTCGCGCGTCGCAGCTTGCTGCGGCAGCCGCTTCAGTTGCGGACCCAGCACAGCCGCCTGCAGTTCACTCAGCCGATGATTAAATCCAATAATGCGGTGATGATATTGGTCCGTCAGGCTCGCGCGTCCTGCGTTGATGTAGCTCTGCACCAGCTCCATATACTCCAGCGTGTTCGTGATCACCGCCCCGCCTTCACCAGACGTGATCAGCTTGCTGGACTGGAAACTGAACGCTCCCAGATCTCCCATCGAACCGGCGCCCTGCCCCTTCCACATCGCGCCATGCGCGTGCGCGCAATCTTCGATCACTTTCAAATTGTGTTTCTTCGCGATGCGCAAAATCTCGTCCATGTCCGCGAACCGCATTCCCAGATGCACGGGCAGAATCGCCTTGGTCTTCGGCGTGATGGCCTGTTCGATCAGCTTCGCGTCGATGCAATAGGTATCCGGGTCCACGTCTACGAATACTGGCACCGCGTTGAGCAACAACACCGGCCCGACCGTTCCTTCCCACGTGTAGGCCGGCACAATCACTTCGTCGCCCGGACGAATCTGAATCGCTTTCAGGCAGGCCTCGATTGCCACTGTTCCGGTGCTCACGCACTGGCCGTACTTCGCGGTCTGGAATGCGGCGAATTTCTTCGCAAATGAATCCGCATACTTGCCGGGGAACGGCTGGCCGCCCCACTTCAAGCTGGTGAACGCGTCTTCCAGCGCCGCGAATTCCTCCTGCGTGGCGACTGGCCACGGCGTGAAAGGCGTCTTTCGTACGGGTTCACCACCAGTAATCGCCAGTTTGCCCACGTGCGAATCTCCTGTTCAAAAATTTAATTTGCATGAGGTTCCGTGCGTCTGCGGAATTGCATCCGCCGGCGCGCGGCGTCACTACGCTTCTGGATTCGGAATCAAAATATCGCGCACCATCGAATCCAAATCGTGGCACGCTGTAACAAACTGTCGCAAAGTTCGCCGCGTCGGTGGGAAAGAATCGAATTCTTCGATCGAAAGTCCGCCCTCGGTATTCGCGCGCCGGAAATCCGCGAATTTGCGGGACAAGTCCTCGACGATCTCCGCGCGCACCGGCTCGTCAATTCGCGAACGCACCTCGATGTCGCTGGCATTGAACCGCACCTGCCACGGGTAGGGCGGCGAAATCACCATGTCGCCACCAATAAATTCGCTCCAGTGCATGTGATTGCGAAACGCCGCCGAAAGCAGCCGGATGCGATAACCTCTCTCGTGAAATAACCGGTACGCTTTCTTCAGCACCGCTACTCCGGCCCATTCCAGATATCCCGGATCGATCGCGATATTTTCTTTTTCCATCACGACCTTCAACCAATCGTCCAGACGCCCCACCATCAGCGTGCACACCGGCCCCATGCTCGCGATTTCCTTGCCTTCCTTCGCGCGTCGTTGCAGGCCGCGCTCCACTGCTTCAGCTACGGCGATGCACTGCGGCAAAGTGAATGACACAGTCGCGTTGATGCTCACTCCGCGGTACGTCGTCTCTTCGATCGCCGGAATCCCCGCGCGCGTGACGGGAATTTTCACGAGCATGTTCGGCGCCAGCTGGCTGAATTCCATTGCCTGCTTCACGATTGCCTGGCTGTCGCGAAAAAGTCGCGGGTCGGTCTGAATGGAAAGCCGGCCGTTCTTGCCATGCTGCGCATCGAAAATCGGCTTCAGCAGTGCGGCGCCACGTATGGAAATCTCGCGCACCAATTGCCAGGCGATCGCGTCTTCGCTGGCCGTGGGCAGCTCCTGAATCAATTCCTGTATGCGCCCCTTCCAGAAACTCATCTCCTTTTTCAGCACGCCCACCACGATCACAGGATTGCACGTCGCACCCACCGCGCCATGCTCGATCGAATACGTTAGCTCTTCGATGGAAGCGGAATCGTTCCACAAACACGTGGGAGTGGTCTGCGTCATTTTGTGCAGGGGACTTTTATAAGTCGTTTCAGTGCTGCGCGTCATATTCTCCGTCCATTCGCGGAATCTGTTATCGCCGAAATTCGCGCGTCAAGACGCCGCGCGTACGTCCGCCAGCGCTACCTCGATCGGTTTCGCTTGCAAGTGCGATTTTTCAGCCGCCACTGCGATCGCCAGCGCTTTGAGCCCATCCTCGCCCGTGACTCGCGGCGCGTGATCGTGCAGCATGTTGTGCACAAAATCCCGCACCTCGGCCAGATATGCATCCGCAAACCGCGTCAGAAAATGATCGGCCAAGCTCCGCTCGCCGCCCCTCGCCGATAGAAAAACGGCCGGCGCCTGTTGCAAGCTGCCGACAAAAATCGAGCCCTGCGATCCGACAATCTCGGTGCGCACGTCATACCCGTACACAGCCTGTGAATGCGACTCCACATTCCCAATCGCGCCGCGCCGGTACGTCAGATTCACCACGCTCGCCACCACGTCTCCAAACTTCGCCAGTTCCGGCCGGATCGCCGTCGTCGTGTACGCGTGCACCGCGCTCACTTCGTCCTGCATCATCCAGCGCGCCAAATCGAAATCGTGAATTGTATTCGTGTAAAAGAGCATTCCGTTAATGCGCGATTCGTATGCCGCAATTGGCCCCGCATCCTTGTCGCGCCCAACCGATTTGAAAATCACCGGAACCCCAATTTCGCCGGCTTCAATTTGTTTCATCGCCGACGCATAAGCGGGGTCGTAGCGGCGCATGAAACCAACCTGCAATCGCCGCCCTGATTTGGCCACTGCGTCAATCGCTGCGCGCGCATCCGCCAAATGCAGCGCCAACGGCTTCTCGCACAGCACGTCTTTCCCCGCGCGCACCGCCGTCTCCACCGCCTGCGCGTGAAACTTGTCGGGTGTCGCGATCAGAACTGCATCCAGATCCTTGCGCTCCAGCATCGCCTCCAGGCTGCTGTACCAATTCTCGATCTCGAGTTCCTTCGCCACCGCTTGTGCGCGCTCCGCCGACGCATCCGCAATCGCCAGCAGACGCGCCTCCGGCACCAGCCGGCGCAGATTCTCCGCGTGCCGCTTGCCCATCTCCCCAACGCCCAGCACTCCAACTCCCAGCTTCTTCATTCAAACTTCTCCCTAGGATCCGAAAAAATTTCCGTGAATCACAAACTCGCAACGCCGGGGCCTCAGCCCCGCCCTCCAGGTCCGCCGCAAACGGGGGCTTTAGCCCCTGAAGCCGCGCTCCGTCAAACCAGCGCCTAACGCGCTCCGGCCGCCACTCCCAAATCATTCACCACTCCCCGCAAATATTTCAAACTCGCCGCCACGCTCTGTGCCGGCGGAATCGGCGTCGCGCCGAATTTCACGTCCTGCTCCACCACCGACCATCCCGAATACCCGTTCTTCACCAGCGTCCGGAAAAACGCAGGAAAATCAATGTTCCCCTGCCCAATCACCGTGAAAACCTTGTGCTCAATCGCCTCTTCAAATGCCCACTGGTTGCGCCGTGCCTCTGCCAGCACCGCCATATTGCAATCCTTAATATGCACGAACCGCAGCTTGCTCTTATATTTCTCCGCTTCCTTCACGGCATCGCCATAGCCGTAAACGCAGTGCCCGGTATCCAGGCACAAGCCCACGTTCGTGTGCGACGTCGCGTCGTAAAAACGCGCGCACTCTTCCGGCGTCTCTACATAAGTGGCGACGTGCGGATGAAACACTAGGTCCAGTCCAAACTCATTCGCCACTTTCTCCGCATCCGCCACAATTTTCCCGATGTGCTTCCACTGCTCCGCGCTCAGCGTAGGGCAGTCCTTGTCGTAAGCCCGCCCGGAAAACGCGTTGCGCTCCGGCGATTGGTCATCCGCGATCACCAGGAACGGCGCTTGCAACGTCGCCAGCAAATCTCCCACCTTGCGAATTCTCTCCATCACCGCCTGGCTCGCCGCCGGATCCGTCATTTTCACCGGAACAAACGATGCCAGCAGCTTCAGCTTGCGCTTTTCCAGCTGCGGCTGAAGAACCTTCGGATCGGTGGGAAAAAATCCATACGGCCCCAGCTCCGATCCCGTGTATCCCGCTTCTACCATTTCATCCAGCATCTTCTCGTAAGATTGCTCCCACGATGGCCCGGGATAATCCAGCACTCCCCAGCTATCGGGTGCCGAAGCAAATAGAAACCGCTCGCTGATTGCGCTCATGCTTTCCTCTTTTTCAGAAAAATTAGAATCCGTCGCGCGACTTTTTCCGCGACCCCTGTCGCGCCTACCGCCACGGCTCCAACACCACTTTCATTGACTCCGCTTCCACCGATTGTTTCATCGCCGCATCCACATCCCGCAATCCATACCGGTGCGTCACAAATTCCCGCAGCGGATAATTCTTCGTATAGCGCGCCATCTGTCGCATGCTTGGCCCGTAAGCTGCCGGCTCTTCGCCGCCCACGCCCAGAATCCGCGCGTTCTTCGCGCAAATATGCCGGTGTGGGCTAATCGCCACCTCGCCCAAATCCGAAAAATTCCCCGCCTCCACCAGCAATCCGCCGACGCGCAACATTTCCAGCGCCTCCGGCACCGCTTCCGGCACTCCAGCGCATTCAATCACCATGTCCGCGCCGCGCCCGTGCGTCAAATCTTTCACCATCTGTAAGCGCTGCGGTTGCGACATGCTGCCAACATTCACAGCGTAATCCGCGCCCAGCCGCTTCGCAAAATTCAAGCGGTACTCCGATTTATCCACGGCGATAATCGTCCCCGCGCCCAACATGCGCGCCTTCATCAGAAAACACATCCCCAAAGGGCCCACGCCCAGCACCACCACCGTGTCGTCGAACCGAAAAGACTCATTCGGAAACGCGGACATTTGTTTCGCGCGGTCCAATCCCACTGACACCGCGAAAATCTCCGTCAGCACCGCCACTTCCGAAGGCAAATCGTCCGGCACTTTCACCAGAAAGCTTCCCGGCACCACATACATGTACTGCGACCATCCGCCGAATAGGTAGGGCGGATTTTTCGCGCTCAGGTTGTTGCCGTAATCCGTGGTCTTCTCGCAGCAGTAGTACGGAAAATCGTGCCGGCAGTAGTAGCACTCGCCGCAAGCCACGTTCGCGCCCACCACCACGCGGTCTCCCTCGCGCAGCGCCACGCCTTCAAAGTCCGCGTACTTTCCATTCCCGCCGATCCCAGCAATCGTTCCGACATTCTCATGCCCCTGAATAATCGGAAATTCCAGTGCGCGGCCGCCGTACTGCGTGGTGTAACCCTGAAAAGTGTGCTTGTCCGTTCCGCAAATCCCGGACATTTCCATGCGAATCAGCACACAACCAGCAGCGGGTTCCGGCAGAGGGTATTCGCGTAGCTCGTACTTCCCGGGTCTTACTAACGTCGCTGCCAGAACGCCTGGGGCCACCATGGATGTTTACTCTTTGCAGTGCCCGCATTCCCGCACGGACGCTCGCCAACTTCCGAAGAAGGCCGGACGGATTCGATCCGTCCGGCCCACGCAGGGTGCCGCCGTTCAATCTGCGTCTTCGTCAGTTCCGTTTAGAAATACAGCTTCAAAGAAAGCTGCCCGATGCGTGCCGGCAAAGTTCCAGCAACTTGCCCGAACGATGACGATGTAGGAGCGAAGCCAACCGCCGGAGCTGGGAGTGCAGTGAAACCGGTGATCCCGCTGGGCGTCAAGAACTGGGTGTGATTGAAGATATTAAAAAATTCAGCCCGGAACTGCAGATCGAAGCGTTCCGTGATCTTGGTGTCTTTAAGCAACGCAAAATCCCATTGGTTGATCCCCGGCCCGTGGAAAAACCGCCGTCTCGCATCGCCTTCTGTGCCCAACGCCGAGGGCCCAAACGATGATATCGAGAAGTATTGGCCGCCCGTATTTCGCGGGTTCTCTTTCACGAGGGGCGCAATCTGATTGGGCGTGTCCACCGGCAGAGTAATCGGTCCGCCGAAACCAGTGCCGAGCAACGACTGATCGTCTGTTTCGACCATCGTGACAGGCAGCCCGGTGGCAAACTTCGTAATTCCGCTGACGGCCCATCCGTGAGTAAGTTGTGTCGGGCCGCCCAACTTGTCAATGGGTAGCGTGTAGTTGTAGCTCGCCACGAAATTGTTCGTGCTGTCAAAAGCGGAAAGTCCGCGGCTCAGCCGGTGGTTAATCGGATTGATCTGTTCGCCATACCCTGAGGAATCATCAAAAGCTTTGCTGAGGGTATAGCCGATCAGGGTCTGCAGACGTCCAGTCGTGTGCTTGTAGTTAACTTGCAGAGAATTGTAGGAAGAAGCGCCGGCGGTGATGAAATATGAATCATTGCCGAACGGAACAATCCCCAGATTGCCGTTCGGCAGTGGCGTCGCGCAATTGCAAGGAAATACGGTACTCCCGGGCACCTGGACCCCGCTAAACGGCCCTCGTGTCCCGAGCGTAAACGCGCCGGTGCCAGCATTAATGTAGATATTATTTTCGTTACCCGGCCCGCATCCTTGTACGGCAAAAGCCAGGCACGTCTGTGGGTTTCCCGGATTCGCGGATATCGAAGAAAGCAGTCGATGACCCTGCGTCCCCACATAACTCACGGTCAACAGATCCGCCCGCGTGATCTGATGTTCGATGGACAGTTCATATTCTTCCGCGTATGGCAGGCGGTTCTTGTTGTAAAAAGCCGGTGAACTGCCAATCGTGCCGAAAGCGCTGAAAAAATCAGGCAAGGTATCAAACGGAGCGCCGCTGGCAGGATGCTTGGCGGAAAAATACAGCGGCGGCTGGGTCACAGGGAAAAAGTTTGTAATGGACGTTCCGGCAAATCGGTTCGTAAACGGAGCGGCAAAAGTCGGCTGGTTCTGCCCCGTATAGTTTCCGAAAGGCGCATCTCCAATTTCATTGAAGTCCGTAGCGCCTTCAAACGTGCTGTAGAAGATGCCCCAGCCGGCGCGAAGACTTGTGCTACCGGCCTTACCCAGGATTTTGCCAAGCAAACCGTCATAGTCTCCGAACGAATAGGCCAATCCCAATCGCGGCGCAAAGTTATTCCAACGCGTCGGTGCCAGCGTGCTCGGAACACCAGGATCTCCAGGGAATACCCACCCTGTCGGGGAGCCGGGAAAAACGACGGACTGTTCCCCGGGAATCAGTGTTTGAATTTGGTTGTACTTTTCTTTCCACGGCGAGCTGACGTCGTACCGCAGCCCATAATTGAACGTCAAATTCGATTTCACGCGCCAGCTATCTTGGCCGTAGAAGCCAAGATAATAGTTGCGGCCGTACGAAGGATACGACTGGCCCTGCACATAGGAACTGGGCGCCCCTAGCAGAAAGTCCACAAAGTCGCTCCCAGTTTCGCTGGGCTGGCCGTTGAAATTGCTTCCAAAGAAGAAGTTCCCGTTCGAAACGTTATCAATCAGGTCTTCTTCCAGCTGGTCGTAGTGGTACTGTCCACCGAATTTCAGCGTGTGCGTACCTACGATCCTGCTGTAGTTGTCCACCACCTGGTAGATGTTATCGATCAGGCCGTTCGGACGGCTCGGCACCCCGATTACAAAGTCGTTGAAATCAATTTCCGGAACGCCTTCCAGTGCAGGAACCAGAGGGACGATTCCGGGAGCGCCTGCCGCGCCGGAAGCAAATCCCAGGCTCGCCAGTGTCACGCCCTTGCCGCCCAGCGGCTGGTTGAACAGGGTATCCAGGCGAAAATATCCCAAACGAAATTCGTTTACCGATGCGGAGCTGAATGTTTTCGTGGCTC
Source organism: uncultured Acidobacteriota bacterium (assembly GCA_963747605.1). Lineage (GTDB taxonomy): Bacteria > Acidobacteriota > Terriglobia > Acidiferrales > UBA7541 > Palsa-295. The sequence continues at coordinate 97,312 of CAVVGA010000011.1, read as the reverse complement.
CGAGCTCGACGTTGTACGTCTGCCCTTTTCCATCCACGCTGAACCCCGGATAAAGGGGCGCGTTCCCCGGCCAATAGGGACTGATCTGGTTGAATTTGTCCCAGTAAAAATACGCCGTCAGCAGCCCGAAACTGGTGTTAGCGTCCCCTCGCCCGCTGAACTTGTTGTCGCTAAGATCGGTTGCTTCCGCATTCGTTGTGAAGGTCGGCAGGCCCGCACTGTTCGTGCCATTTGCGGGCAAGATGAATGGCAGCAGGTTTGCCGAGATTGGATTGAAAGCCGTGGGCAACAAGCGCGGGTTCCCCGATGAGTTGCCGAACACGCAGCCCGTGACTGTGTTGTTCGAACTACAGCCAGGGAAAAAATACGGTTCTCCATTTGCGACCGGATATCCCAGTTGGCTGGACAGTACGGTCGCCCAATTGTTCGCCGGATTGCAATTAGTGACGGTAACACAGCTCTGCACGGTGGTTGGAATGGGAGGGAGACCAGCAACAGGGTTATTCTTCACGAAACTGGCAGCTACCGACGAGAGGTCTCCGCCTTCCAGCGCCGACGTTGGGGCTCCAGTAATGCGTTGGGTCTGTCCCTGAATCAGCCGGTTTCCTTGATAATCAGCGAAAAAGAAGATTTTGTCGCGCTTGATGGGGCCGCCGAATGTGCCGCCGAATTGGTTCTGGTGATAGGCGCCCCGCTGCCCTTGGTCGAAGTAGTTTGCGGCGTCGAAATCCGTATTGCGCACGAACTCGAAAAGATTCCCGTGGTAGCCGTTCGTGCCGGACTTGGTGACCACGTTAATCAGCCCGCCGCTATAGTTTCCGTACTCCGCGTCCGGGTTGTTCGTCAGGATGCGAAACTCATAAATCGAATCAAGATTGGGGATCGCTCCGGCGCCGGAAAATCCCAACTCCTGCACCAGTACTCCATTTAAGATGAAGCCGTTTTCCGATTCGCGCATTCCGTTCACGGACACCGCGCCGGAATTCAAGTCACCGGACACCAACGGAACCGCGAATCCTGCGGATATAAATGGTCCGGCGTAGGCTCCGGTCATCTGGGACGCCGTCTGCGCCACACCAGGCTGCAAGCTCAGCAAATCGGTGTAGCTGCGCGTCACCAGCGGCACATCCGTCATCGTTTTCCCGGTAATCACCTCGCCCATCTGCGTGCTCTCAGTGTCCACGTGCAAGGCATCGCTCAGCACTTCCACTTTCTCGGTCGTCGCGCCAACCGACAGTTTCACGTCAATCACCAGCGCGTCGTTCACGTTCAGTGTCAATCCCGTCTGTGCGTAACCCTTAAACCCGCTTTGCTGCACGCTGATGGTGTAATTGCCCAGCGGCAGCGATTGAAAGGAATAGAAACCCTGTGCGTTGGTGGTCAGCGTGGTGGCCACGCCCGTATCCACGTTGGTCGCGGTTACCGTCGCCCCTGCGACTACCGCGCCACTGGGATCAGCGACTGTTCCGGAAATGCTGGCAGTCACACCGGCCAGCAACCGCCCGCAAGTGAACAGCGCCAATGCAAAAATCAGAACGCTGAAATATTTTCCAAGTCGTGTGCTTCGCATTCCCCACCCCCAAGATTTGTTAACGCTCGGTCGAATCGGACCCTGCCAGCCGGCGAATCTTCGGCTTGTCCTCCTGCGATACCTTCTCCGTTCTTGCGAGCGAATGCGTTAAAACAGTCTAACCGGTTATTCCTTGAACAGGCTTATAGTGTAGCCCCTAGCCTTTGTCAAGATGTTTCGCGGCAGCTGCGAGGGTCGCCGCGCTCGCGCCCTGCGCGAAGATATGTCCATAAATATGTATCGTTCGAATCGTCCGTAAAATCACTCAGTTCCTGCACTTCTTTCCCTCTTCTCGCTCGCCTCCGCCAATTCACCCCCGATTTCCCAGTCCGCGCGTGGCACGCTCGCCAGCCGCCGCACCCTGTCTTGTGCACAGAATGGCCCGCTGCGGATTCCTGCCCGATCCTCGTGCCGTCCTCCGCAATCAGTCCTATATAACCGATTAGAAATACGAATGGCGCAGCGACGAACGCTTTCATCGCGCGCGACCTATCCTTGCATCCCGCCGGCCACGCTGTGTCACTGACAGCACGGTAGATCGCTGTTGTGATTTCTGGAACTGCTCTGGAATCAACACGTCGGCAAATGGCCATCGCCTCGCTATCCGTAACCCGAGGTGCGAAATGCATAAAACCAAGCTCGTTGCATTTGCGATTGCAGTATTTTTCATCCTGACGACTAGCTCGGGACAGTCCGCGCGGTCAGGCTCGAACACGCGGCCAAAGAAATCAATCGTATACACGAACCAACAGTATGGTTTCAAATTCTACTTGCCGAAAAGCTGGAAGGGATATTCGATTATCGTGACCAACTGGGAAGGGGGAGTGTGGGAACCCCAGCCGGATGGCACCGGAATAAACAACGACCAACGAAGCGAAACGGGCCCGAAAATCTTGATTCGAAATCCTCGGTGGACCGAAGATAATCCTTATCAAGATATTCCTATAATGGTCTTCACGCTGTCTCAATGGGATTTGATTGATAAGGATAGATTAGTAGTCAGTGCGGCGCCTTTTGGGCCGGGCGAATTAGGACGAAATTGCAGATACGTGTTCGCACTGCCTCCTCGATACAACTACGCAGACGCTATCGGAGTTGCCGAAGTGAGCGACATTATGCGCGGTCAGCCGCTGCTGGCGTTTTGAGCTCGACGCGCAATCGCGAGGGCGATACACGAAAATTCTGAGACGATAGTTTGGCTGCTGCGGACAGTGGGTCGCCCGTCGGCCCTGCAAAACTGCAGCGACGTCGAGTATTTTCGAAATCTGGTTGCGAAGTGAATTCCCAGATTAGTTCTCTTTTTTCAACTCGACGACGACAACCTCAATCGGTTTATCACCGGCGTTGACGTCGGCGTGCATCGTGTTGGGCGGGTTTGCGGGCAGCCAGTAAGCTTTGCCTGTTTCCCACACATGAGACTCAGCGGGGCCCTTCTGTTCGACGATCTTCATCGTCCCGCCCGTCATCGCTACGATTACGCGTGGATGTTCGTGCCGGTGCATGGCCAGGGGCGCGTCTGGAAATATGACGGACTTCCACACCTTCACGTCGTCGTTTTCGAATAACGGAATTCGCTGCGTCTGCGTAGATTGCTGGGAATGAACGGCAAGAAAAATAGACGACGCGAAAAGCGCGCCAAGAACAAACATCTTCATGAAAACCTCCCGGCGGGAAATCCTAGCACAAACGCGCTCCAAAGTAGGGCCGCACGACTCTCCACATTGTTGGTTGTCCACTCGAATTTCCCGAACGCCTGCTTTATTGGGCGTTGAATAGCAGCAGTCGGCCTCGGCCGCTCGGAGCGCCCGCTTCCACACCGACGTAGTCCTGCAACGGGAAATAATTCGCCCTGCGAAGCGTGATCGGCGCCTCGCGTGTGTGGTCGAATATGTCGAACTGCGCCAGACCAATGTCACTCAAGTCTTCGGTCGCAACCGACCACGGGAACACTTGACCGTCCCCCTTCGCGTTGAAATAGACGATGTGGCCCGCGTTAAAGACGAGCACGCCGCCTCCAGCAGTCGAATGATCCAACGCAATTTGTCCGGTGGGCGGATGCCGCACCCAATCGGCCAGCCCCGTCTGCGTGTCCAGGCGAACGAGCACCACTCCGTTTGTCGCGTACAGAATATTGTTGTCGCCCAGAACCATGTTGGCATCGAAGAACGAGTTCAGCCCCGGCGTCCAGAAAGGCATCGGCAGAACGAAATCGCGCTGGTCTTCGGCGCTGATGCGGCTCACGCGCGCTTCGCTATTCATCGGCTCGTGCGGTTTCGTGTGTGCGTCCACGTAGGTCCATGCAGCAAGCACGCCGCCGAATCCATCCGGAATCGTTTCGCCAGCAAACAGCCGGTCCTGCACGGCAAAGCCGCCGTCGCGGTCGGCGTGAATATGCTGGAAGGTTTTCCACTCCAGCTCGCCCTCCGGCGTAACGCGCAGCAGCAATAGTCGCTCGTCGAAAGAATACTGTTTGGGCTTGCACGCCTCGTAATCCACGGATTCAACGTGTACTTCGACCTGTAGGTACATGTTGCCGTCAGTGTTCGTCAGCGGCGAGCCGGAGACCGATGGGCGCAGATTACGGAGAACGTTCCGTATGGGGTCGCTGCAGCGAACCCCAGCCAAGGTGCTGGACGAAGGTGGGAAGGGAATCTTGAATTTTGCACCGCCCGTCTCGCCATCGATCATCAGAAACGCAGAGGAAGGTGAACTGGAGATCGTCTCGACGATTCCGATGTCGTCGTTCGCGTTCACTGTCCAGGAGTTCGTCAGCCGCCCTGCGGATTGATACGCCCAGTTCTGCTTGCCGTCGGCTGGATCGAGCTTCACGATCATGTCGCGAAAACGGCCGCGTTCCAGCAGGTAGCTGCCACCGGAATTCGCGCCGCAGATGCGCACTAAAATGTATTTTCCGTCTGCAGGCAGGCCGTAATGGCTGGGGTCGGATGAATTGTTCACAGCGAAAGCTCTGTCCTGATCGCCGATGAAGATTTGCGTGTGGTCGCTGATCCGCTCATGGTTCATGGTCGTTTCCGCCACTGGCGGCAATTGCGTTTTTAGCGCCGCGGGGCTGGCCGTTGCATTGAGCTCGGTCCGCCATAGCTGTTTGCCTTCCTCCGTCAAGGCGCGGACAACCGCGTTCGAGGTTTTGCTCCACTCAATCGAGTACAACGCAACCCCGTTGTCCGTTGGAACGCTTTGCACCGTGATCAGCGATTCGTAGCCAGCCGTAGGTTCAAGCGACCATTGGACCGTGGCCGGTGGGAATTTCTCACCAGAGATTATGGATATCACAGCGGTCGCCCATCCCTGTTCGCTGCTTGTGGTGATAATCGCGCGTCCCGGCCGCAGCGCCTGTACCGTGACAGCACCGTTTTCAACACTGATATTTGCAATGGCTGGACGAATCGTCCATTCGGCATTTTTAATGGGCGAACCGGATGCATCAACCACGGAAAGATTCTTGGATTCGTTTACGAGCATTGCCAGCGAGCTAGGAGTGACTACGACCTGTGAGGACGCCTGTGCCTGGCCTTCTCCGGACGCGGAGAGGGCGCGCGCGAAGAATAACGTTACTAGCGCAAGAGCGACACACAACGCAGTTGCGCGTGATCGTTGAGATCGCCCGGGATCGAGACCATTAGGCATCTGCCGTCGCCCAGCCGCGGCATCCAAGATGTTGCAAAAAACCGCGACGTCGAACCTCGGCTTACTTCGCCGGCGACGCCAGCGAGGCTTGTCCCGAAGTAAAGGTGTATACAAAATGCTACATAGGCTTGCGGAGTTAACACCCCGCCCGCGTCGCGCCCATACCAATCGTAGAGATTGAGGATACTGTGTGGTCGGGGCGAAAGGATTTGAACCTTCGACCTCCGGGTCCACGGTTTGAGGAACCCGCGCGTCAGATCGTCGGAATCGTGGGCGATGTTCGCGATATTGGCCTGGCATCGAACCCCAGCCCGCGGTGTTCATTCCAGGGGCGCAAATCCGTGACGCTCGCTGGGCTGGCGTCACAGTGGCTTGGGTTGTCCGTACCCGCGGACAATCGCCCATACTCAACGCGGCAATTCAAAACGCGCTGCGTCAAGCGACCGGCGGGCTGCGGGTTTCCCCTGTCCGATCCATGAAAGAGGTAATGATGAAATCCACTGCCAGCGAGAGGTTCAATATGCTATTAATGACGACCTTCGGCGGTTCCGCGCTTCTGCTCGCAGCGATCAGCATTTTCGGATCGATGGCCTATTCCGTTCAGCAGCGCAGGTGGGAAACAACGATTCGGCTCACTCTGGGCGCGCAACGCAGCGATGTGACGAAAAGGAAAAAAACGGCCTTCTACTAACGATGACTGCGTTGGACAACGACGCACCATAACAGGAGCGTGCGGCCCACATGACCGAAAATCGAGATTTTCAGCCCATTTAGGCCAATCGCGTTCGTGCCCGCCTTTCGTTCGAAGTAGTCTCTATGCAAGGGCAACGGGCGAAATGACCTTTGCTTTGAGTCGTTCCTGCGGGAAATCTCGGGGATTTAGCGTGGCAATAAAATCTGCGCTGCCCTGTTCGCTGCAGAGGCAGAACGGATCGTCTTTAGGATCGGGGGAGATTTGGAAGGATAGGCGAACATCGATGTGTTCGGCTCTCTCGCGGATGAGATTGACCACGGTGCCGATTAGATTCGTGCGCACGCGTAACCTCCTCAAGACCTCTTTGTATTCATCCAGAATGTCCTCCGTTACAAGCCACACGAAGTTACCCTCTTCGGCCCATCTGTACAGCAAGTCGGCACTCGGATTCTTGCCAGGGACAAACGGCTTTCTGAAACCTGAAATGCCGCTGACAAGTACGCTCGTATCGACAACTCCACGACGCTTTCGCTTGTTACCTCTCGGCGGCAACGGTGATCTCCGGCGCGCGTTTTTCTTTCCGATAGCCCCGAACTGTCTGCAAAATGTCCTCATCCGACACTTCGCCGATGTCTCCTGCCGCCTCTGTTAGCGACTCTAGAAACTCTTTCTTCCAGCCCCGGCGTTTGCGGCCTCGGGGCAGGTCTCTGTACAGATCTGCGCGTGTCATTTGCTCTTGAAGTTGTTTTCCGAGTGCGCGGAACGGCACTCCGACCTTGATAGGGTCCTCCTCTGCCGAAAGCTGGCACTTGAAGACGATATATTTCGGATTTTCAGACTTGAATTCCTTTTCGGACGCCAGGAATACATCCATCAGTTTGGACAAAACGCTGGTGCGCGTGCCCAGGGATTCCTTCAAGCAGAATGCGACCTTGGCTACCAAAAGGGTGTTTGCATCGAAGAAGTATGTCCCCTCCGATCGTTTGGGTTTCACAACGCCGAATTGGACGAGGTTCTGTAACTCCTTCGGTTGAATCTGCAGAACAGCACTCGCCTGCTTGAGTTTTAACCCCTGTTTCGGCATGAAGCCTCCATTAGCGTCTAAATATTAGCCGGTATTACGAGAAATGTCAAGAGTGCCTGGATGAACCGCGGGCCAGCGTCCCGTGTGTCACAAGCTTGGATTGCACGGAATCACCTGGCACTCACTGCGTCACTCGCATGCGACAATGCTGGACGCGGTAGGGGCGTCGCTGGGAACCGTGCAAGCTCTACTCGGACATTCCACCGCTGAAATCACACGCGAGGTTTATGTGCACGCCATTCCCGACGATCAGAGGAGGGCAGTGAAAGCGATCGAGTCGTTGGTTTTTGGCTTCAATAGGACTCAAACGGACTCAACTTTGAGTTCTTCCAAAAACGGCGACGCTGTAAGTAATTGAAGTCATGGGATGAGCGGCCTGAGACATAGGTAACACATTGTACCGGACACATAGGTAACACTTTCTCCCTGTAATGGGGAGGGAGTGATGCCTTGGAAGGAGTGTTCGGTAATGGATGAGAGGCTGCAGTTCGTTGCTCGCCGGCTAGCCGGCGAGCAAATGGCGGAACTTTGCAGGGAGTTTGGCATTTCCCGTAAGACGGGCTACAAGATCTTCGATCGCTACCAGGAATGCGGGGTCGAAGGACTGACGGACAGGAGCCGACGTCCGTATCGGTACGCGAATCAGCTCCCCTTCCAGGTGGAGAACTACATCTTAAACATGAAGCGTGAGCACCCCAGCTGGGGTGCGCGCAAAATCCGTGAGCGTTTGCTTCGCCGGTTCTCTGGTATTCCTATGCCGGCCAAAAGCACCGTCCATGCGGTTCTGGATCGTCATGGATTGGTGGAGCGCCGCGGCCGCTTGCGTCGTCGCGCTCAGGGAACCGCTTTATCGTTGGGCCAGCGGCCCAATGAGTTGTGGTGCACCGATTACAAGGGCGAGTTCTTGCTGGGGAATCATCAATACTGCTACCCGCTGACGGTCACCGATCACGCCAGCCGGTATCTGCTGACCTGCGAAGCCCTTTCCTCCACTAGAGAAAACTACGCTTTTACTGTGTTTGAAAGGCTTTTTAAAGAGCGCGGCTTGCCCGCCAACATTCGCAGTGATAACGGCGTGCCCTTTGCGTCCGCGCATGCGTTGTTCAACTTGAGCAAGCTCGCCGTCTGGTGGCTGCGGCTGGGCATCGGCATCGAACGGATCAAGCCAGGTCACCCGCAACAAAACGGCCGCCACGAACGCATGCATCTCACACTGAAGAAAGAGGCCACTAAGCCGGCCGTTCGGAATTTTCTGCAGCAGCAGGCTAGGTTCGACAAGTTCATCGAGGTCTTCAACAACGAACGTCCTCACGAAGCCCTAGACATGAAGTGTCCGGCCGAAGTCTATCAGCCCTCTACGCGTCCTTATACCGGACTGCCGGACATCGACTATCCGCTCCACGACAAAACCATCGTGGTCACCCGGTGCGGTAGAATTTGCCTGGGTCGCAAAAAAATCAATTTCAGCCAGGTCTTTGCCGGGCAGGCCGTCGGCATCAAAGAAGTTCACGACGATATCTGGCTGGTGAGCTTTATGGATTATGATCTGGGGTACTTCGATCTGGAGACTCGGGTGCTCGAACCGCTCGAAAATCCGTTCGGCCCAAAAGTGTTACCTATGTCTTAGGTACGTTGTGTCACCCATGTGTCCGGGCCGGACCGGATTGGAGTGGTCGGGGCCGAAGGATTTGAACCTTCGACCTCCTGGTCCCGAACCACGGCAGCAAAAATCTAAGCCGTTGAATTGGCTTAAGTTCCCCTGTGCAACCCTCTGGCTGAGTGCGCTACGATTTGCGATACGACCGCGGCTCCCATCTCGCCAAATTTAACCGCCTGTTGCCACAGCCCTATCCGTCTAGTCCCAGGGCTCCGAGAGCCTTTGTGACCACTGTCATTAGCCATCGGGCGCGACCGAAGAGACACGCTCTGTTTTGGTTCCCACTCTTCGTCGCATGAGCAGGAACGCACACACACGCAGCGCGTAACCGAGTCGGAGAAGCAAACAGGGTGCCTCACCCGCGGGACCCAAGCCAGAATCCTTTACGGAGCAACCTTAGCCGCCCTTTGTTCTCTTTTAAAGGCCTTGGCGCGGCTCCGACTATGTAGCAAGCCTAGCCGCGCTGTTATGCGGTGCCTCAGTAGCGATTCTTTAGCTCAGACTCGTGCGGCTTATCTTTCGAAGCGAAATCGACGAAGACACGATGATGGCCGCTGACGATGCCGTCGAACGCCATGACTGTGTCGCCGTTCGTGAGTGCCCAGCTCGCCTCCTCGCAATGCCATGCCGCACCGATTCCGTTCTGAAATTTGACCGTGGCCGTTTTCGTCGGTTCTCCGTACTTCTGCGCCAGCAGCAATCGTTGGACCTCGAACGATGTCTCGTCTCGCTTCCAGGCCATGCTCACCTCGTAAATTTTGCCCGCGTGAAACTTGACCGTGACGCCCTCTATTCCGGGTTTCAGTTTCTCTTTCGGAAGCTTGAATGCTCCGTCCTTACCCGCGCGAAAGTCGGCGAAGGTTCTGCAGATGACTAGCGTTGCGTCCTGCTCGTCACCGACGTGAAGCTTCTCATCTTTTAGAGACCGCTTCGGGATGCTCGCAGCGTACTGTGCTTCGGCCTGGGGACAAACCGTGTCCATCTTTTTCTGCGCGTCGGGCGGGAACATTTCGTTGTACGGCTCGCCGAGTTCATACTCGCCGATTTTAGTGCGTTCGGTCTGGTGAGAGTGCTGAGCTAATACGCCACAGGGTAGGCACACAAAGGCAAGCACCCCCAGTCCGAGCAACCGAGACAGTCTCGGTCTCATTGTGCTCTTGATTTCAAGCCTCTGTGCCCTGCGCTGCACCCGTTGCACAGAGCTTCCCGTCTCGACGTGACTCACAACTGCCAGCCGCAACTTTCACACCTGAATCGTTCTTGAGGTTTTACCTTGGTTGCTGTGCTTCCGCAGTGTGGGCACTTCATCGTGCAAATGTGAGTCATGACGCCCCTCCAGAATTTCTCAATAGGACGGTCTGAACTCCTGTTGTTACTTGTAGAGCGCTACTGATTTAGGCGCGAACCCGAGAATGCCGTCAAATGATGTCGGCCCATTCTTGGGATTGCCTTGCCATGACGCCCTTTTCCTCCGAGTAAACGAAATATTCTCCAGGAGAAGTTAGGGCTAAGCGAGCCATCCGTACCTTAGCTTCCCTTAAACCTACGACCGTCGTTATCATCCGCAGAACGCCCCCTGGGCGTACTTTGAAGATATCGAATGTGGAATCCATCGTGGTTTCCTCCCAAACCGACATCTCAACGTGTCGACTCTATTGAGCTGGATATGCATTTGCGGTTCCACCAAGCTAATGGAGAAGTTAGCCCAGCACAATCAGGCGGTTGAAGTTCCAGAAGCGTTGCCACAAACCCAAGCGGGCGCCGGGAAATGAAGTAATTTTTTCCAGCGAGATTGCGATTTGTCGTACACGGAATACTCGCTCCGGATACAGTAAACACCGTATGCTGCGTTCCTAGGAGTGCCGTTACGATGCCTTTAATCGTGATGTGCAAGCGGATTCCAGTGGCGGATGAGAGCGACACCGTTCGCCGGTCCGTCCATTCCTAGCTCACCCAGCAAGATTTTGATGTTTGCGGCGAGGCAATCGATGGCAAAGATACCGTCGAAAAAGCCTGGGAACTCAAGCCCGATTTGATTCTCTTGGATGTGGCGATGCTTCGGGTGAATGGCATCGTTGTCGCATCTGTTCTGAAAGACATGATGCCAAACGTCCGGATAGTTCTATTCACCATATACAACGAAGCGGTCGCCAGAGCATTCCCTCACAAAGGGCTTGCTGTCGACGCGGTGATTGCTAAAGCGGACGGGATGAGCAGACGGGCAGAGTGCGGTCAAAGTTTGCTGCGTTCGTAGATGCGTATGGTGTTGCGATGCTGCCCGAGGAAGCGAAACCTCCAGACCCTGAACCTTCCGCTAAAAGCGAAGAAACCCAACCGAACGACTCGCCGAAAGAAGACCCGGACAATATCAGAGGCGAAGTATTCAAGCGAATGTTTCCCGACGTTCCCAGAAAGACTCCTGACCGCTCCAAGAAACCTTCCGACTAAACGCGTTGGCTCCGCACATGGATGAGACCAAGTTCGTGAGCTGGCACGTTACGTGTTCCTGATTCGAACAATCAGGCGACGCAGCTGCGTCCTGTCAGTTTTGACAGTACCTTTTGCCGCCGACTAGGCGAAGTATGGCAAGCCTGTGAAGAATTCTGGAGCGTGCCTCATTCGGCAGGAAATCCAAGGGTCGCTGGAGCGCGAACGAACGTGGACCATGCGCGTTGTCGTTGCAGTTTCGCTCGTTTCAGGGATTGTTGGGTTTTTGCTCGCACCGAAGTTTTACGTTTTGCAAGAAATATTCGCAGGATTGCTCACGGTCGCCGTTCTATTGGCGGTGGGCGTGCTCCTAGTTGTCGTTTTCGTTTCTCTGCGGGAGGTCTGGCAACTCTCCCTCCACTGGGCCATGAACGCGAGGTCTGTGAAAGCTGGACGTCATAACAGAACAGATTCAGGTGGTGCAGCACTGCTCGGCATCGATTCTCAACAAGGTCGGAGACCCCGTCCTCGGCGTGCTGCGTGACGCGGGCCAAGCCAAGCAGAGCGAGTAAATCAAACATGCGGTCCGTGTCGCGGCTGCGCCACGACGAGCTCTAATCTTCGGACTTTGGCAGCTTCGGCATTTCGCTGAAGCTTCGTCAATGAAGCAATCGTTCCGGAGTAGGGTAAACGCCCTATATCGCACCTCAAGACATGGTGCTAGCGTGCAGTTGCGATGTCCAAGCGGATTCTAGTGGCAGATGACATTCGTAAGTGTCATCGAATTCATCCCGCTCGATGGGGAGGCGCGGATGACCCGATTCTGCATCCAGTGCAACCGAATCATCGGTGAGAAGTGCGTCCAGTGTGGGATGGCAGTGACCGCCAGCTCGAACCGCCGTGCAGGGAACAGCGCGGAGTTCGATTGTCCGTCCTGCAGTCATCATTTCCTGCAAGGCGACGGCGGCGAGACAGGCGGAATGTGCGAGCCGTGCTTTGAGGCTGAGTTGCAGAAGGCGTACGAGCAAGCGGCACTTATTCATCCGTGACAGCGGCCTAGTGAAAGCATGAAAGTTCATCGCGCTGCCACGCACGACCGCGCACAGCGAGCTGCTGCAGCTCCAATCAGCCCAGATATATCTTGACGAGTTCCAAGCAAGAGGGTACTGCTTGTAGTCAGACCAGCATCATGTATCACTGGCAGCAGCCGGAGGACTGAGGAAAGCCCTTCAGCCAAGGCTGGCCATTCCCACCTACCTCTTCTGATTTCGACTCAGGCAAGGCGGATAATTCTAGCATCAGACAAGTAACCGCTTCCTGGGTTGCTGCCGTCCAGCTTCTAGCGTCAGCGGAAGTTCGGCGGGAAGAGCGCCTCATGGCCTATCAATTTATTACCAGTTGTGTCAGTTGTGCCAAGCAATTCGGAGTTCTCTGGGTGATGGACTCGACTCGAATTGGCCCTAAGACCATCGCCAGGATAACCTGTCCACTCTGCAGAAAGAAATTCTACCAAAATGCCGATGACCTTTTTCCAATCGGGCCTCAGATAAAGAATTTCCTCGTTGGTCGTCCCGTGCGGAGTGTGGAAGTGGACTACGATTGCCCTCATTGTAGCAATCAGGCAATCTCGGTATCGCTTCTGCACACAGATTTGTCGTGGGATGAACTGTCGAAGGAACATGTGCAGACGGCTGTCTGTAATAATGGCCTTTGTCCACAGAAGGGATTACTTCAAAAACTGAAGCCTAGCCGCGTCGTACTGGGGTCACTGAATCCAGCCGAGCCATCGTTTGAGTTGTAACAAGCTCAGTTCGACCAATCCCTCTTGGGTTGCGTCGGCCGTGGAGTTTCTTTGACGAAGCGCGGCTCGCAGACTTGTGTGCCGTCCTTCAAAGTAAAATCCACCCTCCGACAGAAATCAATTTCACCCCACATTTGCCACCTTGTTCCTCGTTGCGGTGCCTGCTGACGCGTAGCCTGCGGACGCTGGCCGGCGGTTCGGGGGCTTCTTGGTCTCGCAAACAGCGCTATCGTTTCCTGCCAACGGTCATGTAATGAGCCGTCGCGCCGTTCACTTCATCAATTCCCTCGGTGCGAGCCAGCATGTCCAGTAGAGTGGTCCGCTTTCGAGGGTCACGCCAAAGAGACTCAAAATCTCTCGCCAAGATGCCAAGGCCCTCGATCGGCAGTTGGGCCACAACCTCAAGCCCTCCGGCTTCCACTTCGGCTCGAATCTCGGCGCGGCGATGGAAAAACGTGTCGGTAAAGTATGAGATGTCATCGGTTGGATTCCTGTGCTGTCCCGTCTCAATGTCAGTTTTCACTATCGAAAGAAATGCGGCGTCGCCTAGCAGGTCGCGGCTCAAAGCATCAATGAGAGAGGCAACTCGGGTGATGGTTGCCGCGAAAAGATAGCCGCCTGATTTCAGGATGCGGCGCGACTCTTCCATCGCTCGAACGCGATCCTTTCGCTCCGTCCGATGGTAGAGAGGCCCGAGCACCAACACTGCATCACAGGAAGCGTCACCAAGCCACAACGAACGAGCATCGCCCACTTCCACCGTCCGTGGCCCTGCGTCGGATGGATTGACCTGCATTCGACTTTTGCAAACTTGCAGAAGCCGGGGAGACGGGTCAATCAGATGGACTTCGTAGCCAAGGGAGGCAGCCCAGAAGGAATAGGGGCCAGTCCCGCCCCCAACGTCCGCGACCACGGAGGGCGGGGGCGGCAGGAATCGCTCTACAATTCTCTTCGTCCGCTCGAACTCTAGCCGACCGAAGCCAGATTTCAGTCGGTCGTCCTCGGGAAACTCCGCGTAATACTGTTCTATCGACCGTCTTGAAGGTTCGGGCATGCTGGGCTTCTCCGAGGCCAGTGGCGATTGTATCGGAAAGCCGGATGAGCGAAGTATCGGGAGCCGCAGGGCAGAGGCTACAGCCCCTTCTTTTTTGCGTTTCCGTTCGATTGTCGACGAGCGGCTCCCGTGCTCCGGTTTCCCAGTTCGTCGCTATCCAGTCCAGGAAAGCGGCCGGCAGCTGGAGACTTCCCCCGTTCTCGATTAAATTCTCAATAGCCGTTGAATAATTCAACACTTTGGGAAGGCAATTCTGCCTGCTGGTCGTATGGCTGAAACGCTAAGCCTCACAAGAAGAGCATATTGCAGGTGTGCGCTCCACCGCCGAAGTTTGGCGACTGCTTTGCATATATGCACGGCGACGTGCAGCATGACAAATCAAATTGGGGAGAACAAAATGGCCAAGGTAACCTTGAAGAAGTCGAAGAAGCTGGAAGCGACGAAGCCGTTGATTGTAATATCCGGCGGCCGCTCGTAACGCTGGACAACGGCAGAGATTTTCGTTGGCAGGAGCGCGCCGATGGACACGACGCGACCTGAGAAAAGCACCAAGAAGGGCGAGCAGGGCCGCTACCTCGCCGGCAGCGGTCCTGTTTGATGCCTGGCAATTCCGGCGAAGACATTGAATTGATTGAAGGAGACTAGGTCATGGCACAGAAACCGACGCCAGTGAAGGGCAAGAAAACCGGGAACGTGAAACCGCTGATGAAGCGCGTTGAAATGCCGGCCGTGAAGCCCTTGCTGACGATTCGGTAGAGCCTCTGTAAGAATCTCTCAGGTCAGGTCCAGCCCTGTTGAAGTAGCAGCACCCCCAGGGGCCGCCGTCCCAGGAACGGCGGCCCTTTTCATTTTGTACGCCAGGCCCGCACCATCTTTTTCCATGCAGAGCGGCTTATCTCCGACGAAACCGCAGCGAGATGTCTCATTTGGGATAAGAAGATTCACCGAGAAAAACAGCAAGCGAAAAATGCTAACCTCAGGAGAGGAAATTTTCGCTCCATGACCGGCACTCCTTTTCGACCGGCTGTGAATTACCTCCTCATCCCTCTCCCTGGGCTGCACGGGCTGTGCGTCCGAATCGTGCCACAGCCGCGAGTTGACGTGCCGATTGAGATTTGAGGTCCTCCCCGAAAACTGGTCCAAGCCAAGAGAGAGAAAATCCGGCAAAATGGGCGGCTTGAAGGGTGGGTTGTCGGATGAAGAAGACTCGATACAGCGAGGAACAGACCGCCTTCGCGTTTAGGGAAGCGGAGACGGGGACACCGGTGGGAGAGGTGATCCGGAAGATGGGCATTTCCACACAGACGTTTTATCGCTGGAAGAAGCAATATGGTCAGATGGACTCACCCCTACCCACTGTACGCTTCAGACAGATTGAAACAATTCTACATGGGATATGGCGGTAGCCGCTTCCAGCGTCTTCATTGTCAAAAAGCATCAAAGCCTCGGCTAGGAGCCGCTGCTGATTGTCTAAAGCGAATAGCCAAGCGATCGGAAATTCTGCTCGTGCGCATCGATTAACGGCTGGCCGGCAACACCGGCCACCCTTGAATTCTCAGGCAACCAAACAACCTCGGCTATCGGCTTTCGATAAAAGCGTCAGCAGGAAGTTTGAAGCGTGCGCCAAACTTCCGTACTTGCTGCAGTGTGAGCTTCCGCTGTTTCGCCAGGAACATGGAGACGGCGCTTTCGGATCCAAATTCCGGAATCAAATCACGCTGTGTGAGGTCCTGTTGTTCGAGGAGGAATCGCACGACCGAAACTGCGTCCGCCGGAGAAACGGATAATGCGTTTCCTCGTAGCGTTCGACCAGCAAGGTTAGCAGTTCAATGGCCTCTAGTTGCGAGCGAGATGGATTCTCCAGGGTTGTCAATTGGAAAAGGGCGTTGGTATATGCTTCCAGCTCCTCGTCATTATGTATGACGTGGGGAGCGCCCTTTGCGATCATCTTTGCCGGATTTGCTAGGAGTGTGCTCATCTCTAAATCACCACCCGCGATGCTCCTCAGTCGGCCCTGATACGAGCGGCGCGCTCGCGTAGTTCCTCAACAGACACTTCAACAACGGCGCCGTCACGCCAAACATAGATTGGACGTCCCTCACGGGCACTTTCGAGAATAACATTCTCCACCGCCGCCTTCAGCGCCATCTCGGCACGTTCTTCCAGCGGGAGGTCGAGCACATTGGCAGGGGGCTTCGTCATAATGTCGCGTAGCGGGCTAAGACGCTCTCGTAAAGCTCTCGATTCATTATACGAGGACTTGCTTCTTTCTGAAAGGCAACGACGACAGGTGTTGTGCCTGCATTGTCAAAAAGCATCCAAGAATCACTCAAAGGGCGATATCGAAGTAGAAAATTGCGGATGGAGCGCTCAAATCGCCTGCGCACGATGGTCTCCGGCACATCGTGTCCCCCTCGAAGGACCCGATCTTTGACTCGGGTCAACCCGAGAGAAACGGTTGGCACCCAAAGAAAGAAAAAATGCACCTCGTATCCAGACTTCTTAAGGCGACGGAGTGACCTCAGATGACCCAACCCCGAGAGCGTTGTCTCAAAGCCAAAGGTCTCTCTGAGGCCTGCGTAGCGCTCTGTTTCTTCAAGCATCAGCCGCCCCGCGCGGAAGGCAGCGGCGTCTGGCGAAAAAGGCGACATTCCTCGCGCAATGAGATCGGCATTGATGAACTGCTTGCAGTCAGCGTAGTGCGGCAGAAATTCGCGGGCGAACGTCGGCTTGCCAGCGCCATTCGGTCCTGCGATGACATAGATTCTTGGCTTGCTTTCTCCGTTGTGAGCCATGTTCTTCGTATCCCTGCGGGCCGAATCAGGAAGTCTAGCATGCGGGGTCCGATTCGCCGCAAAGGGGGGTTAAGTCGATCATTGTCTCAACGCGAAGGCGATCTGTTCCTCGCTATATCGAGTCCTCTTCATCCGACAACCCTCCCTTCAAGCCGCCCATTTTGCCGGATTTTCTCTCTCTTGGCTTGGACCAGTTTTCGGGGAGGACCTCACTCACCGCAGAACTCTATTAGAGTCTTTCGTTGGGTGAGTGAGTATCGTAAATCTTGCCATTGGTGGCGACGAATTTTCGCGTCGCGACAAACCGAAACTAGGACTCCGTCTACGCTAATCGCGCTCTGGCTTCGCACCGAACAGTTTCTCGATCGTTTTAACGGGGTAAAACAGACGGTTTGGATGTGAAGGGAGCGGTGATGAAATCGTGCCGCAAATAGAACTCGCGCGCCCTCTCGTCTTTCGCGTCAACGGCCACGACTGCCGATGCAACCTCGCCAGTGTTCGCCAGCACACGCCTGAATGCATCGAGCAGCAATAATTCGCCAATGTTGCGCCCACGGAAGTTCTGGCTGAGGGCCAGCCGCCCCAGAAGAGTTGCTGGAACGTTTGGGTACCGAGGGAGCTTTTTCGCAACGCTGTCCGGGAGGTCGCTGAGGCTTATGACGTGAGCCGAAAGCGTATAGAAACCGGCGATATTGTCTCCATCCGGCGTGATGACAAAGACTGCCGCAACATGCTTGCTAGCGTCCTGGCCAGCTTGTTTTTGCAAATATCGGTCTAGCGCTTCTGCCCCACACGAAAAATCGGCGCGATTGTGCTGGTCTCCGAGAGGTTCAACTCGATATTGAACCGTGTCCTGCTCTCGATTCACGAAGCGCGCACTCGGGTTCTGTAGCGCCGGGCAGCAGCCCTTATGCGAGGGCTCGGGGCTGGCGGACGCAGCAGCGCCTTGACGAATGCTTCTCGATCCCGGCCCGTCAGAGTCCACACCTCGTGCTGCTCTATGGCCCGTACTGCGGCATCGTCGGCACTGGAAACCATGAAATCAGAGATCGAAGTCCCTTTGAGACTGGCCGCATATTCGATGCGGCGTTTCTGCTCGGGATTGAGTCGAGCTTCGACCCTCTCGATTTTCTTGAACTGCCTTTGCTGCGTCTTGAGCACCAGGGCCATCGCATCCTCACGGAACTAGTGTACGGTGATCTACCGTACATTGCAACGGCCGGGAGACTTCTTTGCGCGAAGCTTCGGAGCTCTCATTCCTGCGAGAATTGAGATATTCTTCCGGCGCTCCGGATCGGCGCATTGAGACGGCTGTCCGGGGAGCTTTTTACTTGACAAATACATCATCTAGGGCATATTAAGAATGAAGGTTTACTCGGTCTCGGAAGCGGCTACGGTGTTAGAGGTTGACCGCACGACGCTTAGGCGTTGGATTCGGAAGAGACAGATTCCAGCCCCGACTCCTGGAATCGTCGATGGTCGGCTGCTGAAATTTTGGACAGAAAAGGAAATGGCTGAGATAAGACAATACAAAGTCACAGGATATTGGGGCAAAGGCATAGATCGAAGGACAGGAAAGAAGGCCAAGACCCAGTAGGTTGCAGTAAAAGCGGGACGCGCCGGTGCTTCTAACACGAACGCGCCCCTGACCAAGTCGCACGTGTGAGGTGCAACGATGGCTGCAAAAGAAGTTATCCATTTTCCATTCTCCGCGCAACTCACCTCGCGCTCGTTGTTTCCGGTTTTAATTCCTCCTGAGCCGATCTCGGAATCTCCTCCCTAGCTGATTCGCATAAGCTGTCTGTCGAGCCCGGTCAGACTTCCGACCGGCTCGCTATCCGTGTGTCTAACACTTCTATCAACTGGCGGACGCGGCTTCCCGCCGCAAGCAATCGGAGGAGATTCAAATGCAAAAAGCCCATCTGTACGAAGCAATTCTCTTAGTGAATCGAGGCGTTGATGAGGCCGTGCGCGGCCTCGAACGCCTCAAACGGGCCAAGGACTCGCAGCTCGATTCCTCGTGCTTCGACGAAGAGCTGGTGCTCTTCGAAGACCATCGCGCGCGGCTCAATTCCTATGTCTGCACCGCCCTCCAGCGGTCGGAGCAGCGGGATTCCGCCCGGTTCCGGACGCGCCACCGCGAATACGAGAAGAACACCTTGGACGAAGTGCAGGTCTATCGCGACGTGCAGGTCGTCGAAGATCGCCGGCGCGTCGAGGGAAAACCACCCAAGGTGCGGTTCTTTACGCCAGAGGAGCAACGCGAATGGGAACGGCAGTACCCAAAGCCGCCTGGTGATTCCGGCGGTGAGCCGCACCACAGCCGAGGGGAACAGACATGAAAATCGCCCTGTTCCAAGAACTCCTGGATTTGAACCAGGCATTCGAACAGGTGATGCGCGGCCTCACTAAGACTGGAGAGGGTTCGAGCCTTCAATACGGAACAGATTCGAGCGTGCCCGCGCCGAAGTAGAGACTGCCCGTGTCGATGCGAATCGGGAATTCTTCGACAACTTCGACGAGATGGTCGAGGACGATGCCTCGTGGGCCTACAAATTTCAGCGTGAGTACAAGCAGAAAACCAAAGACCGGGACGACATTTACTTCGACATCAAGGACTCCGAAGAAAGGCGCAAGAAGAAGGGTTTGCCGCCGCGCGTAGTGATCCTCCCCGGATGGGACATTTCCGATGAGGAGCGTTACGACGAGAAACAGACCAAGAAAAAGATCCGGGCCGTACGGAAAAAAGCGGGTGCGGACAAGCAGCGCAGGATCGAGTCCCGGCGGGAATAAAAAGCGGACGGAGGCTGTCGTCGCTCCGGCGTCCGAAGCAGAGGTCAGGCGATGAAAAGGAAAAAAGCAGCGGAGAAGCCGACGAGGGATTTACCCAGGCCTGGGAAGCAGTATCCCGGCGTCCACGGCAAGACCGTGGATTGGGCCGAGCACATTTTCGAGGAAGGCATGATGTTCATCCGGGTGCGTTTCAAGGACAAGACCGAGTTGTGCTGGACGCTCCAGACGGCGCACGTGATCGTGGAAGCCGACCTGAGCGACTGGAAAACCGGCGACTTCAAACAACTGGCGTTGTATGCAAAGAACGAAATCGGTTGGACGGAGTAAGCGGCCCGGTATAGCCCGCGCCAACGCTGCTCTACAATCTGGCAAGGCGGGCCTGTCGCTGACGTTCCCTACGGTTGCCTCGGACGATGCCGACAACGCGTTCAAGCCGTCCCCATTCGCCCCGAGGAGATATTTTTCGAGTGGGCCGCGCCGATGCGAGCCTCAACTGTCAACGCTTCCGCAATTTGGACATTCTCGTATTTCGGCCATGTTCGACTGCTCTGGCGTTACATCTTCGTTCGAGGGAACGTGCGCTGTCAGCAACGCCGTCTGATTTCGCAAGGAGCCGTGTGTTGCGAGGAGGGTGCGGCAGGATGCTAGTGAGACTCTTCGACGCTACTTGCCTTCGGGTCAGATAGCTATCAGAGAATGTTCAATACGGAAGGCAACGCAGCAACAATTGGACTTGCGGTATTGCGCTGACTGCAATCAAGGCCGTTTGAGGAACGGTCCGCGCTGGGCGCGCGTGGATCGCAAGATTGAGGGCGTCGCCGTACAGCGTTCGTGGTCGAACTATACCCTCGGGGCCGTATAGATGGCGGCGGTTCAATCTTCCATACTTCTACGATTCACAAACTCTCAGGAGGTGTGCCGTGCAGCAATCAGAACTGAAAGAGCTTTACGTTGACGAATTGAAAGACATTTACAGCGCAGAAACGCAGTTGGTCAAAGCCCTTCCGAAAATGGCGAAGGCTGCAGTTTCAGCAGAACTACGCAATGGATTTGTACAGCACCTGGAACAAACCAGGGAGCATGTTTCGCGGCTGGAGCAGATCTTCGACGACCTCGACGAAACGCCAACTGGCAAGCTTTGTAAAGGCATGGAGGGTCTAATCAAAGAAGGCGGCGAAGTTGCCGAGGCAGATTACGAGCGTGACGCGAAGGATGCAGCTTTGATCGGCGCAGCGCAGCGAGTAGAGCATTATGAAATCGCGGCGTACGGCACCGTGCGAGCCATGGCCGAGAAACTCGGCGAAAACAAAGCCGTAAACCTTCTCAGCCAGACTCTGCAGGAAGAAAAAGATACAGACGTAAAATTGTCCAAACTCGCGGACAAGATGACAATCGAAGTGGGCAGCGAAAGCGAACCGGAAGGAACGCCGGGAACTCGAAAAGCAAAGGGCAAGGCCGCCCGGGCGTAATACGGACTGAGCGCCACAGCAAGTCGTACTGCCGCGGAAACCGGAGAAGTGCGGGGTCCGCGGCAGATTTCGTTGCTCGAAGCTTGGGAGCGAAATTGTTAATCACACAACTCATTTTCCGTTTCGCCATTGGCGGCCTCATCGTGTCATTGTTTGCCGCTCTCGGTGACATTCTTAAACCCAAGAGTTTTGCCGGCTTGTTCGCGGCTGCGCCTTCTGTCGCGCTCGCCACTCTCGGACTGACAATCGCGACAAACGGTAAGCTCTTTGCTGCGATAGAGGCCCGTTCGATGATTGTTGGCGCACTCGCTTTCTGTGCGTACGCCACATTATGCAGCTGGCTGATGATGAGGAAACGAATGCGTTCGAAATTGGCGTCGACTGCTGCGCTTGCGCTGTGGTTCATTTGCGCCCTCGGAGCCTGGGCAATCGTTTTGCGTTAACGAGCGATGAAAGTAACCTTCGATCTGTCGACTCTCGCAGGAACTAAGTGGTATGAATACGGCGTCCGTTTCATGTTTGGCGGCGCCATCACGGTAATCGCAGGTTTGCTGGCCAAACGGTTCGGGCCCATATTCGGTGGCCTTTTCCTCGCATTCCCCGCTATCTTTCCCGCCAGCGCCACGCTCGTTGAAAAACACGAACGGGAAAAGAAGCGGAACGCAGGAATTGCAAACACCACACGGGGCCGACACGCAGCAGCGCTGGATGCCAGGGGCGCTACCATAGGCAGTTTTGGACTCGCCTGTTTCGCATTGCTTGTTTGGAAATTGCTTCCCGTCTGGAACGTCGGAGTCGTGCTTGTCGCAGCATTGAGTCTGTGGCTCGGCGTGTCGGTTTTAATCTGGCGAGCGAGTAAAAGGCATTCAACACGCTAACGCTTACTTACGTGCATTCGCTCGCATACCATCTTTGATACGGCGCCGTGCTTCGCCGGGGCCCTTCACGCCGATGATCGAATACGTTTTGCCCAGCATCTTGTGGTAGTTTACAAAGAATTCTTCCAGCTCACGAACAAACTTTTTCCCCAAGTCGTCTACGTGCTTTACAAACGCATAGCTGTGATTTTCCTGCTCGACCGCAACGATACGGTCATTGCGTTCTTTTTTCTTTTTCTTCCCTTGCTCGCCCTCAATCACGCCCACAACACGGCATTTTAAGAGACATCCAGGGAAAGCCGGTTCATCCATCAACACAAGGACGTCGGTAGGATCGCCATCCTCAGCGAGAGTTGAGGGGATAAAACCAAAATCGTAGGGAAAGGCCATTCCGGCGGGTAACACCTTCATCAGCTGGAAAATCTTCTGCTCAGGGTCGAATGCGTACTTGTTCCGGCTTCCTTTAGGCGTTTCAATAATAACTTGGATGGTCTGCTTATCATCCGCATCGATGGGACTCAGCCGTGACGGATCGGCTAGACCATTACTCCTGACTTTTTTCTTGGCCATGCCGTTTCACCTTGTTCCGACCCAAGCCCAGGGACAGTACAGCGAGCTCATGCAGACAGTCTGGATTCTTATTCTGCCGTGACGATATCTTTGATTTTCGCGTACTGTCCGTCCGATACGACATGCTTCGTAATCAAATCGGCCGGCTCATGATAAGGCCGATTTCTAATAATTCGTCGAGCGGTCACGCTCGAAATGTCCGGCAATTCCGTGAGTTCGCTCTCCGACGCGGAATTTAGGTTGACAACGTGGTGCCCGCCCTGAACCCAACCCTGTCGTACGCCTTCGGCGAAAGCGCGCGCTTCTCTTGCGGCTTCATCTGCCACTCGACCGAGCTCGCGTCCAGCCGCCTGGATTTCCGGCTTCGCGCGGTTGGTCGCATTCGCAGCTTCGTCCCGAGTCTTGTCTTCAGGTTCTTTCCGCTGCTGCGCCGTTTCGTTCGAGGCACACCCACACATCATCGATATGAGAAGTACAAGTCCAAGCGCGGTAGAAACGCGAGTCAGCGGTCCGGATTTCATGGGGGTAACATTTGCTCGGCGCTCAATGCAATGCGCCGAGGAAATAGAGAACCAACACAATCAGGAGAACCGTGCCGACGATGCCGAGTCCACCGCCGGCGCCCCATCTAGAATATCCGTAATACCCACCGCCACCAGCAAATAAAAGCACCAAAATCAGTATAATTAGCAACATTCTGAGTCTCCTCTTAAATAAAATTACGTCTTAGCCCAGAAATACGCGGCTCGGTGCCCTCTGCCAGGAGCGACACAGACTACTTTGCGGACTTTTTTCTCTTCGCGCGCTTGATCGCTGCGGGTTTGCCGAGTGGCTTCGAGCCTTTGGCGATGCCTTGCCGGTGGTTCTTGGAAGCAGTCTCTAGCTTGCGAGGACTCTTGCGTTTTGCTCGCCGCCTGTTTGGCTTGCGGGACGATGGCCTTACTTTCCGCGCCACGGTTCCGAGGGTCGAGCCAATCGACCGCGCGACGGTGGTGAGCAAATCCTCGCCCTTCGCGGCGGGCTTACGTTCGATAATTTTCATTGTCCTCTCCTGAACGGATTCTGCGCGGGCGGCTCGTTAAGTGGACGAGTTCTTTGCTTCACGAAAAGCCTGTTCCCCGACTTCCTTCGCCTGGCGCACTCGTCCTTTTGCTTCCTCAATACCTTGCTGCGCGCGCCGCGCAAGCTCCTGACCGGCCGCGACCGCCCCATCCACACCGTCTTTCGCACTCTCTAGAATATATTCGCGTGTATCATCGCCCGATCGAGGAGCAAAGAGTACTCCAAGGGCAGCGCCTGCGCCGAGACCGACAACGAATGCTGAAATCGATTCGGTCCATCTCATTCTGTGGTTCATCGCACCCTCCCTTTCGGAAGAAAGTCGAAGAGGAAGCTCGATGAGAGCTCCCTCCCGCGAATCTAAACCCTGCCGCCGGACGTTGTATGGCGAACCTGCGGATCATCTGTCTTAACGTCAGCCGAAGACTCACCGGTCGACGAG
Source organism: uncultured Acidobacteriota bacterium (assembly GCA_963747605.1). Taxonomy (GTDB): domain Bacteria; phylum Acidobacteriota; class Terriglobia; order Acidiferrales; family UBA7541; genus Palsa-295. The sequence continues at coordinate 73,371 of CAVVGA010000011.1, read as the reverse complement.
ATGTCCTCCGCATTCGTCCTCTTCAAGACTTCCTTGGCTCGTTTGATTTCCTCAGAGGTATCACAGTGAACAGAGAGCAGAATGCCGCCCGTCTTCAGGCGTCCTTCGTAACGCTTCGCTTCATATTCCGGAATGCCCAGGCCGATGAGCGCGCCGGTGACCCCGCCAACGGCCCCTCCAACTCCGAGCCCGGCAAGTCCCGCCATGATTGGGCCAGCCGCTATGAAAGGACCAAGCCCAGGGATCGCGAGCATCCCTACACCCGCGAGCAAACCAAGGGCCCCGCCAAGAACCGCGCCGGTGCTTGCGCCCGCTGTCGCTCCCTCGGGAGCCTTGGTGGCTTTTTCGGTGGCGATAGGTTTCGGCCCCAGGTTCTCGGGAAGAAGCGCGGAAATATCAGACGCCGAAAACCCGGCCTTCACCAAGCTGTCGGTTGCCAAATCTGCAGCGGCCACCGTCGTATAAATCCCGAACACTGCTGTTTTCTTATTTTCCATTTTGAATCTCCTGTTCGTTTCGATTTTGATGTCAGAGCACGACTGCTATTGAGTCGGAGGCGCGATCGTCAAGTGATTCGTAACGTTGCCGGCACCGGCAACCTGTGTAGCTTTTTCACCGATGGCCGTCTTTTCATCTTCAGTGCGGACAGGTCCTTTTAGAGTTACGTGCCCGTCCCGAGTGATGATCTTGATGTTGTGGGCATACGTCGACAGCGACTTGTCGTTCATGAGGGCGCTGCGAATCTCTTCGTTGTGGCACGATCCGCAGGATTCATCTTCTGTTGGTCGGCGGTAGTGGCGCCTTTATTGGCATCACCTTGATTCGTTTTGGTATTGTCCGGCGCCGGCTGCTGATCTTGCTGGATGGGACCAGCTATAACGGAACTGGCAAAAAGCGCTGTTGCCGCAGCTAGCCACAGGTATTTTTTTGGTCTCATCTAAATCTCCTTTTCTGTTCCAGAACCTGTGCGAATCGATTTGACTCATTGGGAGACAAGCCCCATCACTCATAAACAACATCTAGGAGTGGCGCACCATACAACGAAGCGGGTAGGCAGGGACAATTAAGCGTGTAGCCTATACCGTGCGGCGATTACGACGATCGCGACAAAAAGCCCCGAGGGAGTTCTCAGGACGGCGCATTCAATTCAAGTGTGGCTGACAGAGTAGGCCCCCAACTTTCAGCCCGGCTCGGGCTTGGGGCGCAATCAAGTTTCTTCTTGAGCGACATTGCGTCTTGGTCCTACAGGCTGTCTCTCGCCTTTGCGATTTTACGACGATTTAGTTCTCGTGAAGTAGCCCGTCTCACCGAAGCTCATACAGTCTTGTGGGTATGGCACAAATCGATCGGAAAAACTATAGTTCCCTAGCTTTGAACCACCCGGCAAATCGTCTGACATAACCCGGCAGGGATACCAATGAAGGTGCGTCGCATTTTGATTGCCGACGATCATGATCTTATGGGATGCGGGATTAGCGTATCGTGACAAACGCGGGTGGGTTTATGAAATCCAACAATTCGCAGTCGGCGAGTACTGCCGAACCGGAGCTACAGCGGCGCGTCAATGAGCGGTTTGGCGTGCTTCCGAACTTCTTCCGGCTCTCGCCCGAGACTCCGGAGATCACCGAAAAACTCTGGGGATTTGCCCAAGCAGCCTATCTCGATAACCCCCTACCGTCTGTCTTTAAGGAACGACTTTTCGTCCATCTTTCTCGCTTTTGCGCAGTCCGCTACTGCATAGCCCGTCATACGGGTTTCTTGATTGGACTTGGCCGACCGGCCGGCGATAAGGATGCCCGCGCTGCAAACATCGTCGATGTAGTGAAATTGCTGCGGCGGCCGCTGCCACGCGGGCCGGAACTGAAGTCACGTCTTTTGTTTTGTTCGCAATGTCCCGCGCCTCTGATTGAAATGCCATCGGCCGACACGCAGATGGAAGATGGGATTTTTTCTCTTGCCAGTCATCTGTTCTTGCAAACGGCGGATGCTCCGGAATGCCTTGATGCACTGGAACGATTGCTGGGCACCGTTCGACTTCAGTACCTGCTGCTTCTCCTGGCGTTCGTGCGCGCGGCGCACTACTGGACCAAGGTGCATCCTGAAATCCAGCTTGAGGATGACATCAAGGAGCTTCTTGCGACACACGAAGAACTCGCTAGCTGCATTCTTGACGGTGGAGAAGCCATCACCGACCAGATAACTCAATCCATTGTGGACGAGCTTCCCGCATTGCGGCTGAAAGCCGATAAGGCGATCGGCTTGCTCGCCGCAATCGTAGATTCTTCCGATGATGCGATTGTCAGCAAAACTTTGGACGGCGTCATTACTAGTTGGAACGCAAGTGCCGAGCGACTCTTTGGATACACAGCCAAAGAAGCCGTAGGGCAGCCGATCTCGATGATCATTCCCGTCGATCGCCGAGACGAGGAAACCACAATCCTTGCGCGAATCAAGCAAGGCAACCGGATCGATCATTTCGACACCGTTCGCCTGCGAAAAGATGGCACGAAACTTGAGATATCACTGACAATTTCCCCGGTCATGGACGCGGCAGGAAAAATCATCGGTGCCTCGAAAATAGCGCGTGATATCAGTGCGCGCAAGCGGATCGAGCGCGAATTGCATGAGAGCGAACAACGGTTTCGTACGCTCGCTGATGCGCTTGATACTCAAGTGCAATTTCGGTCTCAAGAGTTGCGGCGGCAAAACGCTGCGATTCTTCAGCAGTCGGAGCAGCTTCGAGACCTTTCAGGAAGATTGATGGGGATTCAGGACGAGGAACGGCGGCGAATTGCGCGTGACTTGCACGACAGCGCTGGCCAGAATCTGGCTGTTCTGGCGATGACGCTCGTGCGAATCGAGAATGAGGCGAAGCGCGACCCTGAGCGACTGTCCCAAACCGTCAAAGACGCTCGAGATTTAATTGAAATTCTGTCCCAGGAGATACGTACTACTTCTTATCTTCTGCACCCACCCATGCTAGACGAATTCGGACTTTCGTCTGCCCTTGGCTTGTACCTGGAGGGACTGGAGCAGCGCAGCGGACTTAGTATTGAGCTGAATATTCCCGCCGAGTTTGGAAGGCTTGCCCCGGAGGTGGAACTCGCCATATTTCGCCTCGTGCAGGAATGTCTGACCAACATCCATCGCCATTCAGGGAGCAAAACTGCGGTAATCCGTATCATTCGCGAGCACGACAAGATTTATGCAGAGGTTCAGGATCGCGGCAAGGGAATGTCGCCGGAACGATTCGCAGAGGTTCAATCCCAGGGTGCCGGGGTGGGCGTCGGGATCAGGGGAATGCGAGAGCGCGTGCGGCAGGCGCACGGCGAATTGACTGTGGACTCCAATGTATTGGGTACAACGATTACCGCTATTTTTCCAGACAAGCGTCCCGCGGCGGCGGAACAGGGTGCTATTCCTCGACACAGCGCCGGACGTTCCGAGTCCGCCCACTGATCTTTTAAATACATCGTTCGATGTATCGCTTTCACCCGCCTTTCCTGTTCAGTTTGTTCCTAAGGGGTTACGAGTCTGGAGAGCGATGCCTAAAAAAATCTTAGTCGCCGACGACAACGCGATGATTCGCAAGAGCCTTTGCAGAATCTTCGAAATAGAAGAGAACTACGATCTTTGCGCGGAGGCCGTCAACGGCGAGGAAGCGATTGCGCTCGCGAAAGAACACAAACCTGATTTAATCGTTCTAGATTTTCGGATGCCGGGGATGAACGGCATCGAGACCGCTTACGAATTGAAACGGATTATGCCTGATATTCCGATTATTCTGTTTACGTTGCATGCAGACACAGTGACTTACGCCTTGGGCCCAAACTCTCCGATTGATCTTGTAGTCGCAAAATCCGATGCGGTCCACATCCTAGATCACATTCGCTTGCTGATCCCTGTCTAAGTCAGCCGCCGGATCGTTTCCGAACGCTCCCTACTAGCTCTGTATGGGCTCGTGCTCGTTCGTGGTAGACGGCGACTAACAGGTGCCATTTCGACCGTTCCGCCTGCGGCAGTCCACTTGCAAGTTCTTCCACGTGTTTCGCCGCCTCGTCCCACCATCGAACGTCGCCTTCGACAAATGACAAGACTTCATTGAGGAGTGGATCCAAGTTGCACCTCCAGAAAGGTGTGCTGGAAAACGGGCGAGATTCTACCACCAAAGTGCGTCGTTAGTTCATTGTCGTATTTTTGTCCGAACTGCGAAATCGCGCGTCCAGGCGCCACATCAACTCGACGGCATTATCAATCGCATCCCAAAACGCGTTTTCTCTAGCGGGCGATGGCCGGCGATGCAAACCCGCCAATCGCCGAACCAAGAACATTCCAGCAACAAGATCGATCAATTTCTTTCGACCTTCGTCCATCGGAAAGCCAAAATATCAGGTTCGCTTTAGTTTCGTCCGCCATTTTTCACTTCTGGATCGATGTCCCGGGCGGCAACCGAAAGCAGAGAACGATTTCGCTTGGACCGTGCGTCACGCGGACCATTGCACGCCAGCGGCTTCGCGAATACATCGAGCGGGCCGGGCTGAACAGCTCGGAGCACTTCCACGAGAACACATCCCCGGCGATTACTTTCAAACCACAATCCGTATGCTGGCTTGAACACGCGGCCACGCGTACGCGCAAACCTATTAAGGCGGCCACCATTGCTGGTTGGCAGGAAGCACTCAACGCTTGGATTCTCCCAAACATCGGCGACAAGTTGCTCTCGGAAGTTTCCAACGGCGTACTACGGGAACTGATCGGCAGGATGACGGCCGCAGGCCTAGCCCCGAAAACTATCGTGAACTATTCTCAGATTGTAAAGATGGTCGTTGCATCCGCTGTGAGCGATGAGGGCGATCAAATTTACCCTCGCGAATGGAATCATGAGTTTGTGGGTCTACCGATCGTTCAAAAGGAGAAACAGCGTCGGCCCACCGTCACTCAAGCGGAACTTGAGGCAATTCTTTCCAGTGTGAAAGACCGTTACCGTACGTTCTTTGCGCTACTGGCGGGAACAGGACTCCGCATCGGGGAAGCTGTGGGACTGAAAACTACCGACCTGGCCGATGCGTGCATCTGGACGGTTGCGTAGAAGGCGAAGCGGCCTATTACGGATTACCACCGGGGTGGATCGGACGAAGCGTCAAAGTGCAATGGGATGCGCTGCACGTGCGCATTCTGCATCCCGGCACGAATCAACTTCTGCGCGAGCACCTTCGCCAGAAACGCGGCTGGTATCGCATCAAAGCCGAAGACTATCCGAAGAGAATGCTGATCAGTACCGCTCAGCTGTTGCACCGGGCGGGCCGCGCCGGAAACCAGATCGGCGTACTGTGTGTGGCCATCTATCAGCGTCAAGGTAAGGCGGGCATTCGCCGTGTCCTGGGTGTTCTCTCCTTGGCCAGGAAATACGGCACGGCGGCGGTCGAAGATGCCTGCGCCGCAGCTCTCTGGAGATCGGTGTGCCAGAGTATCGCTTCGTGCGTCGTTATCTCGAGCGCCGCCCACAGCTGACGCTACGGCAAGTCGATCCCCTCATTCGTGAACTCACCGAGTATCGCGACTTCATCAATCTCAAACATAAGGAGCAACCAGAATGAATCTGATCGAATTAAACAGTGCGTTACGAACACTGCGCCTCGGCGGCATTGCTGCCGTGCTCGAGACGCGTCTGCACCAAGCCCAGGCGGAACCGATGGCGCCCATCGATTTCATCTCCTGCCTGGTGTCGGACGAACTCACTCGTCGCAGCGAGCGCTTGCTCGAACGACGAAGAAAACAAGCGCAGTTTCGTGACACGCAGAAAACGCTCGACAACTTCGACTTGCAGTTCAATGCAAAGCTGCATCGAAGCTTAGTCTTCGATCTGGCTACAGCAGCCTTCATCGCGCGTCACGAAGACGCCCTGTTTTTAGCTTCACCCGGGACCGGCAAGAGTCATCTCGCCCAAGCCATCGGACACGCGGTCATCGGCCAGGGCTACCAGGTGATCTACCGTGAGACCCACACTCTACTTGACCAAATCGCCGAAGCTTCCGTCGATGGAACCCGCAAAGAGCACATGGAACTGCTTGCGAGCGTTCCGCTGCTCATTATCGATGACCTGGGGATGCGAAAATTAGCGCCCACAGCGGCAGTAGAACTCCTGGAGATAGTGATGCGTCGCCACGAACGCGCCAGCACTCGCCTCACTTCCAACCGTCCCGTGGAGGACTGGGGCAAACTGCTCGGCGACAGTGCTGCCGTAACCGCCATGCTCGATCGCCTGCTACACCACGGTCACATCTTGAAATGCGGGCCAAGGAGCTGGCGCACGAAAACGGACTTGCCGGACCAGCAGAAAATGGACTAAAAGAATCACGTCCCGGGCCACATCCGATTGCCGGTTTTGACCTGACCACCATTGGTCGCTTTTGACCTGACCACTGAGGCAAATCGGGTTTTCGATCTGTATAAATCTGACGTTAAGGAAACTGTTTGCAACCATCCACCCTCTAGTAAGATTCGAGAGACACGCTGGATCGACCAGGACTTGGGAAAGCCCCATGCGGCTCTGTTTCCGGTAATGCACTCGGATAACTCATCGAGGTTGAAGGCGCAGTGTTTGTTTCGATCGAAGCACGCATCCAGCGCGATTCTATGGGAGCTTTTCAGGGGCGGCACAAAACCATCTTCTAGCTAACTTCCGCTGGAGGTATATATACCTCCAGCGCAAAGGGTTTAATAGACCCAGGAGTGGAAGACGCATGGTATGTATACCATGCGTCTTCCGAACCGCCTAGACAAGAAATATACAAATATGTATGTACAGAAGCCCAGAACACAGATACGTTCCTGTTTACATACATAAATGTATGTTATCAGCAAAACAACGAGTGTGATACGTGCAGGGAGTTCACAGAGATAAGTGCATTTAGCCGAACAACTGGAGACATTGCGCGGAAAGGGCTTCTCTGACGGACAAGCCCGGGTCATTGCTCTCATGAGGGAAGCTGCCACTGTCGTATTCCGGCAGTGGCCAGAATCCTTCATTCTCTGCGGAGGAGCGAACCTGGTGCTGTTCCAAGACAGCATACGGCATTCGGCCGACTTGGATTTGCATCTCCGGGGGGATCTGCCTCCTGCCGAGCAAGTGGCAGACGTCGTACGCCAAGGATTAGAACCCTTGGCGAAACTGCTCGAACAATATCCTTTAGGAGTGAAGGTGTTCCGGTCCGACCAGGACTTTCTCAAAATTGGCGTGTCCTCTCCGGAAGGCGGAGTCTTATTTACGATCGATTTGAATCGCATGAGATCCGTAATTCAATCCGGAATCGACGAGCTGATGATGGAGGGGCTGGGAACACCAGACACGGCGAATGTCAAATTTGTATCGAGAGACCACCTCCTGCTCCAAAAGGCGGAAGCGTTCTTGCTCCGAAGGGTTGTAAAAGCCAGAGACGCATACGACATCCGATTTCTCCTCGATCGAGGCGCCGCACTCGACGGTCATCTACGCGATCATCTGGCAGATCTCCTTTTAGGAAATATCGATCAAGAACAAATCGCCGAGCGCATTGCAAGTGTTACGGACGGCCTTTGTCGGGCTGAGCTAAATGGGTTTTTGCCAAACGACAGATACGAAGCGCTCGAAAAGGCACACTTTCAATCGCTGAAAGACGGTTTATCGCAACTATTCGGAGAGTGGCTATGAAGACTCATGTAGATTGGGCCTCTCTCTTGGCTTCCGAAGCCAAGACTCAGGCAGTCATCCGAGCCGATGAGATTGCGAAGAAACACAACCTCGCCTACAGTTCGGTCATCGCGGCACTCGTGCGTCAAGACCGCAGAGGGCTAACAGAACATGTTTTCCGGAATGTCTATCTCAATAAGCTTGCTGTAGGATACAGCCCAAGAGACTTTGTCGGCGCAATTGACCCACATTCGTACATCTCACTTGACTCGGCATTGCTCGAATGGGGTGTTTCCAATCAAAGCCCGATCGGCTTGACGTGTGTGACAACCTCCAAACGACGTACGATCCGAACTGCTTCCATACTGATCGAATTTAGGAGGGTTAGTGAAGATCTTTTCTGGGGATTTGTGGAGCGAAAGAGTCGCTATGGTAATTACAAGATCGCTGAACCCGAAAAAGCTCTATTGGACTGGGTCTATCTTGGACTGAAAGGTCATGTTCCACTGCACCTGGACGAACTTCAGCTCGAGCGGCTGAGCATTCCCAAGCTGCTCGAGATCGGAAAAAAGTTTCCGCGCTCGGTGCTCGAGACCATCCTTCCGACTGTGCTTGAGAAATGCATTCCGAGTCAATCTGTTCTACAGAAGGTCTAGACTTTGGGCAAGCAACGCGAACTAGTCTGCGAATATAAGAGATGGCGTACGAGCCGATTCCCCGAATTATTGTAAACGTTAGTAGTTAAAGAAAACCCAATGAGTTGTCGGAGATGATTGTTCGGCTTTGCAAGCAGCGGATTTGGGGACGGCGATGCTCAAGGCGTTTGTGGGAGACCGTACTTCCGGCTTCCTCTTTCAGAACAAGAAGGGGAATTTCCTCTCGCAGACGAATCTCTTGAGACGTGGTCTCCACCCCGCCTTGAAAAAGCTAGGTCAACCGAAAGCAGGGCTTCATTTGTTGCGCCGCTTCCGTCTGACATGGCTCAGAAAGAATTGTGTCCCCGCTGATTTGGAGCGATTCTGGATGGGACACGAGAACGATGGGGATTCCGGATGATGGGCTGAGTGTGCGGCAGGAATTGCAGAGTTCTCTGTTCCCTGACGGCCTTGTCTACAGCGAATCGTCACGCTTCCTTTGCACGGCGAATGAATCGCTGCAACAGGCACTTCTTGCTACGATCTTGGAAGAAGCGGACGTACGCGGTACGGATATTCCTGAAGTTGTGTTGAATGGTCGGGGCGAAAGGATTTGAACCTTCGACCTCCTGGTCCCGAACCAGGCGCGCTAGCCAGGCTGCGCTACGCCCCGACCGTGTACGCGCATGCAGCACAAAACTCACGCGCGAACCAAGCTAGAATAGCACAGCTTCCGAGCCGCAGCCCACTTCCCGCAAACATACTCGCGGCAAAAGCTTGCGAATTCACTGTCCGGTCCGATTCACCGCGTACAGCACCACTTCGAATCCGCGGTGAACCATATCCCGTTCGTATTTCATCCCTAATTTTTCCATCACATGAACCGAAGCGCGATTCGCGGCCAGCGCCACCGCCACAATTCTTGCCAGCCCTGCGCGCTCAAATCCATCCTGCAACACAGTGCGCGCCGCTTCCGTCGCCAGCCCCTGTCCCCACGAACCCTGCGCGAGCCACCAGCCGATTTCAATCTCCGTCGTGCCATCCAGCGGCTGCAACCCGCAAAAACCAATCATGGCCGACGTTTCTTTCTGCAGAAGTTTCCACAGGCAATACCCGAGCCGGTCGAAGTGACGAATTTGCCGCCCAACAAATTCGCGAATGCGCTCGTCCGGCCAGGGTTTGCCGTCCGAAATGTATCGCATCACCCGGGGATCTGTTCCGATAGGACGCAACAGCAGCCAATCGTCTGGCTGCCACGGCAAAAGCCGCATCCGCGCTGTTTCGAGCATAAAAATATCCAGCGCCAGCTACGCTGTCTGCGAATTCAGCTTGGCCGCTTCAGCCAGCCGGACCAATTTCGCTTCGGTGATGGAAGGAATCGCGCGAATCGTCTGCAGCACAGAGGAATCCACCACACCATCCAGCCGGACCAGCGCCACCGCTTCCGCGCCGTGCACGGGCTGCCTGCGTCCCAGCGCAAAGGTAGCGATGTTCACGCCCAAATTCCCCAGCGCCGTCCCGATTTTCCCGATCACTCCCGGCACGTCACGATTCCGCGTCAGCAGCAAAGTTCCCTCGAGCGGCGCTTCCAATTCAATCCCGTCCAGCAGCAAAATTCGCGGCGACCCATCCTGCGCCACGGTCCCTTCCACCGTCAGCGCATGTCCGCCATTTTCCGCTGCTACTTCCAGCGTGTTCGGAAATCCCCGCTCGCGCCGCCGCGTAGTCTCTTCCACAATCAGCCCGCGGGCCGCAGCCGCCTGCGATGCGTTCACCAAATTCACTTTTTCGTCGAGCACCGAATTCAATATTCCAATCAACACCGCGCTGCGTATCACATGTGAACCCAGCTCGGCCGGCTCGCCCGCGTACCGAATTCGCACCTTGCTGAAACTCGCGGACGCGGCAGCCTGCGCCACAAAAGCTCCCAGCCGTTCGCCCAATTCCAGATACGGCCGCAAGCGCCGATACTGCTCCGCCGAAAGCGCCGGCATGTTCACCGCGTTGCGAATCAATCCTTCCGCCAGATACTCGCGCACCTGCTGCGCGATCAGCGTTCCCACTTCTTCCTGCGCCTCCGCCGTCGAACCTGCAATGTGCGGCGTCGCAATCAAATTCGGCAATCCAATCAACGGCGAATTTTTCGGCGGCTCCGTCGCAAACGTATCCACCGCCGCGCCGGACAATTGCCCCGAACGCAAAGCCTCCGCCAGCGCCGCTTCATCAATCAATTCGCCCCGCGCGCAATTGACCAGCCGCGCCCCCTTCTTCATCTGCGCCAGCGCCGCAGCATTCATGATTTTCTCCGTCGCCGCGCTCAGCGCCGTGTGCAAAGAAATCACGTCCGAGCGCTTCAGCAATTGCTCGAACGAAATCAGCTCCACTTCCAATTCGCGCGCGGCCGCCGGCGTCACGTACGGGTCATATGCCAGCACTTTCATTTCCAATGCCCGCGCCCGCCGCGCTACTTCCGAACCAACTCGGCCCAACCCCACCAGTCCCAGCGTCTTCCCGCGCAATTCCATTCCCGACGAAGTTTTCTCCCAACGCCCCGCATGTATCGCGGCGTTCGCTTGCGCCACCCCGCGCGCCAACGCCAACAGCAGCGCGAAAGTATGTTCCGCAACGCTCACCGCATTCCCGCCCGGCGTGTTCATCACCAACACGCCGCGATGCGTCGCCGCGTCCATGTCCACGTTGTCCACGCCCACGCCGGCGCGCCCCACCACGCGCAATTTCTCCGCGCGGTCCAGCAGCGCGCTCGTCACCTTCGTCGCGCTACGCACGATCAACCCATCGGCATTGACAATCTCGCTCGGCAATGCCGCAGCTGTCGGCAACGCAATTTCCCAGCCCGTCGCGCGCAACAATTCAATCCCGCGCTCGCTGATTTTATCCGCCACCACGATTTTCATTTTAGGAGCGTAATGGCTGCCCGCAGCAGAGTCAAATCCGTTATCCCTATCACGCAAATTCAAATCGCGCGCCGCAGATGTAAATGCCGTCCCGCGCGATAACGCAATCCCTGTGGTATTCTGGCTGCACTTCGGGGGACAACCAATGGGATACATCGAAAAAATTCAGAGCGACCTCACCGCAGCCATGAAAGAGAAGGACGAACTCCGCCTCAGCGTCCTGCGCATGGTCAAAAGCGCTCTCAAGCTCAAAGAAATTGACAAAATGCGCCCGCTCGATGATCTAGAGTCGCTGCAAATTCTTCAAACCCTCATCAAACAGCGCAAAGAATCCGTCGAACAGTTCACCCAAGGCGGCCGCAAAGATCTGGCGGACAAGGAAGCCAAAGAAATCGCCATCATCGAGAAATATTTGCCCGCCGCTCCCAGCGACGACGAAATGCATCGCGCCGTCGAAGAAGCCATCTCCGAATCCGGCGCCGATTCCCTGAAACAAATGGGCGCCGTCGTAAAAGCCGCGCGCGCCAAACTCGAAGGCAAATCCATCGACGGCAAATTGCTCAGCGACAAAGTCCGCGAGCGCCTGACGGAAAAAGCCGCCGCAAAACCCTGAGCCGAATCAGCAACGAAACACGTCGCCCGTGCCCCTGCCCGAAACCATCGCCGTAAAATACACCGAAGAAGAAGCGGAATATCTCAGCATGCGTCCGCTGGTCCGCCAAACCTTCCGAGCCCCGGAACTGGTGGACATGATCGTCCAGGTCACCGGAAAAGATTCCGCCCGCGTGCAGCAAATCCTCCGCGCCGGCACCATCGTCTTCCATTCCTTCCGCTATTGGTGGCCGCCTCTCGATCCCGATGCCGCCGCCCTCGCCGAACTCCTCGCCCAATATCCCGACGCCGACCCCGCGCGCCCCTTCCGCCCCGCAGATTGCACCGAAGTAATCCTGGAATCCAGCGGCTCGCCCCCGCGCCATTCCCTCAGCATCACCAAAGATTCCGTCGCGAAAGCCACCAGCCCGCTGCAAAAGCTAGCGCGCGCCCTGCGCAACAAACCCACCTTCTGGCAAGCCCTAATGAATTTCGCCGCAGAAGCCCAGCCCCATCCGCCGCGTTACCGCGAATATTCCTACAGCCGCCGCGCCGACCTCTACTGCATCGCCCTCACCCCCGCGCAAATCGCGCGCCTCGCCCAAGAAGCCTTCCGCCACGCGCCGCGCACGATACGCACCGAACTCCTGCAACCCCCAGCCGTCTCGCAAATCGTCTTCCTCTGCCCCCGCCCCGCGCACTAAATCGCTCCGTGCGCCGGCCGGTAAATCACTCCAATCATCACCCCCACCATCCACAACGCTCCTGTGGATATCACTGTGGATAAAGGAACCCCTCCGAACAGCGAAAAAGCCCAACAAAATCAACATTTTAAATACGTTGCATCGGTACCCTGCTTGTACTGCGATGCAAACAAAGCACTTATTGTGAAACCAAAGGCAAACTCGCCCGTCCCTCCTCCCTCCGCCCGCATTGTTACTCTCGTATGGAATATGCACAGGTCTGGGGCGGCATGTTCTCTAAACGTCACTAGCATAGGGATTTGCCTTTCTAGGCAACAGTAGGTATCTACCGCAACTTCGCATTTTTCGCAGCGGAATCTGCCGCCGCCGTTGACTCCCCTGGCATGCGGGACTATAGTAAAACGACCTTTGGAATGCTCGCGGCCCACGAGCCAGGGGTTTTTCCGGGGACTTCATGAATCTGCCTAACAGCTTGACGACCCTGCGGATCTTTTTCGTTCCGCTGCTGGTCGTTGTGCTGCTCACCCGCCAACCCAATTTTGATTTCTGGGGATTGCCTATCCACTTTGAAGTATTGGGCGTACTGATTCTGCTCGCCGCCGCGGCCACCGATATGATGGACGGCTACCTGGCGCGTTCGCGCAAGGAAATCACCACGCTGGGAATTCTGCTCGATCCCATTGCAGACAAGCTGCTGATTTCCGCCGCGTTTATTTCGCTGGTGGAAATGGGATTGATGCAGGCCTGGATGGTAGTGATCATCATCGGACGCGAATTCATGGTGATGGGCCTGCGCGAGATTGCCTCGGTGGAAGGGTTGATCATTCCGGCGTCGCCGCTAGGCAAAGTGAAAATGATTTTGCAGGTGCTGGCGGGATGCACTGTGATCCTCACGGCGAATCATCCGGCGTTGAAACTGGTTGGCACTGTGCTGCTGTGGCTGGTGGTGATTAGCGCGGTGGCCTCGGCAGGTCATTACTTCCAGATGTTCTGGGCGCAAATTAATTTTCGCGTGCAGCAGCGCCAGCGCGGCGCCATGCTCGTGAAGCAGGAAGAAAAGCCGCAGGATGTCCTCACTCGCTGAACGCGAGAAGCAGTTGCTGTTGCAGATCGCCCGGAGCGCCCTAACTCTAGGCGTCGCAAACCAACCCCCGCTGCACGATTTCCGCAACGAAGAATTTTTGCGGCAACCATCCGGCGCGTTCGTAACGCTTCATCGCCGCAATCGCCTGCGCGGCTGCGTCGGCCAACTTCCAGGACGCGACACGCTAGCCGCAGTAGTAGCACACTGCGCCCGCGCCGCCGCGCTCGACGACTCGCGCTTCGACCCTGTCACAAGCACTGAGCTGAGTGAGATCGATATCGAGGTTTCGGTTCTCTCGGCGCTGGAAGATGTAACGCTGGAGGCGATCGAACCAGGGAAGCACGGACTCATCGTCAGTAGGGGAATGCAACGCGGAGTGTTACTGCCGCAAGTCGCGAGTCAGTTCAAGTGGGGAGCGCAACGCTTCCTGGAGGAAACCTGCGTGAAGGCTGGCCTGGAACGCGACGCCTGGAAAGACCCCGCGACGCGGGTACAAGCGTTCACCGCGGAAGTCTTCAGTGAAGCCGCGCTTCCGTCACCGCCGCAGAGCGCGTAGTCCGATTCGTGCAGCCGGTTAACGCACGGCAGTGCGCGGACTGCTTTAGGTCTACTCGAGCTCCACGTAATCGCCGACGAAGAACTCGCGCAAACTCAAGGTGGTCAAGACCGTCGCGGAATTGGTGCCAGTCCTGAGGACGATGCCCTCGCCGATGACTTCGCGCGGAGTATTGTCCCACTTCCACTTCTCGGGCGAGCTCCCGAATCCGTAGACGCGGCCGTAAACCGTGGCTTCTTTGTCGTTGTCGAATGCAGCCCGCCTGGTTGCGTACGCGGCTTCATGCTCCGTGCCGGTGTAGCGGAAGATGCGGAAGTAGTCGCCGACGCGGACGCCCTGCTGGTTGCCGAGGTTAACGAAGAACACATCGTTGGTGCCCAATTCCACCTGGAAGGACTTGCCGATCATCACCATCGCGGTGGCCTTCCCGCTGAAAGGCGCGAAGCGGTCGAAGTTGGACTCGGATTTTAGAGGCGGCGTGGGGCGCTCCTTGAACGGCAGGAGGATATCGCCGCGCTGGATGTAATTGCAGGAGTGTTCTACTTGCGCCACAGAAGTATCGGGCTGCGCGACAACCACGCGCACGCGGCCTTCGTCTTCCCACCATGTGCCCAGCTGGCGGATGATCGCGAACTGCCACTTGGACCACTCGACTTCGGTAGGATCAACCACCGAACGGATTACCGAGAACTCATCGCCGACTTTCACACCCTGGCTGGCGCCTTTGTTGAGGTACACGTAGTCGCCGTCCTGGAAGGTAATCTTGTAGTTGGAGCCCTCGCCCGTGATCACGTAGGACTCTTGCGGGACGGACTCGTTGGTGATCGTCCCGGAGCAATAGACATCCTTATAGATAGGGGCAGAAGCGGCGGGGCCCTGCGCCGACGCGGCAACGCCCGAGAGGCTCAAAATTAGACTGGCAAGGACAATTTTCCCACGCATAATGCATGCTCCTTTGAATATCGTGCGCCGCGGAACAGGCGCTACCCCACAATTAGCCCGATGTACCGACTGTAATGGACGTACTGGAACCCGTCAAGACAATGGTCCGACCCGCTTTACACATTGTGCACCACGTGGTACAAGCCCTGTAGTACCTGTACATTAGGACAGGGTGCCCCAGATTTCGCGAGAACCGACGCCCGCGCGAGTGATCCGAATAGAGCCCGATCCAAAAGACTTCTGATGATTGCCCGATGATCGCTAAAGACAAAATCTGCGCGGTGGTGGCTGCTGGCGACGCCGCGGGGATGTGCCAACAGCTCTCGCAGGCTCTGCGTGTTACGCGGACCGCGGAATTGCGTTTGGACTGGCTTGCCGACGAAGATGAGTTGGACCGGTTTCTGGCGCGGCTTAAAAAAAGCGTCCGCGCGCCACGCTGATCGCAACTTGCCGGCGGCGCGTGGCGGGCGGGAAATTTCGCGGCACGATTGCGCAGCAGCTCGTGCATCTCGCGTCGGCGCTGCGCTCAGGTTGCGCCTGGTACGATCTGGAGATCGAAAGTTCCGCGCAGTGTCCGCCGGGATTGCTGGAGGTGCTGCTGGGCGAAGGGCGGCGGATTGCGTCGGCGCATTTTTTTGGACGATCGTCTAAGAATTTGCAGCGCGTTGTAGCGGATTTGAGCCGAGGCAAGCCGGAGGCGATCAAGATCGCGGTGCAATGCGATTCGCAAGCGCGCAGTTTAGACGTATTGCGACTGTCGCGCGGGCCGCAAAATGTGATTGTCGTGCCGATGGGAGATGCGGTAATGGCGGCGCGGGTGTTGGCGCTGCGCGAGGGTAGCGCGCTTGCGTACGCGCCGGTGGAGTACGCGACCGCTCCGGGCCAAGTGTCATTGTATGAGATGAAAGATTTGTACCGCGCGGATCGCTTGCGCCGAAAAACGCGGGTGTACGGAGTGATTGGGAATCCGATCGGGCATTCGATGTCACCGCTGCTGCAGAACGCGGGTTTTCAGGCGCGCAAGATGGATGCGGTGTTCCTGCCGTTTCTGGTGCGCGCGCTGCGGGATTTCCTTAGCAGCATCGAGCCTCTGGGGATCGCGGGTTTCGCCGTCACGCTGCCGCACAAGCAGGGGATTCTGCGGCATCTTGACGATTGCGACCCGATGGCGGCAGCGATCGGCGCGGTGAATACGGTGGTGGTGCGCGGCGGCCGAAAATTGTACGGTTACAACACGGATTATGTGGGCGTGCTGCGCGCACTCGAACGCCGCATCCCGTTGCGCGGCAGCCGGGCTTTGATATTCGGCGCGGGAGGCGCGGCTCGCGCTGTGGCGTTTGCGCTGGCCGAATCGGGAGCGTCGGTTTGCGTTTGCGCGCGGCGTGCGAGCGCGGCGCAGGTGCTGGCGCGCGCGGTGGGCGGGGAAGTGGTGGGACGTGCGCGCCTGCAGCGCGAGTTTTTTGACGCGATCGTCAACGCGACGCCGGTAGGGATGCATCCCGCCGCGGACCGCTCGCCGCTTGAAGCCAACGAACTGAATTGCAGGCTGGTGTTCGATCTGATTTACCGGCCGCGTGTAACCAAGCTGATGCAACTCGCGGCGCTGCGCGGCATCGAAACGGTTTCGGGCGTGGAGATGTTTGTCGCGCAGGGAACCGCGCAATGGGAAATATGGACGGGCGAGCGCGCGCCGGTGGACGTGATGCGCCGCGCCGTCTTGCGGGCCTTGACGCGCGAAGAGAAAATGGCGAAGGGTCAATCCTGACCGTAAAGAACGGCTTCGGGGGCTACAGCCCCTGTTTCTTGAACCGATACGGCGGGGCTGAAGCCCCGCCCTTCCGAATCAGATATTTATGAGCAGGTTCTAGACGATGATTCAGCCGGATTTCAAAACTTTCAGCAAGCTGGCGCGCCGGGGAAACCTGGTACCGGTGTATGACACCTTCACGGCGGATTTGTTGACGCCGGTGGGCGCGCACTTGCGTCTCGCGCACAAAGCGAAATATTCGTTTCTGCTGGAGAGCGTCGAGGGCGGCGAAAATATCGCGCGCTACACATTCGCCGGCGCGAATCCGCAGGAGGTGTTTCGTTCGCGCGGGCGCAAATGCAGCCTGGAAACGGGCGGCAGGCGCAAGGATTTCGAAACTGATCCCATATCCTATTTGCGGAAGCTCACCGAGCGGTATCAGCCGGTGCGTGTGCCGGGCCTACCGCCGCTGATTGGCGGAGCCATCGGATACTTCGCCTACGACATGGTGCGGTTGATCGAAAAGATTCCGGCGAGCGGGCGCGACGATCTGAATCTGGACGATAGCGTGATGATGTTTTACCTGGGCCTGGTAGCGTTCGATCACGTGCGGCATCGCGTGTGGGTGATTCGCAATGTGTTTACGGAGGGCCCGGGAAGTCTGCGCGCGAAGTACAATGTCGCCGTGCGCGAAATTCGCCGCACGCGGCGCAAACTGGAAAGTCCACTGCCGCGGCAGCGCCGCACACGGCGAGGCGGGGCGCTGCGCGTGGAATCGAATTTCACGAAAGCGCGCTACATGGCCGCGGTGCGCAAGGCCAAGAGCTACATTCGCGCGGGCGATATTTTTCAAGTGGTCCCCAGCCAGCGATTTTCGGCGCGTACCGGCGCCGAGCCATTTGAAATTTATCGCGCGCTACGCGTAGTGAACCCTTCGCCGTATCTTTATTACTTGAAGCTCGACGAACTTGCAGTTGTGGGCAGCTCGCCGGAAATGCTGGTGAAGGTGCAAGGGCGCAACATTTCCTATCGTCCGATCGCCGGAACGGTGCCGCGCGGGCGCAATGAAGCCGAAGATCGCGCGCTCGAAGCGAAACTGCTCGCTGATCCCAAGGAGCGCGCCGAACACATCATGCTGGTGGATTTGGGCCGCAACGACTTGGGCAGAGTGTGCGAGTACGGCTCGGTGAAAGTCGAGCGGCTAATGTTCGTCGAACGCTATTCCCACGTGATGCATCTGGTTTCGAGCTTGCGCGGACAGTTGCGCGCGGACGTGGATTGCTTTGACGCGTTGATGGCTTGTTTTCCGGCGGGCACGCTGTCCGGCGCTCCAAAAATTCGCGCGATGCAAATTATTGACGAGTTGGAGCCCACGCGGCGCGGGATTTACGCCGGCGCTGTGATGTACCTGGATTTTTCCGGCAACATCGATTCGTGCATTGCGCTGCGCACGATGGTCGCCAAGGGCGGCCGCGCTTACATTCAAGCGGGCGGCGGAGTGGTGGCGGATTCCGTGCCGGAACGCGAATATCAGGAAACGGTGAACAAAGCACGCGCGCTGCTGACGGCGTTGGAGATTGCGCATCGCGGCAGCAACGCCAGCCGCGCCGAGTGAAGCGCAACGACCACATGCACCGGCGTTGCTGTACTGATTGGCCATAGCGCGCACATCTTCAGCGTTCTCGTTGCCCGCACTAAGTTACGATCCAGTGTGCTCGCGCGAAAAATTCTCGTTGGTTACTTCCTGATTTCGCTTCTCGCTTTGCCAGTCGCACGCGCGCAGCAACCTGTCGCCCCAACTCCAGTCGCGCCTCCCGTCGGACTCTTGCTGGCTCGCGTCGCCCACGAGCGGAACCGAGATGCATTCGGCGACGTATCCATGGTGCGCTACGAAACTCTGTGGATCGTGCGCGATGTTGCGGGCGCGCGCATCGCCGCCACGCTTCCTGACATTATAGTCCCGCGCAAATCCGGATTCTGGCGCATGGGTATCGAACATACGTGCCAGCTTACACCGGCGACACGAGACGACTTGACTGACCACGGGAACATTAGCACCGCGGACATCCCGTATGCTGTCCCGGCTGGCCAGGCGCCTGTCGTTGAGTTGGATCATCCGGTGTGTGACGCGCAAACTAGGAAGCGTCTGTTCGAGGATTCCTACAATCCTGAGTTTGTGCCTGAGCCCGACAGCGATCACCCGCCGGATGCAGATGCGCCCTCGGAGTGCGGCTGGGCGAATCGCTGGTTTGAAAGCGTCCTGCCTGACCTGATTTCCGTTTCGTATTTTCAGGGCGTATCGGAAAACTGCGAACCTCAAGGCGGCAACGATTACAAGGAAATCTGGGCGCAAAGCCCGGAGGAAGCATTTCCCTTTGTTGGTCCGGCGCAACAGCAGATTCCATTCGATGTCGTTTTCGGCGCTGCCGGGCATCGCGCGTGGATCCAGGCTGTTTCCGGCGGCCAGCCCGAAGGAGATTCCTGCATCGCCGACAACCCTGACCAGGATATGCCGCAAACGGGATGGTCGCTAAAGCACGTTCACGGTGAATGGCGCACGTACGCTTTCGCGCAAGTGGGCCGCGTGTGCGCGGGGTCTGGCGATCCTAAAGTTGTGGTGCCGCGTACGCTCACACATGCCGCGCCGCTCCCCCTTCCGTGGGCCGCGCTTGAAAAACAGCTGCCGGGGATTTCCGACGCCTACGCCGCGCCCGGCGCGTCCGTGCTGCTCGCCATTCAATCCACCAAGGGCGATCCAGTTTCCGAAGAGGGCCAAACCGTCGCTGTTGCGTTGTACGATTTTTCCGGAAACAAGCTCGGCGCGAAACTCTTGGACTTGCCTGCGACAAAGATCGTGCTGGCTGAATGGGCGACCGGCCGCTTCGTGCAATCCTGGACGGAATCTGTTTCCGCGCTGCGGACGCAGGGGCTGCCTGCCGTAGTCGTGAAACTCCGCGCCGCGTCTAAATAGTCCAGCTCGACAGTGACGGCGACGAATCCGGACGATCGGCTTCGATAATCTCCGCGAAGACGTTAGAATATGAGCGTCGCATGATTCTGCTGCTCGACAACTACGATTCGTTTACCTACAACCTGGCGCAGTACCTCGGGCAGATGGGGCAGCAGCTCGATGTGCGTCGCAATGACGAGATCACGCTGGATGAGATTGCAGAGCTGGCGCCCGAGCGCATCGTGATTTCGCCGGGGCCGTGCACGCCGAAGCAAGCGGGGATCAGTGTGCCGTTGATCCAGCGATTTGCGGGGAAGATTCCGATTTTGGGCGTGTGCCTGGGGCATCAGGCGATTGGCGCGGCGTTTGGCGGGCGGGTAATTCGCGCGCCGAAGCTGATGCATGGAAAGACGAGCGAGATCGAACACGACGGGCGGACCATTTTTCACGGTTTGCCGAAGCCTTTCATTGCGACGCGATATCATTCGTTGATCGTCGAACGCAAATCGCTACCGCGCGAGCTGGAAATATCGGCGGAGACCGAAGATGGGACGATTATGGGTTTTCGGCATCGCAAATTGCGCGTGGAAGGCGTGCAGTTCCATCCGGAGTCGGTGCTGACGGGCGCGGGATTCGATTTGCTGAAGAATTTTTTGAGTATTTGATTTGATGCGGTGGTGCGCAGTGCACGAGAGGCGAGGAAAGCGGGCCGCAGTCACCGAAATTCCTCTGCTCTGCGTGGCAATCGCGGCCGTCCTTCTGTTTCCACCCGCGGCGGGCATGAGCGCTCGATCGCGCCCACATGAAGAAACGCCTCCGCAGCAAACCTACCTTGGTTTCGACGCGAACGACTATCCCGGCGATGACGCGCTGCCTGGCCTGCGACGAACTTTCACGTTTTCCGGCTATTGGCTCAACGCGCCTCCTGGCGCGAAGACGAATTCGTGGACCGGGAAGCGCGCTGAGCTGCTGAAAAACGGATTTGGCTTTTTGATCCTCTTCAATGGCCGCCTGTCGAAGGAACTGCAGCCGCCCATAGATGCCCGCGATTTGGGAACGCGTGACGCAGAGGCAGCGGTAGCCGCGGCAGAGCGCGAGGGATTTCCCGCCGGCAACGGCATCGTGATTTTTTTGGATATCGAAGAGGGCGGCCGCATGCTGCGGCCGCAACTTAAGTACGTCGAGAGCTGGAGCGCCCGCGTGGCTTCAAGCGGTTTCGCCACCGGAGTTTACTGCTCGGGGATGAAAGTGAAGGAAGGCAAGGGACAAACCATCACAACCGCGGACGACATTCAGGAGCACGCGGCGGTGGCAGCCTACTTCATTTACAACGACGCGTGCCCTCCTTCGCCGGGCTGCGTCTACTTGAAAAATCCTCCCGCGCCATCGCAGAGCGGGTTTTCCGGCGCGCGCCTCTGGCAGTTCGCGCAATCCCCGCGGCGGCGGAATTTTACCGGGCCTTGCGGCGCAACTTACAGTCCGGACGGTAATTGCTATCCGCCGGCGAGAACTGCGGCCGGTCACATTTTGCTTGATCTTGATTCTTCGGTGTCTGCCGACCCGTCGACCTTGGGGATTCACCGTCATTGACGGAAGCGACTGAAAATCGAATCAGGATGCGGATTGACTGTGATGGCCTGCGGCGGATTGTGAAAACGCTACTAGAGCTTCGAGCTTTGCGCGAGCCGCGCCGGAATCAATCGATTCGGTGGCTAGGCGCACGCCATCGAGAAAATTGGTGGCGCGGCCTGCGGCGACTAGCGCGCCGGCTGCATTTGCCAGCACGATATCGCGGTGCGGGCCGTGCTCGTGGCGCGAGGACGCGCTGCCCAGAACTTTGTGGATAATTTCGGCATTATGCGCGGCGTCGCCACCGCGAATCGCTTCGAGCGGCGCGCGGCGCAGTCCGAAATCTTCGGGCACGACGGTGTAGCTGCGCACGGCGCCATCGCGCAATTCGGCGATAGAGGTTTCTCCGCTGATGGAAATTTCATCCAGGCCATCGGCGCCGTGCACTACGAGCGCGCGTTGCACGCCCAATTCGCCGAGCGCTTGCGCTACCAGTTCAGTGAGGCTGGCGTCGTAGACGCCGACGATTTGCGCACCGGCTCCGGCGGGATTGGTGAGCGGGCCGAGCAGATTGAAAACCGTGCGCACACGCAGTTCGCGGCGCGCGGGAATGGCGTAGCGCGTGGCGGCGTGCATCGCGGGGGCGTAAAGGAAGCCGATGCCGATTTGTTCGATGGATTCGGCGACGCGTTCGGGCGGAAGTTCGATTCTTACGCCGAGAGCTTCCAGCACATCGGCGGAGCCGCAGCGCGATCCGGTGGAGCGATTGCCGTGTTTGGCGACGCGCACGCCCGCGCCGGCGACTACGAAAGCGACGGCGGTGGAAATATTGAACGTGCCGCGGGCGTCGCCGCCCGTGCCGCAGGTGTCCACGAGCACTTCGTCGGGATGTTTGCGGCCGGTGGGAAAAATTGGTGTGGCGTGTCGACCCATGGCCAGGGCGAAGCCGACAACTTCGTCCACGGTTTCGCCTTTTATGCGGAGAGCGATTAGCAGCGCGGCGATCTGCTCGGTGCTGGCATGGCCGGAGAGGATTTGCTCCATCGCGGCTTGGGCTTCGGCGCGCGAGAGGTCTTCGCCTTGGATGAGTTTGTCGAGCGCTTCGTGGATCATTTTATTTGCGCTTTTGGCCGTGCGGCGATTGCGAGGCCGCGAATTTTCGCGCGACGCGGCTGCTTGCCCGTCGTGCACGTTCCAAGTAAACTAAGTCGCTTTATTTGTCCTCGAATCTTAGCACTATTCAAGGCGACCTTCAGGAAGCCGATGGAGTCGGAATGAAGATCCACGAATATCAGGCCAAGGGTATCCTTGCGAAATTTGGCGTGCCGGTGCCGCGCGGCGAAGTTGTTTTTAAGAAGGATGAAGCACGGGCGGTGGCGCAGCGGCTGGGAACTTCTGTGGTTGTCGTGAAGGCACAAATTCACGCGGGCGGGCGTGGCAAGGCCGGCGGCGTGAAGCTGGCGAAATCTCCTGACGATGCCTCGACGCTGGCGGAACAAATTTTGGGAATGAAATTGGTGACGCCGCAGACGGGTGAAGAGGGGCGCATCGTGCGGCGCTTGTTGATCGAAGAGGGCCTCGACATTAAGCGCGAATTGTATTTGGGGATTTTGGTAGATCGCGCTTTGGGCTTGCCGATTTTCATGGCTAGCGCAGCGGGCGGAATGGAAATCGAAGAAGTGGCGAAGGATCATCCGGAAGCGATTTTGCGCGAGGCCATTGATCCGGCGACGGGTTTTCAGCCGTATCAGGCACGCAAATTGGCCTTTGGTTTGGGGCTCACGCCAGAGCAGGTTGGCGCGGCCGTGCCGTTTTTTCAGGCGCTGTATCGCGCGTTCATCGAGACAGATGCTTCGATGATCGAAATCAATCCGTGCGTGGTGACGGGCGATGGGAAGTTGCTGGCGCTGGACGCGAAAGTAACTTTTGACGACAACGCGCTGTACCGGCATCCGGAATTTAAGGATATGCGCGACCTGGAAGAGGAAACGCCTCTGGAAGTGGAAGCTTCGAAATTCAAACTGAATTACATCAAGCTGGACGGCGACATTGCCTGCATGGTGAACGGCGCGGGGCTGGCGATGGCCACGATGGACATCATTAAATTGAGCGGCGGGAGTCCGGCGAATTTTCTGGATGTGGGCGGCGGGGCTTCGGAAGAGCAGGTGAAGAACGCGTTTCGGATTTTGTTGAGCGATCCCAACGTGCGCGCGGTGTTCGTGAATATTTTCGGCGGGATTCTGCGCTGCGACGTGCTGGCTAGCGGTGTGGTGGGTGCTGCGAAGGAACTGAAATTCAAAGTTCCGGTGGTGGTGCGGATGGAAGGAACGAACGTGCAGCAGGGCAAGGAAATTTTGCGCAATTCCGGATTTAATTTTGCGGTGGCGGAGGGAATGAAGGATGGCGCGGAAAAGGCAGTTGCGCTGGCGGGAGGAGCACGATGAGCGTGCTGGTTGACAAGAATACGCGGCTGATCGTGCAGGGAATTACCGGGCGCGAGGGAAGTTTTCACGCGCAGCAAATGCTGGACTACGGAACGAAAGTGGTGGCGGGCGTGACGCCGGGAAAAGGCGGAACCGAACACCTGAAAGTGCCGGTGTTCAATACCGTGGCGCAGGCGGTGAAGGCGACAAAGGCGAACGTGTCGGTGATCTTTGTACCGCCGCCGTTTGCAGCCGACGCGATTCTGGAGGCGATGGACGCCGGTTTGCCGCTGGTGATTTGCATCACGGAGGGCGTGCCGACTTTGGACATGGTGCGCGTGGCTGCGGCGTTGAAGAATTCGCGCACGCGATTGATTGGGCCGAATTGCCCGGGAATTATTTCGCCGGGGAAGTGCAAGATCGGAATCATGCCGGGCTCGATTCACAAGCAGGGGCACGTGGGCGTCGTGAGCCGCAGCGGAACTTTGACGTACGAAGCCGTGGATCAGCTGACGCATTTGGGGATCGGGCAATCCACTTGTATTGGGATTGGCGGCGATCCGATTATCGGGACGAGTTTTCTGGATGCGATCAAAATGTTCAACGAAGATCGCGACACTCATGCGATTGTGATGATTGGCGAAATCGGCGGCAATGCGGAGGAAGTGGCGGCGGAATACATCAACAAGCATGTGCGCAAGCCGGTGGTGGGATTCATCGCAGGGCAGACCGCGCCTCCGGGACGGCGGATGGGACATGCCGGGGCGATTATCAGCGGAGGGCAGGGAACCGCGGCGGAAAAATACAAGGCGATGCGCGCCGCGGGGATACGTACGGTGCAGAGTCCTGCCGAGATCGGGCACACGATCGCGGCGGTGATGGGCAAGTCGAAATCGAAATCGAAAGCGAAGCCTAAGCCCGCTGCTGCGAAAAAGAAGGTCGCTGGAAAATCGAAGAAGGCGGCAGGGAAAAAGAAGTAGTTCAGGGCGCACGGGCTGGCCGCTGGCGCGCCATTTTAATTTCAGGAGATGAATCGAATGGCTGTCGAGAGAACTTTGGCAATCGTGAAACCGGATGCTGTGGGGCGTGGTCTTACTGCGGACGTCCTCAGCCGGGTGCACGCGGCGAAATTCAAGATCATCGCGATCAAATCGCTGCGTTTGACGAAGAAGCAAGCCGAGGGATTTTACGCCGTGCATCGGGAGCGGGGGTTTTTCGGCGAGTTGACGGATTTCATGAGCTCGGGCAAAGCGGTGGTGATGGTGCTCGAGGCGGAAAATGGGATTGCGAAGTGGCGCGAGACGATGGGCGCGACGGATCCGGCGAAGGCGGCGGCTGGCACGATTCGCAAGGAGCTGGGCGAGAGCATTCAGTTTAATTGCACGCACGGCTCGGACGCGCAAGATACGGCGGCGTATGAGATTGGATATTTCTTTTCCGGGGCTGAGTTGATTTAGGCCGACTGCGCACGACGCCGAGAGCGGCGCCAAAAACCTGAACCCATGCCCGCTTCGTCCCGA
This sequence comes from uncultured Acidobacteriota bacterium, assembly GCA_963747605.1. GTDB lineage: Bacteria > Acidobacteriota > Terriglobia > Acidiferrales > UBA7541 > Palsa-295. The sequence goes on along the minus strand of CAVVGA010000011.1, from coordinate 48,066 downwards.
AAAACGTGGGGCGAAGCGGCCGCCACAACGTCAACTGCGAAGAGGCGGCGAGAGGCCCTTCCACCCTGCTGCCGGCAGGCTGTCAGGACGAGCCGGCGCTACGATTTCCGCATTTCACTACCGCACGTTAATTTTTCGGAAAATTTGGCGAGGCTTCTACTTCCAGAATTTGCTTGGTGTGGCGTTCGCTGTGCGCCGCGTCGAACAGCACCCATTGGTAGGCGTCCAGCGGGCCGAGCGGGCTATCCATCACGTGCTGGCGCAGGTCGGGCGTGATCTGCAGAAATTCGATGGTTCGCGCGCGGCTTTTGAGGAAATGATCGAGAGTTTCGGCAGGGGGCCAGCGTCCGGTGGGCACCAGATCGGCGGGAGCCTGGCGTTTGGTGCTGCGGTCGGGAACCATGCCGAGGACCATCGCGTCCAGCTTGGCCGTGTCGCGATCCGCGGCGCCAGCGGGCGACTTCATGACTTTTTCCGTGATCGTCTGGTAAAAGCCGTCTTCGGCTAGCGCGATGTGTTCAAGCGTCATGGCCACGGACCATTTGTCCGGAGCCGCTTTGAAATTCCATTGTGCGGGCGTGAGGTTTTTGGTATCGGCGACGATGGCGTCGCGGGTTTGTTCCAGATATTTTATGCCTTTTTCGCGATCGGCCTGTGAAAGCGTTTGTGCGAATACGGTTGGGGCGAAGATAACGGTGGCGCAGAGCAGCAGGATTGCTTTTCTCATCGGTGGTTCTCCCCTCGGCTCTTCCCTAGTGAAATGATTGTGTGTGAAATTAGGTTTGCGCGCAAGTGAGGCGCCTGGTCAATGGTTCGGAGTAGAATGGAGCGCTGAGCGCGCTGCCATGGACGCATTTCGCGAAACCGGAAAGCTTCTGATCGTGCTGGGAACGTTGTTAGTTGGAGTGGGAGCGCTGCTGGTGTTTGGTGGGAAGCTGCCGTTCAGGCTGGGGCGCTTGCCGGGCGATATTGTTTATCAGGGGCGGAACGGAAGTTTTTACTTTCCCGTGGTGACGTGCATTCTGCTAAGCGTGCTTTTGAGTTTACTGATGTGGGTTGTGAATCATTTCCGCAGATAGAGCCATGAGCCAGACATCGCTTTTCAATTTGATGCCGGAGCAGCGGACATGGAAGGTCAGCGAGCTGACGGCGCGCATCCGCGAGCTGTTGGAATCGGCGCTGCCGGAAGTGTGGGTGGAGGGTGAGGTTTCGAATTGCCACGCGGCGCAGTCCGGGCATTGCTATTTCACCTTGAAGGATGCGAAGTCGCAGATTCGCTGCGTGTGTTTCCGCGATCAGATGCGCGGGATGAAATTCAAGCCGGAGGACGGGCTGCACATCACGGTGCGTGGCGCGCTCAGCGTCTACGACGCACGCGGGGAATATCAGATTTACGTGACCCTGATCGAGCCGGTGGGATTGGGCGCGCTGCAACTGGCGTTCGAGCAGCTGAAGAAAAAACTGGAGCTGGAAGGATTGTTTGCGGCGACGCGCAAGAAGCCTTTGCCGGTGCTGCCGCGCTGCATCGGAGTAGTGACGTCGCCGACCGGCGCTGCCATTCGCGACATTCTGCGCGTGTTGAAGCGGAGATTTCCCAACGCGCAAGTGACTCTGTATCCGGTGAAGGTGCAGGGAGCGGGAGCGGCGGCGGAAATTGTGGAAGCGCTGCGCTATTTCAACCAGATGAAGACGGTGGACGTGCTGATTCTGACGCGCGGCGGCGGTTCGCTGGAAGATTTGTGGGCGTTCAACGAGGAAATTCTGGCGCGTGCGATTTTCGCGTCGCGAATTCCGGTGATTACGGGCGTGGGGCACGAAACGGATTTCACGATTGCGGATTTTGTGGCCGATTTGCGCGCGCCCACTCCTTCAGCGGCGGCGGAAATCGTCGTCAAGTCGCGCGCGGAGTTCGAGCGGCACATCGCCGAATATCAGCGGCAGATTGCGCATCACGTGCGCTACCGGCTATCGCAGTGGCGGCATCGCGTACGGGATTTGCAGACGCATCGCGGGTTCCGTCAGCTGGAATTGGTGTTGCGCAACCGGCGGCAGCTGTTGGATGAGATGGCAAACTCGCTGGCGATTGGTTTGCGCCTGCGAGTGGCGACGGCGCGGCAGCGGCTGACGAAAGCGAACGCGCACATTGCGTCATTCGATCTGCGCGGGCGGGCGGCGGTGTTGGCGCGGCGGATCGAGCAGCAGCGCGGTTTACTCCGGGCGGCGCTGGAGCGGGTCGTGGCGCGGAAGCGGCGCGGTTTTGCCACGGCGCAGGTGCGGTTTGCGGCGCTGGATTTGCGCGCGCGTGTGGGGCAATTGCGGCGACGCTTGGAACGAGATTCCACGGACCTGCAAGTGCGAATTGACCGCATGCTGATCGCGAAGCGACGTTTGCTGCAAGCCGCCGCGCTCACACTGGATGAGCGAAGCCCACTGAAGATTTTGGAGCGGGGTTACGCGATTGCATACGACGCATCGGGGAAAGTACTGCGTTCGCCAGAGCAGGTTGCGATTGGCGAGGATGTTTCAGTGCGCCTCGCGCGTGGTGAAATTGGCGCTAGGGTGCGCACGAAGAAGAACGCCTAATGAGTTCATTGCTGAGGGTTTTGGGATGAATTCATTTTTCTGGCCTTGATTGCTTTCGCCTGATCAACTAAGTCGTCGGCGATTTTCATGTCATGTTCCTGCTCGCCAGGAGTCAGTTCCATGTCTGCCTTCTGCCGATAGAGAAGATTGAGATACGCCATGGCGTCGCTGTAATCAGGACGAAGGTCCATCGCTTTTTTCATATTTGCAATTCCTTCGTCAACGATCTCGCCATATTTCTGTCGAAACTGCGCGGCGAGTGCCGGAGGCGTAGGATCCGTATTCTTAATCGTCTTAGCTGCGCTCTTGTTGTAATCCTCGCGCATTTCACGATTGCCGCGGAACGCCACAGTCCAGTCGATCACGCCGACCCAATAATACGGCTCGGGATCCCCGGGCCTTAGTTCAATGTGTTTCTGGTGATTGGACTTTGACTCTTCCATCTTCTGCGGGTCGAATGGCGTGCCCGCTAAGTTGTATAGAATTGAGCCGGCTCCATCGATCGCTGACAGATTGTCGGGGTGGGCTTCCAGTATGCTCTTGAATTCCTGAAGCGCTTGGTTGCCGTGCTGAGCGTTTTCGGGGGAGGGGTCGCCCGGAATATATTGCGCCGAGTGCGCCGTCGCCAGATAGAGCCGAGCGTTCACAAGCGAGGGGTCGAGATCTTTGGCGTTTTGGAAATCGGTAATGGCTTGGTCAATTTGTCCATCTTTAAAAGCCTGGACTCCGTCAGATAGCCACTTTCGCGCTTCCATGCGCTGTGCGGTCGCATCTTGTTGTCGAGCAGCCCGCACCGCGCTGCTGCTTTCAATAACGGTAAGCAGGGCGGCGCTAATCAGAATCGTTCGCAGAGGTGTGAATCTCATACCTCACTCCTCGTCAGCAGCGCCGCCGGAAACCTTCAGCACTGCCAGGAAGGCTTCTTGCGGGATGTCCACACGGCCTACGCGCTTCATGCGTTTTTTGCCTTCTTTTTGTTTTTCGAGGAGCTTGCGCTTACGGGAGATGTCACCGCCGTAGCATTTGGCGATCACGTTCTTGCGGATGGGGCTGATCGTTTCACGCGCGATGACGCGGCTGCCGATGGCGGCCTGTATGGCGATTTCGAACATCTGGCGCGGGATGAGTTTGCGCAGGCGGCTGACCAGGTCGCGGCCGCGCTCGTAGGATTGCTCGCGGTGGCAGATGACCGTGAGCGCGTCCACCGGCTCTCCGCCGACCAGTACATCGAGTTTCACCAAGTCCGATTCGTGGTAGCCGGACAAATGATAATCGAGCGAAGCGTAGCCGCGCGAAACGCTTTTTAGGCGATCGTAGAAATCGAGCACGATTTCGTTCAGCGGCATTTCGTAAGTGAGCATGATGCGCGTGGGCGATAGATATTCGAATTTCTTCTGCGTGCCGCGTTTTTCTTCGCACAGTTGCAGCACTCCGCCGACGGATTCTTCGGAAGTGATGATCATGGCGGTAAGCATAGGCTCTTCGATTTTCTGAATCGAAGCGGGCGGCGGAAATTTGGTGGGGTTATCCACTTCCATCACTTCGTTGGCCGTAGTCGTGATGCGGTACTGCACGCTGGGCGCGGTGGTGATCAGGCCGATATTGAATTCGCGCTCGAGGCGTTCCTGCACGATTTCCATGTGCAGCAGGCCGAGAAAACCGCAGCGAAAGCCGAAGCCGAGCGCCACGGAATTTTCCGGCTCGTAGAAAAAGGCCGCGTCGTTGAGCTGCAATTTTCCCAGCGCGTCGCGCAGCATTTCGTAATCGCTCGCGTTCACCGGGAAAAGTCCGGCGAACACCATGGGCTTGATGGCTTCGAAGCCCGGCAGAGGCGGCGCGGGATGTCCGTCTTCGACGACAGTATCACCCACGCGCGCATCGGCCACGCGCTTGATGTTGGCGATTATGAAGCCCACATCGCCAGCGGCTAGTTCCTGCAGCACGACGGGCTTGGGCGTGAGCACGCCGAGATTTTCCACTTCGTACACTTCATTGCTTGAAGTGAGACGAATCTTCATGCGCGGAGTGAGGCGGCCTTCCATCACGCGCACCAACACAACCGCACCGCGGTAAGAATCGAACCACGAATCGAAAATCAGCGCGCGCAGGGGAGCGTCGGAGGAACCCTGTGGCGCAGGAACCAGGCGCACGATGGCTTCCAGAACTTCTTCCACGCCCAAGCCGCTTTTCGCGCTGATGGGCAGAGCTTCGTCCGCCGGAATCGCCAGAACATTCTCGATTTGTTCCTTGGCGTAATCAATGCGCGCGGCGGGCAAGTCAATTTTATTGATCACCGGAATGATGGTGAGATTGTGGCGCGACGCAAGGAAGGCGTTGGCAACGGTTTGCGCTTCGACGCCCTGGCTCGCGTCCACCACCAGCAGCGCGCCTTCGCAGGCGGAAAGCGCACGGGAAACTTCGTAGGAGAAATCCACGTGGCCCGGTGTGTCAATCAGGTTCAGGCGGTATTCGTGGCCGTCGCGCGCGGTGTAATGCAGGCGAATACTCTTGGCTTTGATGGTGATGCCGCGCTCGCGCTCCAGGTCCATTGAATCGAGCACCTGCGAATGCATTTCGCGCTGGCTGAGCGCGCCGGTGAGCTCCAGCAGGCGGTCGGCCAGCGTGGATTTCCCGTGGTCAATGTGCGCGATGATGCAGAAATTGCGGATGTACTGGGGATCCATGGCTCTCTGTGCGAAAGCGCGGCGCCGGCGGGAGCGAAGCTCGCTCTGCGCGCGGGCATCGCGCCTTTCAAACTATCGAGTTTGCCACACAAAGACGGAAAATCGAAATTGCAAAGCGGAAATTGGGAGTTCAGCGCGGAGATAGAGTCAAGAATTGACGGCTAACGGTTGAAAATTAACGACATGTCCCCGGGTCAGCGCCCGGTGGTGTCCTAGCACATACGCTGGTAGTCTCGGATTGCCTGTAGAACGCTGATATCGTAGGCTGTAGCCGGTTTGGCGACTGCGCGACCTTGGCATTCGTGTCAACAGGGCCGGCGAAGAATGGCCGGGGCGGGAGACTTGCGGTTGAATCTGCAGATGCCAGCACAGTCTAATTTCCACAGGTTCCACTACACAGACGCGGCGGAAGCTGCTCATTGAATACCACGGCCCAGATCGTCGTCGTACAAAAAAAGTCCAAAGCGCTGAGGATTCTCGGCTATACGCTGGCGACCGCCTGCCTGATTTGGGTACTGCACGATTTCCATTTCATGCAAGCGATGCGCGAGCTGTCTCGCGTGGATTGGAAATGGGTGGCGATCGGCATGGGGTTCGACGTGCTGAGTTATGGAGTGCAAGCGTTGCGCTGGAAATGGCTGCTCAGCCCGTTCGGCAAAGTGAAGCTGACGCACACCATCCGCGCGGTGTACGCGGGGCTGTTCGCCAATCTGGTGTTTCCACTGCGGCCGGGCGAATTGTTGCGTAGCTATATTGTGTCGGATGCCGAGGAGATCAGACTGGGGCGAGTGCTGGGTTCGGTAGGTGTGGAGCGTCTGGTGGATCTGGTGATTGCTACAGCGTCGCTGGCCGTTGTATCGCTGCTGGTGGATTTGCCGCAACGATTCCGCAAGGTGGCTGACACGCTGGGAATCGTCACCTTGGTGTTGCTGGCGATCGTGGTGATCATTATTTACTACCTGGAAGTGAAACTTTCGCAGGATCCGGAAGCCTACACGGGGCGGCGCCTGCCTGGAAAATTGATGCGCGCTTTGCTGGGCTTGCACGCCATGGGCACGGCACCCAGTTTTTATGCGGCGGTATTCGCTTCGCTGATGATGCCGGCCTGCCAAGTGCTGGGTCTGTGGGCGATGATGAAGGCTTACGGATTGCAGCTGCCGTTTCTGGCGGCGATCGTGGTGCTGCTGATCATTAATCTGGGCGTGTCGTTGCCGAATGCGCCAGCGAACGTGGGCTCTTATCAATTTTTCTGCGTGCTGGGATTGAGCGTGTTTCAAGTGGAGAAGACCACGGCGACGAGTTTTTCGTTTTTCGCCTTTCTGGCGCTGACGATTCCGTTTATTTTCCTGGGATTTGCGGGTTTGGTGCGCAGTGGATTGTCGCTGAAATCCATGCGCGAGAAGGTGAAGGAATTGCCCAGCCAGGCGCGGGCCGGTGCGCGGGCGTAGGAATACGGCGGTCTCCAGGCGGCTCTCCCGCTGAATTTTCTCATTTTGCGAAACTTCGAACGGTCCGCGAGCGCTCCTCTCCCAATCCGTAGTCTTTTGTGGTGCTTCTGAGCACGCTGGGCTGAATTCGTTTTGAGGGCGGCTTGGGGTCCGGTATATAGTGGAAGTTCGACCCGCGCGAAAAAATCGGGACCCGCGACGATCTCGCGGCAAGACTCACGGGCGGACTTCCCCAGCAAGCCCGCAAGACCCGAGGAACGCGCGTTTCCCCATGGCACAGGACATTAACAAACATCTCGACCGGGCGCGCAAGAGCCTGGAGAAGAACAAGCTTCGAGAGGCCGTCAGCGAGTACCAGGCGGTGCTCGAAGAGGCTCCCGCGCATCAGGAAGCGCTGCAGGCGCTGGCAGACATTTATACTCGGCTGAATGAGCCGCAGCTCGCCGCTGAATATTACGGCATTCAGTTCGATCGCCTGGTGGAATCGGGCGATGGCGCCAAGGCCTCCGCTGTTTTCATTCGTTTTCTGCGCACCTTCCCGCAGCCCGCCGACCGCTTGATGCGTTTCGCCACCCTGCTGCAGAAACAGAACCGCACTTCGGAAGCCATCGAACAATTCGGCAATGCCGCGGAACTTTACGCCAAGGAACAGCGCGGCATCGAAGCACTGGCCTGCTACGAAAGCATGGCAGTGCTGGACCCGGAAAATCCGCAGCGGCATATCGTGCTGGGCGAAATGGCCGAGAGGCTGCGCCACGCGGACATGGCCGCGCGCAGTTACGTGCGCGCGGGGCAATTGACGCTGTCGGTGGGCGCGCTGGACGCAGCGCTGGAATATTTCGGGCGCGCGCACCTGTTGGCGCCGCAGGACCGGGCTGGCGCGCTGCTGTTTGGCGAAGCGAAACTGAGAAAAGGTGACGCCGAGGGCGCGGTCATGTTGCTTGAACCCTTCGCTAGGACGGAGCGCGACGGCTCGTTTTTGGCGCTTTACGGCGAAGCGTTGCTACGCACCGGGCGGTTGGACGCTGCGAAGGACGTCTTCCAGTCGTATTACGCTCAGCAGCCGGAGGGCTTCGTAAAGCTATTCGAGCTGGCGGCCGCTTACATACGCGCGGGGCAGGATGCCAAAGCTGCCGCGCTGCTGGTGCAGACGAAAGAAATCATGCGCGCTGGGCGCAAGGAAGTGGAGCTTTCGGCGAACCTGGACCGGCTGGCGACAAGCTTTCCGCAGTCGCTGGCGCTGGCGGAAGTGGTGGCCAAGCTTTACGAGGAGCTGAACCGCGAAACGAAATATTTTGATTCGCTGGTGAAATTGTTCGATCTGTATCTGGTCGCGGGGCGATTGAAAGAAGCTTGCGAATCGCTCGACAGGCTTGTGGATATTGATCCGTACGATTACCGGAATCACGAGCGCATCGCGAAGCTGGAAGGCAAAGCCGATCCCGGTTTTCTGCAGAATATTCTGGCGCGTGCGGCGAAGGCTGCGACCGTATCCACGCGCACTGACGGTTTTACGGGCGCGGGGCGCGAGCCATCGGAAAACGCGGCGGGCGTGCCCGAAGAGGTGCGCGCGCAACAGGCACTGGAGGATCTGGTAGTGCAGGTAGAAATTTTCTTGCAGTATTCGCTGCAGAGTAAAGCGGTGGAACGGCTGGAGCGGATCGCGGAACTTTTTCCCGGCGAAGAAGAAAAGAACGAGCGGCTGCGCGCATTGTACGAACGAGCGAACTGGTGGCCGAAGGGCGGGGGCCGCAGGCCTGCGACGAAAGCCGCGGCACCGGCACCCGCAGCAGTCGAAGCTCCTCCACCTTTGCAGCCGGCGCAGCAACTGGAAGCTTACGGGATGCCGTCCGCGCCGACAGCGGCGGAAACGCACCGGGACCTAGCGGCAATCGCAGAAATTAATCGCTTGATGTACCGGCAGCCAACGCCGCGCGAAGTGCTGGTGACGACGGCGGCGGAAATCGGGAAGCATTTGCGCGTCAGCCGCTGCCTGGTGGCAGTGGGCGCTAGCGGGTGAAGGGGCGCAAGCGACTGCGGAATATGCCGCGCCGGGATTCGCCGCAGTGGGTCCGCAAAAAATTTCCAGCATCGTGGGAATGGTGACGCAGGTAACGCCCGATTCGATGGGCGGAGTGGAATTGCAGGCCGCGAGCTTGCCGGCATTGCGCGAATTGGGCCTGGAATCGGCGCTGGGCGTGATGCTGACGGACAAGGAAACGCAGGCTCCTTCCGGCGCGTTGCTGATCGGCGACGCGCGCGGGCGAAAATGGAAGCCGAACGAAAGTTATTTTCTGCAAGCCGTCGGCGACCAGTTGGTGATGTCCGTAAATCACACGCGGCTGCGTTCGCTGGTGCGTTCGCTGGCGGTTGCCGACGAAAAAACCGGACTGCTGAACCGCGGAGCTTACATCGATTGCCTGCTGGTGGAATCCAATCGCGCGCGCGCGCAGAACACCGCGATTTCCCTGATCGTGGTGCATGTGGACCGCGGCGGTGAATTGCTGCGCCAGCACGGGGACGCCGCAGTGGATCATTACATCGAGCAACTAGCCCGCGCGCTTTCCTCTGCGATTCGTCAGACCGATGTAGCCGTAAAATATACAGCCTGGTCGCTGGCGTTCATTCTGCCAGATACGTCACTTGACCACGCGCGGGCGCTGGGAGAAAAACTACGGCAGCTGGCGGCGTCGGTGCGGCCATCGTGGGGCACGCCGGATTTGACGATCAGCGCGGTGGTGGCGGAAGCTTCGTCGCGGCCCGGCGACGAAACCGAAGATCGCGTCACGGAATGGATCAATCGCGCCGAAGCTGGGCTCGACGATGCGCGGCAACGCGGCGGCGATACGCTTGTAGCGCTTTCCACACCTTAATCCTGAATCATCCCGAGGACCAATGTTCATCACTGATGCTGTGATTTTGCACGGAGCACGCACGCCGATGGCCCGCTACATGGGCGCGTTCGATAGCACGACGGCGATTGAGCTGGGCGCAGCCGCCAGCAAGGAAGCGATTCGCCGCGCCGGCACGGAGCCCGCGGATTTCGACCATGTGATTTTCGGAAACGTGATGCAGACCAGCGCCGACGCGCTTTACGGGGCGCGCCACGTGGGGCTGAAAGCCGGATTGCCGATTGAAACTCCCGCGGTGACGGTGAATCGCCTGTGCGGCTCGGGAATGGAATCCATTACGCAAGCGGCGCAACGGATTCTGCTGGGCGAAGCACGCGTGGTTCTCGCCGGCGGGATGGAAAATATGTCGCAGGCTCCGCACGTGATTCGCGGAGCGCGCGCGGGTTTTCGGTTGGGCGAAGGCCAGCTGGAAGATTCGCTGATGTCCGGACTCTTCGATACGTATTGCGGCTTCAGCATGTCGGAGACCGCGGAAAATCTGGCGGCCGAGCAGGGAATTACCCGGGGCGCCTCCGATCAGTACGCGCTGCGCAGTCAGCAGGCGGCCGAGGCCGCGTTTCGCGCAGGACATTTCAAAGAAGAAATCGCGCCGGTGGAAGTGAGGAAGGGGAAGAAGACAACGATGGTGATGGAGGACGATCACCGTCGCCCGGAAACGACGATCGAAGTGCTGGAAGCGCTGCAGCCCGCGTTTCGCAAGGATGGCATCGTGACCGCCGGAAACGCCAGCGGAATTGTGGACGGCGCGGCTGCCGTGGTGGTGACGCACGCGAAGATTGCGAAAGAGCGCGGCTGGAAACCGCTGGGGCGCATCGTCGGCTGGGCGACGGCAGGGGTGCCGCCGCAGATTATGGGGATCGGTCCTGTGCCGGCGATCCAGAAAGCGCTAGCGCTTACGGGATTGAAACTCGAACAAATGGATTTGGTGGAAGTGAATGAAGCATTCGCCGCGCAATATTTGGCGGTGGAAAAAAAGTTGGGGCTGAATCGCGATAAAACCAATGTGAATGGCGGCGCGATCGCCCTGGGGCATCCGCTGGCCGCCACCGGAACGCGGCTGGTACTCAGCTTGCTGCTGGAATTGCGTCGGCGGGGCGCGCGCTATGGCGTCGCCAGCGCGTGCATCGGCGGCGGGCAGGGAATCGCGGTGATTGTCGAATCGGTTGCTTGAGCGCGACCCCATAACGCGGCAAACCACGAGCGATTCGGGTACCATACCAGTGTTAAAATTCGGAAACTTACGGCAAGGAAGATATGGCCTACGATAATTTACTGTTTGAGGTGAACGACAAGATTGCGCGCATCACCTTTAACCGTCCGAATGTATTGAATGCGCTGAATCGCAAGACCATGGACGAGCTGGGAGATTGCCTGAAAAAAGTGCGCGCGGACGACGACATCCGCGTGCTGATTCTCACTGGCGCGGGCGAGAAAGCGTTCATCGCCGGCGCGGACATCAACGAACTTTCGCAGCAGACTCCGGTGAACGGCCGCGAATTCACTTTGTACGGCCAGGAAATTATTCACCGGCTGGAGACGCTGGGGAAACCCTCGATCGCCGCGATCAATGGATTCGCGCTGGGCGGCGGATGCGAACTGGCGCTGGCGTGCACGCTGCGCATTGCCAGCCGCAACGCCAAACTTGGACAGCCGGAAGTGAAGCTGGGACTCATTCCCGGATACGGCGGTTCGCAGCGGCTGCCGCGATTGTGCGGCAAAGGCGTGGCGCACGAATTGATTCTGACGGGCGAAATGATTTCGGCGGAAGAGGCTTTGCGCGTCGGACTGGTGAATCGCGTGGTGGAGTCCGGGGGATTGCTGGCGACGGCGGAATCGATCGCCAAGAAAATTATCGCGAACGCGCCGCTCGCCGTGAAATACGCGATGGAAGCCGTGGAGCGCGGGATGGAAATGCCGCAGGAAGAAGGTTTGTACCTGGAAGCCACGCTTTTCGGATTGTGTTGCGCGACGCAGGACATGCGCGAAGGCACGCGAGCGTTTCTGGAAAAGCGGCCGCCGAAGTTCGAGGGGCGCTGAGCATGTGACGGAAAAATTGAAGCCGGCGAATGTGCGCGGAGGATTAAGCGCGGCGGGGCTGCGAATTGGCGTGGTCGCGAGCCAGTTCAATCATTTTATCACCGACCGGTTGCTGGCGGGAGCGCTGATGCGCTGGAACAGGCCGGCGCGACGGAGAAAAGCAGATTCAGGTCGTGCGCGTGCCGGGCTCGTTTGAACTGCCGCATCGCGGCGAAAAAACTGGCGGCGAGCGGGAGCTTCGATTCGATCATCTGCATCGGCTGCGTTTTGCGCGGCGAGACATCGCACTACGATGTGGTGGTGTCGGAAACGGCGCGCGGCATTCAGCTCGCGCAACTGGATACCGGCGTGCCGCTGATTTTTTGCGTGCTGACCTGCGACACGCTGGAGCAGGCGATTGACCGCGCCGGGCTGAAATCCGGTAATAAAGGATACGAGGCAGGGCTAGCCGCAATCGAGATGGCGCAGCTGGTGCGCAAGATTGCTGGCAATTCCGGCGGTGCGTCCGGCGGCGGTGCGAAAAGCGGGTCGCGTCGCGGGCGGCGCCGTTAGCATGACGCTGCGCCGGAAATCACGCGAGTTCGCGCTGCAAATGCTGTTCGAGTGGGACATGACGCGGCGCAAACCCTCGCTGGTGGAGCAAAATTTCTGGAAGCAGGCGCGCGCGGCGGATACCACGCGCAAGTTTGCCAATCAATTGTTCGAAGGCGCGGTAGCTGCGGCAGACGCGAGCGACAAAACGGTCGAGAAGCTTTCGGAAAACTGGAAACTGGAACGCCTGGCGGCGGTGGACCGCAGCATCTTGCGCCTTGCGATTTACGAATTGCGCTTCGGCACCGCGCCGGTGAAAGTGGTGATAGACGAAGCGCTGGAGCTGGCGAAGAAATTTTCCTCGGCGGATTCTCCCGCGTTCTTGAATGGCATTCTGGACGCTGCAAGCAAAAGCGTCGCGGAACCGCGCCCTGCGAAGAAGTGATGAGCGAACTACGCTTCGATGTGGCCTTCGAAGATCGCACCGCAGAGCCGCTGACTTTCGGCGTCAACTTTCCCTTGTCCGCGGCAACTTCCGACAAGAATTTCGCTGGGGCGGCCCATTTCCACGCCTTGGGTGATTTGCAATTGTTCGCCGGCTTTTAACTGGCCGTGATGCACCAGGTACGCGCCGAGCGAGCCTCCGGCGGAGCCCGTTGCAGGATCTTCGATCGTTCCCCAAGGAACCATGCCGCGCGCGTAGGCGCGTCCGCGGCCGCCGAGCGCAAAACAATACGCCATGGTGCCGTGCGGTGAAACCAGATGCGCGAGAGCGGGCATATTCATCTGGATTTTCGCGAGCACCGCGCGGCGGCTGACCGGAACCATCAGGTTCGAAATTCCGGTGGACGCAAATTCGATTGGCAGCGACGGCGCCAGGTCGCTGGGTTTCAGGCCGAGCGCTGCAGCGAGCGTGGCGCGCGAGAATGTTGCGCGCGTGAAACGCGCGGGCCGCTGCGTCATGGTGACGCGCACCGGCCGGCCGTTGTGAAAAGCCAATTCCACGGGAAGAATTCCGGCGCCGGTCTGCTGCAGAATGTGCACGCTGCCTTCGGAGGCGGGGACGACGCCGAGTTCGGCGAGCAAAAACCAAGCGCCGATAACGGGATGGCCGGCCAGCGGCAGTTCGCGTGTGGTGGTGAAAATGCGCAAGCGTGCGAGCGCGCGATTATTCGTGGGCCGTTGGATGAAAACAGTTTCCGAAAGATTCATCTCGCGCGCGATGGCCTGCATTTTCGCGGTGGGAATGCCGTCGCCATCGGTGACGACCGCCAGCGGATTGCCGGCGAAGCGCTTGGTGGTGAAAACATCGAGCGTGTAGAGTCGGCGATTCATTTGGCTCCGCTTTTTGGCACGGCCCGGCGGCGGGCGCGCGCGCGATGAATGATAGCGCTTTCCGCCGCTGCCTTCCGGGAATAAATCGCAAGCGCTCGGCACGGCAAGCAGTGCTTCCGTGACGTATGATAAATTGTTTTGCTCTAGATGCGTTGCAGTTCGACGTGGGTGCGTTCGTTGTCGAACGTTTCCGGTGTTGAGAGTTGTTTTCGGTTCGAATGAGCACCACGTGGACTTCTTCGTCCGCCACGGGCATATGCTCCACGCCTTTGGGGACGATGATGAATTCGCCGGGCTTGCACGAGACTTCGCGGTCGCGGAAACGCATGCGCAGGCGGCCTTTGACGACTAAAAACATTTCGTCTTCGTCGTCGTGATGGTGCCAGACGAATTCGCCCGTGAACTTTACGATCTTCACGTAGGAGTCGTTTAATTCGCCGATGATTTTGGGGCTCCAGTATTCGTTCACGCGGGACAGTTTTTCGTTCAGATTTACTGCTTCCATCGCTGTTCTCCTTTTTGCATGTGCAGCGGGCACCGCCCCGGAAAGCCCGCGGTTTGTCGATCACATTTTTTGCACAATCGATACGACCGCATCGAGAGCGCGGCTTGGTCGTTTCCGCGCGCGTGGTCTCCGAATAAATCCGCAGCATGTTTTCGGTGCCGGAAGCGCGCACCATCACCCAGCCGATGTCGTCCAGGTAGACTTTGATGCCGTCGAGATTTTCCCGGCGAGTGATGGGCCAATCGAGCAATCGCTTTCGGTTTCGATCGGCGGAAAAATGGCCGATGGCTTTTTCCTTTTGGCCGTTTTTCACGTGCAGGTCCACGCGGCCGTAATGGTGTTCGCCGAATTCCGCGTGCAGCATGCGCGACCAGTTCGCCGAGACGTTTTGCCGTGCCAGGCCATCACTTCGGCGAGCAGCAGGGCGTTGACGGTGGCGTCGCGCTCGGGCAAGTACAGCTTGGTTCCGATGCCGCCGCTTTCTTCGCCGCCGAGCAGGATGTCGCTTTCCAGCATGCGGTCGCAGATGTATTTGAAGCCGATGGGAGTTTCCCAGACTTTGCGGCCGAATTTCGCGGCGATCTTGTCGATCATTTTGGTGGTGGAAAAAGTTTTGGCGACCGTCGCCGGTGAGTTTGCGCGTGCCGGCCAGATGCCACAGCAGGATGGCGAAAATCTGGTGCGGGTTGATGAACGCGCCGTCGCGATCCATCGCGCCGATGCGGTCGGCGTCGCCATCGAGCGCGAAGCCGGCGTCGTATTTGCCGTCGCACCACGGCTTGTTGCAGTGCTGCGATGTGCGGTTCGATGGGCTCGGGATTTACGCCGCCGAAAAGCGGATCGCGCGTGCCGCGAATTTCCTCGCAGGCGATTTCGTGGCGGCGGAAAAGTTCGAGCAGCAGGCCGCGCCCCGCGCCGTGCATGGGATCAATGACGAAGCGGAATTTCGCAGCGCGCAGGCGATCCCAATCCACCAGGGCGTCGAGAGTTTCCAGATACGGCGCGCGGACGTCGAGCGAATGAAGCAGATCTTTGCGTGGCGGTAGAGCTGGAACGCCTTCGCGCAGCACTTTCGCCAGTTCGAATTCAATTTGCGCGACGATGGCGGGCGATGCGGAACTGCCGTAGCTGGCTTTGTATTTTACGCCGTTCCATTGATATGGATTGTGGCTGGCGGTGATCTGGATTCCGCCGGCGGCGCCGCGAAGTTTCACGAGCAGGAAAGCGCAGGCGTAGGAGCGGCTGTGGCCGCAAGCCACACGGGAATGCCGGCGGCGGAGATCGTCTTCTGCGGCGGCGCGGGCAAATCGTTCCGAGCCGAAGCGCGTGTCGTACCCGACCAGAATGCCTGCGCCTGGTTTTTCGGCGCGCACCACGTAACGGGCGATTGCGTGCACTACGGTGCGAACGTTCTCGAACGTGAAGTCTTCGGCGATGATGGCGCGCCAGCCGTCGGTGCCAAATAGGATGTCGCTCACGGTAAGCCAGTATAAGCGATGGGATTTCCGGCGGGAAGCCGCGTTGCACAAAAAGTGATTCGCGCTCGGCGCCAAAATGGCGGGCGCTACAGCAGGCTGCTAACTTTCCTAAACATCACAATAGCAGCGTAAATCAAGACAGATGTGATTGCGCCGTTCACGATAAATCCCGTCACCACGCCTGTCCAAACGCCTGTCGCATCGACGCCGCCACTCACCATGAAGCCCAGAATCCAGCCCGGCCACACAAGATAAAAAATCAATCCTTCCAGTCGGCCCAGAAACTCGTGCTATCGTTGCGATGAAAAGCGCAGACGCGAACAATCGAATCAGGAATCCAGCTAGAAGGACGCCGCGATTGGGCGCTTTGGTATATAGCCTCTCCTACAGCAAGCGCGCGAGTTTCTGCTGCTCGAGCCATTTGACGATTTTGCCGACATCTTGCGCGCGTTCGCGCGGGCAGATCAGGATGGCATCGTCGGTTTCCACCAGGACCAGATCATGTACGCCGACGGCAGCCACAAATTTCCCAGGCGTCCAGAAATAATTGCCGGTGGCGTCCAGCGTGAACGACGGCCCCGCGGAAACGTTTGCGCCGCGCTGGGCCGCAAGCAAGTCGTACACCGCGCTCCAGGAGCCGATGTCGCTCCAGCCGACTTTGGCGGGGATCACCGAGACGTGCTTGCCGGCACCGGCACGGGTCGCGGGCTCCATGATGGCGTAGTCCACGGAAATATTTTCGAGCGTGGGGTAGATTCGCCGCAGCGCCGCGGCATATTTACGCTGTGCCGATGGTTTCGGCCAGCCGCATGAGCGCATCGTGCGTTGCGGGGAGAAAGCGGCGCAGGCAGCCCAGAAATGTGGAGACGCGCCAGAAAAATATTCCGGCGTTCCAGAAATATTTTCCGGAGGCGACGTAGCGGCGCGCCAGTGGCAGCGCGGGTTTTTCCGTGAAGCGGCGCACGGCCAAGGCGCGGATGCCGTGAAGCCGCGTGCCGACTTTCGCCGGCCTCGATGTAGCCGTAACCGGTTTCGGGGCGAGTGGGCGGAACGCCGAAAACCACCAGGCTGCCGGGAGCGCGCGCCAATTCCAGCGCAGCCTGAACGAGCTGGCGATAACGCGCGGCGTCGGCGATGTAGCTGTCCGACGGCAGGACGGCCATCAGCGCGTCGCCTGTGCTCGTGCGAGAGGTGAATCGCGGCGAGGGCGATGGCGGCGGCGGTGTTGCGGCCGACAGGTTCGGCAAGAATGTGCGCGGCGGGAACGCCGCGGAAGCTGCTTGCGCAGACGCCGAAGCCTGTTCGGTATTTGTGACCACCCAGAAATTGCGCAGTGCGAAAACCGGTTCCAGTCGCGAGACGGTTTCGCGCAGCATGGTCTCGCCGCCGGTG
Organism: uncultured Acidobacteriota bacterium; assembly: GCA_963747605.1. Classification (GTDB taxonomy): domain Bacteria; phylum Acidobacteriota; class Terriglobia; order Acidiferrales; family UBA7541; genus Palsa-295. Next base: position 31,161 of record CAVVGA010000011.1, on the reverse strand, counting down.
ATATTCAGCAGTTGCTTGGGCGTGCGCGTGCGGCTGCGCGGCCAGAAACGAGTGCCGCGTCCGCCGGCGAGTAGCACGGCACAGGCGGGAAGCGCATTGTGTTCCAGTCTCGTGTGCTTCCCTTTCACGGATACACCAGATGTGAAATCGCGGCTTCGCTGACGCCTCGCGCGGCGAGCTCGCGCGCCAGTTCGTCGAAGGGTATGGGAACGTAGGCGCGGAGCAGCGAAGTTCGTTCGCGCGGCGCCAGATGATATGCGCCGAGCGCCGCGGGAAGCAGCCAGGTTTGCGCCGGCGCGTATTCCACGGATTCGCCGCGCCATTGGATCGAGCCGTGGCCCTCGAGAATGATCAGCAGTTCGAAATGTTCGGGCGAGGTGGCCGCGCCGACGCGTTCCGCGAATTCCCATTTTTCCGCGGCGAAATAAGCGGCAGGCGGCGAAAAAAGTTTCCGTCACGCCGCCACGCACGATCCGCGCCGGCTCGATTTTTCCGCCGCGCTGTTCGCCGAAGCGCATTACCTGCAGGGCTTTTTCGATGTGCAGCTCGCGCGAGTGGCCCTGCGCGTCGCGGCGGTTGTAATCGAACACGCGATAGGTGAGGTCCGAATATTCCTGAATTTCGCAGAGCACCAAACCGGCGCCAATTGTATGCGCCGTGCCAGCCGGAACAAAAATAGCTTCGCCCGCGAGCAACGGAACGTGCTGCAGGCAATCTTCGGCGGAACCATCGTCGATGGCGCGTTTGAAAATTTCCGGCGGTGACGCCGGGTTTCAGGCCGCCAGCACTTCGGCGCCGGGCCGCGCGTGCGATCGCGTACCACATTTCCGTCTTGCCGCGGCCGCCGGCAGCCTGTTCGTGGTGCGCGGCGTATTCGTCGTCGGGATGAACCTGCACGGAAAGTTTTTCTTCGGCAAAAATAAATTTTACGAGCAGAGGAAACGAGCCTGCAGAAGCATCGATTTTCGTTCCGGTCCATGCGCCGGCAAAGTGCGCCACACCTCGCCGAGTTTCTGCCCGGCGAAAGGCCCCGATGCGAAGCGGCATTCCACGCCGGTCATCCAAGCTTCGCCCAAAGGCTCGGCGCAGATTGGATTTTTCGGGAAATAACGGCGCGAGTGTGCGTGCGCCCCAAGGACGCGCGCTGAAAATCGGCTCCAGCCGCGCGGGGCACAGAGAGGCGCTGGCTCGGACTCACGCGGCCTTACCGAAGAAGCGCGCCAACCGGCGCAGGCCTTCGTCGATCCGCTCCATCGAGGTGGCGTAAGAGAGGCGCAAAAATCCCGGCGCGCCAAACGCTTCGCCAGGAGTGACCGCGACGTGTTCGCGCTCGAGAAGTTGTTTGGCGACAGCAGTGGTGTCCGGCATTTTCGGATTGAAGTGCGCGGCGACATTCGGGAATACGTAGAACGCGCCCATCGGCGGCGTGCAAGTGACTCCGGGAATCGCGCGCAGGCCCGCGAGAATATGTTCGCGGCGTCGCGCGTATTCCTCGAGCATGGCCGTCACCGAATCCATCGAACCGCGCATGGCCGCGAGCCCCGCATATTGAATGATCGAAGTGGGATTCGAAGTGGACTGGCTCTGCAGCTTGGCGATGGCGTCCACCAGCGGCTTGGGCGCGAGGATGTAACCGAGGCGCAAGCCGGTCATGGCAAATGTTTTCGAAAACGAGCCGGCGACGATCAAGCGATCTCTTGGGCCCGGGGATGCTGGCGGCGGAAAACGGTTTGGCGTCTTTGTAGACGAAGTGCGAATAACATTCGTCGGAGAGCAGCCAGATGTTGTGCCGGTTGCAAAAATCCTGCAAGCGGGCGAATTCCATCGGCGGAATCACCGAGCCGGTGGGATTGTTCGGCGAATTAGCAATGACGATCTTGGTCTTCGGCGTGGATGCCGCTTCCACTTGGGAAGCGCGCAGGATGAAACGCATCGTTCGGAAGCGTGTCGGGACGAAGACGGGCGTGCCGCCGGCATACTTCACCATTCCGGATAGCTGACCCAGTACGGCGCGCCGATAATCACTTCGTCGCCCGGATTGATCAGCGAGCAAATCGCATTGAAAATCGCGTGCTTGCCGCCGACGTTGACGACACATTCGGACGGCTGATAGGAAGATCCCAATTGCGCGGCGTGCCAATCGCAAATGGCCTGGCGCAGCGGAGCGATGCCCGCCACGGGCGTGTACTTCGTGCGATTTTCCTCGAGCGCTTTGCATGACGGCGCGCTTGATGTGCTCGGGCGTGGGAAAATCCGGCTCGCCAGGTCCGAAGTCCGCGACGTCAATCCCCTGCGCTTTCAGTTTCTCCGCTTCCTGCAGCACCACCATCGTCGGCGAGATGCTGATGCGATTCACGCGGTCCGCAAGCTGAATGGTTTTTTCCATTTTCTTTTCCGTGGCCAGTTCCATACAGCTCCCCAGTTCATAAGGCGCGAATTTGCCGCGGGGCCTGGTCCGCGGCGCAAAGCCCGTGAGAATTCTACTTGAATTTGGCGCCCAGGCGTTCCTGCACGATCGGCGGAACGAAATCCTTGATCGGGCCGCCCAGCCGCGCCAGTTCTTTCACCAGCCGCGAGCTCAGATAGCTGTACTGCTCGGCCGGCAACATGAAAACCGTTTCGATGTCCGGCTCGATTTTGCGATTCATCATGGCCATCTGCAGTTCGTATTCGTAGTCAGAGACGGCGCGGATGCCGCGCACGATGACGCCGGCTTTTTTGGCGCGCGCGTAGTCCATCAGCAGTCCGTCGAACACGTCAATCTCCACGTTCACCCACTTGAACGTCGCGGTCTCCAGCATTTCCACGCGCTCTTTTTCGGTGAACAGCGGATCCTTTTCGAGATTGTGCGCGACGGCTACGACCAGCTTGTCAAAAATATTGGACGCGCGGGTGATCAGATCCAAATGACCATTCGTGACCGGATCGAACGAACCGGGATAAATGGCAGTGACGGGTCTGGGGCCGCTGGAATCCATTAGCTAGGCGATTCTAACCTAGAAATTCCTTTCACGCGGCCAGAAAAATCTTCGCAATAGAGGAGCAAGCCAGTTAAACCCTGTGAAATTGGTGTCGAAGGCACCCATCCATCGCCCCTACGGACAGGCCAGACTCGTTCTGCGGCGGAAAGAAGGCCGACCCTAGCTCGCTTCAGCCGTTCACCGAGGCGAAACCGCAGTTAGGGCCGGTATTTACACCGTTGGGCCCTGGAACCTTGACTAGTACGACTAGAATGGTCGTTGTTTAAGCTATTGCGCTGGTTGGAGTTGTGGGTCATTCGTAGGCTTGACATTCCGGGTTGGCGGGGCTTAGAATCTATATGCGACCGTATCAGTCGTATATGCATCCATGATGAAGCTATCGAAGAAAGCCGACTATGGTTTGATTGCGCTGAAACATTTAGCGATGCATGGCGGGCACGGGTCGTGCAGTGCGGGGGACATCGCCGAGCTATATAAGATGTCCACGCCGCTGATGGCGAAAGTGCTGCAGAAACTGGCGAAGGTGGGGCTGGTGGCAGCGCGGCACGGTTCGGGCGGCGGTTACACGCTGGCGCGGGACGCTTCGCTGATCTCGGCGCTGGATGTGATCAAGGCGATTGATGGGCCGCTGTTCATTACTTCCTGCGTGACTTCGCGGGGAGCGTGCGACGTGGCGACCACCTGCTCGATTCGCGAGCCTTTGCGGCGGGTGAACGACAGCATCCTGGAAGTGTTGGGCAAAGTCACGATTTCGCAGATGACGGATGAGGCGCCGCTTTCGGAGATGGTCGAACTGCGGGTCTGACAGGAAAGGCAAAAGTTGACCGCAGAGACTGAACTGGGGCAAAACAAGTTTTTGGGGCAGCGTTACTTGAGCTGGCGGCAGTAAACACTGAACGGGGATTGAGGAGACAGAGAATGGCGATCAAGCTTCCAATTTATTTTGATAATCATGCGACCACGCAGGTGGATCCGCGCGTCGTCGAAGCAATGGTTCCGTATTTTACTGACAAGTACGGAAACGCTGCCAGCCGCAACCATGAATACGGCTGGAAGGCGGAAGAGGCGGTGGAAAATTCGCGCGCGCAAATCGCGAAGCTGATCAACGCCACGCCCAAAGAAATTGTGTTCACCAGCGGCGCCACAGAATCCACGAACTTGGCGATTAAGGGCGTCGCCGAAATGTATCGCGAGAAGGGCAATCACATCATTACGCAGGTCACCGAGCACAAGGCGACGCTGGATACCTGTAAGCGCCTGGAGAAAATACGGCTACGAAGTGACTTACCTGGCCGTGCATAAGGACGGCCGCATCAGCCTGGACGAACTGCGCAAGACGATTACGCCGAAGACGATCCTGATTTCAATCATGTACGCGAACAACGAGATCGGCGTCGTACAGCCCATCGCGGAAATCGGCAAGATCGCGAAAGAGAAGGGCGTCTTCTTCCACGTGGATGGCGTGCAGGCCGTGGGCAAGATTCCGGTGGACGTGCAGAAGGATGGAATCGATTTGATGTCCATCTCCGCGCACAAAATTTATGGTCCCAAGGGCGTGGGCGCGTTGTACGTGCGCCGCAAGAATCCGCGCGTGCAGCTCGCAGCGCAGATTGATGGCGGCGGACATGAACGCGGCATGCGTTCCGGTACGCTGAACGTGCCGGGAATCGTCGGCCTGGGCAAAGCTTGCGAACTCTGCGGCCAGGAAATGGAGCAGGAAAGCGAGAAACTTTTCAAGCTGCGCGAACGTCTGAGAGAGTCAATCATGTCGCGGCTGGATGAGACGTTTATTAACGGCTCGATGGAGCATCGTCTGCCGCACAACATCAATATCAGTTTTGCGTACGTCGAAGGCGAATCGCTGCTGATGGGCATCAACGACATCGCGGTGTCCAGCGGGTCGGCTTGCACTTCGGCGACCCTGGAACCTAGCTACGTGCTGAAGGCCCTGGGCGTGGGCGAGGATCTTGCGCACACTTCCATCCGATTCGGCCTGGGACGCTTCAACACGGAAGAAGAAGTGGACTACGTCGCAGATCGCGTCGTCGAAACCGTATCGCGTTTGCGTGAACTTTCACCTCTGTATGAAATGGCTAAAGAGGGAGTGGACGTCAGCAAAATGAAATGGCAGGTGGCAGCGGAATAAAAATCGTCGCAAAAGGGGGGAACGTGATCTACGAAGGCACCGTCGGCGTACATCGTACGTTCAGCGGCAACACCCCGGTATTTGACGTATTTTTCGCTCCTAACGTAGACGGCGGCGCGTGCAACTCGCGGCGCTTTCGTGACCTGGAAGAATTGGCGGGGTTTTTGGAGTTTCTTAAGTTGCGTGAAGAAGTGGTGGTGCGGACGCTGGAGGAAGTTTGCGCCGGACGCTCGGCATCCATCGCGCACGTGACTTTGTCGGATCGAGTAATTGCAGAAGAAGGGCTGGATAGCAGCGTTACCATGAAGAGGAGAATCAACTAATGGCGTATAGCGAAAAAGTAATCGAGCATTATAACCATCCGCGCAACGTCGGCTCGTTGGACAAGGCCGATCCGAATGTGGGTACAGGTCTGGTGGGCGCGCCGGAATGCGGCGACGTCATGAAGCTGCAGATGAAAGTGAATCCGCAAACGCGCGTGATCGAAGAGGCCAAGTTCAAGACCTTCGGTTGCGGTTCGGCGATTGCGAGTTCTTCCCTGGCCACCGAATGGGTGAAGGGCAAGACGGTCGAGGAAGCGCTGGCCATCAGGAACACGGACATCGTCCGTGAACTGGCGTTGCCCCCGGTGAAGATTCACTGTTCCGTGCTGGCGGAAGATGCCATCAAGGCCGCGCTCGGCGACTGGAAGAAGAAGCAGGGCGAAGCGGACTTGAAGCCCGCGGAAGCCGCCACGGCGCATAACTAACGAGTCGGCAAATTGTTTGCGGCTGCGCCGCGTACGGCGATTCGTGCGCGGCTTTGGACGCAAACGGGACAACGACCATGATTCACGTATCTGAAAAAGCTGCTGTAAAAATTCGCGAGCTGCTGCAAAAAGAAGGCGTCCCGGCCGAGTCCGGCGGACTCCGCGTGGGCGTGCAGGGCGGCGGATGTTCAGGGCTCAGCTACGCGATGCGTCTGGACACCGAAGCGCGCAACCGCGATAAAGTATTTGAAGAAAACGGCGCGCGCATTTTCGTGGATCCCAAGAGCTATCTCTACCTTCACGACACCACGCTGGACTATCACGAGGACCTGATGAAACAGGGCTTCGTCTTCCAGAATCCCCAGGCGGCGCGGAGTTGCGGGTGCGGTAGTTCGTTCACTGCCTGAAGCTGTGCGGCCGGCGGTGCGTACGGAGCTGTAAGCATTAAGCGTTTCGCGTTGAGCTCAGGCGTTTCTCTCCTGTGCTAATCGCGCTCTTCTTCCCTCGGGGGCGCGCCCGGACGAGACCAGACCCATGAGCGTCATACGATCCCAAGATGCGCAGGCCGAGGGCATACCGGTCACCAGTTGCTGGAATTGCCGCGCGGCAGTCACTGGCGCGCATTTTTGCGCTTCGTGCGGGAAAGTGCAGCCGCTTCCGGCGGGCGCGAGCTACTTTGCGTTTTTCGGATTGCCGCAGAAGCTGACCATCGAACCATCCTCGCTCGAAGGCCAGTTTCATATGCTCAGTTGGAAGCTGCATCCGGATAATTTCGTGCGCGCCAGCCAGTTCGAACGCAATTTGTCGCTGGAACGCTCTTCGCAATTGAACGATGCGTATCGTACCTTGCGGGAACCCATCGCGCGCATCGAGTATCTGCTCGAACACTTGGGTGTGCGCAAGGAAGGAACCACCAAGCAGCAGGCGCCGCCTGAATTGCTCGAGGAGGTCTTCGAGTTGAACGAATCGCTGGATGAGTTGCGCGAGGCGCGGGCTGCGGGTGGCGAGGTGGCGGGATTGCAGCGCCGGCTGGAAGCGGCGCAGCAGAATTTTCAGGAAGATCTCGACGACGTGGATGCGGAACTTGCGGCGCTGGGGCGCGAGTGGGACGCCGCGGTAGATTTTGGTGGCGATGAATCGAAGAAACAGGCTTTGCTCGCGGGCATGAACGAAGTCCTGAATCGCCGCGCGTACATTCGGAATTTAGTGGCTGGCGTGGCCAAGGAACTTGGGAGCTGACGAACGATGGGACGTGTCGTTGGTATCGATCTAGGGACGACGTTCAGTCTGATTGCGTATTTGGATCCGCAAACTGGGGCGCCGAAGTGTATTCCAGGGCCGTACGGCTCGACTTTGTGCCCTTCTGTCGTGAGCGTGGACCGGGACGGAGGGGTAATCGTCGGCGAGCCGGCGCGCGCGAGACTGCTGACGCAGCCGGAGCGCACGATTTATTCCGTGAAGCGCTTGATGGGTCGCGGCGTCGCGGACGTGCAGGACGAGCTGAAGATATTTCCGTTTCGCATTGATCCCGGCAGTGACAACGTCATTCGCGTCCGTCTCGGCGACAAAAGTTTCACCGCGCCTGAAATTTCCGCGTACATTCTGCGCGAGCTGAAATCATGGGCCGAAGCTTATTTCAAAGAGCCTGTGGATCGCGCGGTGATCACCGTGCCCGCATACTTCAACGACGCGCAGCGCCAGGCCACGAAAGATGCCGGGCGTTTGGCCGGACTTGAAGTGTTGCGTCTGGTGAATGAGCCGACGGCCGCAGCGCTGGCTTACGGCTTGCACAAACAGAAGCGCGGGCACGTGGCTGTGTACGATTTTGGCGGTGGCACGTTCGATATTTCGCTCCTGAAGCTGATCAGCACCAATGAAGGCGACATTTATCAGGTGCTCGCGACCAATGGCGACACGCATCTGGGCGGCGACGATATTGATAATGCGTTGCTGGATCTGGCGCGGCGCGAAATCGGCGATAAATTCGGCGTGGAATTCGATCATCGCGGCGAAGCCATCCAGACGCTGCGCAAGAGCCTGATTCGCGCGAAACACGAACTTTCCTCGGCGGCAAAAACGATTGTGCAATTTCCGCTGGAATTGAAAGGCATGTACATTCGCGAAATCACGCGCGCGGAATTCGACGAGCTGATTCGTCCGATCATTGCGCGCACCATGGCGCCGGTGAAAATGGCCCTCGCCGATGCCAAGCTCGCGCCGAAGGAAATGGACGAAGTGGTGCTGGTCGGCGGCTCCACGCGCATTCCACTGGTGCGCAAGACGGTCGGCGATTATTTCCAGCGCGCGCCGCATTGCGAGCTGGACCCTGACGAAGTAGTCGCGCTAGGCGCGGCCGTGCAGGCGGACATTCTGGAAACGGGCGTGAAGACCATGCTGCTGCTGGACGTGACGCCGCTTTCGCTGGGCATCGAGACCATGGGCGGCGTGATCGCGAAAATTATTCCGCGCAATTCCACCATTCCCGCCAGCGCGCAGGAACTTTTCACCACCGGCGTCGAGAATCAGACGGCGATTGACGTTCACGTGCTGCAGGGCGAGCGCGAACTGGCTAAGGATTGCCGGTCGCTCGCGCGTTTCCAGTTGCAGACGCCGCCGGGACCGGCGGGCCTGGCGCGCATCGAAGTGAAATTTCTGATTGATGCCAATGGCATTCTGCAAGTGGCGGCGCGCGATATGCGCACCAGCGAGCAGCATACCGTCGAGGTGCAGCCGAGCTACGGCCTTTCGGATACTGAGATCGAGCGCATGCTCGAGGAGTCGATCGAGTACGCCGAGCAGGATTTTGCCGAGCGGCAGGTGATCGAAGCGCGCACCGAAGCGGAGACGATCCTCGCCGCGACCGACAAGGCGCTGGCCGATCCGCGCTCGCAGGAAATTTCAGCTGCGGAGCGAAAAGCCGTAACGGAATCGGAAGCGCAGTTGCGCGCGGCATTGGCGGGCAGCGACTACAAGTTGATGCGCACGCGAATTGACGAAATCAATGCGGCCACGGCGCATCTGGCAGAAGTGCTGATGAATGGCGCGCTGCAAACCGCATTCGAAGGCAAGAACCTGGACGAGGTGTAAACCGCGCGCGAACGCAACTGGCTCACGCCAACAATCTTAGAGATTGCGCTCGACCGTTCTGAATTTGTGATGAGCGCGTTGAGAGAGGAGCAGCACAGCATGGGCGGCAAGAATCCATATATTGAAGAAACAAAGTTCACGCCCGCGACGAAGAAGTACAAGGTGACGTTTGTCAGGGAAGGCAAGACCGTCGAAATTGATCCCGACAAAGTTCCCTACGGCCATGACGGCTTGCCCGGCAGCATTCTGGATATTTCGCAGGGCTATCACGTGGGCCTGGACCATGCGTGCGGCGGCGTGTGCGCTTGCTCCACATGCCACGTGATCGTGCACGAGGGCCTGGACAGTTGTAACGAAGCAACAGACGCAGAGCTGGACCAGTTGGACGAAGCGCCGGGAGTGACGCCGAAATCGCGGCTCGGTTGCCAGTGCGTGCCGGACGGGACCAAGGACATCGTGGTGGAAATTCCAGAGTGGAATAAGAATTACGCGAAGGAAGCCGAGCACTAGAAATTCGTAATGCGACACGGTGTTGCGCTTGGGGCGCAGCGTGCGACCAGCGCGGAAAAATTTGCATTCAGGAGCGGGGACGGAATGCCGAACACGTTTGATTGGGACAACGCCGAGGAAATCGGAATCCAGCTGGCAGAAAAACATCCCGGCGTGGACCCGCTGACGATGCGCTTCACCGACATGCACAAATGGATCGTCGAGCTGCCCGGATTTACCGGCGACCCGAAATTATCGAACGAAGGAAAGCTCGAAGCTATCCAAATGGCCTGGCACGAAGAATTTCAGGATAGCCAGTAAGCCACCTTCTGACCCCGCCGCGTCCCCACGCACTTTCGTTCGTACTTTCCCACGCTGTTCCGCTCGCATCTCTGCATGCACTTCGGCTCGCGCAATGCCGCAGTAGTCCAAATTGTCCATCGAATCGCGCGCGCGGTTCCCGGCATCCACTCCGGCAAATTGCGCCGGCGTGGTACATTTTCGTCTTCAAGATTGCCCTTGGTGCACTGAATCTGCTGTCTAGGAGCCACGAACATGGAAGCGGATCTGCGATTTCCCATCGGAAAGTATCAACGTCCGACAGCTTCGCTGACGGACACACAGCGCCGCGAGTGCATCGAAGCGATCGCCGCAACCCCTGCGCGAATGAGCGAAGCTGTGCAAGGTTTGAAGCCTGAACAATTGGACACGCGCTATCGTCCTGAGGGATGGACCGTGCGCCAAGTGGTGCATCACGTTCCGGATAGCCACATGAACGCCTACACGCGATTCAAGCTTGCGCTCACTGAAGAACTGCCGTTGATCAAGCCTTATAACGAAGCGAAATGGGCCGAGCTGGGAGACGTGAAAGGCGCGCCCATCGAACCGTCGCTCGCTCTGCTGGAAAATCTGCACAAGCGCTGGGTACTACTTCTGCGCACGCTGGGCCCTGCCGAGTGGTCACGCCAGTTCCGCCACCCCGATTGGGAGAAACCCATGTCGCTCGATGATTCGCTCGCACTCTATGCATGGCACGGAAAACATCACGTGGCGCACATCACATCGCTGCGCGAACGCGAAGGATGGAAGTAGCACAGCCACAAATAGAGAAGCGAAATTGGAAAATGGAACAGCATGGAAGACACCAACCATCGGCCGACGTGGAAGACCGTACTAGCCTTCGCGATTATATATTTCGTATGGGGATCCACATTCCTTGCGATTCGCGTAGGAGTGCGCGAAGTTCCGCCGTTGGTTCTGGCAGCGATGCGGTTTTCGGTTGCGGGCCTGGCCCTCGTTGGCTGGGTACTCGCGCGTGGCGAACGCGCACCGACCGCGCGTGAATGGCGTTCTGCATCCTTATTAGGTCTCGTCATCTTCGTTTTCGATTACGGGCTGCTGTTCTGGGCCGAGCTGCGCGTGCCTTCGGGCATCGCCGCAGTCATGCTGGCGATGATTCCAGTATTTATGGCGCTCTCCGAAATTATTTTCTTGCGCACGCAGCAGCTGACGATTCGCTTAGCCCTGGCGCTCCTCATCGGCATCGGCGGAGTGGGCGTGCTGATGAGCCACACGCTAAATCTGGGTGGCGCTCCGATTGATAAGCTGGGCGCGCTGGCGTTGATTTTTGCATCCATCAGCTGGTCGCTGGCCTCCGTGCTGGCGCGGAAGCTGCCGCTGCCCAGTTCCAAAGTCATGAGTTCCGGAGCGCAAATGCTCACGGGAGGAATTCTGCTGACAATCGCCGCAGGCGCGTTCGGCGAATTTCGAAATTTTCATCCGTGGGCGGTTTCGCGAGGCGCGTGGCTCGCGCTGCTGTACTTGATCGTCGCAGGTTCCATAATCGGTTTTACGGCATACGTGTGGCTGATTCATCATGAATCGCCCACGAAAGTGGGCACCTACGCCTACGTGAATCCGATTGTCGCTGTGCTGGTGGGATATTTTCTGGGCGGCGAAGCGCTCACCACGCGCACGATCCTCGGCACGCTGCTGGTGCTGATCAGCGTGGTAGTGATCACCACTACGCCTGCGAAGAAATCGGCGGAAACAGTCTTAGCCGAAGACGCAGCGTAACATGTGCTCTTCACACGCGACGTCACGGGATGCTTAGCGCAGCTTCTCGATCTGTTGCTGCACGTGGCTACGAAATTCCAGCGGGTGCCCGACCTGACGAAACGGATCGGACGTTCCGCCCGTACCGATCACCACAATCGTTCCGTAACCCAGTAGCCTGCCGAATGTCGTCTCGCTCACTTCGATGCTCTCTACTTTGTTCAGCAGCATTTCGATGGTCTTGCGGCTCACCAGGCCCGTCTTGATCACCACGCGCCGGTTGGTCACCGCCATTTCGGTGGCGTTGCGCCGCACCATGCCCATCACTAACACCACGAAGCCGCATAGCAGCAACGCCACGCCGCCGGCTTCGGTTAAGTGCAGAGTGTTTGCGTCCATTGCGCTGTGGCTGTACGCATAATAGAGCAGCAAAGCTCCGGGTAGGCCGAGCAGCAGAAATCCCACGAAGAGGTGGCCGATCATGACGATCCAATGCAGGCGCGTCTGATAAATCACGGTTTCACCGGGAACCAGGTTTGATTCTACGTAGCTCATGCGCTCTACCCCCGAAAGTTTCCGCCGAACAAGAATCAAGACGCGTCGTGCGTGATGCCAAGAGGCTATCACAACGGCCGAGCACTTCTCGCCTCAGCGCAGGCTCAACTCTTAACGAGCGAGCTGCCCGATCCGAATCTGGCTCGCTCCCTCATTCTGCATGCTTGTGAATTCCGCCCGTATCTCTGATAATCTAAATACGTCTGCAGTACTTCCTCTGTGGCGCTATGGTGCAACGGTTAGCACGCGGCCCTTTCAAGGCTGAAATACGGGTTCGATTCCCGTTAGCGCTACCAATTAAGGTCTGAATCAGCGGCACAAGCGATACTCCGTTTTTCATCATGTAGCGGCACACCTGCCGAAAACGCGCCGTCGCAGTCCGTCGTCCCGCGTTGACTTTCTGGAAACAGCCCCGGCCAGCGCACAACAAAAGCCGCGACAGCGTGTTCTACTGGGCTGCGGGGTAAAGCTGCGGTCCTATTCCCTGCGAAAGCCGTCCCAATTCCACACGAGGTGATAATCCGAATGAAAACTCTTACCAGAATTGCTGTGATCGCTGCGGCGATTGCTTTCCTGCTCCCGATCACGTCGCACAATGCCGGCGCTCAAGGCAAGCATCCTGCCTACCTGCACGCCCTTGCGGACCTGCGGGATGCGCGGGCCTATCTGACACGCCCGGACGGTGGGGCCCTGCATGCCGAAGAGAGCGCAGCGATTGCACAAATCAACCAGGCCATTGACGAAATCAAGAAGGCGGCAATTGACGACGGCAAGAACCCTGATGATCACCTTCACATTGACGGTCACCTGGGCTGGACCGGTCGCCTGCACAAGTCCCGCGAACTTCTGGACAAGGCTCATCACGACGTCACCGAAGAAGAAGATAACCCGGCAGCGCAAGGTCTGCAGGGCCGCGTGATCTCGCACATTGACAAGGCTCATCATCACGTGGACGAAGCAATCGCCATCGTGGATAGCCACTAAGCTGATAATCTAAATCCACACATTTCCCTGGGTCGGCCGAAAGCCGGCCCAGGGATTTTCTATTTGCGCCCATCCTCGCGCGGCATCCACCACGCATGAAGAAACCCGAAATGAGGTAAAATTGCGTCGGCACTTGGGGATCAAAAGCAGCCGGCATAATTTTGCAAACGCCATTGTGTTCGCGGGCAGCATGCACAAAGGAGATTCATCTTGGCTGATTTAATGAGGACGTCGAACCCGGCTCTGAACGCCAAGGCATTTCAAGGCGAGGGCGTCGGCCTCGGCGAGGCCATGACGCTGCAGGGAACCGTAAACAAGACGGGCGTGCTGCTGCTCTGCGTGATCGCGACGGCGGCCTGGACCTGGAACATTTACACGCATTCGCAGAATCCCCAGGCGGTGCTTCCACTGCTGGCCATCGGCGGAATCGGCGGATTCATTTTTGCGCTGGTGACGATTTTCAAAAAGACCTGGGCGCCAATTACTGCGCCGATTTACGCGCTGCTTGAGGGCCTGCTGCTGGGCGGCATCTCCGCCATTTACGATGTGCGCTTTCACGGAATTGCCATTCAAGCGGTGAGTTTGACGTTTGGCACGCTCGTGATCCTGCTGCTGGCCTATCGCTCGGGACTGATTCCAGTCACCGAGAAGTTTAAGCTGGGCGTGGTGGCGGCGACGGGCGGAATCATGCTTTTCTATCTGGCGACAATCGTGCTGGGATTTTTCGGCATCCACTTCACCACCATCAACGGCTCAGGTCCCATCGGGATCGCCTTCAGCGGATTCGTCGTGGTCATCGCCGCGTTGAACCTTGTGCTGGATTTCGATTTCATCGAAAGCGGTGTGGCCGCCGGCGCGCCAAAATATATGGAGTGGTACGCGGGTTCGGGTTGATGGTCACGCTGATTTGGCTGTACCTGGAGATTCTGCGCCTGCTCTCGAAATTGCGCAGCCGCGACTGATCGCAGGCGCCATGCAGCCGCAGCGTACCACGCGCCGTTCCTGCATGACACACGTCCATCCCATGCTCAAGCAGAGTTCCCACGCATCATAGCCGTCCTGAATTCACGCGGATTATTGGCGTGAAATCGTCGGTCTTTCACATGGATTCTGCCGCTCCGTTTTGTGGTAGCCCGTCACCAGAAATGTAACGTTTCTACCCCATCCAAGTCGACATGGAAATTGTGACCGGCCCATCTCTCCGCTAACCAGCTATTCCATATAGGTTTAGCCGTTCCTACAGCGTGGCCTGGGAACTGCAATGTATCTATCGAATTCTGTGGCTCGCCCGCCACCTCCAGGGCGATTCGAGGGTGTAAGCGTGAAAGAACGCAATACGATTTTGAGCTGCGGCAAGCGCGAAGCAACCAGCGAGCGTGGATTTTCGCTGGTTGAAATGAGCGTGGTAGTCATGCTGATACTGATCATCTCCGCGATGGCGCTCATCGCCTACTTGCCCACCCTGCAAGATGCCCGCTTCGACGCCGCGATGAAGGAAGTGGTTGCCCAACTGCGTCAGGCGCGCGAGTACGCGATCACCAACCGCCGCTACGTGCAGGTTACCTTTCCCACGGTCGTCGTTGGCGGGATCACCCAATATCAAGTCATCATGCAGGTAAGAAACGATCTCACGGCCGGCGCCGGAGGAGTGAATCCGATTCTAAGCACCGTGCCCATCGAATCTCCGGCTCAGTACTATGTGTTCGCCACAGCGCCAGACACGCCAGATGCCTTCGGCAAAGGCGCGCCCGTGGTATTCGAAGGCCTCACCAATGGACCGGTGGGCGGAATGTTGTTCCAAAGCGATGGCGAACTGGTGGATGGCGCGACGTTCCAACCGATTAGCGGAACGGTGTTCATCGGTCAACCCGGCAAACCCTCGACGGCCCGGGCAGTCACGGTTCTGGGTGGCACCGGCCGCGCGCGCGGCTGGAAGGGAACGGGTGTGATATGGACCAGGTTCTGAAGGAGTTCAGGAAAATGTGGCAAGCGAGAAAGCGGCAAGCAGCGAAGGGCTTCACGCTCTTAGAGACGATGATCTCTCTGGTAGTTCTGGGTGTCGGCGTTTTGGGGTTGGCGGCCATGCTGGCGGATTCGCTGGCCTACATGCAGAGCTCGCAGGATGCATTCATCGCGCAACAGAAGGCGGAAGAAGCCGCCGAAGCAATCTACACCGCGAAATATACGAACAACGCGACGTTTCAGCAGCTATCCAACAACAGCGCGGGCAATCCCCAAGGACTCTTTCTCTCGACGCCGCAGCCGTTGCTGGTGCCGGGAGCCGATGGGTTGGTCGGCACGGTTGCCGATGCCGGCGGCACGCCGGCTTACATCGTGTATCCCGGACCGGACGGAAAACTTGGCACCGCCGACGATGTGAAACAATCGCTGGGCAACTTTAAACGCACCATCACCATTACAGCGGTGCCGGGATACACCAACAGCCTTAATCAGGTGGTGATCAACGTGAACTTCACCACGGGCCGTTTCAACCGCAATTATTCGTTGACCACTTACGTTTCCGCTAACTAGGACCAGGACCGCGAGGAGCAAGGATGAAGCGCCAAAGAGGATTTACGCTGATCGAATTGATGGTCTCCATGAGCATCGTGGTTTCCGTGGTGGCTATCGCCACCGACGCGCTGATGCAGGCCGAGCACGTGACCACCATGGTCACCTATGAAGCGAACACTCAGGAGAACCTGCGCGCCGGTATGCACTTTATGGTCCGCGATCTGATGCAGGCGGGTGAGGGAGTTCCTCAGGGCGGCATCAGCCTCCCCTACACCGCCACCTCTGCAGTGAATCGCCCCGGCACTGCAACAATATTTCCAAACACGTACATCACGCTTCCGGCCATCACGCCAGGATCCCTGGCTGGGCAGTTAGCCACGTCCATCAATCCGGCGACCAACGCGGTGCTCACCGGAACTAACACTGACATCATCAACATCATTTATGCGGACAACGTACTGGTGGATGCAGCGGGTAACTATCTCTACAGCTATCCGGTGGTACAAGCCGCGCCGTCTGTTCCGGTTTGCGCTGGAACGATTTCCGCCACCGGCGCATCGGTCTCGCTCGCGCCAGGCTGCTTCACCATGCCGGGTGTAACCAATCCCATCACCGCCGGCAATTTGATTATGTTTCACAATCAGAACGGAACCGCGCTCCAATATGTCACCAGCGTCGCCGGCCAAACCATCAATTTCTCGGGCGGCGATCCCGCCGGCCTGAATCAAACCGGCCTGGCGAACGGCACGGTCGCGAAATTGGCCACCACCCCGGGAGTCTTTCCGCCCACCACGGTCACGCGCGTTTGGATGGTGACCTACTACGTTGACGCGACCACCCCGACGGACCCGCAATTGATTCGCCAGGTAAATTATCCGGGGTATCCCGCGGGCGCGCCGGTGAATCCGCCGACGACGATCGCCGACGATATCGAGAACCTGGGCTTCAGCTACGACATCACCAGCTCCACCGATGCTGTGGGCACCTATCCCAACGGTCCCGGTAACGCCGCTGCTCCGGTTCTGCCGGATACGCCGGCGCAAATCCGCGCGGTCAATGTCTTTCTGGGCGGCAGGTCTGAAAATACCTACACAGCCCAAACAACTCCGATATTCCTGCGCAACAACCTGAGCACCCAGGTGAGCATTCGCAGCCTTTCGTTCACCAACCAGTTCCAGACGTCTGCGTCGTCCACGGCGCCGTAGGAGCTTTATCAAATTATCAGGCGCCGGAGTCTGAAAGATTTCCAAGGAGAACCGCTGTGAGAATGGAACCAGAAAAGGGTGTCGCGCTAATAACCTCGCTGTTTGTTCTGCTGTTGATTTCAGCCATCGTAGTCGGCATGAGCTGGATGGTGATGACCGACCAGCGCCTCGGCGGCAATAACTCCAGCCGCGAGCTCGCCTTCTACGGCGCGGAAGCTGGCATGGAAAAAATGACCACCGACGTGGCCCAAGTGTTTGCTACTTCCGGTTCGCTCACTGCGGCGAACGTGGCAACCATCGCCTCCGCTCCTCCCGTCGGGCTCACCGGCATTACCTATGTGAATTCCGCCGGCGCTTCCACCTACAACCTCACCTTCGTTCCGGACGCATTTGGCAATCCCGCGACGACCAACGCCACGATTCTGCCGCCCAGTCCCTACGCCGGCATGCAAGGCTTGATCACGCCGTTCACCATGACGGTAGCGGCGCAGAATTCGTCCACGGGCGCGGAAGTGAAGCTCACCCGCCAAGTGCAGGTGGTCGCTATTCCCGTATTCCAGTTCGGCATTTATTCCGATTCAGACCTATCGTTCTTCAACGGCCCTTCGTTCGGTTTCGGCGGCCGCACCCACACCAATGGAAATCTGTGGCTCACTCCGAATCAAGGCCCGACTTTCTTGGGTGACAAAGTAACTGTGGTAGGCCAGGTGATCCGCACCAATCTGGAAAATGGCTTCGCAATCACCGGCGCGGGCGCTGCTTACGGTGGGAACGTTTCGATCGCGCTCGCCCCAGATCCTACGATGGCTAATGAGCCGGGAGCCGCACCCTACACCAATGCTTCGTGGCGCGGATTGGGCATCGGCGAAGGCAGCGTGACGGGCAACAGCGCCTACGGCGCCGTCAGCACCACGTTGAACAATCCTACCTGGACCGGAACAGTGATTCCGGCTTACAACGGTCAACTTCAGAACGGCGTCCCGGTATTGAGCCTCACCTCCACCGCTTTGGGTGGTATCACGCCCATTTCGCTGATTCGCCGACCCGTTCAAGGCGAGGCCGCCTTGGCGCCGGCCACATTTGCCCAGCGGCTGTTTTCCCAGGCGACGCTGCGAGTCTTGCTTGACGATTATCCGACTCCAACCACCATACCGGGCTCGCTGAACGCCTGCAATGCCGCCGATATGACGCTCCTGGACACGGTCACTGCAACACATCCCGTTGATCTCGCGAGCTTGGCGTGGTCCGCCAACTCGCCAGCCGGTCTCGGCCTAGCCGGTGCTGGCATTACCGCAAAACCGGGGTGGTATACCGGCATATATCCGCTGCCTGTATCGGGTGCCATTGTCGGGGGAACCTACAGCCCTAGTAGCAACTCGTCCACCCTACTCGCACCCGGATACTGGATGAAGGCCGGATATCCAAGCATCACCGGTTGCATCAAGATCGAATATCAAGTGAATCCCGGTGGCACCTGGGTTGATGTCACCCAAACGATCCTGAACCTCGGCCTCACCGGCAGGAACGTCAATCCGACGTATACCGCAGCCGTCCAGGTCGCCCCGTTTACATATCTCGCAGGTCTGCCCGCGGGTCAAGTTGCCGCACAGGGTCCGAGCGGCGGAGCCGTCGCGACAGTTGGCTGCAATGATCCCAGCGGGGCTGCCATCATCCGTTTGGCTCGCGTTCGAGATAATCCATCCACCGGGACCGTCGCAAATCCTTGCGCAAACGCACCACTCATGACCGGCGCAAACCCGGCCACCGATTTCTGGCCGAATGCGCTGTATGACTCGCGTGAAGGTGTTGACCGCGCCACCGCCGGCCCAGCCCCGATCACCGCGCAAGGCGTCATGTACTATGTGGAACTGGATGCCAAGAACCTGGTGAATTGGTTCACCGCAAATCAGGCGGCGCTGGGCTTGGACAATAACACCGGCTACACCCTGTATTTCTCAGACCGTCGCGGCGAACAGAAAGACCCCATTGCGGCCCCCGTCGTCAGGACCGGGTCTTATGGATATAACGACTTTGTGAATCCCAATGACCCGGCGAACGGCTGCCCGAACACCGTACTCGACCCGGGTGAAGACTTGGAAGGCGACGGCACCTTTCGGACTTATGGCGGCACGGAAGTGGCGCCGACCTTGATCGCTCCGACGAACTACATGCTGTTGACCCAGAACATACTCAATATGACGCCGCAGAACGTTAACATGTGGACCGGCGCGACCACCATCACCGGGAACTTGCAAGGCGTCACCTACAAACCTGCAGCGACGACGTACTCCGGCGGGCTGTTTGCCAACACGAATTGTGCGCCAGCCAATTCCAACCGTCCCGATGTCACCTACGGCAACGCGCAGGAGGCCCGGGAAAATCCTCCGGTCTTCTTCCGCCGCGCGCTAAAAATCGTAGATGGCGCTTCACTAAACATCGGAGTCTCCTGCAGCGGAACCGACGGCCTAAGCATCGTTTCCGAAAACCCGGTTTACATCCAGGGCGATTATAACGCGCCGGTGGACGACGGAACCTGGGGCGGCGTTAGCGTCGCGGCTGCCGTCGAAGGCGACGCGGTCACGTTCCTTTCCAACAACTGGAACGACGTAAACTCCTTCGCTTTTCCCTACAACATTAATAACCGAGCGGCGGCGCCGACGGCCTACCGCGCTGCCATTATTTCCGGCAAGGGCATTCCATTCCCGTCCGTCGCCGGACAGGCGCAGGACTTTGGAACGGATGGCGGCGTGCACAACTTCCTCCGCTTCCTGGAAAACTGGGGCCTGGTTTGCCACTACCGAGGGTCGATGGTCAGCTTCTATTACAACCGCCAAGGGGTGGGCACATATAAAGGAACGGGCGTCTACAATCCGCCCAGCCCGCGTGACTACACCTTTGACACGAACTTTACCCTGGGCCCCGCGTGTCTGCCGCCGCGCACTCCGTCGTTGCGCTCCGTCAACACCATCGGGTTCTCGCAGGAAATTCTGCCGACCCAGTAACAGTTATCGTACCCGCCGCACACAAAGCGGCTCCCGCACCTCCCGGGAGCCGCTTTTCTGCGTCGACGTGGGAGGCGATGCGACGCCTCAGTGCATGGCCGGCAAAATGCGCACGTTACAGTTCGTATTCACCGGTGGAACCGTGCAAGTGGGCGCCTCGCTGCTGGAGCATAATCCCGTAAACACATCGCTGAAATCTGCCGGCTAGCGCCAAGCTAATTGCGGAGGTGTTCGCAGCGCGCGGCGGTTGTAACACAATATTCACAATGCATCGGGCCGTGATTCGCTAGAATCGCCAGCCATGGCCAGGGACACTTTGCAGATTGTGGTATCGGCAGGGAGTAGGGAAGGGCAGAAAATTTTGACCCTTAAAGGCTCGTTGAGTATTCAAACGATTTTCGATTTTCAGAAGGCGACGCGCGAAGAAGGCGCACCGAAGCTGATTCTGGATTTCAGCGGAGTGCCGTACATGGATTCGGCAGGGCTGGGCGCGTTGGTGGGCGCTTACGTGGCAGCACAGCGCACGCAACGCAAACTGGCTGTGGCCGGGACGAATACGCAGGTGAAGACGCTGATTGATATGACGCATGTGGGGACGCTGATCAAGTCTTACGCGACGGTGCAGGAAGCGGAAGAAGCGCTGGGGTAGCGGTAGACGATTGAAATTGAAAAAGTGAAAATAGAAAAGCGGGTGGCTGCGATTCGTTTATTGTGGTTTGCTCACCTTCCTCGATTTATCCGCGTTGAAAATCTGCTGCGAAAAGTTGGGTTACGCCTTCGCGGTGGCTTCCTGGGCGTCTAGTTTTGGCTGAATCCAGTGAAAGACGGCGCGGACGATGAAGACATTCAGAAAAATGGAGATGAGCGACGCTGCTAGGGTGGCGGTGAAAATCTCCTGGCCGACCAAGCCGGACGATTTTGCGACTTCGATCAGTACGAAGGACAGTTCGCCGATTTGGGTGAGACCCGCGGCGACGGCTAGGGACGTCCAGAGCGAGTAACGGAACAACTTCATTACACCCAGCCAGATGACGAATTTTCCGAAGACGATCAGCAAGAGCATCACGCCGAGCAGCGGAAGATTGTGAAGAATTACGGAGGGCACTACCAGCGTGCCCAAGGAGACGAAGAACAGCGCGACAAAAGCGTCGCGCAGGGGGATGAGCGTGGTGTGCGCGGAGTGCAAATCCTCTGCGCCGCTGATGGAGAGGCCGGCGAGGAATGCGCCGAGGGCAACTGAAAAACCTACCGCCTGCGCCGTGGCAGCGGATACCAGGCAGATGGCGACGGCGACGAGCAGGAAAATTTCCGAATCATTGATGCGCGCGACGCGACGGAGCACCCGCGGGACGACGGTCATCGCAAGAAATGCGAGGGGGATGAGCAACAGCGTGGCTTTTCCCAGGGTCCACGCGGCTTGGGTGAAGCGGCCTGCGGCGGGGCCGCTGAAGATGGGGATGATGATGGTCATGAAGACGACGGCGATATCTTCGACGAGGGTGATGCCGATCATCACGCGACCGGACCTCGTGCCCAGAGCGTTGCGGTCGGCGAGCAGGCGCGCCAGCACCATGGTGCTAGCCACCGAAATGGTGGCGCCGATGACGAAACCTTGAGTCCTGGGCCAACCGGCGAGCCACGCGGTGCCGAGCGCGAACGACATCGAAAGCAGAATGCCGAGCGTGCCGCCGCCCAGCGCGATCCATTTCACGCGCAACAGATCTGGGATGGAAAATTCCACGCCGATGGAAAACATTAGCAGTACGACGCCGACTTCGGCGAACACTTCGAAGGCGTGCAGGTCGGATATTTTCAATCCGGGAGTGAAGGGGCTGATGAGGATCCCGCCGAAGACGAATCCGAGGATCAGCGGAAGTTTTACGCTGCGGGCGAGCAGGCCGCCTACGACTGCGGCGAGAAAAATGAAAGTAAGATCGCGAAACAGAACTGGACTGGCTTCCATGGGGCCTCGTTGGCTGGGACGGCGGGAACAATTTACTGTGTGGCGTTGCTGGCTGGCAACGACAAATTGGGAACATCGCGCGAGGTCGGGTCCGGCGACGGGCGGGAGTATGCGATAGAATATCAGGGCGATGGAACGATTTTACCGCGCGACGATGAAGATTACCGGCGATACGGTGTTTGGCCGGCTGGCGTTTACATTTCTGGTGGTGTGTGCGATCGGGCTCGGCGCGGCGGTGGGGTTGTTGTTCGTGTACTCGAGCGATTTGCCGGAAATACACGCGCTGCAGGATTACCGGCCGAACGTAGTCACGGAATTGTACGCGGACGACGGGCAATCCATCGGGACGTTTGCGCTGCAGCGGAGGATTCTGCTCACCTACGAACAGATTCCGAAAGTTTTGAAGGACGCGATCCTCACGACCGAGGACCAGCACTTCGAAGAGCACTGGGGCGTGGACATTCCGCGCGTGTTGCAGGCCGCCTGGCATGATATCGCCAAGCATCGGCTGGCGGAGGGCGCCAGCACGCTGACGATGCAGCTGGCGGGCGGACTTTTCCTGAATCGTTCGGACCGCAGCGCACGGCGCAAGATTGAGGAAACGATTCTGGCGATCCAGATCGAGCGGCACTACACGAAAGAACAAATTTTCACGATGTACTGCAACCAGATTTATCTGGGGTCGGGGAATTACGGATTCGAGGCGGCGTCGGAATATTATTTCAGTAAGCCGGTGGGGCAATTGACGCTGTCGGAAGCGGCCACGCTTGCGGCCATCATTCGCGGGCCGATTTATGCGCCGATCAATCATCCGGACCGCGCATTGGCGCGGCGTAACCTAGTGCTGGAGTTAATGGCGCACGATCGCAAAATCACTCAGGCGCAAGCCGACGCCGCGATCAAGGAGCTGCTGGGTCTGCACGTGGAATCGCTGCGCAATGATCTGGCGCCGTATTTTGTGGAAGAAGTGCGTCAGTATCTGGAGCACACCTACGGCACCGCGGCGGTACACGAGCAGGGATTGCGCGTGTACACGTCGTTGAATGTGGCGATGCAGAAAGCCGCGGACCAGGCAGTGCGCGACGGATTGCATGCGTACGACCGGCGACATGGCTGGCGTGACAAGCTGCCGAACATCCTGGAGCAAAATCTGGGGCCGCTGGAAAAATATCAGGACGAGGACTGGCGGAATACGCCGCGCAAGGGCGACTACGTCAACGGTCTGGTGACGGCCGTCGAGCCGACTTTCGCGACGCTGAAGATCGGGACGTACCACGCGATGTTGACGCCCGCAGATTTTGCGTGGACGGGAATCAAATCGCCAAAGCAATTGATGAAGGTGGGCGATCTGGTTTGTGTTTCGGTGAAAGACGTTTCGGGACTTACGGTGCGCGCGCAACTCGAACAAGTGCCGGCAGCGCAAGCGGCTTTGCTGGCGATTGATAACGCGACCGGTGAAATCAAAGCGATGGTGGGCGGCTACAATTTCGAGGAATCGAAATTCAATCGCGCGACGCAGGCCGTGCGGCAGACGGGCAGCTCGTTCAAGGTGTACGTGTATGCCGACGCGCTGCAAATGGGGATGAATCCGTTCGACACGGTGGTGGACGAGCCGGTGACGTTCCGCAGCGGCGGGCAAAATTATTCACCGAAGAATTACGACGAGAAATTCGAGGGTCGCATCACGCTGCGGCGCGCGCTGGCGGATTCGCGCAACGTGCCGGCGGTGCGTTTGCTGGATCATGTGGGCGTGCAAAATGTGATCGAGCTGGCGCGCAAATTCGGGATCACCAGTCCGCTGCCGCCGTATCTGCCGCTGGCGCTGGGCGCGGCGGACCTGAGTTTGATGGAGCACACCTCCGCGTTCACCGTGTTTCCCGATGACGGCATACATATTGAGCCGCACTACATCCGGCGCGTGACTTCTTACGATGGCGCGGTGCTGGAAGAGCCTCGTCCGAAGGTGAACGACGTGATTCCGCCCGATGTGGCGAGGACGATGGTGGCAATGCTGGAAGAAGTGGTGCAGTTCGGCACGGGCGTGCGCGCGAAAGAATTGGCGCGGCCGTCGGCGGGGAAGACTGGCACGACGAACGATTTCACGGATGCGTGGTACATCGGGTTTACGCCGCAGCTCACGGCAGGTGTTTGGGTAGGGAACGACGACAAGCGCATTTCGTTGGGGAAAAAAGAGACTGGGGCGCGGGCGGCTTTGCCGATCTGGCTGGAGTTCATGCAGCAGGGGATGCAGAGTCTGCCAGTGGAAAATTTCCCGAACGTTGTGCCGCTGGAAAAGCTTGCGCCGACCAGGCAGGTGCAGGTGGACGTGCCGGATACGGCGCCGCCGGCGGATGCCGCGGAGCAGGGATTGACGGAGACGGCGGTGCCGCGCGCAGCGCCTGGGCAGCCAAAGCCTGCGCCGAAAAGCCCGGCGTCAACACCTGCGCCTGCGAAGGTTAATCCTGCCTCGGCGTCGTCAACGCCACCGCATCTCTAGCGCCGGCGCTACGAAAAAATAGTGCGGCTCCGTGGAAATGCGAACGTCCGGGCAAGCTGGGGCGCAGCAAGCAGCGCCCCTGCCAGCCAATGCCGGTTGCGCGCCTTCCACCATCACCTGAATGGATCCCAGCCTTGAGATTTCAGCGGCTCCTCGCGTGCATCGTCGGCTACTAGAATTAGTTCCTCGCCGCGCGTGATTTCGCCGATTGCGGTTATGGCTGAGGAGCCTGGGGCATGGCGGAGTTTTTTGGCTTGGCGGGGCGAGACTGTGATGAGGAGTTCGTAATCTTCGCCGCCGTGCAAGGCAAGTTGCAGGGGGTCGAGCTTGCGTTTTCTAACTTTGCGCGCGGCTGTTACCGGGATCACAACCTTGGGAATCTTGCTTGCGTAGATTTTCGCGCCGACTCGGCTGGCGGTGCAGAGGCAGGCCAGGTCGGTCGAGAGGCCGTCGGAGAGGTCCATCGCCGAGGTCGCAACGCGTTGCTTGGCCAGCCATGCGCCTAGCTCGACGCGAATCTTCGGATAGAGATGAGGCTGCACGAGGGCGCGCAGATGGCGGTCGCGGGCGTGGCCGCGCAGGACTAGCTCGAGGCCGAGTTGGGCCCGTCCTAGTTTGCCGGTTACATAGACGATGTCGCCAGGGCGCGCGCCGGAACGGGTCAGTGCGCGGCCGGGGACGATTTCGCCGAGAACCGTCATGCTGATGAACACGGTGCGGCTCTTTGTGGTGTCGCCGCCGATGATGCTGATGCCGAGTTCACGGGCGGCGCGCGCCATCCCTTTTAGCAACGCATCGAACCAGGTGCCGGTGCGCGTGGTCGGTAGCGCAAGAGTCAGAAGGAAGTAGCGCGGGATGGCGCCCATGGCGGCGAGGTCGCTCGAGGCGCGGGCGAGAGCCTTATAGCCGATTGAGTCCGGCGGGTGGGTCTTCGCGCGGAAATGGACATCTTCGAGAAATGTATCGCAGCTGAGCGCCCATTCGGTGCGGCCAGCGGGCGAGACGATAGCGGCGTCGTCGCCGATTCCCAACTTGAGACGCGACGACGCGGCGCGAGCTGGCACCAGCGCGCGGGCGATTTTTTCGACGAGTTGGCGTTCTTGTACCATCCTGAACCTTCGTACAGTTGTATTGCGAAACCAGAATAAGGTAAGGTTTCTAGCAGGGAATCCCTAATCAAAAGTTGGGGATGTGCCGATAAGTCCTTTGCACAGATGGGGAAGCTGTGGAAAACTTAAGTTTGAGGTTGACCACGATGAGTGCGCTGACTACAATTCACCGGGTTTTGTATCCGTCTTGCCGGATTGGGGTTAGTTACGCACGGCAGTTCCGCGATTGGGGAATCGCGGATTCCGCTCAACCGATTCCAACTTACAACGGGAAAAACTAACATTATGAAGGGAAAGTATTACACGTTCTTTATTGCTTCCAGTGCTTCCGGCGGGATGCGGCGCGTTCGTGTACCCTTCTACCTGTTGCACGCGCTGGCGATACTGGCGGCGGTGGGTGGCGTTACGGTGCTGGCGGGGATGGCCTCGTACTCGCGGATGTTGTGGAAGGCCACCAATTACAATTCGCTGCGCCGTGAGCAAGACACCCTGAAGCAACAATATAAGGTGCTGCAGACCGAAGTGAAGGACACCAACCAGCGGCTGGATTCGCTCCAATCTCTGGCGAGCGAAGTGGCCATCGCCTACGGGATTACGCGTTTCAAACAGACTCCTTTCGCCTTTGGCGACGATGCCAGCGGGCAGGACGTGGAGTACCAGGAATCGGTGGACGAATTTAGCTACCTGCAGCGGAATGCTTCGGCGGTGACGATGTCCGATGGCGGGTTGCGGCTGCTGCCTGCTTCACAGCTGAGCAGCTTGGGAATTGTGCCGACTCTGTGGCCGGTGGTGGGCGAAATCACCGGGCACTTTGGCGAACGGCTGGACCCGTTCAGTGGTGAGGGCGCGTTCCATGCCGGGATGGACATCGCTTCGCATTACGGCGATTCGGTGCACGCGACGGCTGATGGAATTGTCGCAGTCGTAGAACAGCGTGCTGGGTATGGCAAGCTGGTAGTGATTGACCACGGATTTGGCGTTTCGACTTGGTACGGGCACCTTTCGGCGTTCAGCACGCATGTGGGTACGCACGTGAAACGCGGCGATATTATTGGTTTGGAAGGCGCGAGTGGGCGTTCGACCGGGCCGCACCTGCATTACGAAGTTCGCATTTACAATACGCCTGTGAATCCTTGGCGTTACCTCAGTACAGCTGCTACGGCGGCTTCCGCAGCGGATTAGTTCTTCTCGTCTGAAATCGCGGTACTTCCTCTTGGAGTTCTAATCCTGCGTTACTGAGATGTGTGCGGATACGCTGCGGGAGGTGGCGCGGCGGAGCGGGGCGGGGCTGGAGCGTGGGCTGCGGCGGGCTTGAGCGGCGCTGGCGCTGCGGCGAGCATGTCGGGAGTTATTTCGAGCGTGATGCGCACTACTTTGTTCTGGTGATTGATCGTGGCGCGGTTGACGAGCGCTGCGACGAAGGTGAATTGTTCTTTCGTCAGCTGGCTACGCGTGCGGGGATCGGAAAGCGCCATCGAGCCGGCCATTTTTCCGGTTTCGAGCAGGAAGGCGAGTTGCACGGTGTTCTTCAGGGCGTCGCATTCGGCATCAATCGTAATTCTTAAGTTGTTGCGGTCGGGCTGGCCCGCCAGGGTGATGGCTTGCACGCTGCGCGCGATCTGTTCCAGTTGCGGCGAGTTGTGGAGAGGCGCGTAGATGCTCTGTGGTAGGCGATCCGTGCGCGCGACGGCAAACATCGGCGCGCCGGCCACTCGTTGAATGCGCGATTGCATCGAGGGATCGCGGGTCCCAAAATGTCCAAGCAATATCTTCTCGAGCGGAACCAGCATATCGTTGCCACTGGCGAGGGCAATCCGCGTTGGCGAGAGAAACTCAAACGAGACGGTCGGATTTCCTGGAACCGTGGTAATCGACTCACCGCCAGTTGTCGCGACGGCGCCTCTCTGGGTGTAGCCCGAGATCTTTTGCTGGTCGAAGCGGCCATCGGCGATGACGAGGGCGCGGTTCGCGTCAATGTCTTTCGGCGAGGTCCCGAAGTTTGAGGGCCAGAAGGCGATGGCGGCATGGTCCAGGTCGCGCGTGTAGTCGAAGCCCGTGGCGCGGACGAAGTTGGCGTAGTCACGATCGGCCTGGGGGCCGGGCGTGGCGAGGCCCAGCGCAGCAGCGAGCGGGGAATTCTGCAACGCGCGCAAGTTCGCCGCGTCTATATAGGCGACGACCGGCGCGTCGGCGGGAAGCTGGCTGAGAATGCCCGGCGGCGGACCTGCTGCTGGGACACCTGGAGCAGTGGTAACGATGGGCGGGAGCGGTCGAGCTTGCCAAAAATAATAAGCGACGCCGGCGCCGATGAGGCAGAGCAGCACGACGGCGATGACGATCCAGGCGCGTTTGGCGGAAGACAGTGGCACGTTAAATGAATGTTCGGCGTTACCAACTTAGTGTAATGTTTTTGTACCCGGCTGCGTAGAATATTCAACGCTGCGGGTGTGTGGCGATTTGGCGCAGCGAGGTGTGGAAATGACATTTACATGGAACAAAGCGCTGGGCATCGGCATCCTAGGCTTGCTTTGCGTTTTTGCGGCGCAAGCGCAGGATACGGCCAAGCCTGCAGCCTCCGCAGCGTCCGCCACGCCATCCGCAAGGAAACCGGCGGCAGCATTGCCCACCGCCGATCAGGTTCTCGATCATTACGTACAAGCGATCGGTGGGCGCGCGGCGTGGATGAAACTGAATTCGCGCGTTTCCAAGGGCACGATTGAAATTCCGGCGATGAATAATCTTACCGGCACGGTGGAGATCCACGAGAAGGCGCCGAATCGAATGCTGGCGGTAATCAATCTGGGCGGCGCGGCGTTCGAGCAGGGCTTCGACGGGAGCATCGGCTGGTCCGACAATCCGCAGAATGGATTGCGCGAACTTTCCGGCGGGGAACTCGAAGACGCGCGGCGCGAGGCGAATTTTTATCACGCGGTGGAGCTGAAGAAGAATTACACCAAGATGACCGTGACGGGAATCGAGAGAGTAGAGGAGCACGACACGTATGTGGTGGAAGCGACGCGGGCAGAAGGCACGCCGGACAGAATGTATTTCGACACGCAGACTGGGCTGATGGTGAGAAGTGTGAATCAGCGATACACTACCGACGGCGTCACGGAATTCACGGCGGATGTGGCTGACTACACGGAGGTGGACGGCGTGAAATTACCGTTCACAGTGCGGCAGACGGGCGCGAGCGCGACATTCATTATACGGTTCACGGAGGTGCATCACAATTTGCAGCTGACCGACAGCCAGTTTGCGGAGCCGCCTGCAGAACCTCCTGCAGAGACGCCCGCAGCGCCGGCGGAAAAGCAGCCCGAATAAGGAAGCTGGATTCGACGAAAAATGGGATTAGCTGTATAATAGGGCACGGCTAGTACTTGGAAAGACGAGGTAAGTGGCGATCTGGCAATGGTTTTGCGGCGGGCAGAAAGTTGCTTGCAATTTGATTGCCTGTGTGATAATTTTGCTCGGTTTGCCAGTGCTGGCGTAGCTCAGTTGGTAGAGCATCTGATTTGTAATCAGAGGGTCGGGGGTTCAACTCCCTCCGCCAGCTGAGTTCGAAGTACCGGGAATATTTTGGCAAGGGTTGCGGACGAAACTCCTCGCGACAAAAGCGCTAGGGCTGGTGTCTTTAGACACGAGCCCTTTCTGCATTGCGGAGTGCCCCGTACAACGTTGCTGTTCAATCAGGTTGCGTGAGAGATGCGGGATGCAGTTGTGTCCCGGAGGATTTCACGGGACGCGCTATAAGCGTTCCGAATGGTTTTGCGGGACGGGTGGGTGAGTGGCTAAAACCAGCAGACTGTAAATCTGCCGCTCCTTGCGGGCTACGGAGGTTCGAATCCTCCCCCGTCCACCAGTAACCCGCGTTACCCAAGCGCATGGTCGGACAGTCTGGCGAAGAATTTTTCGCAGACGAAAGAAATTCAGAAGCGCGGCGGCCCCAGCGGCGATTCTGATGGCAACGCGGAGGGATGTGGGGCGACCGGTACGAGCCTGGGTAGCTCAGTTGGTAGAGCGCGTCCTTGGTAAGGACGAGGTCACCGGTTCAATCCCGGTCCCAGGCTCCACGTTGTCGTCAGTGAGGCATGAGCGGGGGTAACTCAGTGGTAGAGTCTCTGCCTTCCAAGCAGATGGTCGCGGGTTCGAGTCCCGTCCCCCGCTCCATGGCGCGGCCGATTGCGAAGGATGTGGGATTTTTGCAGTAGCTGGCACCGCAGGGACGTCTTATTTATCGCGCGCCTCTCGCCGCGAAGCTCTAATACGAGGGTGATACCAGATGGCGAAAGAGAAATTCGAACGGAATAAGCCGCACGTAAATATTGGGACGATTGGTCACATTGACCATGGCAAGACGACTTCGACGGCGGCGATTACGAAGGTGCTGTCGAAGAACAATCCGAAGGTGGCATTCCGCGCGTTCGATTCGATTGACAACGCGCCGGAAGAGCGCGAGCGCGGCATCACGATTGCGGTTTCGCACGTGGAGTACGAGACGGCGAACCGCCACTACGCGCACATTGATTGCCCGGGCCACGCGGATTATGTGAAGAACATGATCACGGGAGCGGCGCAGATGGACGGCGCGATTCTGGTGGTGGCGGCGACAGATGGTCCGATGCCGCAAACGCGCGAGCACATTTTGCTGGCGCGGCAGGTGGGCGTGCCGTACATCGTGGTGTTTTTGAACAAGTGCGACATGGTGGACGATCCGGAGTTGCTCGAGCTGGTTGAGCTGGAAGTGCGCGAGTTGCTGAAGAGCTATCAGTATCCTGGCGACACGCTGCCGGTGATTCGCGGTTCGGCTTTGAAGGCGCTCGAAGGCGATGCGAAGTGGGAGAAGTCGATTCTGGAATTGATGGAAGCGGTGGACAAGAGCATACCGCAGCCGGTGCGGGATATTGATAAGCCGTTCGCGATGCCGATTGAAGATATTTTTTCGATTTCTGGTCGCGGCACGGTGGTGACGGGAAGAATCGAGCGCGGCAAAGTGAAGGTTGGCGAGGAAGTTGAGATTGTAGGTTTCCGTCCGACGATGAAGAAGACGGTGACGGGAATTGAGATGTTCCGCAAGCTGCTGGACGAGGGCATGGCGGGAGACAACGTTGGATTGCTGCTGCGCGGCACGGAAAAAGATGAAGTGGAGCGCGGGCAGGTGCTGGCGAAGCCGGGTTCAATCACGCCACATACGAAGTTCAAGGCGGAAGCGTACGTGTTGACGAAGGAAGAAGGCGGACGGCACACGCCGTTTTTCACGGGGTACCGGCCGCAGTTTTATTTTCGCACGACGGACGTGACGGGCGACGTGAAGTTGCCGGCGGGAGTGGAGATGGTGATGCCGGGGGACAACATATCTTGTGAGATTACATTGATAACACCGGTGGCCTTGGAGAAAGGCTTGCGCTTCGCGATTCGCGAAGGCGGGCACACCGTGGGCGCTGGAGCGGTTGCCGAGATCATCGAGTAAACGACCATGAGAGAGATCATCACGCTACAGTGCAACGATTGTAAAAACCGGAACTATACGACGACCAAGAATCGCCGGAAGCATACCGAGCGGCTGGAAACGTCTAAATTCTGCAATACGTGCAGGAAGCACACCGGCCACAAAGAAGTAAAATAAGCCGGATGGACAAGGCGTCGGCGGATGTTTCCGGCGCCATCGCTTGCGGGCTCTAGCACTAAATTCGAGCCGCAGGCTCGAATTTAGGGGAGTAGGTTTAACGGTAGACCATCGGTCTCCAAAACCGAGAGTGGGGGTTCGAATCCCTCCTCCCCTGCCAGTTTGTGGGCGGTGCAGTGGGCAGGGAATGTAGCTGGATC
>CAVVGA010000010.1:0-32776 GCA_963747605.1 uncultured Acidobacteriota bacterium | reverse complement strand
GGAAGTCTGGACCAACGCCGCGATCACCCCCCAGGACGCGATTGGGCTGGCGTCGAAGCTGATGAAGGACCACATGAGCATCTTCATCAATTTCGAAGAGACGCCGGACCTGCCGGAAGAAGTGGTGGAGAATTACAGCGATCCTCGGCTGGAATTCCTGGACCGCTCGGTGGAAGAGCTCGAGCTTTCCGTGCGCTCTTACAACTGCTTGAAGAACGCGAACATTCAGAATCTGCGCGAGTTGGTGCAGAAGACCGAATCCGAAATGCTGAAGACGAAAAATTTCGGGCGCAAGTCGCTGAATGAAATCAAGGACATCCTGCACAAAATGGGCTTGAGCTTGGGCATGAAGTTTGACGAGCACGGCCGCATTATCTGGCCGCCGCTGCCAAGCCAGACTGCGCCTCCGCCTTCCGAGGGGGATGCCACGGCAATGTAATCGCGCGGGAAACCGCACGAGCCACGGTAAGCGACTATGAGACACCTTAAATCAGGGTCAAAACTCGGGAAGCAGCCCGCGCATCGTCGCGCGGTGCTGCGGAACCTGGTGACGAACCTCATCGAGAAGGAACGCATTCACACCACCATCCTGCGGGCGAAGGCTACCCGTCGGTTGGCGGAGAAAATGATTACGCTTGGCAAGCGCGACTCGTTGCACGCGCGACGCCAGGCGGCGGCTTTCCTGATGACTCCGGGCGCCACCGAAAAGCTGTTCAGCGATCTGGCTCCTCGTTTTGCGGATCGACCGGGCGGCTACACGCGCATCATCCGTGCCGGCTGGCGATTGGGAGACGGAGCGGATCTGGCGATTCTGGAGTTCATCGGCTCGGAGTTGAAGAAGAAGGACAAGAAACCGCGCCGGAAACAAGATGTGGAGACTCCGGAAGATGAAAAAGAAAAGGAAGCGGTGGCAGCGAAGTAGCTACTTTCAATTATTTCTATTCGATCACGTAATTCAAAAAGGCCCGCCCCGATTCGTAGGAGCGGGCCTTTTGTTTTTTCAGCGATGCTTACGCGTTGCAAAGCTACTGCGTGATCCCCAGCCACGAATTGTAGATGGCCTTCTGCTGATCCGTCGGATTTGCCATCAGCTTGAGCGTATAGGTGAGGTAAGGGTTGGCCTGGACCGTGACTGAAAAGTCCTTGAACTCGCCGAGGCGCAGAACCGTCACGCGCACCGTGTCGCCGGGCTTGTGCGTTGCAATTTCCTTGACGAAGTCGTCGAAGTCCGAAGCCCGGCTGTCCACGGCGTAAATGATGTCGTCGCGGTCGAGTCCCGCCGATTCCCCCGGGCTGCCGGGAATGATGTTGCGAATTTTGGCGCGGCCGTCGTCGTTCTTTGTCGTATCCACGCCGACCCACGGTTTGTTCGCGTCCAGTTTCTTTTCCACCGTAATTCCGGCATACCCGAAATACTGCTCGTAGGGAATGGGGTCTTTTCCGGAGATATAGCGCTGAAAAAAGTCGCTGACCTCTTTCACGCTCTTGCCAGAAACCTCGGAGGCCGCTTTGATTGTATCGTCGGGCAGGAAGCCGGGTTTGGGGAGCGCGTAGCGCGAATAGAGCAGACGCATCCAGTCGTCGAGGGATTTCTGATTGTTGGTATCGTGGCGAATCTTGAACTCCAGAAGGTGGCCCATGATCTGGCCGCCATCGTAATAGGAATACCAGGTGTTCAGCAGATTGTTGTCCTGGTGGATCACGCTGTCGCGCGGGAACCAGGTGTCCCAGCTGGTGTCTTCGATGCTGCGTTCGCTGCGCCCAGGCTGCGCTTCAAATTTGGTGATGAGCTGGCTGATCACTTCAAGATATTGCTCAGGAGTCACCAGCCCGGCATGCACCAGGGCTAGCGCGCCGTAATAACTGGTTAGGCCCTCGGAGATCCACAGCGACGGAGTGTGAACCATCTGCGAATAATCGAAGGGACCGAGGGGAAGTGGGCGCAGGCGTTTGACGTTCCAGGCATGGAAGAATTCGTGCGCGGAAACGTAGAGCTTCAGATCGTAGCCGTTGACGAATCTGGGGTTCGGCTCGTTGGAATCCCAGTCGGCGGCGAAATCAATTTGCGTGGAATTCAGATGCTCGAGGCCGCCACCGGTCTTGGGCCAGACGTGAAAAATAAAATAGTATTCTTTGAAGGGGGCGGCCTGGCCAGGGGTGCCGGCCACCGGCTGGAACATCGCAACCTCTTGAGCGACTACCTTCTGCAGATCGTCCACGAACTTCGCAAAATCCTTTTGGCCCATCACGTCGTGGACGATCACGTGATATTTCGTGCCGAGAACTTCGAAATCTTTTTCGGCGAAATCGGAGATCTCGAGCGGGCAATCAGCAAAAGTGTCGTAGTTAACTGACTGAAAAGTTGTGGCGGATGTGTGCTCCATGCCGCTCGCGACACGCCAGCCGCTGGGGGCTGCGATGGAAAGTGTGGTGGGGCGATCCTTTCCGCCGACCAGGTACATCCACAGGGACGGTCCGCCGATGAATGCGTGGCGCTCGTTGTATTGCGCGATATTGTTCTGCAGCGTGTTGGCGTAAACCTGATATTCCACCGTGACGGATTTCGCGCCTGACAGATCTATGCGCCAGGTCTGGCTGTCCGCCTTGCGCCAGGTGAGTTCCTGGCCGGATGGTGCGTGCGCGCGGAAACGTTGCACGTTCGCGGAGTAGTTTTCGATGTAGTAGGAGCCGGGCGCCCAATCCGGGATGGCGAAATCCACGCTAGCGCCGGAAAGAGCGTCAGCGTGGATGGTGAGGTCGAGCAGATGGGAATTGGGGCGCTCGAATTTCAGTTCGTAACTGACCGGATTCGCGCCGGAGGCTAAGCAGAAAATGTCAGCAAGCAAACGGCGGCAAGCAGAAGCAAATAACGCAAGAAACGGCTGGGCATCGTTGCTGTCTCCATTCGCGTGAGTGAATTTTCTAAGCCGTGTTGCTCGGGATCGTTCGGGCGGCGTTCCTTTCATCCTCATGCCGCTTTTCACGCGCCTTTCCGAGCAAAACGAAAAGCGATGCAACGATCAACGCGGCGGCGCCGCCGGAAGTGTCAATGAGCACATCGCCCACGGCGGCGGTGCGGCCCGGGACGAATGATTGGTGATACTCATCGAGCGCGGCATATCCCGCGATGAGCAAAATCGTCACCAGCGCCCAGCGCACGTGCATGCCTTTTTCGCCGGCGCGAATGCCGCGCAGGATCAGCATGCTCAGGATGAAATATTCGGTCAAATGGCCACATTTGCGGATGATGTGGTGAAGGAAATCAAGAGTTTCCGGCGCCGCGTAAGGAAGAAAAAAGCGCAGCATGGGGATGATGAAGTGGCTGGTGTTGTCCGATGTGAAAGCGCCCGTCGAGAAACCGGAAATGACCACGGCCCAAATAAGCGCGGGCCACCAGTACCGCAGCCATTTCATCCTAGCGGTCCGGTCCGGCGCACAATGGCGTTGATGGGATTCCAGGATTCAAACGAATCGCTCTATTCGCGTCTGTAATTCGGAGCTTCGCGAGTGATGATTACGTCGTGCACGTGGCTTTCGAGCAGGCCCGCCGACGAGATGCGGATGAACTTGCTGCGTTCCTGAAGCTCGGTGAGATTGGCCGCGCCGCAGTAGCCCATTCCGCTGCGCAGGCCGCCGACAAGCTGGTCCACCAGACCGCCGAGAGGGCCTTTGTAAGGCACTTGGCCTTCGATGCCTTCCGGAACGGATTTGCCGCGTTCGGCGCCTTCTTGCGCGTATCGATCGGCGGAGCCTGCTTCCATGGCGCCGAGCGAGCCCATGCCGCGATAGGATTTGAAAGTGCGGCCCTGATACAGAATCGTTTCGCCGGGCGATTCCTCGGTGCCGGCGAACAGGCCGCCGATCATGACGGAGTTGGCGCCGGCGGCGATCGCTTTGGTGATGTCGCCGGAAAATTTGATGCCGCCGTCGGCGATCACCGGGACGCCAGTGCCTTTGGCGGCGCGCGAAGTTTCGATGATCGCGGTGATCTGCGGCACGCCCGCGCCGGTGACCACGCGAGTGGTGCAGATGGAGCCGGGGCCGATGCCGATTTTCAGGCCGTCCACGCCGAGCGAAATCAAATCGCGCGCGCCTTCGGCGGTGGCCACGTTGCCGGCGACCACTTGCATCTCTGGAAATTTCTGCTTTACGGCCCGGATGGCGTCCATCACGCGGCTGCTGTGGCCGTGCGCGGTGTCAATCGCCAGCACGTCCACTTTTTCGCGCGCCATTTCCGCGGCGCGTTCCAGGAAATCGCCGGTGGCGCCGATGGCCGCGCCCACGCGCAGGCGGCCATGCTCGTCCTTGGTGGCGTTGGGGAATTCGATTTTTTTCTGGATGTCTTTTACGGTGATGAGGCCTTTCAGATTGAAATCCGCGTCCACCACCAGGAGTTTTTCGATGCGATGGCGCTGCAGGATGCGTTCGGCTTCTTCGAGGGTGGTGCCGACCGGAACGGTCACGAGATTATCTTTCGTCATCACCGAACTGACGGGCTGATCGAGATTGCGTTCGAAGCGCAAATCGCGATTGGTGAGGATGCCCACCAGGCGCGCGCCGCGGGTGACCGGCAGGCCCGAGACTTTGTACTTGTTCATGATGTCGAGCGCCTGGCGCACGGAAAGCTCGGGCGCGATGGTGACGGGGTCAACGATCATGCCGCTTTCCGAGCGCTTCACGCGGTCCACTTCTTCGGCCTGGCGGTCGATGGTCATGTTGCGATGGATGAATCCGATGCCGCCCTGGCGCGCGATGGCGATGGCCAGGCGCGCGTCGGTGACGGTGTCCATGGCCGCGGCGACGATGGGAATGTTCAGAGCAATTTTGCGCGAGAGGCAGGTGCGCGTGTCCGCTTGCGCCGGCAGGATCGACGATTTGCCGGGGAGCAGCAGCACGTCGTCGAAAGTCAGCGCTTCGGGAATGGGTCCTTCAATCATCTATTCTCCTGTGAGGCTGAAGGTCCCCATATACAGCAAAGCCCAGCGGGATTCGCTGGGCTTGTGGAAGATTCACTTGTAGCGGCAGACCTTCATTATATGAAGCTCCATTTTATGTGCATCGGCTGGCGAAATCAAGCAGCGACGGCGCGAGGAAATCCGGCTATTGCCCTGATTTAGAATTTCGGTTACGAATCTAACATGGATACTTCGCGGATTCTGATACGACGATTGGCTGGCACCGAGGGCGGCGTGTATCGCGAGATTCGGTTGGAGGCGCTGCGGCTGAACCCGGAATCTTTTGGCAGCACGTTTAAAGCTGAGAGCGTTCGGCCGCTGGCGCATTTTTCCGAACGCGTTACGCAATGCCCGGTGTTTGGCGCCTTCCGCGGTGAGGAGATTGTAGGCATGGCTGGATTTTTGGGTCGCGATGGCTTGAAGGATGCGCACAAGGGTTACCTTTGGGGGATGTACGTTCGGGATGGCGCGCGGAACGCTGGAGTGGGGAGGCGGCTGGTTGAGGCAGTGATTGATTATGCGCGGCAGCATGTGGAATTGCTGCAACTGGATGTCGTTAGCGATAACGAATCGGCGCGGCGGCTTTATGCGAATCTGGGATTTGTGGAATACGGGATCGAGCGCAAGGCGCTGAAGCAAGATGGCCGTTATTACGACGAGGTGTTGATGGCGAAAGATCTTACGATTGATGCAACTGATCTGAAAGCTGATGCGGAGTGAGGTTGCGCGAATCGCGCTTACTCCCTACCATGTAAATGGTGAAGGAATTCAGACCACATCCACTGTTGCGCAATCCACATGCGATGACCATCGCGGCGAATTTCTGGCCGCGGCCGGTTCCCTTGCTGCCGCATGGCGTGGCGCGTTCGTTTGCGACCGAACCTGGCACGCAGGTTCTGGGCGTGTGCCACTGGCAGGTGAATCCGCGCGAGCATCCCACTTTAGTGGTGCTGCACGGCCTCGAAGGTTCTTGTGATTCGGGCTACATGCGCGGCACGGGGGAAAAGGCGTGGATCGCGGGGTTTAACGTGGTGCGGCTGAATCAGCGGAATTGCGGCGGCACGGAGAAGTTGAGCCCAACGCTTTACCATTCCGGATTGAGCTGCGACATTCGCGCCGTGGTGCTGGAGCTCGCCGTTCGCGATGGCTTGCCGGAAATATTTGCCGCGGGCTATTCGATGGGCGGAAATCTAGTGCTGAAAATGGCGGGGGAAATGGGCGCGTCGCCGGCGGCGGGGCTGCGCGGAGTGGTGGCGATTGCGCCGGCGCTGGATCTGGCTGCTTGCGCGGACGCGTTGAGCCAGCCGCGCAATTTTATTTACGAGCGGCACTTCGTGACGCGGCTGAAACGGCACATGCGACACAAGGCGAGCTTGTTCACAGATTTGTATCCGCTGCACGCGGTACCCGGCTTCCAGCGGATTGCCTCGGTGCGCGAGTTTGATGACGTGATCACAGCGCGTTATTGCGGGTTTGTGGATGCCAGCGACTACTACGCGCGTTCCAGCGCGTCGCGCGTGGTTTCTGAAATTCGTGTGCCGACACTGATTATTGCCTCGAAGGACGATCCGTTCGTGCCCTTCGGGCCATTTCAAAGTCCCGCGATTCTGGATAATCGGTGGATCACTCTGATGGCGCCCGAGCACGGCGGGCACTGCGCTTTTGTCTCGCAGGAAGATGGCCCGGAGCGGTTTTGGGCGGAGGCGAGGATTGTGGAGTTTTGCGCGAGTCAGTCGGAATTAGTTAGCGCGGCCAATACACAGCCTAAGAGCCAGACGGCTCGCGCTCGCGTATAGGCGTCACGCGATTGGATTTTCCAGGGACGGCTGAAAACCGAGCGTGAGCAGCTGAGCTTCGCCTGATTCGGCGATCACCATATCGTCCTCGCAGCGCATACCGTAGTCGCCGACCACGTAAATTCCCGGCTCGTTTGAAAATGTCATGCCGGGCTTCAGGATGGTGTGGTTTCCGTGGACGAGGTAGGGCGATTCGTGGCCGTCCATGCCGATGCCGTGGCCCAGGCGATGCGGGAAGTATTTGTAACCGGGACCAAATCCGGCATCGCTTATCACTTTGCGCGCGGCATCGTCCACCGAGCCGCATTCATGGCCTGCGACGGCTGCAGCGAGCGCGGCATTCTGCGCGTTGCGCACGACTTCGAAAGCGCGCTGCAGCTTTTCGGGTGGCTTGCCCAGAACACCGGTGCGCGTGACGTCCGATTGATAGCCCTCGACAGTTGTTCCATCGTCAATCATCACGCCGACGCCCTCGCGCAGCACTTGCTCCTCGCGCGAGCCGTGGGGAAGAGCAGAGGACGGGCCGAAAAACACCGAGGCTTCGCCCTGCAGCCCCATGCGGGCGTAGCCACGCGACGCAAGCGCTGAAACTTCCTGCTGCGTCATTCCTTCGCGCAGCGACGCGAAGACGGCTTTGTATACCGCGCAGGTGGCGGAGCAGGCCAGCCGCATCAACTCCAGTTCGTGGGCGCTTTTCTGGGCGCGGCAGCCGACGGTGATGGGATCGCCGCTGGAGTAATCGAGTGAAGTTGCGACCTGGTGTAGCCCGTCGAAAAAAACGTAGCGTGTTGTGGCTTCGACGCCCAGCTGGCCGGTGCGGATGCCGCGCTCCGCCAGCCATTTTTCAATTATTGGATACGGGCTTTCGTCTTCCTGCCACACGCGGATTTCCATCGGCCAGCGCATTTGCTCGTGCAGACGGCCTTCTTCAAACGCAGGGGCGACTAAAAGCGGATCGCCTTGACGGGGCACCAAGAACGCGAGGATACGTTCGCTGGGCCACCAATGGATGCCGGTGTAGTAGACCAGCGTGGTTCCGGGAGTCACGTAGAGGGCTTCGAAACGCGGCTTCGAGTCCGTCATCAGTTGTTGTACGTGAGCGACGCGCGCTTGAAGTTCGTCGGGGCGAATCGGTTTCACGCGATCGCCGAGAGGCTTCAAGGAATCGAACGCAGGCGGCAGTGACTGGCTCGCCGCTTGCGCTGCGCCTACTGGCCCAACCGCCGCGAATCCGTTGAAAGCGGCGCTAGCTGCAACGCTGCCGGTAGCGACCGCAGCGGATTTGAACAAATCACGCCGAGAAAATTTCATGGAACTCCCGATGCAAGAATTAGTGAAAATGCGAGATCAAGACAGCGTCTGTGACGGCGCGGCCATGCGCGTAGATAATCTGCTTCCCGTCAGGGGATAACGTGTACGCGCCCCACTGAAAATCCGGCCCCAGATTCATCACTTGTTTGGCCGCGGCTGGTGCGCTGCCCTGCGCTCCGACGGGTTGAGCCCACAGAGTCACGACTCCATCTTTATTGACCGGATACAAAACCGCGCGGCCGTCTTTTGTCCAGGCGAGTTTCTGTCCGCCATCGCCGCCGAGCGTCGCTTGCGTTTCCTGCGGCAGGTCAAAGACATTGCGAACTTCGCCTCCATTTAAACCAACGATCGCGAGGTTGGGCCGCTTCCCGGGTTCCGGCTGATAGGCGCACGCGAGGGAGTTTCCATCCGGCGAGATCACCGGAGCAAACAATTCCTCTTTGGAGATTTGTGTGGGTGTGCCGCCATCGATGCTGACGCGCATCAGATGCGTCGAATTGCCTTCGACATCAACGTAAACCACAAATTTACCGTCTGGCGAGCAGTTGGGATGCAGGGCGAGCTTGCCGGTGCTGAGCTGCGTGAGATTAGATCCATCGGTATCTGCGCGCCAAATGGCGCTGCTATCCTTGCCACGGCCCATGCCGAAAACGAAATGCCGGCCGTCCCCGCAGCTGGAAAGCCAGTTTGGAGTGACGACACCGGGGGCAATGTCATGGACGTTCGAGCCATCGGGCGAGGCGCTCGCAAGCTGGATGCTTCCGGACGTGTAGTAGGTGTAAATGATTTTGCCGTCGGGCGACCAGATGATGCCGGAAATACCATCGGCGCGGCTGATGCCGCTGGAAATCTGGCGCGGCGGCGAAAGAGAAGCGGAGCTGCCGAAGCTCGCAATCCACAGGCTACCGGTGAGACTTACCTGGGCGGAAGCAAGGGCAGAGCCGTCGGAGGTGATACTCGTGCCGTTGTAGAAATTCAAGTCATTGGTGACGCGGCGAACTTCCGCGTCGGGATAGCTGAGCGAATAAAGCTGCGCGTTGAGAGACGTCCTGCTCACGCGCGCGTTGAAGAGAATCGCGGAGCCGTCGGGAAGCCAGGCCATCTGATCGGGAGAAACCCAGTCTAAGGAGCCGAGGCGGGTTTTCGTTTTGGAGTCGAGGTCCACGATTTCGACTGCGTTTTTGCCAAATTCGCCGCTGGGATTGTCCGCGACGGCGATGCGTTTGCCGTCGGGAGACCAGGCCGGGCCGTTATCGGAGAATCGAGGTGGATTGGTCAATACCAAAAGGTCTTGTTCGCCCGAGCCGTCTGAGTTTGCAAGCATCAAGTGGGAAGTTTTGGTCTTATTGGATTGCCGCACGAACACAAATCGTTTCCCATCGGGAGAAAAACTGATGGGACTATCTACATCCACAATCACTTGTCGAGGCGCGCCGCCGATGGAAGGCGCCTGGAAGAGCGTTCCGACGCCAACCGATTCATCTCGCTTGACGAAGTAAAGGTAATTGCCATCGAGTGAGAAATTTAGGGC
Organism: uncultured Acidobacteriota bacterium; assembly: GCA_963747605.1. Taxonomy (GTDB): domain Bacteria; phylum Acidobacteriota; class Terriglobia; order Acidiferrales; family UBA7541; genus Palsa-295. The sequence continues at coordinate 23,183 of CAVVGA010000010.1, read as the reverse complement.
TTCGACTTCGCCGGGCGAGCCGAGTTCCACTTGCGCGGTGCTTCCGGTGGCGAGCTGGCGAATCCAGATGCCGTGGCTGCCTTTTTCGTCCGCGACGTAGGCCACCCACTTGCCGTCCGCTGAAATTGTGGCGGAGTGTATATTGCCGGTGGAGGTGATCGGCGAAATCATCATTTGAGAGAAGGACGCCGTTTCCTCATGGTGATGTCCGAAGTGATCGTGAAAGGCGATGGCCAGGATTGCGCCTACGGCGATGAGAATCGCGACGGCCGCTGCGATCCACACGCCGCGGCGCGCGCCGGTTTGCGCGGGAGCGGATGCTGGAGCGGTTGCCAACGATCGAGCGGAAGTCGCGTGCGAAGCGGAGGGCTGCGCCGCATTCGAGCCGGAGCCGGGATTGGGTGCTGAGCTTGCCGCTGCCCACGCGCCGGTCGAGCCGCTCGGCGCACGCGAAGAGTCGGTGTCACGTTTCAGGCGCTTCAAATCACCGCGCAGTTCGGCGGCCGTCTGATAGCGCAGGTCGCGATCTTTCTCGAGGGATTTTCCGATGATTTCTTCCAGCTTGGCGGGAAGCATCGGGTTGACCGAGGTTGGAGAGGGCGGCGTGCGATTCAGGATGGCGTCAAAAATAACGGCCGAAGTATAGCCGTTGAACGCGGCTTGGCCCGTGGCCATTTCGTAGAGCACTGCACCCAGACTGAACAGATCGGTGCGCGCGTCGAGATCTTCGCCGCGGGCTTGTTCGGGTGACATATATGCTACGGTGCCGATTGCCGAGCCAGGGCTGGTGAGAAAAAGATTGTCGGTGGTGGGCTGGGTGACGCTATTACCCGCGCCGACTGCCTCACCGACGCGGCGCGTAGCCGCTTGCTTGGCCAATCCAAAATCGAGAATTTTCGCCTGGCCGCGGGAAGTGATGAAAATATTCGCGGGTTTGATGTCGCGATGAATGATGCCGCGGGCATGGGCGGCGTCGAGCGCGTCAGCAATCTGAGCGCCGAACTCGAGCAGGGCATCGGTGGCCATGGGCCGTCCGCCGATGCGTTCGCGCAGGGTCTGCCCTTCGAGGACTTCCATGACGAGGTAAGGGCGCCCGTTGTGCTCGCCCACGTCGTAGATCGTGCAAATCGCCGGATGATTCAGGGAAGACGCGGCACGGGCTTCGCGCTGGAAGCGTTCGAGCGCGGCCGGATCGCGCGTGAGCTCGGCGGATAGAAATTTGAGCGCGACTTGGCGGCCCAGGCGCGTGTCTTCGGCGCGAAATACCTGGCCCATGCCGCCGCTGCCTAGCGGATCGAGAATGCGGTAATGCGAGATTGTTTCGCCAATCATAACGATTTTTGTGCCTTCCTTTTCGCACGTCATCGTAAACAACTGCACGCGAGAGCGCAAGGATGTAAAAGGGACGGGTTTGCGCTTGGCGAAGAAAACGGAAAGATCGAACGAGTCCCAACGTCAGCAGGGAAGCTCTAGGTCTGCCCCACAATTTTTGCAACTTTTCCAGAGGGCCTGGGTTTCAATTCCCAGCAGCAAAAGGGGCTCCGGCCCTCGGCCATCATCGATTACTAATCTAAGGAGAAATGTCAAATGGGGAATCCTAGAGCTATTGGTGTGCTCGTTGCTTTTCTTTGCCGCAGTGTCGCTTTCAAGCTGCGGCGGGGGCTCCGGCATGGGTACGACTTCCGCGCAAAGCCAAGCCTCAATTTATACCGTGGGTACGGACGCTCCTCTGCCGAGCGTGGTTTCCTGCGAGGTCAATGTAACCGGAATCACATTGTTCAACGGCACAACGAACGTGAGCGTGCTATCGCAGCCGCAGATTGTGGATTTCGCGCAGCTCAGTGGCTTGCATCAGTTGCTCGACCTGACCTCCGTGCCGACAGGAACCTACACTTCGGCGACGATCACGATTGCATCGCCGGTATCGGATTCATTGATACGTCTGTGAATCCGCCGGTCATTAATACGATGAACGGAACGCTGTCGCAATCGAGCGTGACGGTGAATTTTGCTAACCCTGTGATGGTTTCCGATGCGGATTTGTTCGGCCTGCGCATGGAATTTGACTTGCGCAAGTCGCTGGCAACTGACGGGAACGGCCAACTTACCGGCGCGGTGAATCCGGTTTTCGAAGTCGCGTTACTGAACTCGACGGATTCGCAAGTTGCCATTGACGACTTTCACGGAGGCGTCGTGGGCGTCACTGGCGCTAACGCGTTTACGATTCAGGGCCCGCACGGGCGCCAGTGGAACGTGACGACCAATGACAACACCATGCTCGACGATCCCAGCACTGCGGTGAGTTCGTTTACGACCAATACCATCGTAGAGGTTTCGGGCACGCTGGATCCAGTCACGCACGACATTGACGCGTCCGAGGTGGAAGTCGTTTCCAACAACGATTTCTTCATGGGAGGTTTGTTGACCAGCGTTCGCCCTGCAGGCGGACCGGCCACACAGGCGGACTTGTATGTACGTGAGTTACTGCCGGCGGTAAACGGAGTTTCGGATGGACAAATTGAGACGCTCGGTTTGAACGGTTCAGAAAAATACATGATCGAGCACATCAATCTGCCGCTGACGACGCTGCTCTTCAACAATTCGGAACTGGCGGCGGGGCAGCGTGTGGGAATCGGCGGAGCGCTGAGCACCACCAACGGCACGACTACTCTAACGGTTCACCGCGTGGTTCTGCGGCGCCAGGGACAGGCGGGCGCGTGGGTTCCGGGCAGCACCATGGTGCAGAACAACAATGCAGGTTCATTCCAGTTGAACGATCACTGGACAGCGGGCGTATTGCTGCCGCAGCCGCTGACCGTGATTACCACGAACGACACCAACTTCATCAATGTGAGCGGACTCGGGGCGCTGACAGGCGCGCAGCCGATTTCGATTCGCGTGGTCGGCTTCATACTCATCAATCAGGCCACGGGCCAGCCAGTAATGGTGGCGCGTTCGGTGGAGGAACTCGCATCATAGCCTTTCATAACGGTCATACCACGTCATAACCATTGCCGAGAGATTCTCGGCGATGGGCCACTGTCCCGCTGCTATGCGAGCGGGACAGTGGCATTTTTTTTAGGCTTGCGCGTGTGGATGCCAGAGCTACAATCGGCGGCATGAACGAGCCGCGAACGTTTTCTGAGTTCTGGACTTTTTACGTTTTGGCGCACCGCCAACGCCTCACGCGAATTTTCCATACGGCAGGGACGCTGCTGGGCTGGTCGCTGCTGGTTACGGCAATCGTGTTGCGCAAGCCCTGGTACATTCTAGCTGCGTTCGCGGTGCCTTACGCTCTGGCGTGGTTTTCACATTTCTTTGTCGAGCACAATCGTCCGGCGACGTTCAGGCATCCGTTGTGGTCCTGGCTGGCAGACCAGAAAATGGTGGCGATGGTGCTGGCGGGAAAGATGGAAGCCGAGGTGCAGCGTTGCGCTTCGGTCGAACGCGCTGGATCTACGGCCTGACACCTCCGGAAGGCGCCCTACCTTAACTGCTCACGCTCGATCCCACCGCGGCTGTACGTTAGTGTTCCAGTTGAATTGCCACGACTTGCTTGCCGCGCACTTTGACCTCGATCGCGATTGGTGGGCGCACGCCCCGGCCGCTGACGATTGCTCCGCGGACTTCTCCGTTCGGCCCCGTTCCATACCGCGCCAGGTCGAACAGCACGCGACGGCAAGGGTCTGCGACCATAGGATGATCTGCGTGAAAGCCGTATTCGCGTTCCAGCTTGCCAAGGTCGGTCACATACTCCAGTTGGCAGGTTCCGTACGGCTCCCGCAGCGAGAGGCCCCAATACACGCCACTGGGGAGATGAACGACGAGGGCCGGAATATTCTCGGAAGCTTGTGTCGCGCGAAATACGAACCGCTTTGACGACCACGCCGTCGCGAGTTCCGCCGTTGTGGCCACCGGCCCTGGCCCCTCGGGTACGTTGGCAGACGGTTGCGCTACCACCGGGGGCAGATCGACAGCCGGCGCCGCTGCAACTGCAGGAGCGACGGGCGTGTGTTCGGGAGCGTTCGAGCGCTTCCACGAAAACAGTGCGACGGAGCCAACAAAAATTACGATGGCTGCGATGGCAAGCACTTTTTTCGCGGGACTCTTGTCCGGCGCAGCTGCGGAATTCCGGAACCGCGGAGTCGATGGCTGCGAAGGTTCCGGAGCCGGCTGATTGCGCGCCGGGTTGCCGGTAACGCCGGGTATGTTCGGCTCCGCCGGTTTGAATGGATCTTGTTCTAGTGGTTTTTCGGGCACGATGAACCGCACTGTGGTAATCCTCAGCTTGATTTGGATCGCAGGAATTTGCAAGCCGGGTGATGCCTTATACGTTAATGGATACGAAGCGCAGCCAGATAGGCGCGCGGCAGGGCGACGCGGCGTTTTAGCGATGCGATGTCGCGCTCCGAGGAGCAAGATCAGGCGGGATGCTCAACGCGCACGGAATGGTGCGCGACGTATTCATGCAGATTCGCCAGGATCAGCAACAGTTCGAGCATGCGATCGCGCTGTTCGGGTTGCGGTTCGTCGGCACTCTCTTCCAGATTCTTCACGGTGGCGAGCGCATCGGAGAGCAGCCATTCCAGGCTTTCTTTGCTCAGCGGCGATCCTTCGCGGCAGCGCGTGAGAGCCTGATCGGTGCGCAGAAAAGCTTCATCGAGAAAATGATCGAGGCAAAGTTCCGCGCGGGTGAGCGCCGGAGGCGCAGTCCTGGCGCAGCCAGCACGTACGCAATGGACGGAAACAGCGGCTTTCATCCCTCACCCCTGATTCTCGAGCGGCTACAGCCTCGAGGTTGAGCAGAGAGTAGCACAGATTTTTTGCGCGCAAGTTACTGTGAGTTGTAAAGGATAACAACGTCGCGGACACGCCAAGAGACGTGACGAGAGACGCGGTAGGCGGATTGTTTTTGGGCGGTGAAAGCCAATCGCCGCCGCGCGCGTCTTCGAGCATGAAAATTTCTAACGGATCTGAATGCTGCCAGAACTGGTGCTGAGTTCCACCGTTGGCCCGCCGCCACCCACTTTTCCTTGCAGCTCGCGCGGGTTGAGTTTGCCCTGCACGGCGATTTCGCGGTTGGTGTCAATGTTGCCGGAACCGGTGCGCGCCACCAAGTTGCACGAGGCTTGCTGCGGCAGTTCGACGGAGACGTCACCCGAACCGGTATGCAGCCGCCAATCGCCTGCGGGATCGCCTTGCGCGGTGATGCTGCCGCTGCCGGTCTGCACTTTCACTGCACCCTTCGCGCCTTTTACTTCCACATCGCCCGAGCCGGTTCCGATTTCCACGTCGCCGGCCGCGGTCTGTTCGAATTTCACGCTGCCACTGCCACTGGAAGCGGTAAGCGCTCCGGCAATGCCGATGGCGTGAATACTGCCGCTGCCCGCGATGACTTTTGCTGCCCCGTGAATTCCGTTGAGTTCAATATCTCCCGAGCCGGTGTGCGCGTGGGTTTCGCCGCCAATATGGCTAAGGCGCACACTGCCGGAACCACTGCTGGCATCCGCAGGGCCGGCGATGCCTTGGACGACCTGATCGCCTGAGCCGGATTCGGAGCGCAACTTGGTTTGCGCGGGCACCACGAGTTCGTAACTGATGGAGATATTATTCTTCCAATCGCGATTTTCGATGTGGCCGACGCGGATGGTATTGCCGCTCTGCTCGATCGGAGGATTGGCTTCGATCTCGCGGATGCGCTGCTCGGCGTCGGCGCCGAACAATCCGTGATTCGGGTGGATACGGCCGTGGATTTCTAACTTGCTGGAATCCCCGTGCGCACGGTGATTTCGCCGGAGCCGGTCTGGACGTCCAGATCCACCGCGCCCGTCACGGCGAGCGTTCGATCAAAATGGCCATCGTCGCTCGCCAGCGCCGGCCTGGCTGTCATCGTGGCGGCTAGCGAAAGAACAAGCGTCAGCAGCACGGGGAAAGTACGCCTACGAATTCTCATATTCCATCCTCCTGAGCAGATTGGGCCCAACTCGGATGAAGATACGCAGACGTCGCAAGAAAAGTTCCAGTGCGCGAATGAATGATGCCTAGGCCGTTTGGCCGTGGCACTTCTTGTATTTCTTCCCGGAGCCGCAAGGGCAGGGATCGTTGCGGCCGACTTTGGCGCCGGCGCGGGCGGGCTTGGGAGCTTCGACGCGGCGTGTTGCCGGTCTGAAACTGCATTTGCTGTTCCTGGCGGCGCTGTTTGCGTTCGATTTCTTCCGGCGAAAATTGCGATAGGCCGCGCGGCACCAGCGGCTTCTGCGCGGACGGCCGCAGCAGGTTGCGCGGCAGCCGCAGCCGGTTGCTCCGCAGGCCGCACCAGGAAGAGGAACCGCACCGCTTCGGTATCGATGCGATTCATCAGCTCATCGAAAAGAATGAACGCTTCCTTCTTGAATTCGACCAGCGGGTCTTTCTGCCCGTAGCCGCGCAGGCCGATGCCTTCCTTCAAGTGATCCAGCGTGAGGAGATGGTCTTTCCACTGGCCGTCCACGACGTCCAGCAGGATGTGGCGCTCGAGCCAGCGCAGGGTCTGCGCGCCGAACAGCGTTTCTTTCTCCTCGTAACGCGCGCGCACTTTTTCGATGAGCACTTCGCCCACCGTTTCATGATTCAGCGTCGCGAAATCCATCCCCACGGCCTTGGGATCGAAGCCGAACTGGTTCAGAATTTCGTTGGAGAATTGCGTGACGTTCCACTGGTCGGGATGCTGTTCGCGCGGGCAATATGTTTCGACGAGTTCATTGGCGATGGCGTCGGCGCGTTCCAGAACGAATTCTTTCTGGTCGCGGCCTTCCAGGAACGAGCGGCGCAGATTGTAAATCGTTTCGCGCTGCTTGTTCATCACATCGTCGTATTCCAGCAGGTGTTTGCGCGCTTCGAAGTTTTGCGCTTCCACCGCTTTTTGCGCGTTTTCGATGCGCTTGCTGATGAGCTTCGATTCGATGGGCACGCCTTCGGTCATGCCGAGGCGGAACATCATAGCTTTTCACGCGTCTCGCCGCCGAAAATGCGCAGCAGATCGTCTTCCAGCGAGAGGAAGAATCGCGAGGAGCCCGGATCGCCCTGACGGCCGGCGCGGCCGCGCAACTGATTGTCAATGCGGCGAGCCTCGTGGCGTTCGGTGCCCAGAATGTGCAGGCCGCCCATGGCCACCACTTCGTCGTGTTCTGTTTTGCACTCCGCGGCGAACTGATCGTAAATGGGTTTCCACTGTTCGAGTGGCACCTGGAAGATTTTGCCTTCGATTTGAAACAGCACCATGGCCGGACTGCTGCCGCCGTTCGTAGGCGCTAGCGCAGCGGCACCGGCAGCGCTGGCCGCGTCGGCTTGCCCGGCGGTTTCGGTGCCAGGCGCCGCGCCGATCACCGAACTGGCCGGAGCGTAGGGCAGCGCCAGCTTGTTCTTCAGGCAATAATCGCGCGTCATGGCTTCGGGATTGCCGCCGAAGCAGAATGTCCGTGCCGCGGCCGGCCATGTTCGTCGAAACAGTGACCGTGCCCTTACGTCCCGCCTGCGAAATAATGATCGCCTCGCGTTCGTGCTGCTTGGCGTTCAACACCTGGTGGGGAATGCCGGCTTTCTTCAAGTGCGCCGCGATCTTTTCCGATTTTTCGATGGAGATGCTGCCCACCAGCACGGGCTGGCCGCTTTCGTAATACTGGCGGACGCCGCCTTCGCGCGTGCCGTCTTCCTGCAGAATGCCGTTCACCGCCGCTTCGAATTTTTCCGCTTCGGTGCGGTACACCACGTCGGAATTCTCGATGCGGATCAGGTTCTTATTCGTGGGAATCGCCACCACTTCGAGCTTATAGATCTTGTCGAATTCGGGCGCTTCGGTTTCCGCGGTTCCGGTCATGCCCGAAAGCTTCTTGTACATGCGGAAATAATTCTGAAACGTGATGGTGGCGAGCGTCTGGTTTTCGCGCTCGATCTTCACGCCTTCTTTCGCTTCGACGGCCTGGTGCAAACCATCCGACCAGCGGCGGCCGGGCATCTGGCGTCCGGTGAATTCGTCAACGATGACGACTTCGCCGTCTTTCACCACGTAATCCACGTCCTTCTGAAACAGCGTGTGCGCGCGCAACCCTTGATAGACGTGGTGAATGATGTCCATGTTCGCGGGGTCGTACAAATTGCCGAGGCTCAGCAGCCGCTCGCACTTGGAGACGCCTTCTTCGGTCAGCGTCGCGGTGCGATGTTTTTCGTCGAGCGTGTAATCGATGTCCAGGATCAGCTTGGGAATGATTTTGTCGATGCGGTAATACTTGTCGGTGGATTCTTCGGCGGGGCCGGAAATGATCAGCGGCGTGCGCGCCTCGTCAATCAGGATCGAGTCCACTTCGTCGACGATGGCGAAATGATGCCCGCGCTGCACGCACTGCGTCAGATCGTACTTCATGTTGTCGCGCAGATAATCGAAGCCGAATTCGTTGTTGGTGCCGTAGGTGATGTCCGCGGCGTAGGCGGCGCGGCGCTGCACGTCGTCCAGATCGTGGACGATCACGCCGACCGTAAGCCCCAGCATCTTGTAAATCGGGCCCATCCATTCCGCGTCGCGGCGCGCCAGATAATCGTTCACCGTGACGATGTGCACGCCTTTGCCGGTGAGCGCATTCAAATAGGCGGGCAGGGTGGCGACGAGCGTTTTTCCTTCGCCCGTCTTCATTTCGGCGATTTTGCCCTGATGCAGGACGAGCCGCCGATCAGCTGCACGTCGAAATGGCGCATGCCCAGCGTGCGGCGGCCGGCTTCGCGCACCAGCGCGAACGCGGGCACGAGCGCGGGCTCGAGCGCTTCCTGCAGTTTTTGCTTGTAGTCCGGATCGTCGCGCTCCAGGCCTTCCATGCGCGCTTGCACTTCCGCTTTCAGCGGGGCGGTCTTCGCCGGATCTCGGCGTCGGAGAGCTTGTTCATCTCCGGCTCGAGCGCGTTGATTTCCGCGACCAGCGGCTGCAGTTCTTTTACGTCGCGTTCGTGCTTGGTGCCGATGAAACGCGCGACGACGCTATTTATGAATTTTTCAACATCCATATTTTTAGATTAGACGCATGCGAGCCCACACGCGGGGCAAAATTGTCGTTTAAGCTCCCGTGAACGGGGAACCCGACCTGCAGGTATGGCGGCTGCGAGGATCGCGCGTCTCCCTGACCACTATTGTAGCCGCTTGCGCGATTTCGTGCAAAGTGCTCGTGGAATGCCTGTGTAAACGTTGTCCTCGCCGAGCGAGTAGTTTTGCTGCGGATAGCGTTGCTCGCGGCCTTGCCGCTCCAGCGCCGGCAGTCTATCATTGCAGGTTGAACTTATGACTTGGGAAGCCGTTGCGATGCGGCTTCACCGAAAGGACTCATATGCCTCCGGGACCCGGACCAGGACCTGCAGTCGACAAAAAAGCGCCCATCGCGGGCGTGAAGAATCTCGTGGCCGTTGCCAGCGGCAAGGGCGGCGTGGGCAAGACCACCGTCGCCGTGAATCTGGCGATTGCGCTGAAAACTCTCGGCGCCACGGTCGGCCTGCTCGATGCCGACGTGTACGGGCCGAACGTGCCGGTGATGCTCGGCACGAACGAGCAGCCGCGCGCGGTGGACGAGAAGACGATTATTCCCGTGGAAGCCTATGGCGTGAAAATGATTTCGATGGGACTGCTGAATCCCGGCGACAAGCCGCTGGTGTGGCGCGGGCCGATGCTGCACAGCGTGATGCAGCAATTTCTGCGCAGCGTGCAGTGGGGGACGCTCGATTACCTGATCGTGGATCTGCCGCCGGGCACGGGCGACGTGCAGCTTTCGCTGATCCAGATCGTGCCGGTGACGGGCGCGGTGGTCGTGACCACGCCTTCCATCGTGGCGCTGGCCGATGTGCGCAAGGCCGTGGAAATGTTTCGCCAGGTGAACGTGGAAATTCTGGGCGTCGTCGAAAACATGAGCTACTTCAATTGCCCGCATTGCAACGGGCGCATTGATGTGTTCGGCCACGGCGAAGGCCAGCACATGGCCAAGAATTTCGGCGTGCCGTTTCTGGGCGAGATTGAGATTGACCCGCAGATTCGCATCGGCGGCGATACGGGCAAGCCGGTGGCGTCGCTGGGCGAAGATGCGCCGGGCGGCAAGAGCATGTATGCGGTGGCGCGCAATGTGATCGCGCGGCTGGAAGTGGTGAATGCGTCGGCTGGCGCGCCCGTGGTGCAGATATTGTGATTTGATTTTGTCGCGGCGCCTCGCCGAGTAACAAAAGCGTACGTCAATCGTTCATCAGGAGTGGTAAGTTGCTTCGCAGCTACAAGGGACAAATGCCGCGGATCGCGGCGAGCGCTTATATTGATCCGCAGGCCGTGGTGATTGGCGATGTCGTGATCGGCGAGGATTCCAGCGTGTGGCCTTGCGCTGTGATTCGCGGTGACGTGCATTACATTCGCATCGGCGCGCGCACCAATGTGCAGGACGGTTCGATCCTGCACGTGATGCGCGACACCAACGCGCTGGTGCTGGGCGATGACGTTACGGTGGGCCACAGCGTCACGTTGCATGGCTGCACGATTGAATCGCGCTGCTTGATCGGCATGGGCAGCATCATCCTGAATGGCGCGGTGATTGGGACTGGCTCGATTATTGCGGCTGGGACGCTGATGCCGGAGCGCACGATTGTTCCGCCGGGCAGCTTGATGATGGGGCAGCCTGCGAAGCTGCGCCGCGCCCTGGGCGCTGAAGATCTGGATTCGATTGATGCGTATGCGCGCCGTTATGTGGAGTACAAGGAAACGTATCGCGCGGAAGAACGCATGCAGGGAAGCAAGGAGACAGGGAACTAGCGTTGCCAGAGAAACGACAATTCCGCGCCATCAAAGGCACCCGCGACATTCTTCCGCCTGATTCTAGACTGTGGAATTGGTTTGAAGACACGGCACGCGAAGTTTTCGAATCTTACAATTTCCGCGAGATCCGTTTGCCGATCTTCGAGGAAACGGCCTTGTTCGCGCGGTCAATTGGTGAGGAAACGGATGTGGTTGCGAAAGAGATGTACTCGTTTCCAGATCGTCCTTTTGGCGAGGTAGAGCAAGTCAAAGACGTGAACAGCTTCATAAAATACTTTAATGACGTGAAACGCGCATACGAAACCAGAGAAATTCCGCATTCTGAAGAGAATCGTGTGGCAATTTCTCATTTGGAAATGATATCCCTCGCCGCAGAGGATATTTTTCCGCCCGCGAATGGAATGGGCGCGCAGCAGCGCGCAGAGCTGCTCGAGAACATATTGGGCGTGCTGGCTTCGAGCGCAGCTCTTCAAATTGGCCCATCGCTCACGCTGCGTCCCGAAGCGACTGCGAGCACGATGCGCGCATACATCGAGCACGGGATGCACGTGCTGCCCGGAAACGTGAAGTTGTACTACCTGGGGCCGATGTTCCGGCGGGAGCGGCCGCAGAAGGGGCGCTACCGTCAGTTTTACCAAATTGGGGCTGAAGTTTTAGGGCAGTCGGACGCGCCCGCGATTGACGCCGAAGTTCTGGAAATGCTGATGGCGTTTTTCAAGCGCGTCGGCTTGACGGGCACGACGCTTTACCTCAATTCGATCGGCGACAAGAATTGCCGTCCGCAGTATGTGGCATTGCTGCGTCTGGAGCTGCTCAAGGTCAAGGATCAGCTCGGGCCGGACTCCCAGCGCCGCATCGATACCAACCCGCTGCGCGTACTCGATTCGAAATTGCCGCAGGAGCAGGAAATCATCGCGAAATTGCCGCGCATCTCCGACCATCTGTGCGCCGAATGCCGCGAACACTTCGCAAAATTGAAGGAACAGCTGAAGCTGCGCGGAATTGTGTATGAAGAAAATTGGCGTCTGGTGCGCGGGCTGGACTATTACACGCGCACGACGTTTGAGGTGATCGCCGAAGGCCTGGGCTCGCAGAACGCCGTCTGCGGCGGCGGGCGCTATGATGGTCTGGTGGAACTGCTCGGCGGGGCGCCGACGAAGGGGATCGGTTTTGCCATCGGCAGCGACCGCGCGATTCTTTCGATACAGGAATCCGGTGATTTGCCGCATTTGCCGGGCTTGGATGTGTTCCTCGCGTGGATGGGAGAGCCGACCTACCCGACCGCGGTCGGCCTCGCGAGAAAACTGCGCGAGTCGGGCCTATCGGTCGAGCTGCCCGGCGAAGAAATGAAATTCAAGAAGTCGCTGAATCTGGCCGACAAGCTCGGCGCGCGCTACGCGTTGATTATCGGGAGCGACGAAGTCGCCTCCGGCACGTTCACGTTGAAACGGCTGGCGGACGCGGATCAGAAGAAGCTTTCCGAATACGAACTGCTAGAATATCTGGAATCCGAAAAACGCGGCACGCGAGGCTGACGCTACGATCGCAATAACCCGTTAATGCGCAGCCCGCGCCGGCGAAAGGGAACTTGAGCTTGCTCGATGCACTCGGCAATCTGAAACGCAGCAACCACTGCGGCGACTTGCGCGTGTCGGACGCTGATAAAGACGTGATCCTGATGGGCTGGGTGCATCGTCGCCGCGATCTGGGCCAATTGATTTTTATTGACCTACGCGACCGCGCGGGCTTGGCGCAGATTGTGTTCAACAAAGAGCTGTATCCCGAAGCGCACAAGAAAGCTGAAGAGTTGCGCTCGGAATTTGTCGTGGCCGTCGAAGGCAAAGTGATTCGCCGCCAGAAGTCCAATCCCGAAATTGCATCGGGCGAAGTGGAAGTGATGGCCACGCGTCTGCACATTTTGAACAACTCCAAGACGCCACCATTTCAAATCGAAGACGAAGTGACCGCCAGCGAAGAGACGCGCCTGCGCCACCGCTATCTGGATCTGCGCCGGCCCCGCCCGCACCGCAACATCGAGCTGCGGCACCGGATTCTTTTCGAGATGCGCAAGACGCTCGACAGCCTCGGTTTTTTCGAGATTGAAACACCCATGCTGACGCGTTCGACGCCCGAGGGCGCGCGCGACTACCTGGTGCCGAGCCGCGTCCATCATGGCCAATTTTACGCGCTGCCGCAGTCGCCGCAAATCTTCAAACAGATCCTGATGATTTCTGGCATGGACCGCTATTTCCAGATCGTGCGCTGCTTTCGCGACGAAGACTTGCGCGCCGACCGTCAGCCGGAATTCACGCAACTGGACCTGGAAATGTCGTTCCCGCGGCAGCAGGATATTTTTGAGGTGATCGAACGCGTGATGATTCGCGCGCTGGAAGTGGTCGGCGTGAAAGCGCAGGGCACCGTTTCGCCATCTTGATTACAAGGAAGCCCTGCGACGCTACGGGTCGGACAAGCCTGACCTGCGTTTCGGCATGGAATTGCAGAATGTGACACAACATTTCGAGCCGGCGCGTGCCACGATTCATTTCGAAGGAAATGTCCAGGCCCTCGTTGCTCCAGGCGCAGCGGGCTGGTCGCGCAAACAACTCGATGAGCTGGGTGAAGTCGCGAAATCCGCTGGCGCGCGCGGCGTTTACACCGTGAAGGTGATGGCCGAAGGCATCAGCTCACCGCTGGAAAAAACACTAGGCGCGGAAGAGCTGAAAAAATTGGCGGAAGCGATTGGCGCGAAAGCTGGGTGACCTGATTGTTGGCGGTTGCCGCGAAAGAACAAATCGCGCACACCGATACTTCTTTAAATGTGGCAGGGCAAGTCCGCCTATACCTGGGCGACAAGCTCAACCTGATTGACCGTGCCAAATGGGAATTTGCCTGGATCACCGGCTTTGCGCTTTTTGAGTGGAGCGAGAGCGACAAGCGCTGGGTCAGCGCGCAGCATCCTTTTACAGGGATCTTCGAAGAGGATCTCGACAAGCTGGAAACCGCGCCATGGGAGTGCCGGTCGAAGGGCTACGATCTGGTGCTGAATGGTGTCGAACTGGGCTCCGGCAGCATACGAATTCATCGTCAGGATGTGCAGGCGCGGATGTTCAAGGCGCTGGGGCTGAGCGAAGAGCAAGCACGCCAGCGATTTGGTTTCTTCCTCGACGCGCTGACCTACGGGACGCCACCGCACGGCGGTATAGCGTTGGGACTCGACCGCGTCGTGATGCTGCTGGCCGGTGAAAAGTCCATTCGCGAGGTAATCGCCTTCCCGAAAACCACGGCGGCGCAGGATTTGATGGCCGAATCGCCGTCGGCGGTGGGCACGGATCAACTCAATGACCTGGGAATCGCGATTAAGCATTCGGAAGCAGGGATGACGGCAAAGAGGGATGAATGATGTCGTATGGTTTGCTGATTGGCATATCAATTGCATCGTTACTGGGAGTGTTCCTCCTGGTGCGCAGCATGCACAAGCTTAGCCTGCGCGTGCAATTCATGGTGCTGTTGGGAATGGGCGTGACCATCGGATTCATCTTCTTGGTGATGGTACAAATGCGTTCGTTTGCGGAGTGGTTTGGCGTTTCGCTGGTTGTGCTGGTCTTTATCGCCAGCTTGTTCGGGACGCGCATTTTTTTGCGCAGCCTCGCCCAGGAAGATAAGAGGACCGAGGACGACGCTCGCGAGGAATTTCGCCGAAGTTCGGAGGATTCAGGATTGGCCGGCCCGCCCTCGGCGAGACACATTTCATGAGCCGCATCCGCATACTTCCGGAAACCGTCGCCAATAAAATTGCAGCTGGAGAAGTGGTCGAGCGGCCCGCGTCCGTGGTGAAGGAACTGCTCGAAAACGCTTTGGACGCAGGCGCGCGTTCGATTCGCATCGAAACGGAATCGGGCGGCAAGCGGCTGATCCGCGTGATTGACGGCGGCTGCGGCATGAATCACGACGACGCGCTGCTGGCCTTCGAGCGCCACGCCACTTCCAAGCTGCGCACTGCAGACGACCTGCTCTCGATTGCCACGCTGGGATTTCGCGGCGAAGCGCTGCCCTCAATCGCGGCGATCTCACGCCTCGTGCTGGAAACGCGCGACGCCGAAGAAGGCGAGGGGACGCGCATTGAATTCGCGGGCGGCAAATTGCTGAGCGTGAAACCGGCGGGCGTTCCGGTGGGAACTTCGATCAGCGTGGCGGATATTTTTTATGCCGTGCCGGCGCGGCGCAAATTTCTGAAGTCGGAAACTACCGAGCTGGGCCATATCGCATCGCTGGTGACCCATTACGCGCTGGCGCATCCTGACCGTCATTTTCTGCTGAAGACGCCCTCGCAGGAAATTCTGAATTGCTCGCCCGTGGAAAAGCTGGCGGATCGCGTGTATCAGATTTTCGGCCACCAGTCGCTTGATGAACTCACCGAAATTCCGCCAACGGAAGCAGCGGTACGCAGCGCCATCACAGAGCCGCCGCTGGAAGCGGAAGAGCGCGCCGCCACGTTGCGCGTCAGCGGATTCACTTCGCGTCCCGAAGTGCAGCGCAGCAATCGCAACGGCATTTATATTTTCGTGAACCGCCGGCTAGTGCGCGACCGTCTGCTGCTGCACGCCATCAGCGAAGCCTATCGCAACATCGTGCCGCCCGGCGTTTTCCCCGTCGTGCTGCTGTTTCTGGATATGCCTTACGAGGAAGTGGACGTGAACGTGCACCCGGCGAAAATCGAGGTGCGCTTTCGTCATCCGCAGTTCGTGCACGATTTCACGCGCGATGCGTTGCGTCAGGCGCTTTCTGTGGCGCGGCCCATTCCTGGATTTCCCGCGGCGCGCGCGGCAACTGCTTCCGCTGATGGCGTCCGGCGCGTCGGCGTCGGCACCGACAAATGGCGGCTCGACTGCGTTTGCAGCCGGGGCGGCGGCGATTGACCCGGCGTTTCTTTCGTCAGCGAATCACGCCGGGCTGCCCGGCGCATTTCCCGGTCCGCCACGCGCGATAATTCCAGCTTCCTTTGGTGACGTCGCCGGCGCAGCCGAAGGATTTGAATTGACTGGCGCGCCTGACCGCCCAATTTCACAGCGGCTGCAATTTGACCCTACGGGCGCGGGCGATTTTTCGCTGGGTCCGCAGGAATTCGGTCCGCCCGTCGCTGCCGACAGCACCCGCGCTGCCGAAACTCCCGGAGCGCTGCCCAGCGTCGAAGACATCGCGGACCTGAAGCCTCTGGGCCAGGTGAACAGCAGCTTCATCGTCGCGGTGAATGGCGAAGGATTGTGGATCATTGATCAGCACGTGGCGCACGAGCGCGTGCTGTTCGAGCAGCACTTGCGCGCGCGCCGCGACGGAGAACTGGGCGGACAGCGATCTGCTGGTGCCGCTGATCGTCGAGCTGAATCCCCGGCAGCTGGCGATTTTCGAGCAGATTGGCGAAGAACTGCGCGCCAACGGATTTGAGGCGGAGCTGATGGGCGCGCGCAGCGTGGCGATTCAGGCCGCGCCCGCGGGCATCACCAGCGGCGACGCCGAGAAATTGCTGTACGAAATCCTGGACGGAATCGCGCGCGAAAATCAGGCCATCTCCATTGATTCGCTGCAGGCGAAAATCGCCGCTTCCACTTCATGCCACGCGGCGATCAAGGTAAATACGCCGCTGGACCCGGCGAAAATGGAATGGCTACTCGGCGAACTCGCGAAGACGGAATACCCGATGAGCTGCCCGCACGGTCGGCCGGTGGTGCTGCGCTATTCCGTGCGTGAAATCGAGCGCGCCTTCAAACGGATTTGACGGCCAAGCTGCGCCAGCATGGGAAGCCGAACTCCGGCCCGCGAGCGACCTCTTGAAGAAACTCATCATTGCCATCGATGGGCCAGTCGGTTCGGGCAAGAGCACGCTGGCGCGGCGGGTGGCCGAGCTGCTGCGCTACGTCTACGTGGACACAGGAGCGATGTACCGCGCGCTCGCGTTCAAAGCGCTGCGCAGTGGCCTCGCGCTCGATGGCCACGATGACCAGCTAGTGGCCCTGGCGCGCGCCACGCGCATTGATCTGCGCGCGCGAAGCCGGTACGCAACGCGTGCTGCTTGACCAGGACGATGTGACCGCCGCGATTCGCACGCCCGAAGTTTCCCAGGCCGCTTCCAAGATTGCCGTGAATGCCGGCGTGCGGCAAGTGCTGGTGGCGGAGCAGCGGCGCGCGGGCGAGCAGGGCGGGGTCGTGATGGAGGGGCGGGATATCGGCAGCGTGGTCTTCCCCGACGCGGAGCTGAAAATTTTCCTGACCGCTTCGCCGGAAACCCGCGCGCAGCGGCGCTGGCGCGAGCACCAACAGAAGGGTGACGAAATAAACCTGCAGCGCACACTGGAAGAAATTCACGAACGCGACCGCCGCGACCTGCAGCGATCCACTTCGCCGCTGGTGCGCGCCAGCGATGCCGTGGTAGTGGACAGCACGGCGATGGAACCGGAAGAAGTGGCGCGGCTGGTCGTACTGCTCGCGAAAGAGCAGATCGCGGCAAGCGCAAACTAGAGAACCGCAACAATCCATCCGTCCTCGGCTGCACGCTCCGTGCCGGCCGTAGCAAAGCCGTGATCCACGCACACGCAAACACCGTTCACCTAAGCCCAGTTCAAGTAAACGCCGCTCACGTAAACCCGCACCGGAACCTACACCTGCGGCACTACGGATGCTTCGTGCAGGTAAAGTATCTGGCGCGCCCATGCGACGGCCGCCACATAGAGCGCCGGGAATTAGATCTTCCTGGATCCCCAGTCGCGCGGCCGACGAGCCGATTTCGTCCCAACGGCCGCGTTCGTGATTCAGCACAAATTCGAAGATTTCGCGAAGCTTGTTGGCTTTGCCCATCAGCGCATCGCGAATTTCCTGGTGAATGGTAATTTCCTTCAGCATGTCGGGCATGCGCATGTCCAGAATTGCGTCCATGGCAGAAAGCAGCCCGAGAAGGAACAGATCATGCGCGGATTCCGAAAGCCGCGCGCAGGGCGCGAGGAGTTCGCAGAATTGCGCGCGAATTAGCGGCAGGGCCGCGAGCTCCGCCGGTTTCCCGCTCGCCATGCATGCGACCGCGATCAGCGAGACCCATTTCCGCGTACCGCGCTCTCCCAGCAACGCGAGTGCGTGAGGAACCGACCCGCACCTCCACCAGCAGCGGGAACGTCGGAGAATTCAGATAACGCAGCAGGCGAACGCTGAGGGACGCTTCCGCCTTTATGCGCATGCTTAGCTCGTCCACATCCATCGGCTGGCGATTCACCGCCTGCAGCACCAGCAAGTGGTTCATCTGGTTCGCCGGAATGTCGCTGCGCGTGAGCATTTCCGGCCGGCTGAAAAAATAGCCCTGGAAGTAGGCGTAGCCCCAGCGGCGGGTACGGTGGAAATCGTTATAGGTTTCCACCTTTTCGGTCACCATGCCGATCTTCATGGGCAAATACTTCTGCGCCAGACGCAGTTGGTCCGCGGGCAAAGTGGCCCGCAGGTCCACCTTGATAAAATCCGCCATGGCTACCAACGGTCTCCAATCCGGACGTTCCTGAAAATCGTCGAGGGCCAGCAGGTAGCCGGCTTGCTTCAAGCGGCGGCAGGCGTCGTGCACTTCGTCGTCCATAGGAACTGTTTCCAGGATTTCCAGCACCACGCGGTCTTTCGGCAGCATGCTGGCGAAATCACGAATCAGGAAATCACGCGTGCAATTCAGGATTGCGCGGCAGCCCGGGGTGAGCCGCTCCATGCCGAACAATAGAATGTTGTCCACGGTCGAGGCGGAAGCGACGTCTGCCTGTAGAGCGTCGTAGCGATTTTCCGGGCCGGAGCGGAAGAGAAGTTCGTAACCGTACACGGCGCGTGCGGAATGGAAGATGGGCTGGCGAGCCAGAAAGCGCTGCACGTGTTTCTCCTTCCCGCTGTGCGCGGGTGCTGCAGTACGGGAAGGGGGAAAGGGGCTCGCGCCCCGTGAAAATCTGCGTCTAGGCCGGACTCGACATAGAAGCGAGGAATTCGCCGTTCGTTTTCGTCTTAGAGAGACGTCCGAGCAGAAGCTCCATGGCTTCCACCGTCGACAGAGGGCTAAGCACCTTGCGCAACACCCAAATGCGATTCAGTTCATCGGCAGGCAGCAGAAGTTCGTCTTTGCGTGTTCCGGAACGGTTGATGTCAATCGTCGGAAACACGCGCTTGTCTACCAGGCGGCGATCCAGATTGATTTCCATGTTGCCGGTGCCTTTGAATTCTTCGAAGATGACGTCGTCCATGCGGCTGCCGGTATCAATCAGCGCGGTAGCGATGATGGTGAGCGAGCCGCCTTCTTCCACGTTGCGCGCTGCGGCAAAGAATCGCCGTGGGCGCTGCAGAGCGTTGGCGTCAATACCGCCGGAGAGGACTTTGCCGGAAGGCGGTGTGACTGCGTTGTAGGCGCGGCCCAAGCGGGTCAGCGAATCCAGCAGGATGACCACGTCGCGCTTGTGTTCCACCAGGCGCTTGGCCTTTTCCAGCACCATTTCGGCCACCTGAATGTGCCGTTGCGGCGGTTCGTCGAAGGTCGAACTGATTACTTCGCCCTTCACGGTGCGTTGCATGTCCGTGACTTCTTCGGGGCGCTCGTCAATCAGCAGCACGATCAACGCGACTTCCGAATGGTTCGTGGTAATCGAATTCGCGATGGATTGCAGCATCATCGTTTTTCCGGTGCGTGGCGGAGCGACGATCAAGCCGCGCTGGCCCTTGCCGATGGGGCAGAGCATGTCCAGCACTCGTCCCGTGAGGTTTTCTTTGCTGGTTTCCAGGCGGATGCGATCGGCTGGATACAGCGGCGTCAGGTTGTCGAAAAATATCTTGCTGCGCGCGACTTCCGGGTCTTCGAAGTTGACCGCTTCGACCTTGATCAGCGCGAAGTAGCGTTCGCCATCTTTGGGAGGCCGCACCTGGCCGGATACGGTGTCGCCAGTGCGCAGATCAAATTTGCGGATTTGCGACGGCGAGACGTAGATGTCGTCCGGGCCCGGTAGGTAATTGTATTCGGGCGCGCGCAGAAAGCCGAAGCCATCCGGCAGGCATTCCAGCACGCCTTCGGAGAAGATCAGGCCGTTCTTTTCCGTCTGGGCGCGGAGGATCTGGAAGATCAACTCCTGCTTGCGCATGCCCGAGGCGCCGGGAATGTTCAATTCCTTGGCTACCTTCGCCAGGTCGGTGATGTTCTTGTCTTTCAGTTCTGCAAGGCTAATGCTCATCGATTTCGTTCCTTCTCAAGCCTGGTTTTCAGGCAGATTGATTTCTGAATGGATTACGGGCGGGCGCAAATTCGAACCTGCCACTCTTTTGCAACTTAAAAACGGGAAATCCTACAGACAACCGGAAACCTCTGGCCGCGGGCCAAGCCTGCTGATCAAGATGAGGAAGGACCAGAGGGTTTCAATTGGTTAGTTCATTGTCCTGCGCGACGTCCGCGCCGAACTCGGGTTCGACTCCTGCAACCGGTGGGTGGCCGGGAATCGGGAGCGGATGCTCCAGCGCAATCTGCAGCACGTCGTCCATGGACTCGACGAAATGAATGGACATCTGCGACTGGATGTCCGGCGGAATATCCGCCAGATCTTTTTCATTGTCCTTCGGCAAAATTATGGTGCGCAGGCCGAGGCGGTGCGCCGCCAGCAACTTTTCCTTCACTCCGCCGATGGGTAGCACCTTGCCGCGCAAGGTGATTTCGCCGGTCATGGCGATATCGCAGCGGACTGGAATCTTCGTCAACGCGCTGACGATCGAGGTGCAGATGGTGATGCCGGCCGAAGGACCGTCTTTCGGTATCGCGCCTTCCGGGACGTGCATGTGAATGTCCAAGTGGCGGTAGAAATCCTTGGGCAGGCTGAAAAGATGGCTGCGCGAGCGAATGTAGCTCATCGCGGCCTGGGCCGATTCCTGCATCACGTCGCCGAGCTTGCCGGTCAGCGTTAGCCGTCCGCGGCCCTGCATCAGCGTAGCTTCGGTAGAGAGCACTTCGCCGCCCACTTCGGTCCAAGCCAATCCGGTCGTCAAGCCGATTTCGTTTTTCTTTTCTGCGAGGAAGTCGCGGTACTTCAGGATGCCGAGGTAGTCGCTCAGGTTCGTCGGAGTGACTTCCACCGCGACGTCTTTACCTTCCGTGACGACTTTGCGCGCTACTTTCCGCGAAATATTGGCCAGCTCGCGGTTCAGGCTGCGTACGCCTGCTTCGCGCGTGTAATGCCGGATGGCGCTCTTGATGGCATCGTCGGTGATTTTCAGCTGATTCTTTGCGAGGCCCGTGGCTTCCAGTTGTTTGGGAATCAGGTAGCGCGTGGCGATCTGATATTTTTCGTGTTCGGTGTAGCCCGGGATGCGCAGCACCTCCATGCGATCCTGCAGCGGCTGCGGAATGGTGTGCAGCACGTTGGCAGTGCAGACGAACATGACCTTCGAGAGATCGTATTCCACGTCGAGATAGTGGTCGGTGAAAGCGTGATTCAGCTCAGGGTCCAGCACTTCCATCAGCGCGGCCGACGGGTCGCCGCGGAAATCCATGGACATCTTGTCCACTTCGTCGAGCACGAACACCGGGTTGGTGGTGCCAGCCTTGCGCATCATCTGGATGATCTGGCCGGGAAGGGCGCCGATATAGGTGCGGCGGTGGCCGCGAATTTCAGCCTCGTCACGCACGCCGCCGAGTGATACGCGCACGAATTTACGTCCCGTGGCGCGGCCGATGGACATCGCAAGAGAAGTCTTGCCGACGCCTGGAGGCCCGAGGAAGCAGAGAATGGAGCCCTTGGGATTCTTTACCAGCTGGCGAACGGCGAGATATTCCAGGATGCGGTCCTTGATCTTGTCCAGGCCGTAATGATCTTCGGAGAGAATCACTTCGGCGCGCTTGATGTCGCGAATTTCCTTCGACCGCTTCTTCCAGGGCACCGCCAGCAGCCAATCCAGATAGTTGCGCGATACTGTGGATTCCGCGGACATCGGCGGCATCATTTCCAGCCGCTTCAGTTCCTGCATGGCCTTTTCCTGCGGCCCTTCAGGCATGCCGGAAGTTTCGATTTTCTTTTTCAGCTGCTCGATTTCGTTGGCTTCGCCGCGGCCCAGTTCTTTCTGAATGGCCTTCAGCTTTTCGTTGAGGTAATACTCTTTCTGCGCGCGCTCCATCTGGCGCTTCACGCGGGTATTGATCGAGCGATCCACGTTCAGCTTTTCGATTTCTACTTCTAGAATGTCCGCGATGCGGTTCAAGCGCTCCAGCGGCTCGAAGAGCTCCAGTAATTCCTGCTTTTCTTCCACCGGGATCTGCAGGTTCGCGGAGATCGCATCGGAAAGCTTTCCGGCGTCTTCCACGCGGACGGCTGCGATCATGGTGTCGTAATTCAGGCTCTGCGAAAGCTTCACATACTGCTCGAAAAGCCCGGTGACGCGCTCGGAAGCCTGCTGCAGCTGCGGGGAAGGCTCAGTCTTGGAAGTGACCACGCGAATCGAAGCGCGGAAAAAGCCTTCGTCGCTGGTAATCTGCACGATCTTGGCGCGCTCGGTGCCTTCCACCAGCACTTTGATGTTGCCGTCAGGCAGCTTCACGCTCTGCACGATATTCGCAAGCGTCCCTACCTGGTAGATTTCTTCCGGCTTGGGATCGTCCACGGACGCGTCATGCTGCGTCACCAGGAAAATCTTCTTGTCGCCGGCCAGCGCGTCTTCCAGCGCACGCACCGACGCTTCCCGGCCCACGATGAAGGGGTGCATCATCTCCGGGAAAATAACCATTTCCCGAACCGGCATCATTGGTACGCGCTTGATTTCGCCTTTTTCGCGATTGAACATCGATTCCTTTTTTCTCCCGGTACGCTAGCCCGCTTTTTCCAGCAGGCTCCAGTTGATTTCGCGTCCCTTGACCATGTCTGCCGTCACGACGAAGTCACGCAACTTACGCTGCGCCGGCAGGTGATACATCATCTCCAGCATCAGATCTTCCAGAATCATGCGCAGGCCGCGCGCGCCCACTTTGCGCTGCAACGCGAGTTCCGCCACGGTGTCTAGAGCATCGTCGGTGAACCGCAGCCGCACATTTTCAAATTCAAACAGCCGCTGATATTGCCGCACCAGCGCGTTCTTGGGCTCGGTGAGAATCCGCACCAGCGCTGATTTATCTAGATCGCTCAGCACGCCCACCACCGGCAAGCGCCCCACAAATTCAGGAATCAGGCCGTAACGAATCAGATCTGTGGGCTGCGCCTGTTCCAGCATTTCAATATTGCGCCGCGATGCCGTCGTAACTTGCGCATCGGCCTGGAAGCCCAGCGATTTATGCCCCACGCGCCGTTCGATAATCTTCTCGAGACCCACGAAAGCCCCGCCGCAGATGAACAGGATATTGGTCGTAT
>CAVVGA010000009.1:0-264833 GCA_963747605.1 uncultured Acidobacteriota bacterium | reverse complement strand
TTCCCATGTTAGTTAATTGACTTAACACCACGGAGCTTTGGGCAGGCTAGCCGAACGTAAGCTGAAGACGTTTGTTGCCCAGCCACGGTATAGAGTGATGTTCCTTGTCCAAGCCAGCCGCGATCAACAAAGGATTGTGGGCGCGCTTCTGAAAACGAACTTGGATTTCGAATTCTGCGATCATCACCTGGGCCGTGGCATCAATGAAATCGCGAAACAGATGACGCGAGTGGACACGCTGATAGCCATTGTTGACCTTTAAGGCCAGGAGGCGATAGAGGCTGCTAGCCATGAGGGTTAATTGCAGGTCGCAATCCACCTTCATGGCCACCGCCGAAGAGAGGGCATCGATATGGAAAAAATCAATGCTGTCGGCGATGCCGTTTTCGATCAGCATGCGCTGTGCATAGCGGGTAATGAGCTTCGGCGCTCAGCGAGTGAGCTGGTTGGTCAGCAAAAAGGTGGGTTCCTCATGGCCCAGATCCCTGATCACCATTTGGCGCATCGGACCGGTGTAATCACTGAGCGGGATGTTTTGATCAAGGATGCGAGGGGTGCGGTATTCGCGCGTGAGCCGGTCAACTCTACCCGCCGCCAAGCCGAGAGTGGGAGTTGGTGGACCTTCTGCAGCATCTGTGGCGAGCGCCGGCGCAAAGTGATGAATTTAATACCCCACTCATTGAGGCGATTCAGATTGGCATGGGTGGTGAGCTTGGAGTCGAAGATTAACTCTTGCGGCCATTTTCCGGTGCCTGTTTCCACCACTGGGCGAAACGCAGGATTTCATCGTTTTGCTCCTCCTTGCGTAGGCTGGCATTGGCGTAGCAAAAGACGCGGGTCTGGGCATCTTGGGCGAGAAACGCCAGAGTTCCTTTTTGTTTGCGGCTGCGCTTGGATACGTAGTGTTTCTCCACCAGGGCGTCATCGCCATGATAGGGGATGGTGTGGAAATCCAAGTCAAAGGAGTCACCGCCATCGATGCCCAGTTTGGCCATGGCCTCGAACCAGTGCGAGATAAAAGCCGGATAGCAGGAGGGGGAAATGCGACAACTGTATTCGGTGAGGAAGAAGCGTTTGGAATCACATTGAGTCCGGCGAACAGAGCCAGGCCTTCATCAAACACTGAACTCATGATATGGCTATGACGAGCGTTGCCGTAGAGTTTCAAGGCCAGCAGGGAGCGCAGGGCGGCATCCGCGGGGACCATGCGGGAAGCGGGGAAGGAGAGTTTATCGAGCAACTTCTGCAGCGGGATTTGAGTCAGGAAAGGTACAAACAGAAACAATCCGCCGAAGCGAGTGCGGAAGGAACGGGGCTCGAGGCTCAACTGGCGCACATCCGCCACATCGGCCGCAGTAGGGCGCAGGGCGGGCGGGCGTTCCTCGTCGGAGCGCCGCGGCAAACGGGCGAATCCCTCCTGGGTGAGAGTCTGCGAAATGGCTGCGGCACTGAGCTGGTGTCCGGACTCTTGCAAGGCATGTTGAATGTCATAGATGGAATAGTTCTGCTTGCGCAAGGCAATGATGCGCTCGCGAACGGGATCCCGCTTGGGTGAGGATCGAGGGCCTTTGGGGATAGTCTGGAAGAACTCTCGCCGCGGATTCTGACGGAACTGATGACAAAGGACGCGAAAGCTGCCGTAGGTATAGCCAAAGCGTTGGGCGACCTTCCTAGCCGGCAACTGTTCGACGAAGAAAGCACGGAGAGCCTCGTACTGGCGGTGCAAGGAGCCGGAAGGTTGGAGAAAGATCTGGGCGAGATTTGTTAGCTTATTTACTACACTTAAAGCCATATACCCACTATGTCTAGTGTGCGCGAGTGAGTCAAGCACAATCCGCGGTAGCGGGA
Organism: uncultured Acidobacteriota bacterium; assembly: GCA_963747605.1. Lineage (GTDB taxonomy): Bacteria > Acidobacteriota > Terriglobia > Acidiferrales > UBA7541 > Palsa-295. The sequence goes on along the minus strand of CAVVGA010000009.1, from coordinate 262,985 downwards.
GTGTAAACAAGGTGACAACTTAGATACTTCTTTATTTATACGGTATCTTGCGGCTATGGCTATGCCACGCAGCCGCAGTTCACTTTCTGGTAGAAGTGACATGACTATCAGATATCAATGTGGGTATATGTTTTAAGTAAATGTTATTCCTAACGTTTGGATAGGTAAATAACCGATACTACGCGGGCAAAAAGCCTGAAAAGTTAGCACCAGAAGGTAGCGTGGGAATCCAGGCTAGCGTTGAACCTTCGCCTAACACTCGCTAGCCGAAAAAGCAGCGGCGGGCGGCCGAGACCGCCCACCGACCAGAACGACCAGGAGAGGCGGGCCTCCAGAAAATTCGCCAAGCTTCGCTGTCGCTTTGAATTGTGACTTGGATACAGTTCCTTGAATGCCGAAGTGAATTCGTTCGAGAGGCTGCAGATCTCCGAACTGAACTGAGAAGGCAGCCAGCCCTCGTCAGCGTGGAGAATGAGGTCAAGCTTTCCGCGCTCCAGCATATCCACGGCATCAGCCTGCCACGGCAGGAAATCAAAGTTCACCTTATAACGGCGGAGACGTGAACGCTGTCTGCCGCGAACCAGGAGAAAAACTCTGGGATTCGAAGGCGACATTTCCGAGCGCTGTATCATCCGCCAGATCGTGATGACAACATCACAGGAGCATGTCGGGCCAACGGAATCTGCCACTTCAGCGCCGAATGACCGCAACTCAACCCCTCGCGCACGTGTGCGGTTATAGACAACCACCGAATGCCCGGCCGCGAGACAATTGAGCGCAACAGGCCTGCCCGTGGCCCCGTGCCAATCACGCCTACCCTCATTTTTTCCTTTAAGCGATCCAGAACATTGGTGGTCAGGCTTTAGCGATTCACGACGGCAACGGCCTCGATCTCAATGAGCCATTCGGGACGGACCAATCTTTTGACCACCACAAACGTACTTATCGGTGGGTTTTTAGTATCTACAAATTGGTCCCTAACCTTCAGAATTTGCGGGATGAGGGAAGGATCGACGGCCTCCACGCAGAAATAGTTCAACTTCACAACATCACTAAAGCTGCCTCCAGCCGCTTCTACAGCGGCCTTTATGTTGCGGAAAACCTGCTCAGCTTGCGCGAGGAAGTCCTCCAGGCCAACCAAGTTCCCGGATTTGTCGAAGGGAACCTGTCCCGCGATATAAACCAGCTTTCCACTTCTGATTTCTGCTACCTGCGAGTATCCTGCTGTCGGAATAAACATCGTTTCGGGATTGAATAAAACTACGTGTTGCGAATCAGGCATGAGCATCGTCTCCTTCGAAATTCTGTGATCATCCTAGCTCTGCACTGTGTATTCTTCCAATCGATTGTGACGGATGTTATATATTCCTACGATGAATGTAGCCGCGTTGGATTTGAACCTGCTGGTGGCGCTGGATGCCCTTCTCCAGGAAGAAAGCGTCAGCCGTGGTGGGCAAAAGATCGGACTCTCGCAACCGGCGATGAGTCATGCCCTCGGTAAACTGCGCGATCTGCTTGGCGATCCGTTACTCGTGAGGACAGGTGGGCGTATGGCAGCTGACCCTTCGCGCTCAGTCCATGAGGCAGCCAGTGCGGGATGCGCTCGAGCGCGTGCACGAGGTGTTTGTCAGCGACTCTTTTGTACCTGCTTCCAGCACTCGCACGTTCCGCATATTCATGTCGGACTATGCGAGTAATCTGCTTCTTTCGTCGTTATCGAAGGCGGTCCAGCGGAGTGCGCCTGGCATCCGAATCGAGGTTCATCCGTGGAGAGGACTCCCTGCGGATTCCCCGGACAGCCGACGAATTCCGGATGCCGTGGTCGCGTGCCAGACGCGGGATTACCAGGCTTTTACCGGCAGCGCCTATTCACCGACCGCGACGTATGCGTAATGCGAGCAGGCCACCGCTTGTATCGCAAAAGCTTTTGTCTCAAGACATTTCTCGAAGCTCCGCATGTTGCGGTCGCAGCAGTGGAATTCTCCGCGGATCCCGTTGACACCTGGCTGCAGGAAGTGGGTCATCCTCGATCATGTCGTTGTGACTGTTCCGCACTATATTGAGGCGCTCCATTTGGTTGCGGAGACAGAGTTGATTGCGGTGATTCCAGAGCGCCTGGTTCGGGCCTACGCTTCAGCCTTAACTTAGTCACGAAAGCGGTCCCATTGGATGTGGGTACTTTCGATGAGTATCTCCTTCATTCGGCGCGCACCCACGCCGACCTAGGGTGTTCTTGGCTTCGCCAATTGATAAAAAGCCTGTGTCCCGGCATCGATCGGAGCTCACATCGACTCGACGACCGCATAAGTCTCGAGAGGACCGGTTTGCGGACTGCTCGCCGCTCCTTGGAATGAGACCGGCGCCTGAGAAACGGGCTACACCAAGCAGCACTCTCATCGCCTGCCCCATCTCGAGAGAATTGTCGGCCTTCAAGGTTCGTAGGCCGTTCTCGCCATGGTAGACCGAGCGCAGATATCCCCCACGCAGCAGATCGGCGAGCTTGCACGCCTTCCCTGGATACACTGCAGGATGGTGCTCGGCTTGGTTTCGATGATCGACTCCATCACCACTTTTCCCTCGCCGTTGATCACCGCAATTGAAATCGTTTCCTTGATGTTCATGCCAATACTTAATGTTCATAGTCACAGGGGTGCTCCTTATCGGTAGAGTTCTGCTTCACACTCAGACCCTACCTTCACAGGGGTGCCCTTTTTATAATGCGTCGACTACTGCTTCATGCGGAATCTGAGGCTTGTTCTCGCGCCGACTTCCTGTACGTTGATTTTCTCGAGCCGGACGCCCTCAAGGCCGGGGCTTTCGAACGACCGGAGACCCCTGCCTAAGAATACCGGCATGATATCAACATGAAGCTCGTCGACGAGTGCCGCACCCAAGAGCTGTTGGGCTATGCTGACGCCGCCGACCACCTGAACTGCCTTGTCGCGGGCGGCAGCTTTGGCTTGGGCGACTGCTGATTCCACACCGTCGGTTACGAACGTGAAGGTCAGGTGCTCGTCTTGTTTCGGTGCAACGCTCGGCGGGTGATGGGTCAGCACGAAAATCGGCACTTGGAATTCGTAGTCGCCGACATAGGAGTCGGTGTCCGCCATCTCGAACGTCCTTCTCCCCATGAGGACTGCCCCAGTCTGCTCGATAGCGTCCTTCATGTAAGGGGTGTGTCTGAGCGCCGCCAAGTCGGGATAGAGGCGACCTGCGTTGCCATTTTGGTCGGCTACAAACCCGTCAATCGAGACGGTCATCCCGACGATTACTTTTGCCAATGGTTCCTCCGTGTCCGATTATGTCGATCCGTTATTTCAGGATTATCTCGGAAATGGGTAACGGCTTGTCCCGCTGAAAAGGTCCTGAATTTTTGCCGCCGGTGTATCTCAATTGCCGTAATCAGGCGACTTGACCCGCTGAGAATCGCTGCTCCGCCGTTCAGGGTTTGAGCAACTCCTCGGAGAGCAGGTAAGCTTTCTTCGCTAGATTATGTCCGCGCTCCACGTCCCCTGCGGCGACCGCCGATTTAGCCTGATCCATGAACTGCTTGGTCTGATTTACCGTTTCTTGCTGGCTGGGATTGAGCTGGCGCTCCGCAGTCTTCTTGAGATTCTCTTCAGTTGCCGACGTGAGTTGTTCGGTGCTTAAACGTTGCTGCGATGCTTGTGGCTCTGACGTGCCCCCTTTCAGTTCCACCGTCGGCTCGTCAGATCCTCCATTCTTGATAACCACTTTCGGTGGGGGGCAAGGCTTGGCCGCGACAGTACTGCTGCCGGTTGCGTCAGACGGAGCGGTCGGTGCATTTCCTGAGCTAGGATTCGTCGACCCCTTAGCAGTCGCAGCGTTTGGCTTGCCGCCGTCCGCCGGGCTCGAGGTTGCCGGCGAATCGGAGCAATTTGGCACGCTGTCTTTCGTGCGGTGCCTGTTTTTTTGGGCCGACGGCTTGGCGGGACTCGGTGAATTGCGTGGCTGGTCAGTGGGAGAAGCCGGCCCAGGATTTGAGCCTTGCGCCGGCGCCGTCTGGGATTGCGGCGTCGCGGCGGTATTCTGATCCTGTGCCCGAGTCGCGGATCCTCCCACGCCGGGGCCGGATCCTGGACTTGGCGCATCCAGAATTGGACCACCCAGACTTAGAAAACAAACCACGAGGATTGCGGCCAGAGTCATATTCAATCCTAGGCGCGGCGAAGCTGCATAAATCTTACGCCTTGGAGCGTCGCGGGCAAAACTAGGTCCCCCGCTCCGTCAGCATCTTTTCCAAGCGGAAACCCGTTTCGTTCTCGGAGTCGAGATGGGAAGCAGCAAGTGGAATGCGAAAGCGGAATGTTGTCCCTTCCCCTTCCTCGATTCAAATTCCACCGAACCGTAATGCCACTGCAGGATCTGGTAAGTCTGCGCCAGTCCGATGCCGTTGCCCTCTTTCTTCGTGGTGAAGTAAAGCTCAAAAACTTTTTCGTGCATATCTTGCGCAATGCCGATGCCTTGATCGCTGACTTCCGCCACCACTCGCATTTCCTCACGATGCGCGGAGATGGTGAGCGGGCCGCCTTCAGGCATGGCCAGGACTCCGTTCAGCACTACGTTGAGCAACGCCTGCTTCATCAAGTCGAGGTCCGCTTTGATGGGCAGCGGCTCCCCGGGCATGTCGCGCTTGATGGTCGACGCCGTGTTGTTCTGCATCCGGAGAGGCAAGCAGCGCCACGTCCTCGAGCACACGCCGCAGGTCCACTTCCTCCAGGTGAAGCTCGCGCGCCCGCATGAAGTCCACCAGGGTTTGTACCACCCGGTCGAGCCGGTGAATCTCGCTGCCAATGATGTCCATGTGGCGCCGGGTGTCGGGGTCCAGTTGCGCCAGCTTATTTTGCAAGAGCTGCAAGTGGAGCACGATGGCATTGATGGGATTCTTCACCTCATGAGCAACGCCGCCAGTTACGCGACCGCTGGCCGAGAGCCGGCGGGACATCTCGATTTCGTCTCCAATGCGCCGGACAGATTCGGCGTCGCGCATAATCAGCAGAGCGCCGATTTGAGTGCCTTTCTCCTGCACGAAATCCAAAGAGACCTGCACGCGCCTGCCGGCGGCAGCGCACAAACTCACGTTGCGAGAGCGGACGCCTGCGTTCAAAAGCCTCCAGCCACGGCAGTTCCGAGGGCCGTGTCGGCGAGAAATTCTTCCTTCACCGTTCTGCCCAGCAGTTCTCCGCGCGGCTTGCCGAGGAAGCGCTCGACCGGAGCGCTCACCAGCACCACGCGGGAGTCTCGGGTGAACAGCATCAACCCGTCCTGCAGCTTCGACATGAGTTGGTCCACGTTGTCTTTCAGGGCGGAAAAAATTTCCCGGCTATCGCGCATCTGGCGGCCCAGGTTGGCAATCTTCAGCGTCACCAGCCCCAATTCGTCGTGTTCCGATTCGTCTCCGGTCAGTGCCTCGGCTCCACCTGAATTGACGCTATCCAGATTGCGGCTGATTTCCTTGAGCGGTCCGAGAGCTAGATTCGAAACACCGGCGGCGAGCAGAAACGAGGCAAAAATCGAAGCCAGCGAAAAATAAAGTGCGCTCAGCAAAGGAGGTGTGATTTCACTTTTGAGCAGCACCGTGGAAACGCCGATGCGGATCGTGCCAAACGGCACTCCGTTCAACAGCAGAGGAGAACTTACGTCATAAACGGTCGCCGGGCTGTATACCAGGGCAAGTTGCTTGCGGAATCGAGCGGTCCGGACCGCGCTGAAGTCCGGTCTCTGTAACGCTTGTTTGCCCACGAGTTGAGGATTGGTGTGCAGCAATACCTTGCCATTCGCATCCACGATGGAAACATCGGCGATGTTTGGCCAATCGAGGTCCGATTGCAGATTGTTCAGAAGGTTCGTGTCCATCGGCAAATACTCGGCGAGCGCCCGCCGGACTGCTTCCGGATCGCTGGTGTTAATGCGAGTGCTGCTCAAATCCGGCAAGTCGTTCGAAGCAAAGTATTCGAGTTGCTTGGTCAGACTGTAGGCGTCATCGTAGGTGTCGGTGATGTGGTCGCCGAGGAGCTGCGAGATATAGAGATAAGAGAAGGCAGTCGCCATCACTGTCACCAGCAAGGTGATCGCGAACACGATGATGACTTTGCGTCGCATGAGAAAACAGTGGCCAGTGATCAGTGGTCAGTGATCAGTGGCAGTGCAGCGGGCATCGGGGATCCATTGACGAAGCGGAAGATATTCCACTGAACCACTGAACACTGATTACTGATCACAGAGCTTCCTCCCTGTCAGGGGCCGCATCCGAGGCGCTGCTGCCGTACTCCTTCAACTTATTATGCAGGGTTTTCAAGCTAATGCCGAGGATTTCCGCCGCCTTCGTCTTGTTGTTGCTGGTCGACTCAAGGGTCTTGAGTATGAGTATTTTCTCCGCTTCCCCGACGGTCGTGCCCACGCCCAGACGCATGGCGTCCGGGTCATTGGCGGAAAGGCGCAGGGGCGCATGGCCGAATCCCGGAGGCAGATGTTTGGTTTCGATCATGCCCGTCTCGCAGACAATCACGGCACGTTCAATGGTATTGCGTAATTCGCGGACGTTTCCCGGCCAGAATAATTATTGAACAAATTCAGCACGGCTTCGCTCACCGCAGCAACTTTGCGGGAGTGCTTCGCGCTCATTTCCGAGACCAGAACTTGAACCAGATCGGCAATGTCTTCTTTGTGTTCCCGCAACGGAGGCATGTGGATGTTGAAAACGTTGAGCCGGTAATAGAGATCGTTGCGTAATTCACCACTGGCGACCGCATCGTCCGGAACCTTGTTGGTCGCAGCCAGTACGCGCACATCCACAGAGGTCTCCACTTTGCTTCCCAGGCGGCGCAGCTTGTGGTCTTCGAGCACACGCAGCAGTTTGGCCTGGGTTCCCACCGGCATTTCGCCAATTTCGTCGAGCAGGATGGTGCCTCCTTCTGCCAGCTCGAAGCATCCGGTGCGCCGTTCCAACGCGCCGGTGAAGGCGCCCTTTTCGTGGCCGAAGATTTCACTCTCGATCAAGGTTTCAGGAATGGCCGCGCAGTTGATGGCGACGAAGGGCCGGTCGCGCCGTGGACTCAGTTGATGGATGGTGCGAGCCACCAATTCCTTGCCCGTGCCGCTGGCTCCCGTAATCAGCACTGATGCAGTGCTGGGAGCGACCAACTCGATCAGCCGGAAAATCTCCTGCATCTTGCGCGATGCCCCGTGGAGTTGACCGAGAGAGCCGGAATCCCTCAGCTTGCGGCGGGCGCTCTCCAGTTCGGCGCGGGTCCCCACCAGGGTGGACGCATTTTGCAGCATGGTGCGCAGGCGATTGGTGTCGATGGGTTTGGTGATGTAGTCATAGGCTCCCATGCGCATGGCTTGCACGGCGCTATCGATCGTACCCTGCGCCGTCACCAGAATTACCGCCATGGCCTGCGACTGTTCCCCTAGTCGCTCGAGGAGTTCGATGCCTCCCATGCGCGGCATCTTGAGGTCGGTAACGACAATGGACGGAGTCCATTGCGCCGCCTTCTCCAGACCTTCCACTCCATCGCGAGCGACTTCGGCCCGATACCCCCACGAGGAAACTAACTCGGCCAGCCCCGTGCGCTCGTTCTCTTCGTCTTCAACAATCAGTACTTTTTCGTGGCTCATCCCTTGGTTTGCGCCCGCTTTGCCAATCGGCTTCTTCCGTCTAATGCTCGTCAAAAAGCAAGACTACAACCATACGCGGCCAGCTTCCCGTGGGGCAAGGTCTGAAGGCTTATCCACGGCTATTTTGACGACAGCTCGCGCTTCCCGCGGCCTTGTCACGTAATTGTAATGTCAATTTGAGACAGCTCGAATCAGGAAAGCCGTGTTGTCAGATACTGCAATTCTTGAAAATCAACCTTTCGCTTTAAGATTGCGGTGGGTTAGAATTGCGGGTTCCCAAAATGCGGTCCAATTCAAGCTCTTAATCCCGCGTGATTTTTTTCAGCGTAGGCCGGCGCACCACAGCGCGGGCAAAAGCGGGCAAATCAGTTGGAGGATGCGATGTCACTTTGTTCTAGGCAGAAGGGCCAATTAGTAGTTGGCCTGTTGATTGTTCTGGCAATAACTCTCATCTCGAGTCCTGTGCTGGCGCAGAACGACGAGAATCCGAAATATGACGTGTTTGTGGGATATCAATGGCTGCATCCGGGCGGCACCGTTCCCGCGCCTTTCGGCGATCCCAACAACCCCACTGCTTTCAATCTCCCCGATTTGCCCAAGGGAGCGGGCGTCGCATTCACCTACAACTTCGATCGGCATTGGGGAGCGGAGTTCGATTATGGTACGAACGGCGACAATAATGTAGTTCACTACGAAAATACGCTTTCGGCCGGTCCGCGCTTCATATGGCGGACTGAGAGATGCTAACTATTTTCTGCATGCTCTGGTAAGTTTCAACCGGGTTAAGGTTGATGACATCGGAGGAAGCAACGGAATTGGAGCAATCCTGGGTGGTGGAATGGACTTGCCCATCCGTCACGGGTGGGCATTCCGCCTGTTTGAAGTCGACTACGTGTGGGCCCGGCACAACTACGCCGATTTTGCGGCGCCCGAGTTTCCTGATCTTCGCCGTCCCAGCTTCGAAGGCGTCCGCCTGCGCACAGGAATTGATGTCAGCTGGGGTGGCGCAGCGCCACTAACTCCGGCAGCCAGTTGCTCGGTGCAGCCCACTGAAGTGATGGTTGGCGAGCCCATTACCGCGACCGTTAGTGCCAGCAACTTCAACCCCAAGCACACAGTCACGTATGCCTGGACCGGTGACGGTCAGATTACCGGGAAAAACACCACAGCGCAGATCGACACCAACGGACTTGCGCCCGGCAGCTACAAGGTCACAGCCCATGTGACCGATGCCAAAGAGAAGAAGAACAACGAGGCAAGCTGCTCGGCCAGCTTTACCGTGAAGCCGCTGCCGCCGAAAAATCCGCCAACCATGAGCTGCTCGGCGAGCCCGTCGACCGTGCAGGCAGGGGCGAGTGCAAGCGTAACCTGCAGCTGCACCAGCCCGGATGGCGTTCCCGTCTCGGTCTCAAACTGGACGGCAACCACCGGAAACATTTCCGGCAGCGGCAATTCGGCCACACTGAACACCTCGGAGCGTCCCCGGGTGCGATCAGCGTTACCGCAACCTGTACCGACTCGCGTGGTCTCACGGGCCAAGCCACGACGCAAGTGATGGTAGAGAATCCGCCGCCACCGCCGCCGAAGGCGTCTAAACTCAGCCAGTGCGACTTCCCCAACGAGAAGAAGCCTTGGCGCGTCGACAATACCTGCAAGGCCATCCTGGATGACGTAGCCAAGAACCTGCAGCAGAGCCCGGACAACAAGCTGGTAATCGTCGGTAACGCCGAGCCCACGGAGAAACGCAAGAATCTGGCGGCAGAGCGCGCCGTCGATTCCAAGTTTTATTTAGTGGAAGGCGAAGCCCAGCAGCACATCGATGCCAGCCGTATTGAGGTGCGCACCGGCAGCGGCGGCACCAAGACGGCCGAGTACTGGATCGTGCCTTCAGGGGCGACCTTCGACTCGACCGGCACCGAGGCTGTGGATGAATCCAAAGTGAAGAACGTTCCGGATCATCCGAAGCCGACGGCCAAAAAGAAGGCGGCTGCGAAGAAGGGAAACTGACTTCGGCCGCAGAGTCAAAAGAGCCGGTCGGCGATGTCGACCGGCTCTTCTTTATGCCGTGTCCTTCGGTAACCTTGAAGGAGCGGGGTTACCCTGTCAGGCTGGGTGAGTATCCACTTCTCGGCTCTGGGGACGATTACCACTATGAGATCTTCTTGGCTTAAGTTGCTGGCGATGTTGATGTTAGCTTCTGTGTGTGCGTCTGGCGCAGGCGCCCGCCAATGGGCCGTTCTGGGTCCGGATGGCGGCGATGTGCGCAGTCTGGCCTATGATCCGCATGATCCGAACCGCGTTTTCCTGGGCACCAGCACGGGCGTGATTTTTGTCTCCGAGGATGGTGGCCATAACTGGTCGCGATTTGCCAAGCTGGGCGTGGCGACGACTATGTGCTCGATCACATCGCGATCGATCCGAACAACTCCAAGACCATTTTCGTGTCAGCCTGGAGCGTGCAGGATCAAAGCGCCGGCGACATTTTCCGTACCCACAACGGCGGCAAAGACTGGGAAGCTCTGCCGGGTATGCACGGGAAATCGGTCCGCGCCATGGCGCTCTCAGCTTCCGATCCTAAAGTGATCGTAGCGGGCGCGCTCGATGGCGTCTACCGCAGCACCAATAGCGGCAAAGACTGGCAGCGGATTTCATCCAGTGACGGCATTGTCAAGAACATCGAGTCCATCGCCGTCGATCCTAAAGATTCCAACGTAATCTATGCCGGCACCTGGCACCTGGCATGGAAGACCAGCGATGGTGGCGCCAACTGGCAGCACATCAACAAAGGCATGATCGACGATTCCGACGTCTTCTCCATCATCGTCAGCTCGGCGAATTCTTCGGAAGTTTTCGCCAGCGCCTGCTCCGGCATTTATAAGAGCACCAGCGCCGGAGATCAATTTCAGAAGATTCAGGGCATTCCGTTCACGGCGCGACGCACTCGCGTGCTGAAGCAGGATCCCAGCAACCCGGCGATAGTCTACGCCGGCACCACTGAGGGTCTGTGGAAGAGCGTCGACGAAGGCAAGACCTGGAAGCGCATGAGCAATCCGGAAGTGGTCGTAAATGATGTGCTGTCGATCCGCGCAATTCGCGACGCGTGCTGCTTGCGACCGATCGCAGCGGAGTGCTCGCCAGCGACGACTCCGCGGTCAGCTTCACAGATCCAACCATGGATATGCCCATCGTTATGTGAGCGCCATTTTGGCTGACAACAAAGAACCCAACACGCTTTATATCGGTGTCGTGAATGACCGCGAATTCGGCGGCGTCTTCTTCACTCACGATGGCGGGCAGAACTGGGTGCAGAAAAGCAAAGGCCTGGATGGGCGCGATGTTTTCACGCTGAAACAATCCCGTAATGGAACGCTGGTCGCCGGAACCAACAAAGGCGTCTTTGAACTCGCTCCGACATTCGTACTGGCATCCGATCAACAATGTCGTCGCTCGAGAAGAGGGTCTCGCGCACCGTGAAGTTGAAGAGCGGAAAGAACAAAGACCGTAACTTCCATCTCCAGCACTCACGCCGTGCTTGAAAGCCGGGTTAGCGATACCGACTTGGCCTCATCCGCTGGTTTGCGGCAACTTCCGCCGGACTGTTCATCAGCAAAGATCAGGGCAAAGTATGGGTAGGGGGCCCGTCACAGGTAGAAAAAGATTTGTTTCCGTGCAAGCGCACGATGGCCTGGTGGTCGCTGCGACCCGACTCAACCGTACTGGTTTCTGAAGCCAGGAAAATTTGGCAGCCTGCGCGGCTGGCCTCATATGCGATTAACATTCGCAGCGTGACCGTGGTCCGGATGGCCAATCTTTGTGGCCACCCGGGAAGGCGCTTTCCACAGCGCGGATTCCGGCCAGAGCTGGAACCACGTGGTGGCGGGGTTGCCCGACAAAGACATCACGTCTGTCGCCTACGACGGCAGCCACAAACGTCTGCTCGCAACCAGCGGCCAGACCGGCATTGTATTCGAGAGCGCCGATGGCGGCAACACATGGCAGCGTGGACCCGATTCCGGTTTCCCGTTCCGCCGCATCAGCGTGGTGCATGGGCGCTACGTCGGAGCTACTCCATTTGATGGGGTGGTGGCGCAGCCCGAAAACGAATCGCAAAGCGCCAACGCCGGCAGCGGGTCCAACTAATCGCGGTTTTTAAACCAAGACCCTTGGCGGAGAGCACATGCTCTCCGCGATTTTTTTTGCACGGCGAAAGCAAGTTCTACATACGCAAACCACCAACCGGCTCGTATGTACTTAAATCTAATGGGGCCGATCTGGTCTTTCACTTGCCAGTGTTCTTAGAATAAGGATGGCGCAACCGCATTTAGCATGGCGCGACGTAGAGTTCTCCCGCAATCCAAATTAGCTTGGCTGGTGTTGTGCTCGGTGTTGAGCATCGCCGAAGGATGCTCTCGCCAGAGTGCAGTCCACTCTGCGGAGGCGGAGGCGAACTCACCTGCCACTGAGCAAAACCTTCCATTTCATCAAAATCCCGTCCGTACAATGGACAACAGCGCGCACCCGGCGGTTCCATCGGACGCCAGCTCGGGAAACCGTACGCCCTTTCCGGCGGCGCTCCGATCGCACAGTCTGCCGCCGGGAACGCTTATCACGGTTTGGTTGAAGGATTCGCTAGCCGTCTCCCAGGTGCGCACGGGGGATACTTTCAACGCATCAGTAGCCGAGCCTCTTACCATTGACGGAGAGACTGTGATTGATCGCGGCGTTCTCGTTCGCGGTCGCGTCGAGTCTGCGCCACCTTCAGCGGACCCGCGAACGTCCGGTTCCAACCGAGGCCCCGATGCAAGCTATGTCCGGCTCACTCTGAACAGCATTACGGTCGGAGGGAAAGTCCTTGACCTGCAAACTTCGACCCTGTTCGCCAAAGATACCCTCCAGCCCAGAGGGTCGTCGAACGGCTCATCTACAGACAGGGGGGCAGGCAGGCGATCCAGCGCCCTCGGGATACGAAAAGGACGACGCCTCACTTTCCGGCTCATGTCCCCGCTCATCCCTTCGTGATATTCAGCTTCCAGTGAGCAGCCCTTCTAAATGACGCGACCCAAGTTTCGATCTCTTCATTTTTGACCGAGTAGACCATTATGCTGGCCCTATCTTGGGAACGAGTGTTTGAGCTGCACCATACGAACACTGCTCAATCGGAGATTTTCTGGATTCTACAGTAAAGATTTTTCGAACTGGACTCGCGATGCTTCTTGTGGTGAAGCGTGCGCCTTTCTTGTTTTACATAGACTGGGGTTCCGCCGTCCCTTCGAAAATAACTCTGACGAATTATCCGGCGCGGCGAAAATGCAGGGAGAGTGATTTTGTCTTGACTGAACTCACCCGACGCAGCCTCAGCGCAATTCACAAATGCCGGAAATTCAAACGGCACAACTCCAATGCCAGAGAAGCGGAGCCATTTGTGGTGGAACCAATTATCGATCGCGGCGATATACAACTCGTGAGGCTGGCGGCGCGCGAGAATCCCGTCAACGATGGCGTACAAAATATCACTGAACTTCGGGTCGTCGGTCTCGGTTACCTCGCGAGGAACAATCACCTCATCACCATCGATCCACGGGTAGGCTAGGCACGTGGTTCGACTACGAAGCTGGGAACTTGGCCGCCGCCGGACGTCACGTTGGCTAGGCCCGTGGAGCTTAGGCGCGTGAGGCAGCCGGCCATTTTGCCGCGGAAGATGTAGGGGGCGAAGTCGACCAGCATGTCGCGCATCTGCACACCATTTTCCGTTTGCATGGGGAAAACCTCGCGGCGGATGGCGATGCGTTCCTGCACCACCCAGGCGCTCACGCGATCGGCGAGGGCGCGATCGAGCGCGGCGTCCCACTGGCGCTCGTCATTTTCCCAGCCGAGTTGCACGCCTGTACCGCCGTACTCATCGTTGGGCTTCAGCACGAAATTCTCGCGGCGGCGGCGAACATATTCGAGGAGGCTAAAAGACTCTCCGTCGCGCGTGGTCTTGGTGTCGGCGAGCAGGCGCGTCCAAGGAATGTGGCGATGAATCAGTTCCCGTTCGGAGCTGCTGAACAGCGCGGAGTTTTGCTCGTCGGTAAGCACGGCAAAGAACGCTTTCTTGTGCGGAATTTTGCAGGTGAAGGCGTTGGCCACGCAAACTGCTCCGGAAGTGTAAGCTTTCACCAGAGCCGCGCACTCAGAGCTGCGCGCGACGATGTCGTTGATCAGCACGCGGCGATACACCAGATCAATGCGCTGGCCCTGCGCCGTGAGCCGACCTTCGGCGAAGACCAGGTCGCGGGGATCGGCTAACACGGTCGTGACGCCTTCTTTCTGAAAGCGCGCCTGAATGATTTCGAATTCGCTCCAGGTGGGAACTTCGCGCCAGTCCACGATGGCGATCACCGGCGGCGAAACTGTGCCGCCCCATTCGCGATAACTTTCCAGCAGCGCGGCCAGCATCAACTGCATCAGCGGAAATTTGCGCACGGTGTAATGCTCCGCGAATCGCTGCATCACCGGAAGCGTGAGAAATACATTCGCAAGAGTTTCCGCATAGCCCAGACCCGCAGGCGATTCCGCGTTGTATTCAGCGAATTGCAGCGAATCAGGAAGCAGGAAAGCATCGAGGCGCGACGCCGTGCTGGAGGTGCCATAGCGCGGATTGCTGCGCGCGAGGCGTTCTTCTTCGGGGCTCAGCGCAGATTGAGCCAGCAGGCGCGGGTCGGCGAGTGATTGCTTCACAACCCGTTCGCCGAGCGCGGCGATGGTTTCGGCGACGGCGCGGACGCGCTGCTCGTCTTCTACACTGAGAAAAAATGGGCGCAGGAACGGGCAGTGAATGCGCTGACCAAACATCAGCCGCTCGGCGCGCATCCGCGCGTTCAGCTCATTCAGGAATGTCGGGGCCAGCTCGACGTCAGGGCGAAGCAGCCGGTGCCAAAGCTCCGCAGCCGCCTCGGCAGAATCAGGCTGCGAGTGAGACGCAGGGGCCGAACCGCTCATGCGGTCTTCGCACCGGCGGTTTTTTTCGCCGGCGTGCCGATAAATCCCGCCGCCCCCGCACCAATGCCCAGCATTTCTTCCCAACGCGGCCAGGGATAGCTGGGATCGCCACGCAGGGCGCGATCAATCACCAGGCGCGCCATGCGGTCTACCACATGCGTGAAATAAAATTCCATAATGCGGTCGCGCTCGAAATCGGGCGCGGCATTCAGGAAGTCAATCGCGTAGGGAATCCCGTCCCTGATCGCGAATTCGATGGTATTCATTTCGTAGCCCAGCGCCTGATTGATGGTCTGCGCGTCGCGTACCACGCGCGCCCCCACCTCCGCCGAAAGATAATTGTGCTCAACGAGGTAGCGTCGCTCGCCCGGATCGTACACCACCGGAAGAATATCCATTTTGCCAAACGTGAAGCAGCGCACGTATTGGCTGAAATCAATATTTTCCTGCAGAGTCATGCAAGTGGATCCGGTGCCGTCGTAGGCGGCGATCAGTTCCTCACGGTTGTGAACTTTATAGACCTGCTTCCAACCCCCTCCGGAGTAGGGCTTCAGAAACGCCGGCCGCCCGACGTGATCGAGCAGCGCGTCCCAATCAATCGGATAGGTGAGATTGCGTAGCGATTCGGAATTGATGTCCACAGTAGGCGGATAGGATTTTTGCGGCAGGACCACCGTTTTCGGAATGGCCAGGCCGAGTTTTGCCGCGACGGCGTAGTTGAAGAATTTATCGTCGGCAGTCCACCAAAAAGGATTGTTGATAACGTACGTGCCTTGCAGCACGGCGTGCTTCAGGTAGGCGCGATAATATTCCACTTCGTGCGAGATGCGGTCGACGATCACTTTGTATTGTGCCAGCTCGCCCATCACCGTGCCACCGAGCTTCACGAACTCGGCCGTGATGCCGTCTTTCTTGCCCAGCTCGTTCACTTTGTCGATAAATGCTGGAGGAAAACTGAATTCGCGACCGCAGAGTAATCCAATTTTCATAATTTTCGTTTCCTTTCGTATGAATGCACAGCAATTACAAATACCAGTTCAACGTACTAGCCCGAAGACGATTGCGGCGCGCCCGCGGCGGAGCTGGCCGGCAGCGCGACTCCCTCGCGGGTCTCCGCAACGATGTGGCGAACGACGTCCTGCAGATCACCGGTTTCCTTATACACGCGCAATTGCCGCTCCGCGCCGGTGCCATTGCGAACAATGCCGCGAATCGGCTCGAGCGCCGCGCGGCTGCCAAGCTCGTCCAGCACATCGTCGACAAATTCGAATAACTCTTCGACTAACACGGGCACCGGCACTTCCGCCTGCTTGCCGAAATCAATCAGCTTGCCTTCGATGCCCCAGCGCGCGGCGCGCCATTTATTTTCTTCGATCAGCGCGCGGTGGTACATGCGGAAGCCCATATTCAGCGTGTACAGGCGATGCAGCTTCACAACGATGGCCTGCGTGAGCGCCGCGATGGCGATGGCCTCTTCCACGCGCGTCACCACATCAAAGATGCGAAATTCCAACGTGCCGAACGTGGGATGGGGGCGCACGTCCCACCAGATTTTCTTGGCGTTGTCTATGCAGTGTAGGCGGACCAGCAGCTCCACATAGTCTTCATACTGATTCCAGGAATTCAAATGGTCGGGAATGCCGGTGCGCGGGAAACGGCGAAAAACCGTGGTGCGGAATGATTTCAGCCCGGTGTCCCGCCCCATCCAGAAAGGCGAACTGGTGGAAAGCGCCAGCAGGTGCGGCAGAAAGTAGCGCGCCATGTTCATCAGGTCAATCATGGTGGTGCGATCGGGCACAGCCACGTGCACATGCATGCCAAAAATCAGCAGCGAGCGCGCCAGCTGGCCCATTTCCTCGACGATGTTCTGGTAACGCTCGCCGGGGGAAATCACCTGATCGATCCAGGAAGAAAAAGGATGCGTGCCGGCGGCGGCCACCTGCAGGCCGCGGCTTTCCGCAGCGCGCACCAATTCGCCGCGCGTGCGGCGCATATCGGCATCCAGCTCATGCACGTCCGCGCAGATTTTTGTGCCGATCTCGATGATGGATTGATGCATTTCGCGCTTCACTTGCTCGCCGAGGCCGGGCGAGGAAGCTTCCATCAATTCGCTGACGTGGGAACGCAGTTCGCCCGAAGCAGGATCTACGATCTGGAATTCTTCTTCGACACCAATCGTGAACCGGTGACTCATGAAAGGCCCCTTCCGGTCGGGGATGCGAGGACGTCGCGGGGGGTATCATACTCCAGTTGGGGCGAATTGCGGTGGGTCGGGGGAAGGCCAAAAGATCTAACACGAAGGACGCCGAAAACGACTTAGCGAACAGAGAGAAGAAAAAGCACACCTAACGGATTGGAAGCAGAGGAGGCAGCGGTCCGCGCGCAGAGGGCGCAGAGAAAACCTTCAGCGCGCCTTACTGCGGGCAGGCGGCGCCGTTATCCACCCAAGCCTTCATCGCCTCCACAAATTCCGGACGACTGAGCGGCGGCAGAGTTCGTCCATCGCCGGGATTCCAGCCCCAGCCAACGAGATCGTCCGACGAAACGTGTTCGATTATTTGCGCCAGCGTGCGATTGCCATTTTTCGCCGGATCCTTCAGCTGGCGGCAAAACTGGCCGGCAGTTTCGCCTTGGATCACCATCTTCATATTGGCAGGCGGCAGCGACCATTTCGGATTTCCCGGCGGCATGTTGGCGCCCGGAAGATTCCCAACTTGATGACAGGTGCTGCATTTCATCCCGTAAACTCCTTTGCCATCCGCGCCGCGCTTCACATCCTGAATGTGTATGTGACCATCGTCGCCCTGCAACGGCGCGTCGCCGGAGGGATGGCAATTCCGGCAGCGCGGAGAAGCGAAGACTGTCCAAGCGCGATTGAATGCGGCTTGCGCAGCAGCGGCATCCGATTTAGCGGCGCCGTCGGTTGCGTTAGACGCGGCGTGAATCGCGTGCAAGGAATTCGACGGAGTCGCGAGCGCCGCCTGTTGTTGCGCGAGCGCCGGCACGGACGCCGCCGCGATCGCCGAAACGAAGAGCGCAATCAGGATCGGCCAATTCTTACTGAAGCTTTGGTTCATGAATGCACCCTCGCCGTGAAGGCTCATGCGGAACGCAGTTCCTCGGGTTTAATCGGCAGGCGGCGCACGCGCTTGCCCGTTGCCGCAAAAATAGCGTTGGCCACCGCGGGAGCCACCGGCGGCACGCCCGGCTCGCCCACCCCGGTGGGATGCTCGATGCTCGGAACGATGAACACTTCGATCGCAGGCGCTTCGAACATGCGTAGCATCGGGTAATCGTTGAAGTTGCGCTGCTGCACGCGGCCTTTGTCCAGAGTGATTTCAGTCTTCAGGGCCGCGGTGAGTCCAAAAATAATTCCGCCTTCGAGCTGGGCTTTCACCGTATCTGGATTCACAGTGCGGCCGCAATCCACCGCTGCGACCACGCGATGCACGCGAACCGTGCCGTCTTTTTCCACCGAGACTTCGGCAACCTGTGCGACATAACTATCGAACGAAAAGTGCGTGGCGATTCCGCGCGCGCGGCCGGCGGGTAGCGCACTGCCCCAATTTGCTTTTTGTGCGGCCAGATCCAGGACCGCCAGCATGCGCGGTTGGCCCGCAAGCAAAGTGCGGCGCAACTGGTAAGGATCCTTGCCGCCGGCGTGAGCCACTTCATCGAGAAACGCCTCGACGGAAAATCCGGTGTGCGAGTGGCCCACCGAGCGCCACCACTGCACGGGCACTTCATTCTTGGGAGTGTGCAAGTCCACTTGCAGGTTCGGAATTCCGTAAAGAATGTCCGCAGCGCCTTCGACGGATGCCGAATCGATTCCGTTTTTCACGCCGTAGGCTTCGAACATGGTGCCGGTCATGATGGATTGGCCTACAATCGTGTGCGTCCACGCGATGGGATTGCCGCTGGCGTCCAGGCCGGCGGCGAAATGGTCGTACCACATGGGGCGATACCATCCGCCACGAATGTCATCTTCGCGCGTCCACACAACTTTCACCGGAACTTTCGCAGCCTTCGCGACTTCTGTAGCTTCCGTGACGAAATCGCACGCAGGATTCGCGCGCCGTCCGAATCCTCCGCCCAGAAGCGTGGTGTGCAATGTAACTTGCTCCGGCTTTAGCCCTGCTACTTTTGCGGCCGCGGCGCGATCGCCTGTCTGAAATTGAGTGCCAGTCCAAATCTCGCAGCGATCTTCGTGCAGATCCACCACGGTGTTCAGCGGCTCCATCATGCAGTGCGCGAGGTAAGGAACTTCGTACTCGGCAGTGATGGTTTTTGCCGCACCCGCGAGAGCCGCGGCGGGGTCGCCGACTTTTCGCGCGGTCAAGCCGGGAGTTTTCGAAAGCGCGGAAAATTGTTCACGCATCTCGACCGTGGATATCGCCACTCCCGGACCTTCGTCCCAGGTGATTTCCACTTTCTCACGGCCAAGCTTCGCGGGCCAAAAGCCTTTGGCAATCACCGCAACGCCGGACGGCACTTGCACTACATTCACTACGCCGGGAATCCCCCTGGCCCTGTCCGCATTGAAGCGCACTACTTTCCCACCGAAGACCGGTGCGCGCGCCACCACCGCCGTCAGCATCCCGGGAATGTACACATCCAAGCCGAATTGCGCCGTGCCGTTGGTCTTCGAAGGAGTATCCAGGCGATGTACGGACTTGCCCACCAGTGTGAAATCCGTCGGATCCTTTAACGGAATATCTTTCGGCGGCGCGATCGCTGACGCCGCTTCCGCAAGGCTGCCGTAGGAAGCGCGGCGCCCGGTTGGCGTGTGGATCACAAAGCCTTTTTCAGCGCGGCAAGTTTGCGGATCAACGCTCCAGGATTGCGCCGCGGCTGCGACCAGCATGATGCGCGCCATCGCGCCCATTTGGCGGAAGCGATCGTATTCGGAGTTTGTGGTGGTGCTGCCGCCGGTCATCATCAAGCCGAAAACGGTGTGGTTGTAAACCGCGTCCACAGGTGAGGACTCCACGCGAACGCGCGTCCAATCCGCTTCGAGTTCTTCGTTCAGCAGCATGGGAAGCGAAGTGTAAATCCCCTGCCCCATTTCCGAGTGATTGGAAATCACGGTCACAGATTCATCGGTGCCGATGCGCACGAAAGCGTTCAGCGCGACTGGTTTTACGGCCGCATCGGTGGCGCGCGCTGCGGGCACGAGCTCCGGAACGTACAGGCTGATCAGCAGTCCGCCGCCCAGGGCGGCGCCCGCTTTCAGAAATTCGCGCCTTTTCATTTCGGTAGCGAAGCTCACTTGGCACCTCGCTGCGCGTTGATTTCCGCAGCGCGATGAATCGCGCGGCGGATGCGAGGATACGTGCCGCAGCGGCAGATGTTCCCAGACATCGCTTCGTCGATGTCCTCATCGCTTGGCGCGGAATTTTCGGCGAGCAGTACCGCGGCGCTCATGATCTGCCCGGACTGGCAATAACCGCACTGCGGCACGTCAATTTCGATCCAGGCTTGCTGCAGGGGGTGCGTGAGGTCGGGCGAGATTCCTTCGATCGTGGTGACCTTCTTCCCTTCGGCGCGAGAAACCGGCGCGACACAGGAACGTACCGCCTGCCCATCAATATGCACCGTGCAAGCCCCGCAGAGCGCCATGCCGCAGCCGTATTTTGTTCCCGTAAGATTCAACGAATCGCGAATCACCCACAGCAACGGAGTAGACGGAGGATCTTCCACGCTGACTGGCTTGCCATTGACGGTGAATGAAATCAAGGAGCGCCTCCTGCTACGCAGAATATTATGCGAGCAGTTGGATGTCTGCAAGCCCACACACGATTCAGCTAGACAAACACGACCCGCTCGCTAAAGTTTGTTCAGGCCGTCGAGCGCCGCGACTTTGTATGCTTCGGCCAAAGTCGGGTAGTTGAACACCGTGTCGCGGAAGTATTCGATGGAGCCGCCGTAATACAGCACGGCCTGCCCGATGTGAATAATTTCGGTGGAGCGCTGGCCGATCACGTGGACGCCCAGCAGCTTGCGCGTGTTGCGGTCGAAGAGCAATTTCAACATGCCGCTTTCATCGCCCAGCATCATGCTTTTGGCCAGCTCGTTGTATTTCGCAATACCCACTTCGTATGGCACTTTGTTCGCCGTAAGAGTTTCTTCCGTCTGCCCGACCATCGAAATTTCCGGAATCGTGTAGATGCCATACGGAAAGAGCTCAGGCATGTGCTCAGAGGGTGCGCCGAACATGTGGCAGCTCGCCAGGCGCCCCTGCTCCATGGAAGTGCTGGCCAGCGCGGGAAAACCGATGATGTCGCCAGCCGCATAAATGTGCGGCACGCTCGTCTGGTAGTGCGCGTTCACTTTAATCTTGCCGCGCTCGCCGGAGTCCAGCCCCGCGGCTTCGATGTGCAGCTGATCCCCGTTCGCCTGCCTGCCGACGGCATACAGCAACGCGTCCGCCTGAACTTTCTTGCCGCTTTCAAGTTCCGCAAACACGCGATCGCGCTGCGGATCAATTCCCACGCGCGTAACTTTCTCGCCCAGCCGGAACGTAGTGCCCATCTGGCGCAGATGATAAGCAAGCGACTCAATAATTTCGCGGTCCACAAAATCCAGCAGCGTGGGGCGCTGATCGATCAAAGTGACTTCCGTGCCCAGTGCGGCAAGGAAAGAAGCGTATTCCAGTCCGACGACGCCGGCGCCTACGACGATTAATTCGCGCGGAAGGCCTTCCAGAACTGTCAGCCGGTCGGTATCCACGATGCGTTTATCGTCGAAAGGAATTTCCGGATTGCGCGCGGGACGAGTGCCGCAGGCGATCAGAATGTGCTCGCCGTGGATCACAGTTCTTTCGGTGTCGCCCTGAATTTCGATGGTGTGCGGGTCGGTGAATTGCGCCGTGCCCTGAAAAATCTGCACGCCGTTGCGTTTCAACTGCGCGCGAATCACTTCGGTCTCGCGCGAAATGATGGTGCGAACGCGGAAGGAAAGGTCCTGCACGGAAATGTCGTTTTTGCCGCGATAGTTGTCGCCGTAGAAAGCCTTCACGGCGTTGCCAGTCAGTTGAAAAATAGCTTCGCGGACGCTCTTGCTGGGGATCGTGCCGGTGTGCACGCAGACGCCGCCAATCATAAGCGTACGATCAATCACGGCGACGCGCTTGCGCAGTTTCGCCGCGCAGATGGCGCCCTTCTGCCCCGCCGGGCCGCTACCGATCACGATCAAGTCAAAATTGGTTTCAGGCATTCGCTCACCGCCCATGATTCCCGCGCAGTTTTCAAAATGGAATCGCGCACAGTAATGCCACGGCTGCTGAGTGACAGAAGAATTGGCTGCGCGTGCAGAGCACTGATCAAAGTTCCAGTTTCTTTGGCACGGAGGGGACCGAAGTGCGCACCAGCATGATTTTGCCGCCGAGTCTTCACAAAAATATGAACGAGACTAGGATACTGAAAAATAGCGGCGCGCGCCATGCGGTGCGGACCAAGAGGTACACAGGCAGGCCTGCCGCCCCGAGGTTGGACGGACCTGGGAACTAATTACGCGACGGCGCGGCGTCCGACGAGTCCCCATATTTCTGCGTGGCGTAGCCCACGATCAGGCCCACCAGTCCGCCGGGCAACATAATTTCGAAATAATACTTCCCCTGCATGCGCGCGATGAAAAATGCGAACAATAAGCCGACACCCAGCCCGAACACCATGCCGAGGGCAAGCGAGTGGACTTTGCGGGAGAAGACGCCGATCAAAACGCCGGCCAGCAATCCTTTAAACGTTGACCCGAGCACGATCCCCATCAGCTGCGGCCGGGCCTCCGGCGTAAACCAGGCCGTAAGCCCGTCGAAAATGCCCAGAATGGCGCCCAGAATCAATCCGTACGTGATTTTGTTCAGCGCATGCCTCCAGGCCGCGTGCGATATCCGGGCGCCGCCATGCCCTGCGGCACGCTATGCTAACGCAATCAGGTCAATTTCCACGCGGAAATCGCGCGGCAGTCGGGCCACTTCCACCGTGGTGCGCGCCGGCGGATCTTTCGGAAAATAGCGCGCGTACACTTCGTTCACCGCTGCGAAATCGTTCATGTCCTTCAGGAATACGCCCAGGCGCACGGCGCGATCGAGCGAGGAGCCGGCCGCCTGGACGATGGCCTTCAAATTTTCCATGATACATTCCGCCTGCTGCCCCGCATTACCGGTCAGCGCGTTGCCCGTCATGGGATCGAACGCCGTCTGCCCGGAAACGAATATGAATCCGTTGGCTTTGATCGCCTGCGAATACGGGCCAATGGCCTTGGGTCCCTTTTCGGTGAAAATCACTTCCCTCACAAATCCTCCTTAGAGCAGAAAATGGAAATCGGAAAATAGGAAATGGAAAGGCCAATCGCGCTGCGCTAGCTCATGCACTCGTGTTAGCCGGCCGCCCCACTCACCGTTTTCTCTTTTCCATTTTCATATCTTATTTTTCTGCGGCGTAACGATTGCGAAAATCCGGCGGCATTCCCGTATTGTAAAGCCACACGCGAAATGGCTCAGCGAGATTCTTGCCTGTAGTTTGCTCCAGCGCCGCGCGCAGGTCACTGAAGGCTACTTCCTTGCCGCGGAGCAACGCAACTACTTGCGCCAGGCCGCTGCGTACCGGCGCTTCACCATACGCATCCTCGAGCGCGATGAAAAATAACGCCGCCTTGGCGGCAGCGATGCGCCGCCGCGGAAGAGGATCGTAGAGCATGGTTGTGACAATCGATTGTTCGGAACTTGGCGTCCCAGCGTACTTCTGAACTCCTGACTCGTACGCATCGAGAAATTCCCGGATGCGCCGCCGTCGCGCGGGCTCGCCGCCGTTGGATTCGTCCACCACGATCGTGGCGTAATTCGGAAGCCCTTCGCCGATTCCCACTGCGGCATCCGGCGCGGGGTACATCTCCACACCAAACCAGCTATGCGCCAAAGCTTCATTAACTTCCTGTGTCAGCTCATCGCCCTGGAAACCCAGCGTCAGCGCACTGGAGTTCACCAGCGCACCGCCGGGAAACGACGCTACCGCACTCTGATTTGCTTCTCCGGAGTGCGCGCGCAATTCCGAGGATTCCACGACATGGGGCCCGGCGATATTTTTATCGAGCGGGCCGAAATCCTTTTGCAGCGCGGACCAGGCGGCAGCGATGTCCTGGGCGGCCGCCGCGGGATCGCCCTGAAGCGGATGCGACGTCCAAAAAGACACGTCAGCTTTTTCTGCAGATTTTCCCCTAGAGGATGAATCCACATAACGCCCGGCCACGATGTAGGCAGGCAAATCATCCTTGCGCAGCTCGAACCGATATTCGGTTTCGCTACCCGCTTTTTTTCGGCCAGTAGCTGTACCACCCGCGAGAACCAGAAAATTATCCGGCACACGCACGGTGTAAGGGGTTTTCGGAGGCCGCGCCGGATAAGGCGCTAGTACGCGGTTCGGCGGCTGCGGCAAAGGAACCCATCCGCGCGAGCCGAGATGAAAATTGCCGGCGCCAAGTGTGATGCGAACACCCTGCTCGCCCGGCGCTACAAAGCTGTAGTCAATCTGCAAACTGCGCTGTTCCTTGCGCGTCCACGGCGGATTGCATGGCAGGCGCAACGTGTCCGGGTGCTCCTGCTGATATTCCGCGGGAAGCTTTTCGGGCGCCACTTCGCGGCCGTTCCATTCGACGTGCAGGCCGGTGCGCCCGTAGATTTTCTCGTCCGGAAAAATGACGTCAACAAACGCCAGATCACTAAGACCGTTATTTTGCAGTTTGTAGCTCGTGCGAATCCACAATTCCGGTGGCGGGCCAGCGCTGAAGCGAACTTCGCGCGATTCCTTCAGAATTTGGTAACCGGGAGCCAGCGGCACAGTGCAGCAGGTGGCGCAAAGCAAAACGGCCACAACTAGAAGCAATGCATAAAGCGAACGAGGCGCGGTGCGAGTCAAGATGCAAGGATTCTAGCTGTGAGGGCGGAAAATAGAAAAGAGAAAATGGAAACGCGACTCGATTCTTGCGCGTGCGGGATGGGATTTCGGTCGCGGTAGGGCCGAACGCTAGGACGCCGTAAAGTGTCGCAGGATTTCAGCGTCGCTGGAACCATGGCGGCGCAGCGCGATAATTTCCGGCGCCTGAGAATCAGGAATTCCGCGGCGCACCAGTTCCAGCAAGGTGGCGTTATCAATCCGCAGATTACGCAGCGCGCCCAGTGACGCGCCGGAAAGCGCTGGCCTTCCCGAAGCATGATGCCGCGCCACTTCCAGAACGATGGCGTCAGAAAGTCCGGCCAGATGCATGGCTTGCAACTCGCCGTAACCCAGGCCCAGCTGGTCCATGCCCGCAAGCGCCAGGATGTTGCCTTCGCTCAAGCCAGACTGATACAAAGACGCGATCGCGTCACCGGCGGCGAACGACTCGCGACGGCCATGAAAAATCTGCAGCAACGTAACGCAATCCGCATCGCTAAGCCCGGACTGGCGGACCTTCGCGATTTCGCCAACCTCCGCTGCCGTGATGTGCAGCGCTTTCAATTCCTTGATGGAGCTGTAGTGCATTCCGGCGTTATCGAGTGGAGTGGTATCGAGAGGAGTCAGACTCTCACACGCCGACTGAAACAAGAAGAGGGCGAACACGAAGATCGTTACGAACGAACTCCTGCGGCGCACAACGCGGCCCAATCCGCGGGTGGAACCGATCGCCTGGACGGTTCCCATTGCTTTACCCATTGTTCTGATTGTACAGAGTGAATGGCCGCGCCGAACGGCGTGACGCGGAATGATTACGGGTTTTCGAACACAGGACTTTGCGAGGGAACGAGGCATGCACGGCGCCGACAAATCGCGCGACAGAAATTAAACGTTGTAAACGCGCTCGATATCGAACACGCCGGGAATCCGCTTGACGCCAGAGAGAATGCGCTCCAGCTGCTTGCGATCCAGCACGTCGAGCGCAACTTCGATGCGTGCGCGCAGATCCTGTCCCCCGCTTTCAAACGTGCGAATATTCGCGCCGCTGTCGCTGATCACCGTGGTAATACTCGCCAGCATCCCAGGACGATCCTCGGTAAGAATTCGCAGGCGCACCGGAAACGTCGCTTGTGTCTGCCCCGCCCATTCCACTGCGATGCGCCGCTCGGCATCGTAAAGCAAGTTCTGCACGTTGGGACAATTTTTGCCGTGCACCGCAATGCCCCGGCCGCGCGTGACGTAGCCGATCACGTCGTCCCCCGGAATCGGGTTGCAGCATTTCGAGCGATAAACCATCAGATCGTCGTGGCCGCGCACCAGAATCGCGCCGTCGTTCATGCCCAGCATGCGCTTCACGGTGTCCACGATTTTCGGCTGCTTCTCTTCGGACTGATCCGTCAGCGGCTGGCCGCTAGCTTTCGCGAGCACTTGCCGCGCAGACCATTTTCCATATCCCAAGTCGGCGTAAAGATCGTCAATGCGCCCGCAACCGTATTCGGAAGCGACGCGCTGCCACACTTCCGGCGAAATTTTCTTCAGGACGATATCCGCCTGGCGCGCTTCCTTTTCCATCAGGCGCTTGCCCACGTCCTTGGCCTGCTCGCGTTCGTGCAGATTGATCCACTGGCGGATTTTGCTGCGCGCGCGCGAAGTGTGCACGAAGGAAAGCCAATCGCGCGAAGGCTCGTGGCCCTTCTGCGTGATGATTTCGATCACGTCGCCATTCGCGACGGAATGGCGCAGCGGCACAATCGCGCCATTCACTTTCGCGCCCGTACACTGATGGCCTACTTCCGTGTGCACGGCGTAAGCGAAATCAATCAGCGTGGCGCCGCGCGGCAGCACCACCACGCGGCCCATCGGCGTGAAGGTGTAAACCTCCTCGGGATACAGATCCACGCGCAGCGTGGAAAGAAATTCGCTGGGCTCTTGCATTTCCTGCACCCACTCGATCAGCTGCCGCATCCACACGATGCGCTGGTCATCGGCGCTGGAAGTTTCCGTGCGGCCGTCTTTGTATTTCCAGTGCGCCGCGACGCCTTGTTCGGCGATGCGGTGCATGTCCTGCGTGCGGATCTGCACTTCGAAGGCCTGGCCGCCGTGGATCACGGTGGTATGCAGCGATTGGTACAGGTTGGGCCGCGGCATAGCGATGTAATCTTTGAAGCGCCCTGGCACCGGCGGCCAAATCTGGTGAATCACGCCGAGCGTGGCGTAGCAATTTTTTACGGTGTCGGTAATCACGCGGATCGCCAGCAGGTCGTACACCTGATCGAGCGTGCGCTGCTGCTTCTGGCTTTTCAGATGCAGCGAATAGCTACGCTTCACGCGCGCCTGCACCTCGGCGGGGATGCCGGTCTCCACCATCTTGTCGCGGATGGAATCCTGCACTTCTTGCAGAAATTTGTCGAAGACTTTCTGTTTGTTGGCGAGTTTTTTCTGCAGCTCGAAAAACGCTTCGGGCTCCAGATAACGGAAGGAAAGATCCTCCAGCTCTCCGCGAATCAGGCCCATGCCCAGGCGGTTCGCAACGGGTGCGTAAATATCAATCGTTTCGCGCGCGATGCGCTGCTGTTTTTCCGAGTCCAGATATTCCAGCGTGCGCATATTGTGCAAGCGGTCGGCGAGTTTAATCACCACCACGCGCACGTCGTTCACCATCGCTAGCAGCATCTTGCGGACGTTTTCCGCCTGGCGCGCTTCGGGCGCCAACAGATCCAGGCGGCTGATCTTGGTTGCGCCTTCCACCAGCCGCGCCACATCCACGCCAAAGTGTTCAGAGATTGTTTCCAGCGGAATTTTCGTATCTTCCACCACGTCGTGCAGCAGCGCGGCGCAAAGGGAAGTCACATCCAGCTTCATGTCCGCAAGAATGTGCGCCACTTCCACAGGATGGGAGAGGAAAGGCTCGCCGGAGAGGCGGGTCTGCGTCTTGTGCTGCTCGGCCGCGAAATCGTAAGCGCGCCGCAGCAGGTCGAGGTCGTCGCCAGGACGATTGCGGCGCACCTTGTCCGTCAGTTCGACAAAGCGCAAATCCACAGTGCGGCGAGCAGCTTGCGTAATGGCAGGTTTACTAGCCGGTTCCATATACCATTATATTCTGAGCGCCGTCCCACTGCGAGCCCTTCCTGCGGCTGCTGGTAGTTCGGTTTCCGATCCCTCGGATTATCAGGGTTTGACTCAGTTCCGACATTTTGAATGTAAATCTGTTTTAATATGCGCAGACTGACTACCAACGAACGCGATCCTCGCTCGTTGCAAACGCGCGTTGCGGAAGGCAGGCTTCTTTGCGATGACTTCGAAATTGTTTCTCCTAGTTCTGTTTGCCCTCAGCTCCGCCAGACTCTCCCGGTCACAGGAATTAAGTGAGTGGACCGATTCCTATGTGAACGCTCTCGCTCCTTCCAAACACTTTAGCGGCATCATTGTGGTCCAGAGGGACGGCAAAGTGCTTATCGAGAAGAGTTACGGCGCGGCTGTCGAGGAATGGCGAATCCCTAATTCGTCCGACACGAAATTCGAAATCGCATCCTTGAGCAAGCAATTTACGGCAGCGGCCGTTCTGCAACTCATTGATGCCGGCAAACTGGGTGTCGAAGATTCGGTGAGCAAGTATTACGTAGCAAGCCCTCCAAGCTGGGGAGCTATCACTATTCATCACCTTCTAACGCACACTTCCGGGCTTCCAGAAGATGAATGGGAGAACTTTTTCAAGGGGAAATGCGCGCCATATACAACCGCTGACCAGGTCAAGACGTTTCGCGATCGACCCCTCGGATTTCCGCCCGGTAGCGCATGGAAATACCGGAACACGGAGTACTACCTACTTGCCTACATCATCGAGAAGATTTCTGGAGAAACCTACTCAGCGTATTTGGCACATCATATTCTCGAACCCTTGGGGATGACACATTCCGGGTTCGCAACAATGAACGCCATCGTACCCAAAATGGCAGAAGGATATTCCCGCGACGGCAGCAGCCTGATCCGTCGGGAGTATTTTGACCGAAGTATGGAAACCGGTGCTGGAGGAATCTACACGACTGGAGCAGACTTGCTCCAGTGGAATAAAGCTCTCGATGCGCCCGGTATACTAAGTGCGCGTTCCCTTGAGTTAATGTTTACTCCACACCCGCCGGGCAACTATGGCTATGGCTGGTTCGTTGAAACTTCTCCACGTCGAATGGAATATCATGAGGGCGGTGATCCGGGATTCGCCGCTTTCGAGGCGCGCTATCCTGACCAGCATCTCGTCATAATTGTCTTGGCGAACGAGGACGATTCCCCCGTCAGAGACATTGCTAATGCGATCGCTCAGCACCTATTTGGTGATTGAATACGGCAGCTCTTGATTTCAACTCCTGATTTACACCGTAATCGGAACGTGCCCACCACTCTCCGTCCGCAACATTGACTCCCAGTCGCCGCGGAAGTGCGGTCGCGCGCGGCGCGTCATTTTTGCGGAGCCTGCTCGGGGATTGCCTCGCCATCTTTTCGCGGATCGGAGGCTCCGTAGTTTACTCCGGTGGAAATATCGCGTTGCACTGCCTGGCCGCCGCCCATCGTGGCGGAATATGCGCCGTGAAGTCTGATCTGATGGCCGCGCTCTGTAAGGCCGTCACGAACAGCAAGCGGAATGCGATCCTCCATATCCACATCGCAGCCTGCGAACGTTACTTTCCTGAATCGCGCGGCTTCCAAAGCTTCTTGAATATTCATTCCGAAATCCACGACGTTGGAAACGAATTGCGCGTGTGCTTGCGCCTGATTGAACCCGCCCATGATTCCGAACGCGATCCGTTCCTGCCCGTTGCTCATGAAACCCGGAATGATCGTATGCAAAGGCCGCTTGTGACCGGCGAGCGTATTGGGTGAATTGGGGTCAAGGCTGAAAAGCCCTCCGCGATTTTGCAGGGCGAAACCGGTTCCATCCGCCACCAGGCCCGACCCGAACTCAGAATAGTTGCTCTGAATCAGGGACACCATGTTGCCGTCGCTGTCGGTGACGGTGAGATACGTCGTATCGCCACTCGTTGCGAGCTGCGGCTCCCCGGGCAGCACATCGCAATTCGCCTTGGCCATATCCACTAAGTTCGCGCGCTGTGCGGCGTATTCCTTGGAGAGCATGCCCTGAACGGGAACCTGGCTGAACTTTGGATCCGCAACGTAACGGTACATATCGGCGTAAGCCAGCTTCTTCGCTTCGATCATAGCGTGTAGTGCGTCGGTGGAGTTATGTCCGAATTGCGCGAGAGGAAATTGTTCCATGATGTTCAGCATTTCCAGCGCGGCGATTCCCTGCCCGTTCGGCGGAATCTCGTAAACCGTCCACCCGTGATAAGTAGTCGAAATCGGCTCGACCCATTCGCTGGAATAATCGGCGAAGTCCTCAGGCGTCATCGTGCCGCCGAGCCTGGCGGACAGCGCCACGATACTCTGCGCAGTTGCGCCCTTGTAATACGCGTCTCTGCCGCCGGAAGCGATCGATTCAAGCGAATGCGCGAGATCAGGATTGCGGAAAATTTCGCCCACTTGCGGCGAGCGGCCATCGGGCAAGTAGGTTGCCGCCGCATTCTTGTCCTGCTTCAGAAAATTCACCTCGTCCGCCCAATACGCGGCATCCCATTCGGGCACAGGAAAACCTTCGCGCGCGTAATAGATCGCAGGGGCAAGAACTTCGGAGAATTTCTTGGTGCCGAAACGCGCGAGCAGTTTTGACCAGCCATCAACGGCGCCCGGGACTGTGACTGACTGGATTCCTTCTTGCGGCATTTTCGCAATGCCCTTGGACTTGAGGAATTCGATGGAAAGTCCCGCGGGAGCCCAGCCACTTGCATTGAACCCATAAAGCTTCCCAGTCTTCGCGTCATAAACAATCGCAAAAAGATCGCCGCCGATTCCATTCATCATCGGCTCAACCACGCCCATCACCGCATTGGTTGCGATTGCTGCGTCCACGGCGTTGCCACCGTGGGCCAGCACAGTCGCTCCGGCCTGGGCAGCCAACGGGTTTTCTGCCGACACTACTCCTCTGCGTGAAATAACCATGGAGCGGCCTTGCGTGCGGTCCTGCCCACTAGCTTGCGAGGCAGATAGCATCATCGCGAGCGGAAGAAAAAGTACGCAAAGCGTCACGCGCATGAACTCTCTCATGTGTCTCCTAGGTGAAACAGCCGCTGCTGTGGAAGCTCAGGGACGCGCTTCGAGCGACGGACCCCGTGCGCATCGGACGAAAGCCTATTGTGAGCAGTGAACGATGTCAAACTCGGAAAAATGGATGCGCTAATCAAAAACCGATCGATCAGCCTGCACACACAACATTGACAGCCGGACTTCGCGGAAGTACCGTGACTGGCGGAACGCGGAGCCGGAAAATTGAATCCACCAGAATTTAAAATTGATGAGACGCCGCAGCCGGTAGGAATTTTCGAGCGCATCCGCCTGCTCGACCAAAGCCTGACATTTTTTCTGGCCGTTCTGATTCTGATCATCTTCGTGGTCTTCCCGCTGGCAGGGCTGGGGTGGCTCGGGAAATTCATCGTGGATCTGGTGCTCTCGATTCTGCTGCTCGCGGGCGCCGTGGCCAGCAAGCGCAGCCGTACGCTCACGGTGCTGGTGGTTTTACTGACATTCACGGGCCTGGTGGTGCACTGGACAGGGGTTTACGTTCCGAAGTTCAGCCATCCGGTAGTGGAATCCATCCTGTTGTTCTGTTGCCTGCTGGCGTTTGCCGTGATCACTCTCATTCAAGTGTTCCGTCCCGGCGCGATCACATTACATCGCGTGCTCGGAGCGATTGCGGCGTACCTGCTGATCGGCCTGATGTGGTCGTACGCCTACTTTCTGGCGGACATGATCATTCCCGGCTCGATCCATCCGACGGCAAGTACTCAGGAAATGGTGTCGCCCATGGCGCGCTACGTGTATTTCAGTTTTACCACGCTGACCACGTTGGGATTTGGCGACATCGTTCCCGTCCATCCCATCGCGCGTACGCTGGCGGTTTGCGAAGGGCTGATCGGCCAACTGTATCCCGCCGTGCTCATCGCCGGACTGCTGGGCAGGGCGCTGCAGCCACAAAAATTGCCTGACAGCAAACCGTAACCGAGCCTAAAGAGTCTGTGCGAGAACTCGAGAATCTTCGTAGGTCGTGGCTCCAGCCCCGCTATTTCCCCTTCTCGACGGGATAGCCCTTCTGAATCCAATCCGTGTTGAAGTCGCTCGGAAGAATCAGCACGCGCAGATTCGTAAAACCCAAATCGCGCATCGCCACGAACGCCGGCCGCAGATTCGGGCAATGCGCCAGCGGACAGCAGCCGCAATACAACACTACATTCGTTGCCTTGGGAATGGTTTTCGCCCAAGTCTTCAGTTCAGCCAGCCCTTGGTCGGTGGAAGCGGATCCATGAAACACAGCGTGAGCAATGTGCGCGCCCTGATAAAGCGGACGAAAACCCACGCATACCACCGCGGGTGCGTCAGGATGAGCCGGAGCGGTGAGTTCCTTCACCAGATCAGCCGGCTGCACCGTTTGCGAGGTGGACCAGGGATCGTCGGCGTCGGCGGCGTGTGATAAGCCCGCGACGCGCCTCGCGTGAGAATTCGAGACGAACAATGCCAGGAAAAGAACGCAAGCTAGCGCCGTCACCATGCCGCGAACCATGTTCATCTGTCCTCTACCCCCTCCCCCTATCAAATCGCAGCGGTCTTTCACTTCGCGCGCGGTGCTCACTCTGAATATTACAGGCTAAAAAGAAAAACCGGCGATCCCGCTTTGCGGGGCCGCCGGCTGAAAATGTTGACACTCGAGGGCTCAAAAAAAATGGCGCTCAGGACGCCGGCTGCGGCGCCTCCATTTTCTTCTGCTTGATGGCCTTCACCTTGTCCACCAGATCGTTCGCGAGCTTCACATCGGCGTCGTGACCCGCTGGCGTGGTTTCCATGTCCGCCTTCTGCCGATAGAGCAGGTTCAGGTAGGCCATCGCGTCGTCGTAATCCTCGCGCAACTGAGTGGCTTTCTGCAGGCTGGCGATGCCCTCGTCAACGATGGTGCCGTATTTCTGCTGGAACTGCGTGGCCAGCGCGGGAGGCATGGGATCCGTATCTGAAACGGACTTCCGGGCGGTCTTGTTGTATTCCTCGCGCAAATCCCGGTTGCCGCGAAACGCCAGCGACCAGTCAATCACGCCCACCCAATAGTACGGCTCTGGATCGTCCGGCTTCAGCTCGATATGCTTTTGATGGTAGCTCTTCGATTCCTCCATCATTTTGGGATCGAAGGGAGGCCCGCCCGCCATGTTGTAAAGAGTCGAGCCCAGCCCGTCAATCGCGGAAAGACTTTTGGGATCGCTCGCCAGAATTTCTCTGAATTCCTGCGCGGCCTGCTGCCCGTTGCGAATATTTTCAGGGGAAGGAGCGCCGGGAATGTACTGCGCGGAGTAAGCCGTGGCCAGATAAAGCCGCGCGTTGGTCAGCCCTGGATCCAAATCTTTCGCGGTCTTGAAATCTTCGATGGCCAAGTCGGTCTGCCCGGCCTTATAGGCTTGCACGCCTTTGTTGAGCTTGTCGCGCGCGCGCAGTTTGTCGCAACCAGCGCCCGCGCCGAGTGAGGCCACTACCACGGCGAGAAGAATAACTGTGTGAGGCTTCCGCTGCATCCCTTGCTCTCCTTGATAAAGGCTGCGCCGAATCTATGAGAACCCGCAAGTGCGCGAAGCTTTCGGCACCAGCGACCGCCGATTGTAAGCTATTGCCCCGCTTCGATCTTCGCGGTAATCAGGCCGACGTTGTCAATCCCCGCGCCGCGCATGATATCAATCGCGCGTGCCACCTGGGCAAACTCCACCGCGTCGTCGCCCTTCACGAAAGCCACTTTCTCGGCGCGCTGCTTGAAAATATCTTCCAGGCGGGGACCGAGAGCATCCCAGGTCGTGTCGTCCTGGTTGATCATCACTTTGCCGTTGGAGGTGACTTGCACAACGATGGTCTTCGCCAGCAGCGCGTCATCCTGCTTCTGGTTCGGAGGAGTGGGCTGCGGCACCAGGGCATCGAGACCCTGGGGAATCGTGGGCGTGATCACCATGAAAATGATGATCAGCACCAGGAGCACGTCAATTAGAGGCACGATGTTCGGTTCGGACATCGAACCTTTACTGCCACCTACTGCCATTCCCATGGGAAAACTCCTTATATTCTACGAGTTGAACCTCGCGCCTGGTCCTAATCGGCCGGCGGAGGTGCTGGAGGAGCTGCTCCACCCTTGGCTTTGATCTTTTCCGTGAGCAGGCCCAGATGGTCCACGCCGGCAGCACGGACTTCGTCAACAGCCTTGACCACGTCGCCGTACTTCGCGCGCGAATCCGAGCGCACGAAGACGGTCTTGTCCAGGCGGTTGGCGATCAGGTCCTTGATCCTGGTGGTGATATCGTCCAGGCCAACCTGTGTGCTGCCCAAATACATCTTGCCGTCACGCGTGACGGCCAAAATGATGGCGTCATCCTTGTCGGCATCCTGCAGGTCCCGGGCGTTATTCACCTTGGCCATATCCACCGAGACGCCCTTCTGCAACATGGGCGTCACCACCATGAAAATAATCAGCAACACCAGCATGATGTCCGCCATCGGAATCACGTTCGGCGCGGCCATCACCGGCGGTGCTTTGGGCTTGTAGGCCATGGCTTACTTCTTCCCGCCGCGGCGTGTGATGAAGTAGTTGATCAGCTCCATCGAGGAGTTGTCCATCTCCACGTCGAAGGCTTCCACTTTATTTGTGAAATAATTGAACGCCCACACCGCAGGAACCGCGACGACCAAGCCCAGCGCCGTGGTGACCAACGCTTCAGCAATACCGCCGGCGACCGCCGATAGACCGGTGGCCTTCGATGCGGAAATACCTTTGAACGCGTTGATGATGCCCATCACTGTGCCAAACAGTCCGACGAACGGAGCCGTCGAGCCGATGGTGGCGAGACCGGAAAGGCCGCGCTTCATTTCGGCGTGCACGATGGCGACCGAGCGTTCCAGACCGCGGTTCGCCGCTTCGATCACTTCTTCATCGCCCACCTGCGCCGAAGCTGCCTGGAATTCAGACAAGCCGGTCGCGACTACCTTGGCGATGTGGCTCTTCTTGTTGCGCTCGGCGATCGAGATCGCTTCGTCAAGCTTGTTGTCTTTCAGCGCGCCCGCCACTTGCTGCACGAATATCCGCGACTGCTTGCGTGCGGCGCTGTACATCAACGCGCGGTCAATCATGATGCCGATCGACCAGGCGGACATAATGAATAGAATGGCTACCACGGTCTTGGCAGGGATACCCATGTTGTGCCACATGCTCACCAGGTCCCAGCCTACTTCACCCGTTGGCTGCTGAAACATCATCACACCGGCAAAAAGTAAATTCGCAAGCATTATCTGATCCTCCGTTCCTGTGAAACGACCAAGGCAGCAAAAATCTGCCGGTCGGATTTTATTTCCGCCCCAGCCCCGCGAAGAGCTTGAAGCAAGCCTTGCCTAACCGCCCAAAGTAAAGACGACCGAAATTGTTGTGTCTACTTCCACCGGTTCACCGTTGAGCAAGGTGGGACTGTAGCGCCACTGACGCACCGCATCCATCGCATTCTTCATCAGCAACGGAGGACCCGAGACATAATCCAGATTCTGGATCGTGCCGTCCTTGGCGATCACGGCGTGCAGAATCACCGTGCCGGAAATGTGCGCCGTCTTGGCAATCGGCGGGTAGAGCGGAGTGACCTGGCGAACCAGTTTGGCCGCCGCCACGTTGCCGCCCACACGAATGCGCGAAGGAGTCGCCTTCGGCGGGGGAGGCATGCCGCCGCCCGAGCCACCGATGATGCCGCCCAGCACGCCGCCGGCCTGACCGCCCGGCACACCGCCAGGGACGCCGCCGACCACGCCCACCGCGCCAACATCCGGCGGCATTTCTTCTTCCTTAATCATTTCCACTTTCTTCGGGACCACCGTCGGCGCCATCATCTGACCGTTGTGAATCAGGCGCACCACCGGCTTCACGATTCTCTGTATCGCCGCGGCAGGTGGCGGAGGGGGAGGCGGTGGTGGCGGAGGCACCAGGAAAGTGGTGAGCAAAGTTTTGGGCAAAGCTTCGGTATAGATGAGCGGAATCAAAATCAAGATGCCCAGCAAACAAGCCTGAATGATGGCCGAAAGAGCCACCGTCCAGGAGTTGTTCGTCCTTTTCGGATTGGCACTGGAGACAACCAGATCGTCAAACATGGCGCCTACCTCCTAGCAGCTGCCACCACGCGCTTGTCGGCTGCGGATCCGGCGCGAACGGCAGTTCCCTGACCGCGATATTTGTTCCAAACCACCACAATGGGCGCGGCAATACCGAAACTGGAGTATGTTCCTACCACAACTCCTACCACCATGGCAAAAGAGAAAGCACGAAGCACCTGCCCGCCCATGAGGAAAAGTACCAGGACGGTTAGGAACGTTAATCCGCTGGTCAATATCGTCCGTGAAAGCGTCTGATTAATGGCCTTATTCACGACATCTGGAAACGCCTCCCGCCGCATCAAACGCTGGTCCTCGCGCACACGATCGAAGATCACGATCGTATCGTTCATCGAGTAGCCTACGAGCGTCAGCAAGGCCGCGATCACCGTCAGCGAAATTTCGAAATGGAAGAGCGAGAAGAAACCCAGAGTAATGAGCACGTCGTGGAACACCGCGATCACCGCGGCGGCCCCGTAAACCCACTCAAACCTGAAGGCAATATATATCAACATGCCCGCCAGTGCATACAAAGTCGCGCGAATCGCCTGCAGGCGAAGTTCCGCGCCGACTTTGGGGCCGACAATCTCCACGTCGCGAATTGTAAAATTGCCGAGCACGAATCCGTTATTCAAAGTGCTGAGCACCGCCGCCGTGACGCCGTCCACGGCTTTCAGCTGATCGAAACTGGTGACGATTCCGCTATGATCGGCGTCGCGCGCGGCGAGCAAACGCTGCGCCAGCTGATTGTAACGATCACCGGCCGCCGCTCCAAGCGCCAGCGGATCTTTTGTTGTAAGCGCATCGGCCAGCTGTTCCTTGGTCACGGAATTGAAATCCGGCTTGCCGCCAGCATCCGCCGTCCCGAACGTGTTGTGCAGCACGTTCACAATCGCTTCCCTGCCCACATTCAGCGACGAATCATCCGTCTGACCTTTTTGCTCCAAGCCAATCACCACATCGTTCTGTGAGCCGCCGCCCAGCACGTTGTCACTGATCGTCTGGATGGTGCTGTCATTCAGCCCGGCCGACGACAGACCCTTGCGAATCTGATCGAGCGGCGCAGGGCCGGCGAACCGCACATAAACCAGCGTGCCACCGCGGAAATCGATGCCATAGTGCATCCCGCCGTTCTTCAAAATCGAAGCCCATCCCATTACCAGCAAAATTGAGGACAAGGCGACGAAGTACTTCGCCTTCCCCATCCAGTCAACGTTAACGCCCTTGAAAAACTCCATTCTGATACCTATCCACCTTTGTTTGACACCGGACCGGTTGCGTTAGTTCCCTGCGGCCGGCCTGGTTAATCTGCTGCTGGCAGGGCAGGCTCTAAGTCCCGTCCCTGCACTATAAGGGCTTCGTAGCAGCCGGAATCAGGCAATCCATGGCGCGCCAGGCGCCATCTTGAAACAATTGCACCGACTCACCGCACAGCTAAATACCTTAAAGACCCGATTAGATACTAAGTTCCGCCTGACGATCGTTCCGCGACACATGCCAGTCGAAAATCGCCCGCGAAACAAAAATCGAAGTGAACACGTTCGCCAGCAATCCAATAATCAGCGTAATCGCAAAGCCTTGCACCGGTCCGGTCCCAAACAACAAAAGAAAGGCCGCGGAAACCAGCGTCGTCACGTGCGTATCAATGATCGTCCGGAACGCGTTGTGGAAACCCAAATCCACGGCCGTCGCCGGGGCCTTGCCGTTGCGCAATTCTTCGCGTATGCGTTCGAATACCAGCACGTTGGAATCAACGCCCATGCCGATCGTCAGCACCACGCCGGCAATTCCAGGCAGCGTCAACACCGCCCCGGCGATCGCCATGAACGCCACCAGGATAATCAAGTTCAGAATCAGGGCCACAACTGCATTGACACCACTGAGCCGATAGTAGATCACCAAAAAGATCATCACCACGATCAAGCTGCCGATCGAAGCCCGCACGCCCGCGCGGATTGAGTCGGCTCCCAGCGAAGGACCAACCGTACGCTCTTCCAAATATTTAATGGAAGCGGGCAACGCGCCGGCGCGCAAGACCAGCGCCAAGTCCTGCGCCGACTCCTCCGTGAAATTCCCCTCGATCACACCGGAATCATCAATGCGCCCGTTAACCGTTGGCGCGCTATAAACCTGATGGTCCAGCACGATCGCCATGCGCCCCTTGGGCGACAACTGCGACTGCGCTTCAGTGAAAGGCCCAAATCGCGTAGCAGCCGAAGTAGAAAGCTGGAAGCGCACTTCAAATTGTCCGGGATTATTTCCGTTTGGAGCTGGACTGGCGCCGCGCAAGTCCTGCCCGGTGACGATCGGCGCGCGATCCAGAATGTAATAAACCGTCTGCACGGGAAAGCCGCTCTGTGCTTCGGATTTGCCAGGAACGATCACGGTTCCCGGAGGTAGCACGCCGCCCTTCGCGGACAGCGCCGCAACTTCCGAGGGATACGTTTGATCGTCGGCCACTCGGTTCAGCGTGAGTTGTCCACCCGCTTGGATCACCGCCCTGGCGCGGCTCGGATCGCCTTCGCCGGGAAGCTGCACGAGGATTTCGTTGTCACCGCGGCCTGTGAAAGCGATGGTCGGCTCGGTCAAACCCAGCGCATTGATACGCCGTGTGATCGTCTCCAGAGCTTGGCTCATGGTGTCACGACGCAGATCAGCGATGATCGAGGGCCGCAAGGTCAGAAGGTAGCCGTTCACCACACCCGCGGCGGGAGCTGAAGCCCAGTCCGTGAACTGCGTCGAGATCAAATCGCGAAACGCGCCAGAGGTGCTGGGATCAACGTTGTCCACCTCAATGTGCGTGTCGTCCACGCGGCGGATATCTCCGACGATGATGTTCTTTTCGTGAACTTGTTTGGTGAGCTGATCTACCGCCTGATCGCAACGCTGGCCAATGGCTTCATCCACCTGAACCTGCAGCACCAGGTGGCTGCCGCCCTTCAAATCCAGGCCCAGCTTGATGCGATCCTGCAGGTTAGCCTTCACCTGCGTCAGCGACGTGGGAAACGTGGGCAATCCCAAAAGGCCATACAAGCAAATCAAAATGACGATCAGTATAAGAATGAACTTCCATCTGAGCTGGGGATTCATGCGGGCTGCCTAACTCTCCTTCGGCGGTTCTGACTGCAGTCCCGCAATCGCGTTGCGGGCTACCTTCATTTTCACTTGCTCGGCGATGCGCAGTTGCACCGTGTCGCCTTCAAGGCCGACAATCGTGCCATAGATTCCGCCGTTGGTGATGACTTTATCTCCGTTTTTCAACGCCGTCAGCATTTCGGTGACTTTCTTCTGGCGGCGCTGCGCCGGCAGGATCATCAGAAAATAAAAAATCACCATGATCAGGATCAGCGGCAGGAATAGCGCTATCCCGCCCGGCTGCGACTGCGCCAGCAGGCCCAGAGCGAGGTTCGCTGAAGCCAATATAGAAATTGTCACGATCATTACGCCTTTCCCTGCTTCGCCGGCACTTCGGCCCAGCAGGGCCAATCCGCCAGGACGGACAAGCTTGCCGGGGGCCGGCAAGCCGGGAACTCGTTCACCGAAGACGCTGCTCCGCCCTGCGACCGCGCCCAACAGCTGCTTGGGTTTGTCTTATTTCAGACGAGCCTGAAGGTCAGAGCGGAGCTTTTCGAGCATCCCAAAACGGATAGCCTCGCGAATTTTGCGCATTATGTCAAGGTAAAAGTGGATGTTGTGGTGGGTGTTCAAAATTAGCGCGAGGAATTCTCCGCTCGTTGCTAAGTGCCTTAGATAAGCGCGTGAGTAGCGCCGGCACACCGCGCATTCGCAAGATTCGTCAATCGGGCGCGGATCATTGGCATACTTCGCGTTTTTAATCAGCATGCGCCCCTGCGAAGTGTAAAGGCAGCCGTGCCGC
This sequence comes from uncultured Acidobacteriota bacterium, assembly GCA_963747605.1. GTDB lineage: Bacteria > Acidobacteriota > Terriglobia > Acidiferrales > UBA7541 > Palsa-295. The sequence continues at coordinate 223,307 of CAVVGA010000009.1, read as the reverse complement.
GCACTGCGTGTGGGCAGCACGCAATCCATCATGTCCACGCCTAGCGCCACGTAATCCGGAATTTGCTCCGGTTTGCCCACTCCCATCAAATAGCGGGGGCGATCAGCGGGCAAACGCGACGCAGCGACGCCTGCCATCTCGCAAGTGCTCGCGTGCGGCTCACCCACAGCCAAGCCTCCGATCGCGTATCCGGGAAAATCGAGCGCCACCAGAGCGTCCGCGCTCTCGCGCCGCAGCGCCGCATGAGTGCCGCCCTGCACGATGCCGAAAAGCATCTGCCGCGCCACGTCTCCATGCTGCGCGAAATAATTACGCGAACGCCGCGCCCAATCCAGCGTCCGCTTCGCCGCTTCACGGGCGCGCTCTTCAATCGCCGGCGCCGCGATGCATTCATCGAGCACCATTACGATGTCCGCGCCCAGCGCGATTTCAATCTCCAGCGCTTTTTCCGGCGAAAGAAAATGTTCCGAGCCGTCCAGATGCGAACGAAACGTCACGCCTTCGTCCGTCACCTTGCGCAATTCGCTGAGGCTGAAAACCTGGAACCCGCCGGAATCGGTGAGAATCGCCCGCGGCCACGCCATGAATTTGTGCAATCCGCCCATCTGGCGGATCAATTCGTGCCCGGGACGCAAATACAAATGGTAGGTATTCGAAAGCAGAATTTGAATGCCCAGATCTTCCAGATCCTGCTGCGTCTGGCCCTTCACCGTCGCGGCCGTGCCCACAGGCATGAACGCCGGCGTATCAATAACGCCATGCGGCGTGGTCAGGCGTCCCAGGCGCGCCCCCGTCGAGTCGGTCGCCAGCACCTCGAACTTGATTCCCGCCTGCTCTGTCTCCATCCGAACGAGTGTATCAGGAGAAAGCTGCGTTCCAACCGACGCCGAGCATCACGTATATAAACCACACGCTGACGACAACGCCGAGGGCCATACCAAACGAGATTTTCTTCGGATCTGCCGCTCTGTAACCTATCGCCAGCATAATTATGCTCCAAAAAGAAAACAGATCGAGCGAACTCAGCAGCGAGACCAACCATCTCGGAGACTCCTCCGACATAAGCGCGCCGGGATTTGACGCCACAAGATTCTTGACGTCAACGGTCGAGGGGTCTTTGATAAACAAGACTAGGATCGCTAGCAGACCTGCGATCAATGCAGGCACCCAGGCATATGCGTAGATAGCGAGTGAAGTCTTGAAAGTGATTTTGCAACCGCCCACGATGTTGAACGCGGCCATGAAAATGGCGCCCGCGACGATTGCTACAATGAACGGACCCAGGACGTTGATACTGTACAAAAGGTAAGGTGTGAATTTAGCTTGCGCATTAAGTTGCTCGTCCCGTTTCTCGGGCGGAATTTGCTCCAGCCGTTTCTGCGCTTTTGGGCTTTTTTCAATCTCTCTGTCGATAACAGCACGCCATCCCACACGCTGGGTTATTGCGGTGGTCGCGGCCCCACCGACGAAGACAAGCAGAATCAGTGGCAATACCCAAGTCGGCTTGCGCACAATCGATTCAAATGTCACCTGCGGGCTAAAGAGCACGCCGAATATTCGCCCAAACGAATTATCGGAGCCCGCAGCAGCGGGAGAGGTCGAGGGAGAGGGATTCTCTGCGCTGGCCATGCTGCTTTCCTCCTGATTCAATCCAGACGATTCGAGGTACGCTTCTAAATCTCCCTACGCCTGACAGAAGGGAATGATCCAGCCGAAGCCACTGTTTAGCACATCGCAGAGAAGCTTGTCACCAACGGGAGCGTGCAAAGTCAGGAAGCTGGAATTTCCGGTACAGCCGCCAGCAGCGCCTGCGTATAAGCATGCTGCGGCGCCTGCAGCACCTGCTCCGCGGCGCCAATCTCCACGATCCGCCCCGTCTGCATCACCGCCACGCGCGAAGCCAACTGCGCCACCACCGGCAAACTATGCGAAATCAGCAGCAACGTCAGCGAAAATTCGCGCTGCAAACGCGCCAGCAATTCCAAAATCTGCGCGCCCACCGAAACATCCAAAGCCGAAACCGGCTCGTCCGCAATCACCAGCTCCGGCCGCAAAATCAAAGCCCGCGCGATTCCGATGCGCTGCCGCTGCCCGCCGGAAAATTCATGCGGATAACGCGTCACAGCATCGCGGCCCAGTCCCACGGCCTGTAGGATTTCCGCGGTGCGCGCCCCGCGTTCCGCACTCGAAAGTTGCGGCTCGTGGATCGCCAGCGGCTCACCCACAATACTGCCTACGCGCATGCGCGGATTCAGCGAAGCGATCGGATCCTGAAACACCATCTGCATCCGCCGCCGCAGCGAACGCAGCGTCGCTCCGCGCGCGCCCAGCCAATCCTCGCCGCGAAAAAGAATTTCGCCGGAATCGGGCTCCGCCAGCCGCATGATCATGCGCGCCAGAGTCGTCTTGCCGCATCCGGATTCGCCGACGATGCCCAGCGTCTCGCCGCGCTGCAGCGCGAAGCTTACGCCGTCCACCGCCAGCGCCCGCCGCGCCGATTGTGTGAACGCTCCCGTGGAAACGGAATACGATTTGCTCAGCGCGCGCGCCTCAAGAAGAATTTCGCCAGGCATCCCTACATTTTCTCGGCGGCGATTTGGATTCCGGTGTTGACCATGTAGAGGCAAGGCTCCGCGCCCGGCTGGCACACATCCGCCGGCTCAAAACGTGGATGAAAATTCGATCCGTCATCCGCGATGGAAGAAACCATCAGGCGCCGCGCCTCGATATATTCCGCATCGCTCGATTTCCACCCCGCCACGTGCATCCAGTGCTCGAAAGTCCGCGGATGCTCGCGGGTTTCCGTCGCCGCGATTCGCAGGCCAGCAGCGTCCATCATCGCGCGGAATTCCGCCAGCGTCAGCGACCGACAGTGCGAAGGATCGCGAATCCATTCGATGTGATGATTCAGCGCGCGCACTTTGGGATCCTCCGGCACGACAATATCAATCAATCCCACGCGCCCGCCGCGTTTCACGACCCGCGCCATTTCGCGAATCACTCGCGCCGGATCGGAAATGTGATGCAGGCTGTAACTCGTCACCGCCAGATCCAGCGAGCCGGCCGCAAACGGCAAAGTCTGCGCGTCACCAATCGCAAAACCCAGCTTGCCTAGCAATCCTTCTTGCGCCGCTTTTTGCCGCGCTCGCATCAGAATCGCGGGCGTCAAATCGTAAGCGCACATCCAGCGCACGTGCTTCGCAAATCGCAACGCCAGCGTGCCCGGGCCGCTCGCAAGATCCACGGCCACGTCCGCCGGCCCAGCCGCGACCAATCGCGCCAGCAATTCGGCTTCGGCCACCCGCTCCGCTACCGCATAATCACCGAAAACTTCAGCGGTCTTCGTGAATCGTTCGCGCACCAGCGCTTTCAATTCGTGATCGCTCACGCTCGCATGATTCGGCGGCCCGTTCGGTGATTCGTTCGTCGCGCTCATCGGACGAGAATACACCTCGCCTGGTGATTTTGGTTTACCGCGCGCATTTCCGGAACTGCCGCATCGCACTCCGCCACGTGATGAGGGCAACGTGGCGCGAAAGCGCAGCCCGGTGGCAACGCGTCCAGCGACGGAACCGTGCCCGGAATCGGCACCAATTTTTCGCGCGCCAGCCGCGGCGCCGCGCGCAGCAACCCCTCCGTGTAAGGATGCCGCGGCGCACGAAGCACTTCCTCCACCGGCCCTTGTTCCACGATGCGCCCCGCGTACATCACGGCGACGCGCCCCGCGACCTGCGCCACAACTCCCAGGTCGTGCGTAATAAACAGCATCGATAGCCGCAGTTCGCTCCGCAATTTCCCGAGTAGCTCCAGAATTTGTTTCTGCACCGTCACGTCCAGCGCAGTTGTCGGCTCATCCGCGATCAAGATGCCAGGCCCCGCCGCCAGCGCCATCGCAATCATCACCCGCTGGCGCAGTCCGCCCGAAAGCTGATGCGGATACTGCCGCGCCCGCCGCGCCGGATCGTTCAGCGCCGCACGCTCCAGCGCTTCCAACGCGCGCCGATGAATCTGGCTTTCGCCCGCACGCGGCTCGTGCACGCGGATCGCTTCTTCCACCTGCGCGCCAATGCGCAGCACGGGATTCAAAGCCGTCATCGGTTCCTGAAAAATCATGGCGATTTCGCGCCCGCGCAGGTCGCGCATCTCGTCCTGCGAAATCGCCAGCAAATTTTCGCGCGGCGCGGTTCGCGCGCCGCCGTTCTGCCCGCCGCCGCGCAAATTCAACCAAGCTTCGCCCGTATGCCGCGCGCCATGCGGTTCCAATCCCATCAGCGCCAGCGAAAGCATCGTCTTGCCCGACCCAGATTCCCCAACAATCCCCAGCGTCTCGCTTTCCGCAAGCGTGAACGAAACATCGTTCACCGGCCGCACCCATCCAGCCGGCGTCGGCAGCTCCACCGTCAGTCCGCGCACCTCAAGGCTTGTCGCCATGGAAACATGATAGCCGTACGCGCTTGCTGCGGCGAAAAATTACGCTACCATTTTATATGGTTCGACCGCCCTGTCCTCGCTGCCATGGAGCCACCCGTTTCGCGGGCAATAAACCCTATTGCCCCAGTTGCGGCTGGAATCGCGACGCAGCCCTGGCCGATGTGCGCTCAGGCCTGAATTCCATCCCCATCGGCATCTTCATGATGGGCGGCTTCGTTTTTTTCCTGATTCATTTTTGGCATTTCCGCAATCCGTATCAAATCGCGATCTTCACCGTTTTCCCCGCTATCGGAATTCTCATCAACTACTTCGTTTCGCGCCGAAGCCTCGCGAGGTTGCAATCGCTTTCCGCGCCGGCGATGCGCGCAGCTCCTGTCCCGACGAATTCATTCGCTCCGTCCGGCGCAGTAGCCGGAAAAACTGCCGAGCGAACGATCGAACCGAGCGCGCAACAACAAGCTCTACTCAGGACTTCGCGCCCGCGCGAAATCCGCATGTCTACGCGGGGTCGCGTCAGTTTGTCGGTGGCGCTTCTGGCTGTTCTGGGTTTTGCAGCAATCTTCGGCGTGCATCTGTACACGATTTGGGAGCGCAAGCTTTCCGTCGCCGTGTTTACACCCGGGGATTGGGTCATCGCCGCCATCGTCGCGCTTCTGCTACTTCTTCCTTACGCGATGTGGCGCTCGCAAGTGCGTGAATGCGATTTACTGGAGAATGGCGAAGTCGCGCTGGCGACGGTGGTCAGGCAGTGGAGAGGCGATAAGAGCTCATCGTCGGTCGAATACGAATTCAACGACTTTCAAGACGAAACTCGCAAGGGTATGGGCTTCGACTACACGGAAAAACTCTTTGAAGGCATGCCAGTCGTCGTTTTTTACGATCGCGATAACCCCAAGCGCCAGATTCCAGCCTGCGCCACATACCACGAAGTCGTCACGTAATCTGCACGTTTCCCGCGGTCGAAAGAAAAATCAACGCTGCGCGACAGGAATGCAAAAACGCAATGCCGTGTGCGTCGCAGAGAAGCTGCAAACTTTGTTGTCGGTAAGTCCGCCGGCTTTTCCCGCACTGATCACGTCGATCTCACGGATGTGCTTCTGGCCTTTGGGGTACACCACCCAGATCGCGCCGTTTTTCTGAATCGAGCGCCCGAGCGAATTCAACTGCGCGAGGTCGGCAACCGCCTCCGCCGAAAAGAAAATCAGGTCGGCTTCCTTCACACGCTTCTTGCGCGAATATTCCGGAACGCGTGCCGCCAGTTCCATCAGAAATTCCGCACTCTCCACTCCCAGCACCGCGATCTTCTGTCCCTGTTTCACTCCCAGCTTATCAATCAGCAGCCGATGCGAATAATCACGCTCCGGCGCGCGAGCCTTCGCTGAACTTTTCCGCAGCACGCTCATTTTTCGCATCGCCGTCATTTTCGCGTGCTGGTCATTTTTCAATCGTCACAGGCTCGCCGAACTTCGCGCCCAGCGCCCGCAGATATTGCTCCTGCGTCCGCGAATAGCCAAGCACGTAGCGCGCAGCAACACGAAATATCGGATTATAAATTTCGCCCGCCTCGGTAATGCGCACCAGCGAGCTGCCGTTCTTCATTGACGAAATTTCGTAAGTCCACGTCCCGCCAAAAGGCAGCTTCGGATCCGCAATCCGCACCACCAAAGCTCGCGGCGGCACCATCACCATCACTTGATAAGGAATCGATCCCCCTTGAATGTCAAATTCGCGCCACGATGGTTTCTCGTTCACTGGCGGAAGCATCTCCACGCGCGTCACGTCCTTGCGCCACTCTGGATATTTCGCGTAATCGGTAATGACCTGCCAGATCGCGTCGGGGGGCTGGTGGAATTGCGCAGCGCGAGTGGAAATGTGCTGCTGCGGCAGGAACGCGCCGGTTGCGACAACCACCAAAATCATCAGCACCAGCAGCGCGACCAGCACAAAAATTCCGGCACGGATCGTGCGCATCACGATCGTCCCTCTCGTCGTGCGTTCCGATTCCACAAAACCCGCCTCCAGGCGCGCGCATTATACTTCGGTTTACCGCGCCGGGCGTTTGTCAGATAATGCGCTGCTACTGCGCGCGATCCACGCAAGGAGGCACGCAACCATGCTCCCCGGCTTAAAAGCGGCGCTGAATTATCATCCGATGTTCGTGCATTTTCCCATCGTGCTGTGGCTCGCCGCACTGCTGTTCCAAATCCTCGCGGTCCGGCGTGCGAGCGACGAATTGCAGCGCACGGCTTCGCGCCTGCTCTATCTTGGAACCTTCGCCGCAGTCATCACCGTGATTACCGGCCTCGTGGCGCAGAATTCCGTCGCGCCCGGCATGGCACAACGCGCCGTCGGAATTCATGAAACGCTGATGCTCACCGCCACTAGCCTGGCGATCGCGCTGTGCAGCTTCGCATTTTTCATGCGCAACGATTTCCCGCTGCACCTGCGCAAGGTGCTGCTGCTGGGCCTGGTGGTGCTCGGCGTGCTCCTCACCATCGGCGCCGATCGCGGCGCGCAACTCGTCTATGAATACGGCTCGGCAGTGAATTGGTCCACCGCTCAGCAGCAGAATTAATTGCGGGAGTCACGAAAATGAAGAAACCACGCGAAGCAAAACGCATGAGCGGCGCAGCAGTGAAAGAAAGAACCGGAAAGACGTGGCTCGAGTGGTTCAAAATCCTGGACAAAGCCGGCGCCAAGAAAATGAAACACCAGGACATCGCCGCCTACCTGAAGACGGAGCAAAAAGTCGGCCCATGGTGGTGCCAGATGATCGCCGTCCCCTACGAACACCAGCGCGGCCTGCGCGAAAAATTTCAAAAGTGTGACGGTGAATTCGCCGCCTCCGGCAGCCGCACCCTCGGCATCCCTCTGAGCAAATCCTACGACGCCTGGATCAACGAAAAACTTCGCCGTCGCTGGTTACCAGACGTAAAAATAGAAATCACCACCGCCACCAAAAATAAATCCCTGCGCGCGAAATGGAACGGCGGCGGAAGCCGCCTCAGCGTGAATTTCTACCCCAAAGGCCCGGGAAAGAGCCAGGTTGCGGTAGATCACATGAAGCTGGCAAACTCGAAGGAATGCGCCCATATGAAAGCCTACTGGTTCGAAGCGCTGAATCGCCTGCAGGAAATTCTAGAACGCTAAGCGACCGCGGCGATTCACGCCTGCAAGTTTTCTCGAGTTGAATCCAAAGGAGCGTTGCGCAAATGGCCACAAGGAGACTGGGATGATAACCCTGTGCATTCGCTATACGCTGGACATCAGCAAGCTGGCTGATTTCGAGGACTACGCGCGCCGATTCCCAGAGCCTATCGAGCGCTGCGGCGGAAAGCTCGTGGGATACTACTTGCCGACAAAAATCGCCGGACCGACGAATTTCGCTCTGGCGCTGATCGATTTTCCCAGCCTGGCTGCATACGAAATATACCGCGACAGCTTGCTCGCCGACGCCGATGCAGTGGAAAACGTTCGCCGGATGGAAAAATCGGGGTGCGTTCTGATAGAGGACCGCACGATTCTGCGGCAAGTACCGGAAAAGTAGCCCTGCAATGGCAAGGGCGGCGCCAGATCCACCCCTGCCGTATCGCGCTTAGTAATCGTTCGCGGACCCTTCCAGGAATGCCCGCAACTTGCGCGAGCGCGAAGGATGCCGCAGCTTCCGCAGGGCCTTTGCTTCAATCTGTCGAATCCGTTCGCGCGTCACAGCGAACGACTGCCCCACCTCTTCCAACGTGTGCTCGCTGCCATCATCCAAACCAAACCGCATCTTGATCACTTTCTCTTCGCGCGGCGTCAACGTCTTCAACACAGAAGAAGTCTGCTCCTTCAGGCTCAGGTTGATCACCGCGTCCGAAGGCGAAACCACCGCCTTGTCCTCAATGAAATCCCCAAGATGCGAATCCTCTTCCTCGCCGATCGGAGTCTCCAGCGAAATCGGCTCCTGCGCGATCTTCAAAATCTTGCGCACTTTCGCGACGGGAATGTCCATGCGCTTGGCGATTTCTTCTGAAGTCGGCTCGCGCCCCAGTTCCTGTACCAACTGCCGCTGCGTGCGTACCAGCTTGTTAATCGTCTCGATCATGTGCACGGGAATACGAATCGTGCGTGCCTGATCGGCAATCGCGCGCGTGATGGCCTGCCGAATCCACCACGTCGCGTAGGTGGAAAACTTATAACCGCGGCGCCATTCGAATTTATCCACGGCCTTCATCAAACCGATGTTGCCTTCCTGAATCAGATCAAGGAACTGCAACCCACGGTTCGTGTATTTCTTCGCGATGGAAACCACCAATCGCAAGTTCGCTTCGATTAATTCCTTTTTCGCTTGCTCCGCTTCCGCTTCGCCGCGAAGAATCACCTGTAGCCCGCGCTTCAACTCCGTGGGGCTCACTTCGCTGGCCAATTCAATTTCCGCCAGCTCCTGCTTGCGCGAACGCAAGTCCTTGCGCGCTTCGGCCTGCACGTCCGCCTTGGAAGCGTCCACGCGCCGCTCGAGCTTCACGATTTCGCGCTCGAGGAAATGCACGCGTTCCACAGTCTGACGGATTTTTTCGATCAGCCGCTTCTTCTCGAGCGGGTTGAACTCCAGCTCGCGCATCCGGTTCGACATCTCCACACGCGTGCGAGCCAATGCATAGCGCGCCTTAAGGTACGGACGCTTCTTGGACTTCGCCATGTTGCCCAGTTTCGCTGCCTGCTTCAGCGCCAGCAGATAAAGCTTCGCCACGCGGTCAATCTGCTTCAGTGTTTCCTTCGTCTTCGCTTCGATCTTTTCTTCGGTGAGTTCTTCGTCGTCGAACTGAACGATTTCCTTGATGGACCGCGAGCCATTGCGCAGATCTTCACCCACCTGCAGCAGTTCTTTCAGAATCAAAGGTGCGCGAGTAATCGTCTTCAGCACCAGCAGCTGTCCGCGTTCGATGCGCTTGGCAATCGCCACTTCGCCTTCGCGCGTCAGCAGCGGCACCGTGCCCATCTCGCGCAAATACATGCGCACCGGATCGTTCGTCTTTTCCAGTGATCCCGGCGTCAGATCCAGCTCGCCATCTTCCGAAGCGGTAGACTCGGTATCTTTCGCCGGCTCGGGGGAATCGGTAGCGTCCGCCGCGGCCAGCGCCACCTTCGCGCTTGCCAGGTCTTCATACACGTCAATCCCATAGCGCTCAAACGTCGAAAGCAAATCGTCGATTTCTTCCGAGGAGTGCACCTCGGGCGGCAAAATATCGTTCACCTCATCGTAGAGCAAGTAACCACGTTCCTTGCCCATCGCGATGAGTTGCCGTACCTGATCGTATTTTTCTTCCAGAGCTACCGTCACACTTCCTCCCTCGCAGAGGTCAGGCGATGCGCGCAAACGGATCCGCAAAATGCAAAGCCGCCGTGGTGAGACACCCCGGCGCACTGCAAATTAGCTGCATTTAAACGGTTTTTTAAAACGAACTTTCGAACCCGTCGCCGATTCCGCGCCCGTGCCGCCACGCCCGCGCCTGCCCTTGCACATCTATGTGATGCGCGAAACGTGCCGCCCGTTTCCTCCAAAACCCTACGAATATACAATATCACCCACGCTAACGTCAACGATGCGCCGTAAGTTATTGCTCGGGAAGGATTTTGCCCGGTTCCGGTTCCCTCTCGCGCGATAGCAATCGCAGCAGCTCCATCCTGCGAATCACCAATCTTTTCAATTCTTCCGCCGCAGGGTTCGCCTCGATCTGCCTCTGCAGGTCTGTCAGTTCCTGTGCCACCGGCCGGTGCCGCAGGAAACCCAGGCAGCTTTCCGCGTCCGCCCAAGTGCCTTCCGGCAGCGTCTCAAAAAGGATCTCAAAGAACAGTCGCCGGTCTTTATCATCGAGTGTCGCGGCTACGGCGCCGGCGTCCAGCTTTTGCCCCGCCGCAATCGCTAAGATCAGCGCCGCAAAAACGTTTCGCGTCTCCAATCCGCGGTGCAAATCCGCAGCCGCGATTTCGCGCGCCAGCTTTTCGCGAAATTCCACGGCCTCAAACAGCATGCGGATCAGCTGCCGTTCGGCACGTTTCACCGCAGGTGTCATCAGCTCGGCCTTGGGCTTCACTTCGCTGCGTCGCTCATCCGCCGCGCGACGCAACGCCGCGCGCAACACCGGCTCATCTACGCGCAATTCTGAAGCGATGCGCGTCGCCCACTCCGAACGCAGCAGCCGGTTCGGCAGCCGCTGCACGTAAGGCAGCAGAAAATTCAGCGCCGCCACTTTTCCCGCCGCAGTGCTCCGGTCCATCAATCGCGCGCGCCCAATCAAATAATCCAGGTAGGGCGGCGCCTGCGTAAGCAATTTCTTGTACGCCTCGACGCCCTGTTCCTTGATGAATTTGTCCGGATCCGCCCCGCCCGGCAAGGCCAGCACGCGCACATCGAATTCTTTTTCCAGTAGCAGCACCAGCGAACGCTCCGTCGCAGCCTGCCCCGCCATGTCTGGATCGTAATTCACCACGATCCGTCGCGTGAATCGCGCAAGCAGTTTCGTCTGCGGTTCCGCAAGGCTGGTGCCGCAACTCGCCACGACGTTGCCCACGCCTGCGCGCGCCACAGCAATCGCATCCATGTACCCTTCGACCAGTACCGCGAAATCACTCTGCCGCAGCGCTTCCTTCGCGCGATCCAGGTGATACAGCACGCCACTCTTGGAATAAATCGGCGTTTCCGGCGAGTTCATATACTTCGGCATGTCGTCGCCCATCGCCCGCCCGCCGAAAGCAATCACCTTCCCCGCTTCATTCGAAATGGGAAACATAATGCGGCGCCGGAAGCGATCGTAGAAACGTCCACTCTGATCGCGCCCAACCAGCCCACAAACTTCCAGAATATTGTCTGGATATTTCTGCTTCAGAAAACGGAACAGAGCATCCCCGGCCGACGGCGCGAATCCCAAACCAAAACGCGTCATGGATTCGCGATCCAACCCGCGGTCTTCCAGATACGCGTAGGCCACTTTTCCTTCCGGCGTCTGCAGCAAATGCCTCGCAAAAAAAGCCGCCGCCTCGCGATGCATATCCACCAGCCCGGAACGCTGCTGATTTTCCTTACGCTCCTCCGGCGAACGTTCGCGCGGCTTCGGAATCGCAATCCCGCACTTTTCCGCAACAGTGCGCACCGCTTCTGGAAACGGCGCCTTCTCCAACTCCATCACGAATTGAAAAACGTCACCGCCCTTGCCGCAGCCGAAGCAGTAATACATCTGCTTCACCGCGCTAACGCTGAACGAAGGAGTTTTTTCCTGATGAAACGGACACAACCCGCTGAAATTCTGCCCGCTCTTCTTCAAACGCACATATTCGCCAATCACGCGAACAATGTCCGCCTGCTGCTTCACCCGATCCGCAAATGATCCCGCTTCCGCCATTTGTCCCAACGACCTCTTACTTTACACCTCTTCGTTTTCCCAGGTTCATGCCCGCAACTCCGCGATCGTAATGGCCTCGCCGCCGCGATCCGCGGCTTCGTGATGCATGCTTTCGACCAACGGGTGCGCGGACAAAAATGTCGCGAGCCCTCGCTTCAACGCGCCCATGCCGTGACCATGGATGATCCGCACCGACGGCTTGCCCGCCAGCGAAGCCTCATCAATGAACTTGTCCACGCGATTCGTGGCTTCCTCCACAGTGCAGCCAATCACGTTGATCTCGTCGCTGACCGGTTCATCGCTCGGCTGCGAATGCACCGTGACGCCAGAGTGTCGACCTGCTCCATCCGCCCTCGGCCTCGCCGCCTGCACGTCGTCCGCAATCGCCAACACATCACTCAGCGGAATGCGCATCCGCAGAGGCCCCGCCTCAATCTCCGCATTCCGCCCATCGTGTCGCCGAAAAATCACCGGCTGCTTGAAATTTTTCACCACAACGCGCTGTCCAGAGGAAAGCATCTCGGGCGCTATAGATTTTCCGGCGACCGGAGGCGAAACTCCCAAATCCGCTTGCGCACCAGCCAAAATCTCCACCACCGCCGCATTCGTATCAGCGCGCGCATCGGCGCCCATTTTCCTCAGCCGCTTGCCCGACTGCTTTTCGATCTGCGCGCGCAAAGTGCGGTCGTGAATATCCGCAGTAACCCGCGCCACTTCCGCTTCCAATCGCTTCTCGGTCTCTTGAAAGTTTCTCTCCAGCTCGGTAATCCGTTTTTTCTGCCGCTCCACCCATTCCGTCTGCAGCAACCGCCGTTCGCCTTCCAGCTGCACCAATTCCTCGCGCGACTGCCGCTTGATCGTCTCGATTTCGTCACGGGAGCGATGCAGATAAGCGATCAGATCGCGCGCCTCCCGCGATTCCGGCGTCAGGCTCGCGCGCGCATGCTCCACCACCCGCTCCGGCAAGCCAAGCCGTCGCGCAATTTCGATCCCGCTCGAAGTCCCCGGAACGCCGACCAACAGCCGGTAAGTGGGGCGCAGATTCTCTTCATCAAATTCCATCGCCGCGTTCACGATTCCCGGCGTAGTCGAAGCGTAAGACTTCAGCCGGTCGTGATGCGTCGTGGCAATCGTCAGCGAATGCCTTGCGCGAAATTCCTCCAGCAGCGCCACGGCCAGCGCCGCGCCCTCTTCCGGCGCCGTGCCCGTGCCCATCTCGTCCACCAATATCAACGAGCGCTCCGTCGCTACGTCAAGCATCGCTTTCAGATTCACGATATGCGCCGAAAACGTCGAAAGATCCGCGGCGATGGATTGTTCATCCCCAATGTCCGCCAGCACGTGATCGAAAATCGACATCTCCGCGCGTTCCGCGGCCACTGGAATTCCGGACTGCGCCGAAAGCGCCGCCAGCCCCACGGATTTCAACGCCACCGTTTTGCCGCCGGTGTTCGGCCCGCTGATCACCATCACCGTTTCATCGCCGCCCAATGCTAGCGAAAGCGGCACTGCCTTCCGCCCCAGCGGACGCAACTTCGCCTCCAGCACCGGATTCCGCGCGGCATCCAACCGCAGCGAATTCCCCGCCTGAAATACCGGCATCACGCAATCAATCTCGCGGGCAAATCGCGCGCGCGCATAAACAGAATCCAGATGCGCAAGCTGCGTGGCCGCCGCCGCAAGTGGGCCGCGCTCGGCGCGCAACCGCTCCGTAAGCTCCGTCAGAATCCGCGAAATTTCCACCAGCTCTTCTTCCGAAAGTTGCACCAGCCGGTTATTCAGATCAATCGCTTCCAGCGGCTCGACAAACACCGTCTGCCCCGTCGCGCTCGCGCCGTGCACCACGCCGGGCACGCCGCGGCGATCCGAAGCACGCACCGGAATCACAAACCGATCGTTGCGCAGCGTGACGTAATCCTCGCCGCCCGCCACGCCGCCGGTCTCGCCCCGCGACCGCAAGATGCTTTCCAGCGAACGTCGAATCGTCGCCCGCCCCTGCGCGATGCCGCTGCGAATCCGCCGCAGCTGCGGCGAAGCATCGTCACTAATTTCACCGTTCGGCAGTATGGCGCTCCGAATCGCCGTCGCCAGATGCCGAAAATCGCCAAGAGCCGCCGCACGCGCCGCAAGCTGCGGATACTTTGCCGCGTCGACTTTGAATAATTGCCGCAGCGATCCGGCAATCTCCAGCAACGAAATCGCATCCAAAAATTCCGCAATGGAGAGTACTGCGGCGGGAACCACCAGTCGCGCGAGCCACTGCTCGGGATCCGCAAAGGAGCCAAATCCCAGCTCGGACCCCGCGCGCAAATAACTGGCCGCCTCATTCACCAGCACAAATTCCGTGTCAAGCGCCGCTACATCATTGTGAAAAGCCAACGCCGCAATCGCGCGTCGTCCGGGCGCACAGGAGGTGTAGCCGCCGACAATCTGTTTCAATTGGTCGAATTCCAGAACCTGAGCTGCTGAGCGCGACACGAATCCCCCAACGTGAAAATGAAGTGATCCAGTTATTGTAGCCCGGTTGCCTGTGGGAATCAGCGTACACGCGCGGACCGGCGCGCCTGACGGGCGCCTTATTTCTTTTTCTTGTGCTCTGCCGGCGGAGGCGCACCAAGAACTTCAACCATCGCGACAGCGATCGCATCGGCCGCAAGCGTAGCATCGCGCCCGCGCTGCGGATTGTTATTCCCAAATATCGAAAAAATCAATCGCTCGCCGCGCAACGTAGTGGCAAAACCAGAGATCGCCCGCACGTGATCCAGAGCCCCCGTCTTCGCCTCGATCCTGCTCGCCGCAACCGTATCCTTCAGCCGTGTCTCCAGCGTCCCATCTACGCCGGCAATCGGAAACGTGGCAACGTAATCCGCGCCCCAAGGCTGCAAAGAATCCCAGCGCAAGAGCTGCACCATCGCTCGCGGCGTAACCAGATCGTCGCGCGAAAGCCCCGACCCATCGGTGAAAACCACGTCACCATCCGCCACGCCCGCCGTCTTCAGAAAATCCTGCTCCGCCCAGATCCCCGCGTCCGTAACTCCGAATCCCTTTTTCTCGTGTGCCACCGCTCGCAACAATAATTCGGCGTGCAGATTCTGGCTCACTTTATTCGTCACGCGCACGATCTCCGATAGCGGCGGAGATATATGCACCGCGAAAACAATCGTGTCCGGAGCACGCGGCGCCGCCGCCGGGCCCAGCACCACATCCGCATCCGGATATATTTCCGCCGGCGGCGCGTGGCGCACGCGAATCGTTCCAGTGACCCGCACTCCACGCGATTCGAAAATCTGTTTCAACGCCAGCGCCGTCGTCTCCGCCGGATCGGGCATCGCCAGATCCAGTTTCATCGGCGCGTGGCCCCACGGTATCGAACCGCGCAGCAACATAAATTCCGGCCCCGGCTGTCGCCCTACGCCAAATTCCGGCTTGGCATCGGCCGCTCCGGTAGTAAGTTCATGCCCAAAGGTGCCAATCGCCGCAGCAGGTTCAACAGCAACGCCAGCCGGATCACCAACGCGAATTCCGGGGCTGACTTCCACGGAAATCGAATTGTCATGGAACGCGATAGCGCTCACCGGCGCACCAAAGGTGAAATAAAGATCGCCCACGCTCCATCCCGGCGGATACGGATCGTAAGGGTAGTAGCTGTCGTCCGCGACGATATCGCCGTCAATAGCTTTCAGTCCCTTCGCGATCGCGTCATCGGCCATCTGTGCCAGAACTTTTTCAGCGGGCCCGTCGTGCTCCACCTTTCCCGCGTAAGGAAATTTCCGATTGGAAAGATCCGGATCCCCGCGCCCCACAAAAACCAAATCGCCCAGCAAGCGCCCATCGTCTCCGAATCGCCCCGCGGATTCCAATGTAGTGCGAAATTGATAGGTCGGACCAAGCGTCGCAAGCGCCAGCGAAGTGGTGACAATTTTTGCGTTCGACGCGGGAGTAAAGAACCGATCGGCGTTGAGCTCATACAGAATTTCGCCGGTGTCGCGATCCGTCACCAGAATGCCCCACAGCGCTTTCTGCGCATGCGCTTCACCCAGCGCCGCATCCACGCGCGCACGAAATCGCACGACGTCAGCCCGCGGCTTCGCACCGTGCGCGCTGCCTGATGCTTTTTTTGCTGGCGCAGCAGCGACCGGCGCAATCGGCGCAGCTTGTTGTCCGCCCACGGCGATAGCCAAGGCGCCAAAAATCAACGGCGCAATCCGCGCGCGCCGTAAAATCCGCCATCGAATTTTCAAAGCAATCATTGTCGTCAAACCGTAAATCTGAAAAGCGTCCAAATTATATGACAACCCTCGCGCCCGCGCGGCACACTCCGCAGAAAGGTTGCGATTCCCGCACAATATCCATATCATCATGGTCCACCCATAGGAGGGTACATCGCATGAAAAGCAAATTTCTCTCGGCCCTGCTCGTTGCTGCCTTGATTGGCCTGCCCGCCATTTTCAGCCCCGCGCCATCGCGCGCTGAGGACACCACCACCGAGCAAGACCGGATTCGCACCGCCGGCACAGTTCTGAAGGAAATCATGGACATCCCCGACAACATTCCGCAGAGCCTGATTGACAAAGCGGACTGCGTCATCGTTTATCCCACCGTGCTCAAGGCCGCATTTGTCGTGGGCGTCAGTTATGGCCGCGGGGTGATGACCTGCCGCAGCGGCGCAACCTTCCACGGACCCTGGAGCGCGCCGGCCATGATGGCCCTGGAAGGCGCAAGCGTCGGATTTCAAGCCGGCGGCCAGGCCACAGACTTCGTTATTCTGGTGATGAATAGCGCCGGCGCCAACGCCATTCTCGCCAGCAAAGTTAAGTTGGGCGGCGATGCCTCGGTTGCAGCCGGCCCCGTTGGGCGTAACGCTGCGGCGGATACTGACGTAACCCTGCGCGCGGAAATGCTCACCTACTCGCGTGCCCGCGGCCTCTTCGCGGGAATCTCGCTGGCAGGCTCCACGGTGCGCCCGGACAACGACGCCAACGAACGCATTTACGGCAAGAAAGTCTCCGCGCGCGAAATCGTGCTGCACGGCGCGGTTCGGCCCACGCCGGACGCGAAGCTCATGCTAGAAGTTCTGCGCGACCACAGCCCCAAGAACTTGTCGAAGTAAGCGTTCTCACTTCGACCTACTTCCCGCGCCGGAGGCCCGTGCCTCCGGCGCTTTTTTTTGCGCCGCATGATTTCTCGTCCCGCTGGCCCTCTCGGGCAGTCACATCCCGCCATCTGACCAACGTCCAATGTTGACTATTGGTCGGACTTGTCCTACAGTCAATCATGGTGTCCTGGTGAAGACCGTCTCTCGATCCTCGGCCCCTCGGCCAATCAAAATCGCCCCGCGCGCCGGCCGCCGCGAACGCCATCGCAGGGAAACCCGCGACCGCCTCTACCGCGCCGCTCTGGCTCTCTTCGCCGAACGTGGCTTCCTGGAAACTACCGTGGAGGACATCACCGAAGCCGCCGATGTAGGAAAAGGGACCTTTTTCAATTATTTCCCCACCAAGGAACATATCCTGGCCGAATTCGGCGGCCAGCGCACCGCCGCGGTGGAACGCGCTCTCCAGCAAGCGCGCGTGACAAAAGGACCCGTGCTGAACGTATTTCGCGAACTGGTGGGGGACGCCGTGGGCCAAGCCGATAAAAGCCCCGCCCTGCTGCGCGCGATTTTCGCGGCGCACGCTTCCTGCACTTCGGTCCGCGAAGAACTGGTAAAACGCAGCCAACTGGGCCGTCGAATCCTGGCGCAGATTTTCCTGCTGGCGCAGGAACGCGGCGAAATCAGGCGCGACATTCCAGCACTGGACTTGGCCCGCATGACCCAGCGAATCTTCATGGGTGTCACCATGAGCTGGGCCATCAAGCCCGACTCCACGCTGCGCAAGACTTCTGAAGAGATTTGGGACCTGATCCACCCGATCTTGCTGCCCGCCGAAGCGCGAACCATGCGCAAACGGCCGCGGAGATCGAAAGCGTGACCAACCTTATCCAGCCTATGACACTGGATGGAAACTTCGCGGAGTCGTCGAAACGTTCCGCTTCATCCAATTCACAATATTCAGAGCAGGAGGAATCCGTGATAGCTCGACCGCTGCGATTTTTAATTCTTATAATTTTGCTCTGCTTCGCAGCTGTGCAGGCTCGTGCGCAGGCAGTCGCCGGTCCCGCGCCTGCCCCGCCGTCTTCTACCTCGAACGGCACCACGAGCGGACCAGTCGCTCCCCAAACGCAAAGCTCGTTTCAAGGCAGCGTGCCGGGAAAATTGGAAGCGGGCGTGCTCCAGATTTCTCTGCAAGGCGCGATTGACCGCGGCTTACGGACCAATCTGGGACTCCTCCTCTCGGATCAGGATGTCGGTTCGGCGCGTGGCGAACGCTGGAAAAAATTGAGCTCGCTTCTTCCAAACATCACCACCTCCAGTTACGTGGACGCTTCGCAGGTCGACCTCGCGGAATTCGGGTTTAACGCGATTCCAGGCGTGACCATTCCCACCATCATTGGGCCCTTCGCCTATTTCGATTCGCGCGCGTACTTGACTCAATCCATGCTCGATCTGAACGCTCTGAATAACACGCATGCGGCGACGCAAAACATGAAAGCGGCGCAATACACCGCGAAGGATGCGCGCGACCTCGTCGTCCTCGCCGTCGGCTACAATTATTTGCAAGCCATCGCGGACGCCTCGCGCATCGAATCCGTCGCCGCGCAGGTGACCACCGCGCAGGCCCTCTACAACCAGGCATCCGATCAAGTAAATGCCGGCACTTCTCCAGCCATTGACGGGCTGCGCGCTCAAGTGGAATTAAAAACGCGCCAGCAGCAGCTCATCCAGGCGAAAAATGATTTTGCGATCCAGAAACTCACTCTGGCGCGCGTCATCGGCCTTGCCGCCGGCCAACAATACGAACTGACTGACAAATCTCCCTACGAGCCCTTCACTGCGATGAACCTGGACGAAGCGCTGCAGCGCGCCTACGCCTCGCGCTCCGATTTTATGGCTGCCAGCGCCACTGTGCGCGCCGCGGAATACACGAAAAAAGCCGCGCGCGCCGAAAACTATCCGACGTTGTCTTTCAGCGGCGACTACGGCCTCGCCGGCACCACTTCCACCCTCGACCACGCACGGCGTCTTTGACGTCGCGTGGCACGCTAAACATTCCCCATTTTTCAGGGCGGCAAAGTGCAAGGCGACGAACTGCAAGCCGACGCTCAGCTCGAGCAGGCGCGCCAGCGCCTGGAAAATATTCGCGGCGCAGATTGACCAGGACGTGCGCACCGCCTTTCTGAATTTGCAGTCTTCCGCGGAGCAAGTGGAAGTCGCGAAAAGCAACATTGACCTGGCCCAGCAGACTCTGGACCAGTCGCGCGACCGCTTCGCGGCGGGCGTCGCGGACACGGTGGAAGTCGTCCAGGCGCAAGAAGCAGGTGGCCACCGCGAACGACAGTTATATTTCCAGTCTCTACAGTTACAACTACGCGAAAATTTCCCTGGCACGCGCGCTGGGCCTGGCGGAAGCAAGCGTAAAAGAATACTTCAAAGGAAAATAACCCATGCCCCAGCAAACAGAAGTCTCGGCAAATCCACCCGCAGCGGAAAAGCCGCGTCCCGACCGAAACTCATTCGGCCGCGCCGCCGCCCGCGCCGCAACGAAAGTTATTTCAAACTGCACCCGCGCGCGCCCATGTTTCTCGCGATCGCTGCACTGGTGCTGCTGGTCGGCGGCTATTTCACCTATCGCTATTTTTCGATGTACGAAACCACCGACGACGCCGAAGTGGACGGCCACCTGATGCCGCTCAGCGCGCGCATCACCGGCTACGTCATCAAAGTCAACGTGGACGACAATCAGTATGTGGACGCCGGAACCGTCCTCGCCGAAATCGATCCGCGCGATTATCAAGTCGCCCTCGATCAGGCCAACGCCCAACTCGCCGACGCCCAAGCCACCGCGCAGGCTCTGAATATCAACGTCCCCATCGCCTCCGTGAATTCCGATAGCCAGGTTTCTGCCACGGGAGCGGATGTGGAAAACGCGCGCGCCGGCATCTCCGTCGCCCAGGAGCAATTCAGCGCCGCAAAATCCCAGCTTGATCAGGCCCAAGCCAACGACGTGAAAGCGCAAAACGACTTGCTGCGTTACAAACAGCTCGTCGAGAAGCAGGAAATTTCGCAGCAGCAATACGACCAGGCCGTTGCCTCGGCAAGAGCCAGCAGTGCTGCAGTCGCATCAGCCCATGCCTCGGCCACTGCCGCCGAGCAGCAAGTCACCCAGGCGCGCAGCAGGCTCGCGCAATCGGAAGCGAATTATCGCAACGCACAAACCGGCCCGCGGCAAGTAGCTTCCACCCGCGCTCGCGCACTTTCCGCGGACGCCACCGTGATGCAAAGGCAAGCCGCAGTGGAACAGGCCCAGTTAAATCTTCAATACACGAAAATCGTCGCGCCGGTGAGTGGCGTTGTCAGCAAAAACGCCGAAGTCGGAATGAACGTGCAGATCGGCCAGCAACTATTCTCCATCGTTCCGCTCGACGAAGTCTGGGTCACCGCCAACTTCAAAGAAACCCAGCTGAAATACATGCGCCCGGGCCAGTCCGCGGAAATCAAAGTGGACGCCAACGGCCGCACCTACAAAGGCCACGTGGACAGCATCGCCGGCTCCAGCGGCGCGCGCACTAGCCTGCTGCCGCCGGAAAACGCCACGGGCAATTACGTGAAAGTGGTCCAGCGCATCCCCGTAAAAATCGTTCTCGATACAGGGACAGAACAGCGATCACCATCTGCGGCTGGGAATGTCGGTCGAGCCCAAAGTCTAAAGTGAAATCAGCTTGAGCGCTGCCGCAATTCCGCTCGACTCCGCCTGGCGTCCGCGTCCGGTCATCAATCCGTGGATCATCGCGCTCACGGTCACGCTCGCGACGTTCATGGAAGTTCTGGACACCAGCGTCGCCAACGTCGCCCTGCCGCACATCGCCGGCAGCCTTTCCGCCGGCCAGGACGAAAGCACCTGGGTTCTCACCTCCTATCTGGTTTCGAACGCCATCGTCCTGCCGATGAGCGGCTGGTTTTCCGCAGCTGATCGGCCGCAAGCGCTTTTACATGTCCTGCGTCGCGCTCTTCACCATCAGCTCGTTTCTCTGCGGACTGGCGCCCAGCCTCGGCATGCTGATCTTCTTTCGTGTGCTGCAAGGAGTCGGCGGCGGCGGTCTGCAGCCCAGCGAGCAGGCGATTCTCGCCGACACTTTCCGCCGCGAAACAGCGCGGCATGGCCTTCGCCGTTTACGGCATGGCCGTGGTGCTGGCCCCCGCCATCGGCCCCACGCTCGGCGGCTGGATCACCGACAATTTCAACTGGCGCTGGATTTTCTTCATCAATATTCCCGTCGGCATCATTTCGCTGTTCCTCACGAACATGCTGATCACCGATCCGCCCTACCTGAAGCAGCAAAAACGCACACGGCTTCCGCATCGATTACATCGGCCTCGGCCTGCTCGCCCTCGGCCTCGGCGCCTTGCAAGTCGTGCTCGATAAAGGCCAGCGCGACGATTGGTTCGGCTCGCACTTCATCTCGTCATGACCGTCGTCTGCGTCGTCGCGCTCTGATCGCCGTCGTGATCTGGGAGTGGCATCACAAAGCATCCCATCATCGATCTGCATCTTTTCAAAGACCGCTCCTTCGGCATCGGCAACATGCTGATGTTCATGGTCGGCTTCGCGCTGCTTTCCAGTACTGTGCTCTTGCCGCTTTTTCTGCAGACAATTATTGGGCTACACGGCGCAAAAGGCCGGCCTCGCGCTCATGCCCGGCGGAATCGCAATTATTGCTGTGCATGCCGCTCGTCGGCTATTCTGCTGGGTCACACCGACGCGCGCCGCCTGCTGCTTATTCGGCCTTACCATGGTTTCTTTTTCTCTGTTTCACATGACAAATTTCGACACCTTCATCGATTTCCGTACCTTGCCGCCACCGCTCGCGTATTCCAGGCCATCGGCCTCGCATTTCTTTTCGTGCCCATCAACACCGCCGCTTACGCCGTCATCCCGCCCGGCAAAAATAACGCCGCCTCCGGCCTCATCAACCTCGCGCGCAATATCGGCGGCAGCGTGGGCATTTCCTTCGTCACCACCATGCTCGCGCGCCGCGCCCAAGTGCATCAGTCGAATCTCACCGCGCGACTCAATTCCGGAAATGGCCAATTCCAGACCGCGCTTTCGAACATCACGCACCTGTTGATCACCCGCGGCTCCAGCCCCGCCGAAGCAGCTCGCCAAGCCTATGGAATGATGGCCTTCAATTTGAACCGCCAAGCCACCATGCTCGCCTACGTGGACAATTTCTGGATTCTGGGCTGTTGCGTCGCCGCTATGATTCCCTTCGTTTTCCTAATGAAGAAAGTAAAACATGGCGGCCCGATGGCAGCACACTAGCAGCCGTCTCGTAAGAGGGAGGCCCGCAAGGGCGGGGCTTCAGCCCCGCCGTCCGGCTCGACCAGGAAGAGGGCTTGAGCCCCTGCAGCCGGCATTTTCGCCGCGCTTGCATACTTCTGAAATGGGTTGTAGGCTCGCACCGGCGCCAGTGATGTCTGTGAAAATCATTACCCTCGAACGGGAATACGGCAGCGGCGGCACGCTCATCGCCAGATCGCTCTCCGAACAACTCGGCTGGAAACTCTGGGACGAGGAAATCACTGCAGAAATCGCCCGCGCCGCCAATGTCGACCACCGCGAAGCGCAGCGCTGCGACGAGCGCGTAGATCCCTTTCTCTATCGTCTCTTCAAAGTGTACGCGCGCGGTAGTTACGAGCGCGCTCTGGGAATCGGCGGGTCTCGGATCTTTGACACCGATTGCATGGTCGAGATGCTGCAAACAGTGATTGAAGATGTCGCCTCGCGCGGCAATTGCGTCATCGTCGGCCGCGGCTCACCCTATTTCCTGCGCAATCGCCCCGACGCCTTCCACGTTTTCATCTACGCTTCCGACGAAGAAAAAATCCGCCGCATCAAATCCATTGGCAAAACCGAAAAAGAAGCGCAGCAGCTCGTCGCCGAAGTGGATCGCGACCGCGCCGATTTCATCCGCCACTATTTCGGCAAGCAATGGCCGCACCGCCCGCTGTACAACGTCATGATCAATTCGAAATTCGGCGATGAATTCGTAATCGAATCCATCCTGCAGAACATCGAAGCCCTCGAAAAGCACCAATCCCTGCGCAGCATCACCGCCTAGCGAATTACTCCCTGTCGCGCATTTCGCTAGTACTCGCTCGTCAATCTAGCGGAGGCGTCGCGCGCTGCGTCTCGCGCCGCCACAAATTGGATTCCAGTGTA
Organism: uncultured Acidobacteriota bacterium; assembly: GCA_963747605.1. Lineage (GTDB taxonomy): Bacteria > Acidobacteriota > Terriglobia > Acidiferrales > UBA7541 > Palsa-295. The sequence continues at coordinate 200,173 of CAVVGA010000009.1, read as the reverse complement.
TAATCCCCCGCGTTCGCATCCCGCGAGGGCGCTCATGTCTGCCGACAATGCTTCCACAATGTGGGTTCCCGTATGTTGCGGTCGCGTGATGCGCTGCAACATGTTCAGACAAGCGGATGGCGGCGCCTACGCAGCCCTGCTTTGTTCGGTCTGCAACAAGAACATTACGCTGGAGCAAGAGCCTCTCTCCGCGGCGGATAAATTCGGGGACGGCTCTAAAATCCTGAGTCTGATCAGTTCGCCCAAACCGCCAAAGACGGACAGAAAAAAATCGACGGCCGAATCCAGTCCCGACGATCAAACGCGGTAGTCTAGCTTGCGTCTTTACCAAATCCTTGCCCGCCCATGATTGGCCAGACGATTTCGCACTATCGCATCGTGGAGCAACTCGGCGCCGGTGGCATGGGCGTCGTCTTCAAGGCCCAGGACACCCGGCTGGAACGCGCGGTGGCCCTGAAATTTCTCCCTGAAAATCTCGCGCAGCAACCTCAAGCTCTCGAGCGCTTCCGCCGCGAAGCGCGCGCTGCATCCGCGCTAAACCATCCCGGCATTTGCACAATCTACGACGTCGACGAGCAAGACGGCCGCGCGTTCATCGTCATGGAATTCATGGACGGCGAAACTCTGCGCAATCACATCCATGGCAAGCCGCTCCCTGTGGAAGATCTGCTCGATCTGGGGATTCAGATCGCGGAAGCCCTGGATGCCGCGCACGCCGAAGGAATCATTCACCGCGACATCAAACCCGCGAATATTTTCGTCACCAAACGCGGGCGCGCGAAAGTGCTCGATTTTGGCTTGGCCAAGCTGATTCCCAAAGCCGTCGCCGACTCCGATGCGAATTCCGCCGACGCGCTTTCCGACCCCAGTTCGGTTGTTGGAATCATCAGCGGCACTCCCTCTTACATGTCGCCCGAGCAGATACGCGGAGACGATCTGGACGCGCGCACAGACATCTTCTCGCTCGGCCTCGTCCTCTATGAAATGGCGACCGGCACCCAGGCATTTCGTGGCGGCACCGGCGGCGCGATCATCGAGGCTGTTTTGACGCGTCCGCCTGCTCCCGTTCGCAGCATCAATCCCCACGCTCGGCCGCAGCTTGAGACCATCATCGAAAAAGCGCTCGACAAGGATCGCGGCCAGCGTTACCAGCACGCGGCAGAAATTCTTGCTGACTTGCGACGGTTGAAGCGCGATACCGATTCCGGCAGCCTGGATCGCGAGCAAGACACCCCATCCGTCCTGACCTCAACCACCAATCATTTGTCCTCGGCCAGCCATCCGGGGTCGCGCACTGCGACGCAACAATCCGGCTCCTTCCGGGCACCACGTGTCTCCAAAATTATCAGCTCGCTGGCCGTGTTGCCTTTCGAAAACGTCAGCCGCGACCCTGAAAACGATTACCTCAGCGACGGGATCACCGGCAGCCTGATCAACAACCTCGCGACGGTTCCCAAACTGCGCGTCATGGCGCAGAGCACGGTCTTTCGCTACAAGGGCCGCGAAATTGACCCGCAAGCCATCGGTCGCGAACTCAATGTGCGCGCCGTGCTCACCGGAAGAATGATGCAAAGCGGCGGCTCTTTGCGTATTGGCACCGAGTTAGTGGACGTCGCGACAGGCTCTCAGATATGGGGCGCGCAATTCGATCGCAAGCCGGGCGACATCTTCACGATTCAGGACGAAATCTCCAATGAAATATCGGGAAAATTGCGTTTACAGCTGACGCGCGCCGAAAAAAAACGCCTCAACCGGCGCCACACCGAAGATGCAGAGGCTTACAGTCTCTACCTGCAAGGCCGTCATCATTGGAACCGATGGACCGAAGAAGGTTTCTACAAAGCGATTGGCTATTTCCAGCAAGCGGTTGAAAAAGATCCCAGCTACGCTCTCGCCTACACGGGCGTGGCTGAATCCTACATGCTTTTAGGATGGAACAGCTACCTTCCCCCCAAAGACGCATTCCCCAAAGGCAAATCGTCCGCGCTCAAAGCTCTGCAGCTCGATCCCGATCTCGGCGAAGCCCACACGCCTCTGGCAGCCGCGTTGTGGCTTCACGATTGGGAATGGGAAGCGGCTCAATCAGAGTTCAAACGCAGCCTTGAATTAAATCCCTGCTATCCAACTGCCAATCATTATTACGCCGAGTGCCTGATGACCATGGGCCGCCACGCAGAAGCTCTCATCAGGATGAAAAAAAGCCTGGAGCTCGATCCCTTGTCGCTCATTATTAATGATGCGATCGGATGGAACTTCTATCATGCGCGTAAATACGACGAGGCCGTCGAACAACTGCTGCGCACTGTCGAACTGGATCCGAACTATCCCATGACCTACTGGCTTCTGGGGCTGCTCTATCGCAAAACCGCTCGCTACGAGTTGGCGATCAGCGCGGGTGAGAAGGGCGTGCATCTGTCAGGCGGTAGTCCGCTGATGCGCGCAGCACTGGCGCAATCTTATGCGCAGGCGGGAAGGCCAAAAGAAGCACTGCAAATCCTTGAGGATTTGACCACGCTCGCACAGCACAAATACGTCGCGCCTCACTTCTTCGCGGGAATCCATATCGGCTTAGGAGAAAACGACCGCGCACTGGAATACTTGGAGAAATCCTACGCAGAGCATTGCCACTGGCTCATCTATCTTCATATAGACCCGACGATGGATAGCCTGCGCGAAAACCCGCGTTTCCAGGACCTGCTGCGTGGTGTCGGCTTGCCCCGTTGACGCCCGAACTCTCTGTGGCCGCAACCGTAACCGCCGCTTCTTCCGCTGTGGCTAACCTGCACTGAGCTGCAATCCAAAATCGCCACCTCATGAAAGACAGTCCTTCCTTGCTTTGCACCTAATCTGCGATACGATCTTCGCCGCCATGGCTAAACGAAAAGCGAAAAAGTCCGCGCAGCGCAAAGCCCGCAAACCAAAGCCCACACGTCGCAAGATTGCCACGCTTCCAAACGAAGCTGTCACCTTGCTCGTTCAGTTGCGCGCGAAGCAAGGCCAACATCTTTCGCTGGAATCAGAAATTCGCGCACTGATTACGCCCACACGGAAAGAAAAAGGCTGCCTGCAGTACGATTTTCACCGCTCGCTCGACGATCCTAACCTCTTCCTTCTCCACGAAGTCTGGGCCAGTCGCCAGCATCACCAGGCCCACTACCAAACTCCTCATTTCCTCCGCTGGAATTCTCGCAAAGACTCCCTGCTAGCCTCTCGCGATGCGAGCTTCTGGCAACAGATAGATAATAGAGCGCTGGGGTCCTTCTTGGAGCCGAGGAAATAGAAGTTCGTCTGCACCGCCGCAACAGCAGCCGCCACGATAGCGGCGAAGGGAACGGCAAAGCCTTGGTCGCATGGAATTCCTCGACGGCTCCCACCCGAAACGTCCGCGGCGCGATCTAAGGTGGAGTCAATGATAGTCTTAACGTCTGACAAGCCTTCCCCATGAGGAAACGGTTCGCCCGTCCGCGTTCTATGCTCGACGGGCGAATGAATTAATCAGTGACATTGACGATAAGCTGAGCGGGCTATCGTCCTACAACTTCGCCCTCGCCGCGGTTGGATTTATCGCCATCGTGATCCTGTATTACGCCTTCATTGCAAAAGTATTGCCGCTTTTGGTTCTCGTCCCGGTTGCGATTCTTGCCGTGTTCGTGCTGCGACAACGCCACGCCTGTGAGCGCGATTGACGCAGCTCTGGAGCCTTGCTGAGTATTACGAAAAGGGGGAAGCGCGGCTGAACCGGAAATGGGAATCGCTCGACGAAGCTGAAGGTTTCCTCAACCAAGAACACTTTTACTCGACGGATTTAGATCTTTTTGGCCGTGCATCGCTTTTTCAATTACTTTGCTCGGCTCGCACGCAGATGGGTCGGGAGACGCTCGCCAACTGGATGAGGGCTCCGGCAAGCGTCGACGAAATCCGCAACCGACAGGCTGCGATCTCAGAACTTCGTGGGCGTCGAGAGTTACCGGAATCGCTCGCGATTGCCGGTCCTACGCAAGCATTTGATTGCCGGCCTGAATTCTTGAAGACATGGGCTGCTGAGTTCCGTTCCCCGTTTGGGTCGTGGGCTCGGCCACTTGCATTAGTCTTGGCGCTTGCGGCACTCTCGCTGCCGGTTTTATTTTGGCGCGGTGTCTTGGATTTGCACAACTTGTGGCTTTGCGCTGTTTCGGTGCTCACGATTCAAGCCATCTTCGCCTTAGCGTTTCGCCCTCAAGTGAAACCAGTACTCGAATCAATGGGCCCGCTTTCGGTAGAGCTGCCGATTGTGCGTGAACTCCTCGAAATTGTGGAGCGGGAACGGTTTTCATCAGCGAAACTTCGTGCCCTGGCCGCAACTCTAGCCCACGGCGGGCCGGCAGCATCCAGCAAAATTCGTCGTTTGCAAAGATTGATGCGTCTACTCAAGGAACGGGACAACGAAGTTTTCACGTATGTTTCGTTTTGCCTGTTGTGGGGAACCCAGTTCGCCATGGCCATCGAGCACTGGCGGCTTCGTCACGGCGCCGAACTGCAAGCCTGGGTGGCTGCACTCGGAGAATTCGAGGCGCTGATTTCGCTTTCCACCTATTCGTATGAGCATCCCGGAGACACGGTTCCCCTACTTCTGGAGAACAGTCGTGAATTGGAGGCCGAAGGGCTCGGCCATCCGCTCCTTGATGAAGTTCCTTGCGTAAGGAACGACGTCCAGTTGAACGACACTGTGCGCTTTCTGATCGTCAGCGGATCGAATATGTCTGGCAAGAGCACTTTCCTGCGCGCCATCGGACTGAACGTGGTTTTGGCCAATAGGGGAGCGCCCGTTCGATGCGCAAGACTTCGCTTGTCGCTTCTGACAATCGGTGCCGCAATGCGTATCCAGGATTCCGTGGTCGATGGCCGGTCTCATTTCTTGGCTGAGATGCAGCGATTGCGCCGCATGATTGAAATTGCGAATCAAAACCCTCTCTTGTTCTTAGCTGATGAGATCATGAGCGGCACAAACTCGCATGACCGAAGGATTGCGACCGAGTGGGTGGTCCGCGCGTTGATGCTCCGAGGCGCGGTTGGAGCGATTACAACGCATGATCTGGCGTTGACTGAAATTGCGATGAATGGCTTGCCAGGCCACAACGTTTACTTCGAAGATTCTGGTGAGTCCGGAAACCTGTCGTTCGATTACAAACTTCGCCAGGGAGTGCTGAGCCGATCCAATGCGTTGAATATTGCCCATCTGCTGGGAATCGACACGGCCGCCGTCAAACCTGATTAAAGCGGGTCGCCAACCCGCGCTACTTCGTCTCGCCGGGTTTGAACAGCGGATTGTAGATGATGCCCAGGATATTGCCGAACGGATCGCGAACCTCGCCTACCAGCATTCCGCCGCCCACGTCCTGAACAGCTTCGACTGGCGTCGCGCCCAGTTCAATCAACCGTTTGTAAGCCGCGTGCGCGTCTGCCACGCCCCAGTACGCAACGCCCGCGGCAGCTGGTTTGGTTTGGGCTTTCGGCGCCGGCACCAGCCCCAGGTCATATCCCCCGACGTTGTATCCCACGTAAAACTCCGGCTGATCAAAATATGGCTCCATGCCCAGTGCTTTGCTGTACCACTGCTTCGCCTTGGCCATGTCCTGCACTTCGTATTTCGCCGTGCGCAATCCCAAGAACATTGCGCGCTCCTTTGCAGCGCCCTGCATATGTCCAGGCACCGATGTCGCGGCCGACACGTCCACCCGTCCGGCCAAATATGCAAACAAGCATACGAAAGCCACAGCCATCGTGATCGTGGAAACGTGCTTCAACTTCACCCCGCGCACCGGCTTAACCTCGACCGGCGCGACGCTCGCAACACTAGACTCGGTCGCAGCCGAAGCGGATTTCGTGCGGCGACGACCCGCCGGCCTTGCCGAAGCTCTCACGCGGGGCATGTTTCTCCTCCCTGATTCAATCGCAGCTGCAACTGCGGCGATTTCCACGAGCGACTTGCGCCCCGGTCCGGACGCGAACCCAATCCATATTTCTGGCGCAGATTCTCCACTCGCGCCGTAATTTCCTTGCGATAGCCATCCGGCGCGTTCCCGTGCTGCCCGTACCAGGCGCGATACTGCCGCGAAAGCTTCGGGAATTTCGCATCCAGGAAAGGCAAAAAATGTTTGAGTGAGGCAGCCATCAAAAACAACACATTCCCAGCGAACCATTGCGCCTTCGCATCGCGAGCCCCGCGCGCCAAATCATCCAAATCCTCTGCGCGATCCGTAATCCCCGGCACGATCGGCATCGCCAACACACCCGCCGCAATCCCAGCCTCGCGCAAAGTACGCACAGCTTCCAACCGCAAATCCGGCCGAGGCGCGCGCGGCTCAAGCAGCCTAGCCAACCGCGTGCGCATCGTCGTCACACTCAAATTCACAGAAAGCGTCGAACGCTGCGCGATGCGTTTCAGCAAATCAATGTCCCGCACCACCTGGTTCGATTTCGTGGTGATCGAAAGGTTCAGCCCCTCACGCTCCGCCATCTGCTCCAGAACCGCCCGCGTCGCTCCATACTCACGTTCCGCGGGCTGATAAGGGTCAGTAGCCGTTCCAATCGCAATGTGCTCGCCCCAGATTTCCTCATTCGCCAAATCTCGCCCCGCCAAAGGCCCAGCATCCTGCTTCACATAAATCTTCGATTCAAATTCGTTCCCATCCAGTTCCATGTATTCGTGGGTATAGCGCGCATAGCAATAGTGGCACCCGAATTCGCAACCGCGATAGGGATTAACCGTCCAACGAAAAGGAACCCGCTCCGAATCGCAGTGATTCAAAATCGATTTGACGGGTAGCAGGAAGTACTCCGTCCCGCGCTTGGCACCTGCGCAGGGGGAGGAAGCGGCGAGGCGTGCAATGCCGACCAGTTCCGTAGCGGGCTTCGTTCTCTGGCTAGGTGCCAGAGGGGGCGCGGAAGCTTCGCACGGTGACTCACATGTGCCGTGGCGAGCGGCTGTGGGGAAAAGGGTGAGACTGGTCTGCTTCGCACGCTTCCGAGGACGTTGGAGCGTCGCTGGTGTCGCACGAAGAATGGGAAAAGTGGCCATTGATTGCCTCGCCGCACGGCAGACAATATATTCGCCTTTTGTTCGCTATGTCAAGCACTAATATTCGCTTTATTTTCGCCTGTACACTCAGGCAGGCTTCGCCCTGGAAACCCTGCTTGCGGCCAGATGCCCCCGCCATCGGCGGCCGATATACTCGTGGAGATACTCCATACTCCTGGCAGGAATTGCATTGGCAGAAGTCGGCATCCTGATCATTGACGACGATATTGTCAGCCAGCGCGCGCTGAAAAACGTCCTCGATTCAGAGGGTTGGCGCGTGCGTATCGTCCCGCTCGCCTCGGCAGCGATGCTCGAGCTTGCCAGCGGCCAGTGGAGTCTGGTAATCGTGAACGTAGCGATGACCGACGTCCGCGGCCCGCTCTTCAACATCCTCAAAGATCTCGCACAAGGCGACGCCGACGCACTCGAAGGCGCTGAAGTCGACGCCGCCCGACCAAAACGCATCCGTGTGCTCTTCCTCGTACCTCTGCTGGCAGCTCGTGATGCTCAGCCAATCCTGGAAAACGAAGGCCTGCCCTATCTCCTCAAGCCGTACCATCTGCACGACTTCCTTGAAAAAGTCGGCGAACTCCTCGTCGAAGCCGGCGCGCTCGCCGACCCCATTCGCAGCATGAGCGACTTCTCCCCCACAAGCCGAAAACGCCGCGGCCTCCGCTCAGCCCAACGCGGTCGGCGCAGTTCCATGTTCGCCTCCCGCGACGATTATCAAATGTCCGAAGAAGAGCTGCTGGAATGGGAACGCACCGAAGAAGAAGACCGCAAGAAGCGAGAAAAGGAACTCGAAGATCGCAAGCACCTCTAGTTCTTGCGGCAGTTAGGCAACATAGCTATAGCGTAACGTCAAAATACGGATTGTCAGCTTCGGTTCCAGCCGCATCACCCACAGAAATCCTGCAAGGAATCGCCGCCTGCCCGTTCTCACTGGGAAGGCTCGCGCGCGACGCATCACTTGCGCAATCACCGAAGGAGAACGCCATGCATCCCAGCCACAAACTCATCTGGATTCCCAGTTTGGTAACCCTCGCGGCTCTGGCCGCCGTAATCGTCTGGACCTTCAGCTCTACGCCGCGCGTCTTAGCCGAACCCGAGCTCGCATCCGGCCTCGATTCATCCACCGGCTGGCGCGTCGGTGAACCCATCACCTATGAAACGCTGACGGTTTTCCCTGTGCTGTCGTCGCAAGAAGCATACACGGCCGACTTCGAAACCCTCGATGCAGCGCTCGCTTCGGGCAAGGCCATCGTCGCCGAACAAGGCGAGTACATGCGCCGTTCGCGCAATGGCAGTGGCGAAACCGCGCCAATGATTTCCAGCGGCCCGCAGGTCAATCAACTCGTCCTGGTAAATCGCGGCAAGAAGCCGTTGCTCCTGCTGGCCGGCGAAGTAGTTTCCGGAGGCAAGCAAGATCGCATCATCGGCAAGGACCGCATCATACCGGTGGGCGCCCAACCGCTGCCTCTCGACGTGTTTTGCGTCGAGCACAGCCGCTGGACCAACGGCGGTGACACATTCGCCGCCGGAAAAACCATGGTCCATCCCACGGTTCGCGCTGAAGCCGCCGTCTCCCAGGACCAGAGCAAAGTCTGGGCCGCGGTTCGAGGCGACACCGCCGCAGCCCGCGCCCAGTCGAGTATGTCGTCCAGCGTCGAAGTAACGGCGCCGCAAATTTCCTCGCAGCAACTTTCGCACGTGATGGCTTCCGCCGCGCCCACCGAAGGCTACCGCAATATTTATCAATCAGCGGCGGTCGGACCTTCCGTCGAGAATTTCGCGCTGGAAGTCGAGCGGCGTTTCAAGCGCTCCACCTCCGGCCTGAAAGGCGAGCATGTAGTCGGCGTGATCGTCGCCTTCGGCGGCGAAGTCGCCTGGAGCGATATCTTCGCATCCTCGCAACTTTTCGACGCGTACTGGTCGAAGCTACTGCGCAGTTACGCCGTGGAAGCGCTAACGCGTCCAGGAGCCCGCGAAAAAGTGTCGTTCGAAGATGCGCGCGACTTCCTCCGCCCAGCCACCGGCCACGTGCGCGAAGAAACCGAGCCCGGCGTCTATCGCTGGCAGGAACGCAGCCAAGGCCGCGAAACAGAAATTCAACTTGAAGCGCTGGAACTCAAGCCCCCGATAACTCTCCACTGGCTGAAAGTCCTGCGGACGAGCTAGGAGCGCCGCGCAGGGAAACCCGTGGCGAGGTTGTTGGTTCCGCTTTGCCACGGGCGGACCTCGCTGCGGTCGGGCGTGGCCGCGAGCAATTCCGCGACGGATTTTTTCAGAACGGGATGCAGCGCACTGGGAGCGATCTCCGCCAAGGGCACCAGCACGAATCTCCGCTCCGCCATCCGCGGATGAGGAATCTCCAAATCCGCCTCGCGTACTACCTGCGATCCAAACAATAAAATATCCACATCGATAATCCGGGGCCCCTTAGGCGTCATCCGCTCCCGCCCCATCCCCCGCTCGATATCCAGCAACAGCCGCATCAATTCCCCAGCCGCCAAGTCCGTTTCCACCTCCACCACGCAATTCAAAAACCATCCCTGCGCCAAAAATTCCACAGGCTCCGTCTCATACAATGAAGACCTCATGACGACGCGCACGCCACGCCCCCGCAACTCCGCAATCGCACGCGCGATACTCTCGGCGCGCTCCCCAATATTCGATCCCAGCGATAAATGGATTCCCGTCATGTGCACCACAACATTCTAGCCCGAAGCTCAGGAGTTTCATCGCGGAGACCCAGCAGAGAAACGCACTGCAGTGCAATCAGGAGATTTGTGGCGGTGGGTTTCGTCTCAGCTAAAAAAGCGCAGGTTGCCTGCGAGGTTCATCCAATCCAAAATGTTTGTAAGCCAGCGCCGTAGCCACACGCCCGCGCTGCTTGCGATCCAACAAACCAAGCTGCATCAGATAAGGTTCGTAAATCTCCTCGATCGCATCCTCTTCTTCGCTCAACGACGCAGCGATCGTGCTCAAGCCCACCGGCCCGCCCGAATATTTCTGAATAATCGTCAGCAGCAAATTGCGGTCCACCTCATCCAAACCATGATCGTCGACTCCCAGCATCGCCAGCGCATCGCGCGCCACACCAGTATCGATATGTCCCTTCGCGCGCACCTCCGCAAAATCCCGCACGCGCCGCAGCAAACGATTCGCCACGCGCGGCGTTCCCCGGCTCCGTCGCGCAATTTCCGCCGCCCCAGCTTCATCCATGCTGATGCCCAAAATCCTAGCCGACCGCTGCACGATCAACAGCAAATCCTCCGGCGAATAAAATTCCAACCGGTGCACAATCCCAAACCGCGAACGCAGCGGCGCCATGATCAACCCCGCCCGCGTCGTCGCCCCAATCAACGTGAACTTATTCAATTGATAAGGATGCACGCGCGCGCCAGGCCCCTGCCCGATAATCAAATCCACGCGAAAATCCTCCATCGCCGGATACAAAATCTCCTCCAGCGACGGCTGCAAGCGGTGAATCTCATCCAGAAAGAAAAAATCCTGTGTCTCCAAAGATGTCAGCACCGCAGTCAGATCGCCCTTCTTCTCCAGCAGCGGTCCCGAACTAACCTTAATCGCCGATCCCATTTCATTCGCCAGAATCTGTGCCAATGTCGTCTTGCCCAACCCCGGCGGCCCGTACAATAAAACGTGATCCAGCGCCTCACCTCGCGTGCGCGCCGCTTCCACGGCAATCTGCAGATTTTCCTTCACGCGATTCTGCCCGATGTAATCCGAAAGCTGCTTTGGGCGAATGCTGGCCTCCACCCGCGCGTCCTCATCGAACGCTTTCCCCGAAATAATTCGTTCTCGGCCGTCCGTCATCTTTCCCGCCACCTGATTTTTTTCGCCGCCCGCCGACGCTGAAGCCGACGTCGCCGCCGCGCGTTCCCGAGCAGCCGCCGCGGCAGCTCCGTCGCTCTCACTCTTCATCATTCACCCTGCCCCGCCGGCTGCGATTTCTTCATCACCGCACCGCCCAGCACCTGCAACGAAGCGCGTAGCAAAGTCTCAAAATCATTTCCCACCGTTGTCCGCGATTGCGCAATAGCCTTCTCCACTTCTCTTTCATCGTACCCGAGATTCTCCAGCGCCGACGCCACATCTGATTCCAATTGCGAACGCGTCGCCGGCTTCCCCGCTTCCGGCACATCCACTGCCGCAAGCTTATCGCGCAATTCCACCACCATGCGCTCGGCCGTCTTGCGTCCCACGCCGGGAATGCGCACCAACTGCTCCAGATCGCCCTTGCGAATCGCCGGAACTAGCTCGTCCAAACTCATCCCCGAAAGTATTTTCAGTGCCAGCGAAGGTCCCACACCCGAAGCCGAAATCAGCAGCTCGAAACACTGTTTTTCGCGCGCCGTGAAAAATCCGTACAGCGCCAGCTGGTCTTCGCGCACGTGCGTATGAATCAGCAGCGTGGTTTCCGTGTGCATCGCGCCCAAACTGGTAAAGGTCGAAAGCGGAATGATTACCTGGTATCCCACTCCGCCGACGTCCAGCAGTATCAGGTTCGGGCGCTTATCAATCAGCTTGCCGCGGAGCGATCCAATCATGTCCAGCGATTATTGATTAGGGGCGCGGGAGTGTCAACGCGGCAACAGCCAAATTGTACTGGTCCCAGCGAAGCAAGGTGAAACATTTTTACACGCCCCTGCGTACCAATATTCGGATGCGGGGATTCGTTCCTGCATTCTCGCCCTGCGCACACTGTCCGCTTTCGCACGAACACTGTTCGCTTCCGGTTTTTCTCTGCAATTTATTTCTCTCGTGTGTTTTTTTCGAAAAAGATTTGGCAATTTGCTTTCACTGCGCTCACCTCCGCGTCTAAGCACGTGCGAGGGGCAAACACTTTTTCAGGAGGAACAAAATATGTCGCGTCGTTCAATGAATCGAGTAATGACAGTGTTCGCAGCGCTGGTAATGCTTGTAGCCATCGCCGCTCAAAACGCTCCAGCGAAAGACACCAAGGCAGGCGTCACCACCGTCATGAGCTTGCTGAAACCCGCCACCTTCGCCGGCAAGGAATTGCAGCCGGGAGATTACGCCGTGTCCGCCGATGAGACCCACGTCCAGATCTCAATGCACGGAAAAGTCGTCGCCGAAGCGCCGGTGCAGTGGAAGGACGAAACCGCCAAGGCGAGGTATTCGGCGTTCGTCAGCGAAAACAACAAAATCACTGAAATCCACTTCGGAGGCAAAACCCGATTCGTAACCATCGCAGAGTAGCGGTTTGCCGCAACAACCCGGCGGGAAGCGGTCGCGCAATGCGGGATCGTTGCCCGCCGGTTTTTTGTTTTTGGACGATCGGCACAGCAAGCACTCGTGTATACCGTCTACGTCTTGCTGCTGCATTGAGACGTTCCAAGAAGTTTTCGTTTGCCACCATCGCAACAGCCATGATATCCGTAGGTCTGTCAAAGTCCTGTCGATGAACTTTCAATCACAGTCCCGGTCAGCGCTTCTCGGCGCACAACGCAACGCGCGCGCACTCGAGCTGCCGTCGTTCTCGTATCCAGCATTCCACCGGAATCACGCGCCTTTCATGCCCGCCGCAGCCATTGCGCAAATTATTCCTATTATTAGGAGCGGATAACGGCCGGCGCCCAGCTTCCAGTTTCAGCGCCACAGGCCGTTACCCGCAAAGGGCAACGGCCTTCAGTTTTTTAGGGGGCAACAAAATGAAATCCAGCGCCACGAATGCAAAAGGGCAAACGAAAGCACCCGCCGCTGACAACGTCACGCTGAAAACAATTCAGCAAGCCGCCAAGCGTATTCGTAATTCGATCTACGTCTCGCCCTTCATGCGCTCGGAAACTTTTTCGCAGCTCACCGGTAACTCGCTCTTTCTGAAGCTGGAAAATCTGCAGATGACTGGCTCGTTCAAAGAACGCGGCGCGCTGAATAAAATTCTCCTACTCACTCCTGACGAACGCCGTCGCGGCGTAATCGCAGCCTCCGCCGGCAATCACGCCCAAGCCGTGGCCTATCACGCCACAAAACGCGGCATCGCTTCGCAAATCGTGATGCCGCTCACCACGCCTCTGGTAAAAGTATCCGCCACGCGCGGCCACGGCGCTGAAGTAATTCTCTTCGGCGCGAATTACGATGAAGCCTGCCAGGAAGCCCTCCACCGCTGCGCAGAACAATCTCTCACTTTCATTCATCCCTTCGACGATGAAGCAGTAATCTCCGGCCAAGGCACGCTTGGCATCGAAATGCTCGAGCAGGTTTCCGATTTGCATGCGGTAGTGATTCCCATCGGTGGCGGCGGATTAATCGCCGGTGTAGCCTGCGCCGTGAAGGAAATAAATCCGAAAATCAAAGTGATCGGCGTGCAAACCTCGAAGCTCCCATCCATGAAAGCAGCGGTCGAACAAGACGCGATCGTCACTCTGCCCGCCGAAAAAACGATCGCCGACGGCATCGCCGTGCGCGCTGCTGGAGTGCTCACCCTGCCGCTGGTCCAGAAGTACGTGGATGAAATCGTCACTGTAGACGAAGAAGAAATCGCCAACGCCATCCTGCTGCTGCTCGAAAAGGAAAAAACGCTAACCGAAGGCGCCGGAGCCGTAGCCACCGCAGCCGTCCTGAACCGCAAAACCGCACTAGCCGGAAAAAAAGTCGGCGTCCTGATTTCCGCCGGAAATATTGACGTCACCCTGCTCGCACGCATCATCGAGCGCGGCCTGGTGAAAGACGGCCGCCTGGTCCGCCTGCGCATCCATCTACCGGATCATCCCGGCGCGCTCGTACGCCTCTCCACCGTAATCGCCGAACACAAAGTAAATATCGTGGAGACCAGCTTCAATCGTTCCTACTACGGGGTAGTCCTAGGGGATACAGCGATTGACATTACAATGGAAACCCGGGGCCCAGAACACATCGCGGAACTGAAAGCCGCGCTCGACGACGCAGGCTACTCCCACGAGCGCGTGCAATAAATCCGAGCGGCGCAGAACTTCCGGCAGGAAACCAAGGAAGGTCGATCAGGAAGGGCGGGGCTTCAGCCCCGCCGTCAAACTCTGCCAAGAAAAAGGGCTTTAACCCCTGAAGCAAATCCGTTCCATCGCGGCTCACCACTTGCGCAACGGCGCTACTGCCGCGCGCGGTCGTTCTTAACAGCCTCTTCCACCAAAGCCTCTAGCTCCCGCCGCGTCAAAGTAATCCGCTCCGTATTCGCCGCCGTCTCGGAAGTAACCGGAAATTCCGGCCCAGCATTAGGCGCCGTCTGCAATCCATAACGCGCCCGCGCCGCCACCAATTTCTGCACGTCGTTGCTGGAAAGCAGCACTTGCTTGCCAAGCATCTCCGTCACCAACGCCACGCGCGCGAAATGTTCGGTCGTCTCCATCCGGAAGAACGCCGTCATCAAATCCTGCCCGTAAGTCACCACTCCATGATTCGCCAGCAAAATCGCGTCGTAGCCATCCACAAACGGCGCAATGCTGTCCGCCAATTCCGGAGTTCCCGGCGTACCATAAGGCGCCACCGGAACGCAGCCCAGCGAAAGAATCAATTCGCATAACAGCGCTTTATTCAGCGGCACACCCGCTGCAGCATAACCAGTCGCCGCGGGCGGATGCGCATGACACACCGCGTTCACGTCCGTGCGGTGCTGATAAATCATCAAATGCATCGGCAATTCAGAAGAAGGATTGCGGCGCCCAGAAACCTTCTTCCCATCCATATCTGTGATCACCATATCTTCCGGTGTCATCATGCCCTTACAAATTCCCGTCGGCGACGTCAGAATGTGCTGCGTGTCCAACCGCACAGACAAATTCCCATCCATGGACGCCACGTACCCGCGGTCATAGATCCAACGCCCCACGGCGCACATGTCGCGCCGGTGCTCGTCTTCACTCTTCAGTGCTCCGGGCAAAATCGATTCAGGAAACACGTTTCCTCCTCGACGAACTCCGGGCCGTAATCACCGAGCCTGGCATCCTGGCTAGGCGTAAATTCCGCGTAGCTTCAACGCCCGGGCCACCCGGTCAATCGCGACAATGTAAGCCGCGATCCGGTTGTTCACCCCATGCGTTTCGGCGTACCTTACCACCTGTTCGAAGCTTTGGTCCATCACATCTTGCAATCTTTCGTTAACTTCACTTTCCCGCCAGAAGAACCCCTGCCGGTCCTGCACCCATTCAAAGTAGCTCACCGTCACCCCTCCGGCGTTCCCTAGGATGTCCGGAATGATGAAAATGCCTTTATCCTCGATGATTTTGTCCGCGTGCGAAGTGGTAGGCCCATTCGCCCCCTCGCACAAAATCTTGCATTCCACGCGGTTAGCGTTGCCAGTAGTGATCTGATTCTCGGTCGCAGCAGGCACCAGAATGTCCGTAGGATGGAACAGCACTTCCTGCGCCGTCTGCTTGTCGCCGCCCCCCGGAAATTCCGGCAAAGGTTTCCGCTGGCCATACACCCAGTCCACCAGTTTCGGCACGTCGAACCCCTTGTCGTTGTAAAGCCCGCCGTGAATGTCCGCTACCCCTATGATCTTGTAGCCCGCCTCGTGCATCAGAATCGCCGCCTGCGACCCGACGTTCCCAAATCCCTGAATAATCACGCGGCAACCCTCGCGCTTCATGCCTAGCTTCCTCAGCGCGTTATTGCAGCACATCATCAACCCGCGCCCGGTAGCTTCCTTGCGGCCTTGCGACCCTCCCAGCTCCAGCGGCTTTCCCGTCACCACGGCCGTCGTTGCCTGCCGCACGTGCATCGAATATGTGTCCATCACCCAGGCCATCGTCTGTTCGTTCGTGCCGATGTCCGGCGCCGGCACGTCGCGCTCCGGACCAAACCATTCGCTCAGCTCCGCCGTGTAACGCCGCGTGATGCGCTCCAGCTCGTTCTTGGAAAGCTTCGTGGGATCACAAATCACTCCGCCCTTCGCCCCGCCGAACGGAATATTCACCACCGCGCATTTCCACGTCATCCAAGCGGCCAGCGCGCGCACTTCGTCAATTGAAACGTCCGGCGCAAACCGAATCCCGCCCTTGCCTGGACCGCGAATCGAAGAATGCAGCACGCGGTAACCGGTGAAAACTTCCATCTTCCCGTTGTCGCGCGCGATCGGAATGTAAACCGTGATTTCCTTGCTCGGATATTTCAGATAACTGTAGATTCCCTCTTCCAGATTCAGCTTCTTCGCCGCAATCTCAAACCGTGCTTCCGCGGACTTGTAAACATTCAATTCATCAGAAGTAACCGCCGACATGAACCCCTCCAAAAATTGCGCAACAATTCGCCAAGCCCCAAGCAAACCTAATCATACAACCAGCAAAGTAAATGGATTAATTATGAATGACGATCCGGCCGCCGATCCCGTCCCACAATCTCCCTGCGCAAACTCACTCTAAACAGCGTCGGCCAGTATACGAACCTGCCGCCACCCGCGCAACAAGAGCATTTCGAGCGCTGCGGCTTAGTTGTCCGCTACTTTGAGAATGAGTTTTCCCGTATTCTCGCCCTTGAAGAGCTTCAGCAGCGTTTCGGGGAATGTTTCCAAGCCCTCTACAATGTCCTCGCGCGATTTGAGTTTGCCCGCCGCCATCCAGGCCGCCATCTCCCGTCCGGCCTCAGGGTAACGATCAGCATAGTCAAATACCACCATACCTTTCATGCTGGCGCGATTAACGAGAAGCGAGAGATAGTTCGAGGGTCCTTTAATCGGTGTGGTGTTGCAGTATTGCGAGATTGCGCCGCATAAGACCACCCGTGCGTCGCGCGCGAGCCGTGAGAGCGCAGCGTCGAGGATGTCGCCGCCCACATTGTCGAAATAAATGTCAATGCCCTTGGCGCAATGCTTCTGCAGAGATTTTCGGACATCCTCCGACTTATAGTCAATCGCCGCGTCGAAGCCCAGCTCTTTCACAATGTAGTTGCACTTCTCGGCACCGCCCGCGATGCCTACCGCGTTGCAGCCTTTTATTTTGGCGATCTGTCCAACCACCGTTCCCACCGCTCCAGCCGCGCCCGAGACAACGACGGTCTCGCCCGGCTTTGGCTGGCCGATATCCAGCAAGCCAAAATACGCGGTCATTCCAGGCATTCCCAACGTCCCGAGAAAAACGGGCAACGGAATCGCGCCCGCATTTATCTTCGTAATGCCGTTGCCATTGGAAATTGCGAATTCCTGAACGCCGAAAGCTCCGTAAACGTAATCGCCGGCGGCAAACGTGGGATTTTTCGACGCCGTCACGCGCCCCAGCCCACCAGCCCTCATCACTGCTCCGATTTCTACCGGAGCAATGTAGGATTTCCCTTCGTTCATCCAGCCGCGCATCGCCGGATCGAGCGAAATGTACAGAATCTTTATGAGCAACTCACCTTCACCGGGTTCGCGCACCGGCTCCTGCTTGTATGCCCAATCCGTTCGTTTGGGCATACCAACGGGCCGCGCGGCAAGCTCGAATTTGTGATTCAATTTGCTCATAGGTGATCTCTGTTGGTCCTGCTGATCGCGGCCGAGCAGCAAGCTGACCGCCTGCTGATAGTCGCTTACAGATGACGGTGACTAACGCGACGGGCATTGTATATAATCGCCGCCACTGTGCCAAGTCAGGCGATGCACGGGGCTCGAAGGATAATAAATTAACCCGCCACTGGCGTCGCTCAAAGCTACAACAGCGCGCCCAACACGCGAGCGACACAGACATGCCGATGGAATCACAAGAACCTTTCGACATACTAGACATTCTAATCGTGGGCGCCGGCATATCAGGCATTGACGCTGCGTACCATTTGCAGACCGCCCTCCCCCAAAAGACCTACGCGATTCTCGAGGCCCGCGACGCGATCGGCGGAACCTGGGATCTGTTCCGCTATCCAGGCGTCCGCTCCGATTCTGATATGCACACTCTCGGCTTCCCTTTTCGGCCATGGCAGGCGGACGAGGCGATCGCAGGTGGACCTGCAATCTGGGATTATATCCGCGAGACCGCGGCACACTATGGCATTGACCGCCACATCAGGCTGGGACATCGGATGATTCGAGCTTCCTGGTCTTCAGTCGACTTTCGCTGGACGGTCGAGGCGCAGGTGAAAGATGGACGGACGGTGCGGCTGGTCTGCCGCTTCCTCTATATGTGCAGCGGTTATTACAGTTACGAAAAAGGCTTCAGCCCAGAGTTTCCGGGCATGAAACGATTTCAGGGGCAGTTCGTGCATCCACAGGAGTGGCCCGAGGCCCTGGATTATACGGGCAAACGGATCGTTGTAATTGGAAGCGGTGCTACGGCGGTGACGCTGGCTCCGGCGCTTGCCAAGAACGCCGCCCATGTGACGATGCTGCAGCGCTCTCCCAGCTACGTCGTTACCCTTCCAAGCAAGGACGCGAAGGCCATCTGGATGTATCGGCATTTGCCCAAAGGGCTTGCTGCGAAACTCACAAAATGGAAGAACGTGCTCTACAGCATCACCATGTTTCACCTGGCGCGCACTAAACCAACGATGCTCAAGGGCATGATCCTCAAGGGGATCAAGCAGCAGCTTAATCCCGATTTCGACGTCGAGCGGCACTTTACGCCCCGCTATAACCCATGGGACCAGCGCATCTGCCTGGTGCCCGATGGCGACCTGTTTCTGGCGATCCGCTCCGGCCGAGTCGAGATCGTCACCGACACGATCGCAGAAATTTTGGAGTCCGGCATCCGTTTAAGCTCCGGCACAACATTGCCGGCGGAGATCATCGTTTCAGCCACAGGTCTCGTGGTGCAGTTGATGGGCGGGGCTGAAATTCTCGTTGATGGTGTTCCGGCCAAGTTTAACGAAAAGCTGGTATACAAAGGCGCGATGTTCAGCGGTATCCCGAATCTGGCGCTCGCCTTTGGCTACACGAATAATTCCTGGACGCTGCGGTGTGATATCACCGCGCGTTTTGTCTGCCGGTTGCTTAAATACATGGATCGTAAGGGATGGTCGGTATGTGTACCGAGTCTTCCGGATCCTTCCGTCAACCCCGAGCCTTTGCTCGATTTTAGTTCAGGCTACGTACGCCGTGCCGACGGCGTGCTGCCTAAGCAGGGACAGCGAGCGCCCTGGAGAGTTCCCCAGAATTATGTGAAAGACCTAGCCGCCTTTATGTTTGGGTCGGTAAACGACGGGACTATGAATTTTCTTCGAACGTCGGAGGCTGACAATGGCAGCCCCGTAGGTAACGTTCACTCCCGGGCTACCATCTGATTTGAGATTATGTCTAGCGCAATGAACCTTGCGAACCGCACGGCGGTGATCAGCGGCGCTGCAAGCGGCATCGGCCGGGCCATTGCCGTATCGCTCGCTCGCCGTAGCTGCGACCTTGCGCTCGCTGACGTGAATGCCGCGGGACTATCAGAAACGGCGCGTCTGGCACAACTGGCTCAAACGGATCCTACTAAACATGGCGCTCTGCGGCGTGCGCTGCGCATCAGCCAACATCATCTGGACGTTGCGGATCGAGGTGCCGTGGCAGCGTTTCCAGCAGCTGTGCTCGCCACGCATCCCGGGGTGGACATCCTCGTAAACAACGCCGGCGTGGCCGTCGGCGGCACGTTCGAAGCAGTCAGCGAGGAAGATTTCGAGTGGTTGTTCGAAATTAACTTCTGGGGCGTGGTGCGGATGACCCGAGCGTTTCTGCCTCTGTTGCGAAAAAGCGATGACGCACGCATCGTGAACCTTTCGA
The DNA here is from genome assembly GCA_963747605.1 of uncultured Acidobacteriota bacterium. Classification (GTDB taxonomy): domain Bacteria; phylum Acidobacteriota; class Terriglobia; order Acidiferrales; family UBA7541; genus Palsa-295. Next base: position 180,434 of record CAVVGA010000009.1, on the reverse strand, counting down.
GCATCTACGGACTGATCTCGCCGCCCGGTGAAACGTCTTACTCGGCAAGTAAGTTCGCCGTGCGCGGATTTTCGAATTCGTTACGGCACGAACTTGTGGGTTCGAACGTCGGAGTTACGGTCGTGCACCCGGGCGGCGTCGCAACTTCGATTGCAGATAACGCTCGAGTGCCCAAGGACATGCCTCCGCAAGAAATCGCTCGGCGCAGAGCCCTGGCGAAAAAAGCGCTGACGATGCCGCCCCCAACCGCCGGTGAAATTATCGTGAAGGGCATCGAACGCCGCTCGGCGCGTGTGCTGGTCGGCAACGACGCAAAGTTTCTGGCACTGCTCGAACGCCTCGCCCCGATTTCGTATTGGAAAATCTTCATGCGCTTCCTTCCCAAGTCGTAACGGCCCCTTATGATGCCGACTCCAACGCGTGGAATTTCATTGCGTCGAAGGAACCGTGTCGCGACAAAACGTCCCACTCAGCCATTCACAAAGTGCTGCCGCGTGCGCTCACACCCAGTCCGTTTCTAACGGGCGCTCACGACTTGCCGGCGCGTTCGATCAGGCTCCCCAGCACCGTCTCCAATGCCACGCTTCCCTTTCGCGAGCCGGCCTCGCCGCTTTCGAACTCGATCCAACCTTCGTTGAAACCATCGAGCATCCGGATGCGCGGCGTGGGATTCTTCATGCCCTGCGAGAGGAACAGCGTCTCCCAAGTCTCGCGCGGCACCGTTTCCATTCTCACCGGGCGGCCGAGCAGGCGAGCAAATGTCGCGGCGATCTCGTTGGGAGTAACGCGCTGCGGCCCTTCGAGTTCGACAACCCTATGTCCGCTCCATGTTTCGCGCAGCAGGTCAACGGCCACGCGCCCGATGTCCGCCGTCGCAACCATTGGCACACGCTTGTCCAGCGGCTGCAAAAAGCCCGGAATCACACCGTTATCCCGCGCGGGCGCCACGTCCCAGCTCGAATTCTCCATGAACCATCCTGGCCTCAGAAAGGTAATCGGCAATGCTAAGTCGCCCAGCGCTGTCTCGATGATCGTGTGTTGCGTCAGCAGATTCGGCTGCGTCGCCTGTGCGCCGATCGTCGAAAGGTAAACAACCTTGCCTGGACGCGCCGCGGCAAGCGCCGTTCGCAACGTGCCAGCAATCGCGAGCGCCTCGCGAAAATCCGGCGACGGATCAAAGTTCGGCGGAACTAGCACGAAAACGCCTTCGGCTCCTCGAAACGCCGCCGTGAGCGCCGCCCCATCATTAATATCCGCAGCCACGATTTCGCAACCCCGCTGCAGCCAAGTTGCGCACTTGCCGACGTCGCGCGCCACGCCTCGCACCGCCCGCTTCGCGGCCAAAAGATTGCGCGCCACCTCGCCGCCCACGTTCCCGGTAATGCCAGTAATCGCAAACATTGATTTTCTCCGTAACCGCTCGAAGCAATTACGCCCCCAGACTCTTGATCGCAATCGCGGTGCGAGTTCTTGCTTTACGGTGCTTTTGCAGGCTCGGGAACCACGAATTCATTCAGATACTGCAGCAACTTCGCGCGATTCTTGGCGCGATATGCCGCGTAATCCAGAATGATTTCCTGGTCCGAGCCATTCAGCAGCACATACGGTTCGATCATTTGCGCGTGATAGAGCCGCAGTAGCAGCTCTATGTTGGCGTCTTTTGCGATCGCGCCGTTCGCTGACTTCCCCGCCGTTTCCTCCGCCACTTTTGCCGCCGTCGTCAGCGCGTCGGTCTCTTCCGCCAGCGTGTGGCGATATTGCGCCGCTTGCGGGAACTCCTTTTTGAATCGCTCCTTCTGCCACAAGGCCCTTGTCCCGCTATACCCCAGCCAGACCGCGGCGATGTCCGCCGGCTGATTCGGATTTATCGTGATGGTCATCTTGTTTTCGCCGTTTGGCGTGGCGCTGCCTCCCGTTTCAATATGCACACGCAGCAGTTTCACATGGCTGGCGTTGGCCCAGGCGACCAGCGCGCGCCAAGCGATGGGATTGTAAGGCTCCGCGACGATTGCTTCGATGCTCAAGGTTCGCGCAGTATTGAAATCTCGTTGCTTCGTCAGCATGTCCGCGTGATAGCGGTATGCCGTCTCGCGGTTCGGATCAATCTGCGCCGCGCGGTCATACCATGCACCCGCCTGCGGAAATTCCTTCTCTTCGAAAAACGAATCGCCCACAAACAAAGCGGCCCAGTAGGACTTCGGATCTAGCTCCAGCGCGTGCGAGTAATTCTTGATCGCATCATCGAAATCCCGCTTAGCGAACGCCGCCTCGCCCGCCTTCATCACCGCGTTCACGTCGCCATTTGTCGCGTAGTTAACTTCGCCGTTCTTCGGCAAATTTTTCAGAGTGTCGAGCAGGTTCTCGGCCAGCTGGCTGTGGTCCCCCAACTGTTGTGCCGTCTCCAGCAGGGCTTTCGCGCGGATTCGTTCTTTCCCGGACGCCTCGGGATCTTGCAGCGTTGCGGAGTGGGCGAGCAGGGATGCCGCCAATCCCTCCAGGACCACGGCATCTTTTGGATTCTTCGCGGCGAGGTCTTGGTAGAGAGGCAGAGCATCCAGCCAACTGTGTTGTTTCGCAAGCGCCACGGCCGTCGCGCGCTCAGTTGCGTAATCGTCAGCGCTAGTTGTTTGCGCTCTGGCGCTTCCGATCCCTGCAACCATCGTCACCAGTGCGATCAGCGTGGCCCGTTTCCGACGGCTTGCTCGCATCGTCGCCTCCGGTTATGGCACGTCGCAAAGACATCCGGGTGGTTTTTCTGGCCGGGACCTGCTACTTCACTTGCCCATCTGGCGCTTTACGAACTCTTCCAGCAGCAGGCGCGTCAGGCGCGCCTGATCATGCCGCACCACTCGATTGTGATGCAGCAAATCGCCGGTAATATATCTCAAACCCATGCGCCGCAGTTCACCCAGAGACTGCTGCACGGGTTCGGCGCCCTGCGCGCGATAGCGGCGGAGCAGCCGCTCCGGCACTGGCTTGCGATTCACCACCACGTAGTCGAACAAGCCCTTGCGGCTGTGTTCGTAGATCGCGCGCACGTGGTCCGCCACTGAATAGTGCTGCGTTTCGCCGGGTTGCGTCATCAGGTTCGCGATGTACACGCACACCGCGCGCGAATGCAGAATGGTTTCGCTCACTTGCTCCACCAGCAAGTTCGGAATGATGCTGGTGTAGAGCGAACCCGGTCCCACCAGCACCAAATCCGCTTCATGAATCGCTTCCAGCACCTCCGGCAGCGGTCGCACGCGCCGCGGCACCAGATGCACGCGATGGATTTTCTTGTGCGAACGCGAAATGTTGGTCTCGCCCCGCACGATAGTCCCGTCTTCGAGCTCAGCCTCCAAAGTCACGTTCTGCGCCGTCGACGGAAAAATTCGGCCGCGAATCGCCAACACTTGCGACGAAACGCGCACCGCTCGCGGAAAATCTCCCGTCACATTCGAAAGCGCCGTCAGAAACAAATTGCCGAAGCTGTGCCCCGCGAGCCCCCGCCCCGCCGGAAAGCGATACTGAAACAATTTCCCCAGCAGATGCTCGTCCTTCGAAAGTGCCACCATGCAATTGCGTATGTCGCCAGGAGGCAGCACGCGATATTCGCGGCGCAACCGCCCGGAACTGCCGCCATCGTCCGTGACCGTAACAACCGCGGCGAGATCCGCAATGGGCAGCGGCGTGCGTTCTTTCTTGCGCGTCGCCACATATTCCTTCAGCCCGCGCAATACGGTGGAAAGTCCTGTGCCGCCACCCAGAGCCACAATCCGCACTGGAACAGTTCGCAGCTGCGACGCGCTTTTCACCGAACGATTCTCACCACGTGATTTTCATCCGCAAGCAGCACAAAAATTGTTCACGAAGATTTGCAACGGAGAGTTTCACGCCACGAATTTCCAACAGGGGTTCCGAACGAATTTCCTGATCACCAGTTCCGTGAAAAAGCCGCGCAACTCAGCCCGCCGAACCGTCTCGCTCCGGGTAGAGCAATTCCGTGAAGCGCGGATCTTCCTGCAGAAACGCGAAATCTTCATCGTTGCGCGCGTGATAGCGATTTTCCGGCCGCAGCTGTATCGCAACTTTCAAATTTTGCATCGCCGATTCCGCTTCGCCGGTCAGACAATCCAGCGCAGCCATCGCGTAAACAATATGGTCGGCTTTCGGCGCCGATTTGCGCGCGCGGTCCAGATGCTCGCGAGCTTCGTCCCAACGTCCCAGGTTCATCAGCGCCACGCCCTGGGTGTAATGCTCTTCGGCGGATTTGAGTGCCGGAACGGGAGGCCGAGAAATGCGCTGTTCGCAGATCTTGATATGCATCTGGGCGCGGTCGCCCAGTTCCTTACTGGGACCCTCCAGCACCCGCTCCAACGACTGCTTCGCGCGCTGGAACTTCTGCTGCTGGAAGTACTTAAGGGCTTCTTCGTAGAATTTCAGCTGCGCCTGTTTGGCGGGAGCGTCCGGGTCCGGAGGCAGCACGACGGCTTTCGACTTCGCGCTAGCCTTTATCGTCTTCTTTTTCAGCAGTTTGTGGCTCTTGTGGGCGGCTTGTGTAGCCCGGATCGCGCGACGTTTCACGGTCACTCTCCGCGAAAAACTATAGGGAACATAGCAAAGTCGCGCAGACACGTCAATGCGGCGATGTAGCTGTGAAATTTACTGTGAAAATTGGAAGAAAGCTGTAAGCCGCGTTCTGAGAGAACTAAAAGGGTCACAGAGCGACCTGCGAAAGCACAACTCCACGGTCGCACGCGTTTTGCTGAGATTGCCATCGGCAAGCTTTCTGCACCCGATTGCTCTTTGCCGGAAGCGGTGCGATTATCGGCTCCTGTGCTTCGCGCCTCGGGAGGGCGTTTCGGTGCCCTATTATTTCGAGTTCGACTCGGTGAACCGAATACTTCGTGGTCGCTTTGAAGGCGGGGTCACCGACGAACTACTGAAGGAATTCTATGGCGTCGCCGGGGAGTATTTCGCGCGGACTGGCGCACGTTCAGCAATAACAGACTTCTCGGACGTGACTTCCTTTGAGGTGTCTCCCCAATTGGTTCGGGAATTGGCAAGCTCACCGCCGGCGATTCTCGATCAGGAGTTTCCGCGCTTCATCGTTGCGGCGTCGCCACTGATTTACGGGACGGCGCGCATGTTCGAGTTAGCCGGACAGGATATACGGCCCCATCTGCATGTGGTTCGCACGATGAAAGAAGTATGCGTGATTCTCGGCGTCCTGGATCCGAAGTTCGAGCCGACTCCGGACTAAACCTGCATCACAAAATCGCGAAATCCGGCCTCGCGAAATCAGGAGTTGACGGCGCGCTTTGCGGCGCGATGCCGCAGCTTGCCCAGGCTCTTGTTTAATAGGTGGTCGCGCCTCAGGAACGGCAGCACGGGCGCCTGGCGTTTTTCGACTCTGCTGCGGGCCTTGATCAGACGCGCGGTCGGCCCGAAGTTCTCGATAGCGCGTTCCAGTGTGGCGATCGCGCTGGCGCGCCTGCCGGCAGCTACATAGACTTCCGCGAGATTCAGGTGAAATTGCGGCTCTTTTCCCTTCAGTTGCAGCGCGGTCTCGCAAAGGTGCGTCGCTTCGTTCCACTTCTTTTCCGCGCGCGCCATTGCTAGCCCAAAAAAGGAAAGATAGTAGGGATTCTGGGTCTCGATTTCGACGGCGTTGCGCAGGTGGGGAAGCGCGTCCTTCGGGTAACCGTTCTTCAGCAGTTCGACTCCGTCCTTGAACTGGACCAGTGCATCACTGTCTTTCATTCTTGCACCTCCCATGATTCCCGGTCGGCCGGAGCGGCCGGGAGGATTCGATCGCGGCCTCGCAAATCGGCTGGCATTCATGGATAGGTTAGAGAAAACCAAAGATAAAAACTACTGTCCAGACGGACAGGTGCCGGGCTTGGCACGACCTAGAACCCTGGGGGGCGCTCGCCGACCACGTTAAAGCTGCGCTCCAGCGCGAGGCTTGCGCGGGCTACCGTACCCTCGTCGAAGAGGCGTCCGATGAGCGTGACGCCGTGAGGGACAAGGCGCGGCGGCGAAAACTTCGGCAGCGGATTCTTCGGATCGGGCGCCCAGTCACTGCGCGCCTGCGAAACCTGCACGAATCCGGCGCGGAGGGTGAGCGAAGGATGGCCAGTGAAGTTGGTGATCGTCAGCATCTCGTCGCGGAGCGATGGCACTAGCAGCAAATCCACCTCGCTGAAAACGCGCGCCATCTCGATAGCTACTTTGCGCCGTAAGCGGTCGGCCTGCACGAAATCCACCGCCGAAAGAAAGCGCGCCTGGCGGAAGGAATTGGGCCATGCGTCGGACACCTGCATTTTCAGCTGATCCAATTCGTGATCGAGCGTGATTTCTTCGAACGCAGCGCCCGCTTCGGCGAACAAAATCAGTGCCAGCGAATCGTACGGCCAGTTGGGAATGGAGACCTCCACCGGTACCATGCCCAGTTTTTTCACGATCTCCAGAGCGGCGCGATCCACGTCGGTCGAGCCTTTGCCGCTCATCCACGCGGGAAAATATCCGATGCGCAGGCCCTGCACGCCCCCGTTCGCATCGAAATCGAGCTTGCTTGGAACGCTGTCCAGATCTCCATCGTCGGGACCGGTGATTGCGTGCAGCACCAGCATCGCGTCTTCCACGCTGCGCGTCATCGGGCCGAGTTTATCGAGCGACCAGCAGAGCGTCATCGCGCCGGTGCGCGGCACACGGCCGTAGGTGGGACGCAGTCCTGTGACGCCGCAGCGCATGCTGGGACTGACGATGCTGCCGCCTGTCTCGCTGCCGATCGAAAAACCCACCAGGCCCGCTGCCGTCGCCGAGCCGGGACCTGCGCTGGAGCCTGACGCGCCCTCTTCCAGCAGCCAAGGATTCATGGTTTGGCCGCCGAACCAAACATCGTTGAGCGCGAGTGCGCCGAGGCTCAGCTTGGCGATCAGCACCGCGCCGGCTTCGTCGAGACGTTGAACCACTGCCGAATTCCTGGTCGGAATGCGGTTGCGAAAAGGCTCAGCTCCGTAGGTCGTCGCAATTCCCGCCGTGTCGAGCAGGTCTTTGCCGCCCCATGGAATGCCGTGCAGCGGGCCTCGATATCTTCCGGCGGCGATTTCGATGTCGGCTTGCTTTGCTTGCGTGAGCGCGAGGTCGCGCGTCAGCGTGATGATGCAGTGCAATTTGGGGTCGAAGCGCGCGATGCGCTCGAGATAAATATTTGTGAGCCGCTCGGAGGTGAGTTGCTTCGCTTCGATCCAGCGTGAGAGCTGCGTCACGGATGCGAAGGCTATGTCTTCGTCGCGCTTGGGCAGCGGGCCGGCATCGTTCTTGCTGCGGATGAATCGATCGCGCTCGGGACCTGCTGTCATGCCGGGCAGCACAGGATCCCAGCGCGACGCGGGCGAAAGCGTTGCTTCGAGCGCGACCTTGCGCGGCCCGGTGCGCCGTTCGTAAAGCGCCGCCATGGAATTGCGCCAATTGCCGGCTGCTTGGGCGCGGTCTGCATCGGTCATTTCCACGCGCACCAGTTTTTCGGCTTCAGCGAAAGTTTCGGGCGATACCACAGGCCCCACCGGCGGAGCAGTGCCGAATGCAGATGGCGTGCCCGGCTGCGGATTCACAGCTTGGTCGCTGGCTGGCGCCGTTGCTGGCTTTGCAGATTGCGATGTCGCGGATTGCGGCGTTGCGGGCTGCGCCGCGACGTCGATTTGATCTTGTGCGTGCAACACAACCGCTGCACCGAGCAACCCTGCCGATGCATCAGCGAGAAATTCCCTGCGCGACTTCGTCATGCTTCCTCCGCTGCGAGCTTGTGTGTGTGTTTGTGCTCCACAGTTCTAACATCACCTTGGTGCGGATGGCAAAACGGCGAATCGTAGTTTCACGTAACCTTGGGGCGAAGCGAGTTGTTCGCTGTTTCGTCTGGCCCCATTTTTGGCAAAATACTGTCGATTAGAAACGGGCGCTGTTGTTTGTTTTCAGTGGTTTGGAGTGGATTTCTAATCGCCGGACTGTCGATTAGAATCGTCCGTATTTCTACGGACCAGCGGGGGATACTTATGCATGGTTGTGCTTTCGGGCGCGAAGGTGAGAGCGTTTCGGCGCGAGCGCGGAGTGCGCTGCGCGGATTTTTTGCCGGCGACGTTGGTGCGAATTTGCTGCCGCCGTCACGCGAATTTCGAAAACGTTTCATTTTTTCAGCCCCGTTCGACGCGAACACGCGCCAGTCGAGAACACAGCTGTACACAGGAACCGAACTGGAACGGAACTAGTACTACCTGTCCGAAATAATTTATGAGCTGCACTTCGTAGCGGTGGCCGATGGTGAGCGCCTAAACCGCCGCCCCGCAAAAACCGAAGGTGGGGCACCCGCGCGCTTTTTGTAGGGCGCGTCGAGCGGAACATGATCAGCCGACGCGAGGGCTGGCCACCGCTCAATTGCATCCCCGTTCGGTTGGTTGCTGGTGCGGTTGCGCGGCTGTCTAGTGGACGTAGTTGATTGCTGCGGCAGGGGTGATGGTGGTGGGGATGTTGTGGCCCAGGGCGATGATGCGGGTGCCTACCAGGACGCCGATGGTGGGCTTCCAATTGTATTCGAGGGCGGGGGCGAAGCCCACGGCGTCGCTTGAGCCGCTATTCAGCTGGATGTTGGGTGGAGATTGCGCGGGGTCGTTGCCGGTGATGCGGGTGTTCGCGGTGTGGCGATAGGTGGCGTCGAGAGCCAGGACCCAGTTGCGCCTGAGGCTGTATTCCCAGGCTGCGTCCAAGAAGGTGGAGGCGCCGGGCTTGGCGTGGCCCTGGAATCCTTGGCTGGTGCCGTAGACGCTGACGCCCGCTACGTTGGCGTAGCTGGACAAAGATTGCGTGGCGTTCAGACGCATGCGCAGGATCCGGCCATTGGGCATCCAGATATAAGTTTGGGAATTGAGCGCTAGGGTGGTGGTGTAGGCTCCGGCGCCGAAGCCGTCACTGGGGCGCGCGCCTAGTTGATCGTATTTTCCGCTGGGAAATGTTTCCTGAAGCATGAAGGAGATTGTCGGAAGCTTGTGCTGTTCGTGGAACTGCGTGAGGCGGTACTGGGCTAGCACGGCGAGGTCTCCGACGCCGGGGCTGGAGCTGCTGAGGGCATTGCTGACTTTGTTGTAGCCGAAGGTGGGGATGAGGCCGATGGTGAAGCGGTTGGCGAGGCCGTATTCGATGTAGGTGAGCGAGCCGAAGCCGTTGGTGTGTGGGCTGATTTCATCGTAGAGGTAAGGCTCGAGGAGGAAGTGCCCGCGGGGGAGCGTGGAGGCGTTGTTTGCGAGCATGGGGCCGGTCCACCAGGCGTCGCCGAGTTGTTGACGGTCGGCTGGTGGCGCGGCTTGCGGCGCGGTTTCTCGCGTGGTAGGCGCGGTGGTGCTTGCGTCTGCGGCTGGATTAATTTTTTCTTGTTGCTGGCTGTTTTCTGGTTCGGGAATGCGCGTGTCTACCGCGATCCAGTTTACTTCCCAGGTTTTGCCGCCATCGCCGGAGAAGGCTTGCTCGAAACGGTAGGAGTTGGCGGTGATGTTTTCGAAAACGTTGCGGACCAGGATGGTGCGGTTGTTGAAGGGTTCCTGATCGTAGAATTCGCCGCGGTTATTTTTGAATTCGCCGACGGTGGGGACGCTCATGGTGCCTTGTGCGCTATTTGCGAAATTCAGGCTCCACTCGCAGGATTGCGGATTGTAGAGACGGAGTGAGAGGCCTTGGATATGTCCGGTGGGGCCGTCTACTTCCAGTTCTACCAGATTGGCGCGGCCATTCCAGATTTTGCGGATTACGGAGGTGCCGTCGTATTCGATCCAGGTTGTTGAGCCGGTTAGCGGATGTTGCAGGCGTTTTAGGTGCGTGTGCCAGGTGCCGATTTCGAAGTCGAAATCGTGTTGGGGGTCGTGGTCAGTCGTGGCTTGTTGTGGGTCTGTGGTTGCGGTGTTGGGATTTCGTTGGGCGCGTAGAGGAGTAGGCTGCGCGGCTAGCGCGAGGGCGCACAACCATAGACAAGTCCAAATGTTTTTCAGCGCGTTCATCCCATCCTCTTTATGTCCACCAGACTAGTGAAGCTCGGCCCATTGCGCTATCCGGTTCTCGCGCGCGAAGGCTAAGGCTGCCCGGTCCCTCAAACCGGGACCGGCCGCTACACTTTCAACTGCCGGAACTCAGTTCCCTTTATCAGTGGCGTTGGGTGCGCGGGTTTGGTCGGTGATCCAGTTTACTTCCCAGGTTTGGCCGCCATCTTCGGAGAAAGATTGCTCGAAGTGGGGCGTGTCGGTGTTGATTTTCGTCCAATCATATCGAACGAAGATGGTTTTGCCGTTGATCGTGTCCTGGGTGTAAAAGTCGCCGTGTCCATTTTTGAATTTGCCGATTTGCGGAGGGTCGGGCCTGCCGGTTTTGCTGGTGGCCCAATTCAGGCTCCACTGATGATTCTGGGGATTGTAGAGACGCACGACCAGGCCTTCGATGTGGCCAGTGGGATCGTCGGCTTCGAACGTGTCGAGTTGGGCGCGGCCGCCCCAAACCTTGTAGCAAATGCCGGTGGCTGGAAATTCGTGCCAGGTGGTGGAGCCCGTCAGCGGATGCATGAGGCGCTTCACGCGATAATTCCACGAGCCGAAGAGCCCGTCAAAACCGTGCTGTCCATCCTGATCCGCTGTGGTTGATTGCGCGGTTGCGGAATCCGCGGTGTGAGACGCAGGCGCGGCCGACGTTTTGTCAGACTGGTCGCTTGCGCGCGTTTGATCGGTGATCCAGTTCACTTCCCAGGTTTTGCCGCCGTCGTCGGAGAAGGATTGCTCGAAGTGTGCGGAATTTGGCGTGATGGCGGACCACGCATAGCGAATCAAGATCATGCGGCCATTGAAAGTGTCCTGGCAGTAAAAGTCGCCGACACCATTTTTGAATTCGCCCACCTGCGGCGGGCCGGAGAAGGTGCCGTCCTTGGGGTTGGCCCAGTACAGACTCCACTGGTGAGCTTCGGGATTGTAAAGGCGCAGCGTGAGGCCTTCGACGTGGCCGGAAGGGCTGTCGGCTGCGAATTCATCGAAGTTCGCGCGGCCATCCCAGACCTTGCGGGCGACGACGGTGCCGTCAAATTCCACCCAGGTGGTGGAGCCGGTGAGTGGATGCATCAGGCGCTTGAGGTGGACTTTCCAGGTGCCGATCTCGAAGTCAAAATCGTGCTGGCCATCGCGCGGGGTGGCGGTCTGCGGCGCAGATGGTGCGGTGGCGGCTATGGCCGTAGTTGTTGGTGCGAGCCCTGGAACCGGTGGAAACAGGAAGGCCAGCGCGCACAACGTGCTCGGCAGAAAATAAATTGCGATACGGCGTGGTGCGATCATTATTTCCTCCACTTCACAGATCCCTTCTATAGATGATGAAGCCGGATTTTTCAGCGAGCTTGTCATAGAGCTTCATCGCGGTTGCATTGGTTTCGTGCGTTTGCCAGTAGACGCGGCCGGAGCCGGCTTGCGCGGCGCGGCGATAGACTTCTTCGATGAGAGCGCGGCCGATGCCCTGGCCTCTGGCTGATTCGACGGTGAAGAGGTCCTGAAGATAGCAATTGCTCGACAGGCCGGTGGAGCTGCGATGAAAAAGATAATGCACCAGGCCCAGCAGTTTTCCGTCGCGTTCGGCGACTAGCGCGTGGATCGGCTCGTAGCCGTCGAAAAAGCGCGACCAGGTTAGTTTCGTAATTTCGTCGGGCAGCGCGGTTTTGCCTTCGCGGCCGTAGAACGCGTTGTAACCGTCCCAAAGAGGTTTCCATTCCACAAAATCATTCGGTCCGACGTTTCGTACTACGATTTTGCTAGTCATGATTTTGCGCGCGTGAGCGTGGCGACGAAGTTGGGCTCCCAGGTCTTGCCGCCATCGTCGGAAAAGGATTGTTCGACGTGGTGCGAGTCGGGAGTGATGTCTGACCAGACCATGCGCACGAAGATTGTTCGGCCGTTGTACGGTTCCTGATCGTAGAACTCGCCGCGGCCATTTTTGAATTCGCCGATGCAGGGTTGGGCGACGGTGCCGTCTTTGCTATTCGAAAAAATCTGGCTCCACTGATGGGCTTCGGGATTGTAGAGGAACAGAGTAAGGCCTTCGAAGTGGCCGGCGGCGCCGTCGGCTTCAATTTCTTCCAGTTCGGCGCGGCCGTCCCAGACTTTTTTTACGACTACGGTTCCTTGCATTTCCGTCCAGGTAGTCGAACCGGTGAGGGGATGATCCAGGCGTTTGATGTGCGTCTGCCAGGTGCCGAGGTTGAAATCGAAATCGTGCTGGCCGTCGTGCGGCGTGGCGGCTTGGTGCGCCGTTGGCCCTAGTGGCACGGCGTGCATGATTGCGGGAGCGGTCTGCAACAAGCAACCCAGCGCGCAGAGCGCGAAATAACTTCCGATACTCCAGAGCAGTTTCATGTTCTTCCCCTGATCTTTGATCGCCGAGCGGCGGCTTGCGTGCGTCGCGCTGGCGGCGGCTGCGAACTGCGCGCTGGGCCGCTGTAAGATTGACGCGGCTTGTGGTATTTTGCTATGGCCACTTTTTATGCAATTGGTGATACCAATTTCGAGGCGGGGCGAGCCGCTATTCCGGCAGGTGTACCACGGTTTGCGCCAAGCCATTCTCTCCGGCAGGTTCCGGGCTGCTGACCGGCTGCCTTCGACGCGCGAGTTGGCTGACGAGCTGGGGATTTCGCGGACGGTGGTGCTGCTGGCTTACGATCAACTGATCGCGGAAGGATTTGCGGCGGGTCGCGGCGGTTCCGGGACCTATGTGTCGGCGGAATTGAGCGGAGGCGGCAGGCCGAAGCGATTGGAGCGCGTGGCGAAGCTGCAGCTTTCGCGCTACGGATCGACAGCAGACGGTGTCGGTTCCAGTGTGGATTTTCCCGGACGGCGCTCGATTCCGCTGCGCTACGATTTTGCGTACGGCGGACGCGGCGACGTGGAAACTTTTCCATATCAGATGTGGCGGCGGATTTTGCTACGGCACGCGCGGAAGGCGCCGGTTCGCCAGCTGGATTATGGAGCGGCGGGCGGAAGTTTGGCGTTGCGCGAGGCGATTTCGGTGCATTTGCGGCGGTCGCGCGCGGTGAATTGCGATGCGTCGCAGGTGATTGTGGTGAATGGGTCGCAGCAGGCGTTGGATCTGATTGCGCGCGTCTTGATTGAGCGCGGCGATCCGGTGGCCGTCGAGGATCCGCAGTATCAAGGGACACGGGAAGTGTTGCGTGCGGCGGGCGCGCGCTCGCAGCCGGTGCCGGTGGATCACGATGGGTTGCGTCCTGATGCGCTGCCGCGGCAGGCGCGCGTGGCTTTTGTGACGCCGTCGCACCAGTTTCCCACTGGCGCGATTTTGCCGCTGGCGCGACGGTTGGCGTTGCTGGATTGGGCGAGGCGCAAAGATGCGGTAGTAGTGGAGGACGATTACGACGGCGAGTTTCGCTACGAGGGACAGCCGCTGGAATCTTTGCAGGGCTTGGACCGCGAAGGGCGCGTCATTTATGTGGGCACGTTTTCGCGCACGATTTTTTCGGCACTGCGCATTGGGTATTTGATCGCGCCGATATCGCTGGTGGCGGCGTTTACTGCGGCGAAATGGTTGTGCGACCGGCACACGGCGACGCTGGAACAGGAAACGCTCGCGGAATTTATTTCCACGGGAATGTACGAGCGCCATTTGCGGCGGGTACGGCGTCGGAACACGGCGCATCGCTCGGCGTTGCTGGATGCCATTCACGAATATTTGGGCGATCGCCTGGAAGTGGCTGGCGCTGGCGCGGGCACGCATGTGGTGCTGTGGCCTACCGACACGCGCGTCGCCGAAGACGATGTGATTCGGCACGCCGCAACGCGCGGAGTGGGCGTGTACGGAATTTCCGGATACTACTTGGCGCGGCCTGCGAGGGCCGGGCTAATGCTCGGCTACTCGCGCATGAACGAGCAAGGAATTCGCGAAGGCATCCGGCTGCTCGGCGAGGCGTTCACAGGTTTGGGATAGAACCAGGGCGTACTGGGCGAAACCGTTAGAAGGTTGTGCTCCGTTAGGGGGGTCGGTGGGTGGGGCGTCAATATTCGCATCTGCAAAAGCTAAGTGTTCTCTTGGAAACGTGAGTCACCCGCCGCCGCGGAGGACGCACCACGCGGCTTGTGGCGCTGACGATAGCACCGATCGTAAGCCCACGCGATGAAAAGGGCACAGAGTCCGGTGCCCAGCAGAACGAATGCGACGAACACATGGGGAACTGCTTCGCGAGCGGCGCCAAATCTAGCCGCATCATGGACCGCTCCGTAGGCAAACCCGAAGGCGAGCACCAGTACAGCAATTCGATCGATTAGATGTAGCGTCCGTTCTCTCAACGTGAACGAGAGAGCTGCGCCAGCAATACAAAACACAGTAGCAATAAGGCCTGTTAGTCGCGGCACTGGAACCGAGGGTGACCCGGTGAGATGGCCGCTTACTGTCAAAACCATGCCGTGCAAGGCCCCGTAACCAAAAAGAACCGGAAGATACTTTATCCACCGGTGCAACGTAATAACCATCACTGCGCTCGAACCCAACAGATATATCTATATCCACCCAATGGATCGAGAACGCTCGCTCGGAAAGAATACGATTCCCACCCCATTTACAAAAAACCCAAGCAGCGCGAATCCCAACAACATAGCCAACACAGACAAAAACAAGCTTCCGGGATTCTTTCCGGACTCCTCAAATGTACCGGTTTTGCCAGCTTCAATAGTCACGTCTGTTTCTCCCACTAAGAAAAAGAGCAGGATATTACTTCGGCGGCGGGAGGCGCACCGGTCGTGCGATGTGATTCTTGTTGTCGCATGCGGATTCGTTTGACGCTCAATGCAAACGGATGGTACCACCGCGTTAGTTGCCGTAGAAGTTGATTGGTTTTTGGGTTTGCCGTTGCATTTGCAGTTCCGGCCGCCGCAAAACCCAATATGTTTGTCTGGGCGGTACGGCAGCACGCACCTCCGGCCTTACGCCCCAAGCGAACAGAACCAGGATCATGCACAAATTAATCTGGGCGCGGGTGTCGAATTCGCTGGGCCTGCTTCGACGTGTACGTAGAGGCATGGAAAGCGCCTCGGGAGATGGTTATGGCGAGGCGGTACGGGCTCTTTCAAAATCTCAGGACAATCGTGGGAATGACGCTCATTGGGCTGGGGCTTTTCGTTCTGTTTGATAATGTGAACGAGGCGGCCGGCCGATTGAGCCGAGTCGCCGGCGTGAGCGCTGACTCGACCCAGACGTTTGGCGAACTGACTGTTGCCGGTTTGGCTGCCTCGCGAGCGATTCAGTGCTATCTGTTCGATCGCGTGGGGTTCGCGCGGGGCATCTGCAAGTTATTGCTATCATTGTGGCCGCTGTTGCTCGTAATCGCGGGAACGATCTTGACGGGGATGGTTTCGCGAACCGAGTCCAGGAATGTTCAAAAAAGAATACAGGACCTGTCGATCTAACGACTCTTCGTTCGACGCGTCAGTAGAGGCAGGATTCCTCCGGTCAAGACACGGTCAATACGCGGTCGGCGCCGTCAGGGATCCGATGCTAATCCAGTCCAAGGGAGATTTCGATGCGAGTTATCGTGTTCGTGAAGGCCAACGAGGATTCCGAGGCGGGGATTATGCCCAGCCAGAAGCTGCTTGCCGAGATGGGGAAATTCAACCAGGAATTGATACAGGCGGGTGTGATGCTGGCGGGCGATGGTTTGCATCCGAGCTTGCAGGGCAAGCGGGTGAAGTTTTCGGGGCAGCAGCGCACGGTGATTGACGGGCCATTTACTGAGACGAAGGAACTCGTTGCCGGCTACTGGATCTGGCAGGTGCGGTCGATAGATGAGGCGGTGGAATGGTTGAAGCGCGCGCCGTTTGACCGGGAGACGGAGGTGGAGATTCGCCCGGTGTTTGAAGCTGCTGATTTCGCGCGGTGAGAACCTGGGACGGTTTCGCGACGTGGTTGCTGGAAACAGGAATAGCTTTGGCACGAGTCGGCCTCAAGAAAAATTAATTCGACTTGTCGATTTCACGGGGGTTCGTTCGACGCATCGATAGAGGCCAGGATCGATGAGCCGAGTTTGGCCGGGAAACTGGCACGAAATTCTAAAACAATAAGGAGAAACAACGATGCAATTCTTGATGCTGGTGAAGCACGGTGAAAACCCGGGGCCTCCGCCCAAGGAGTTCCTGGACGCGATGGCAAAGCTGGGCGAAGACGCAGCCAAGTCAGGCACGATGATCGCAAGCGGGGGGCTGGTGCCCATATCGAAGAGCACGCGGGTGCGGCTTGCTCGAGGAAAGGTAACCGCGATTGATGGGCCTTACACCGAAGCCAAGGAAGTGGTCGGCGGTTTCGCGATGTTTGAGCTGAAATCGCATCAAGAAGCGCTTGATGGAGCGATGCATTTCATGGAGTTGCACAAAAAGTATTGGCCGGGTTGGGAAGGCGAGACCGAAATCCGCCAGGTGTTGGGACCGGAAGCCTTCGAGCCGAAATCGTAGACGAGATTGCTGTACTGATGGCCGAGAAGAAACCGCTTCGCCAAGCGAAGAAGATAAGGAGAAACAATGATGCGATTCATGATGATCGTGAAGCACAAAGAAGCACAAGGCATGCGGCCCAAAGAATTAATGGATGCCATTGGCAAACTCACGGAAGAGGCGATCAAGAACGGCACGCTGTTGGGAAACGGCGGACTGCTCTCGACGGCTGCAGGGGCTAGCGTGAAGCTTTCCGGAGGCCGCGTCACCGTCACCGACGGCCCCTTCACCGAGGCCAAGGAAATTATCGGCGGGTACGCGCTCTTGGAACTGAAATCGAAGCAAGAAGCGATAGAGGGAGCGCGACATTTCATGGAGTTGCACAAGAAACACTGGCCGGGATGGGAGGGCGAAACGGAAGTTCGCGAGATGATGATGATGCAGGACTGCGCCAACAAGAAATAAGCGCGCGCGGTGCGCGCGACCTTGCAAGAGCGGAATGAAGATGATGTGATGGGTGGCTGTGAGCGCTACCCACACACATCGCGCGATTGACGCTGTTTGGCGGATCGAATCGCCCCGGTTGATCGCCGCTCTTACGCGGATGGTGCGCGATGTGGGCATCGCCGAAGATCTCGCGCAGGACGCTTTGGTCGCCGCGCTCGAACAGTGGCCGCATTCGGGCGTGCCGGACAATCCGGGCGCATGGCTGATGGCCGCGGCCAAGCATCGAGCCATTGATCATTTCCGTCGCAACGCGCGGCTGGAGCGCAAGCACGAAGAGCTCGGCCGCGAGATGGAACAGAGGGAAATGGCCGTGCCGGATTTTGCAGCCGCTCTTGATGACCATGTTGGCGACGATCTTCTGCGGCTGATCTTCATCGCTTGCCATCCAGTGCTTGCGAGTGAGTCGCGCGTGGCGCTGACGCTGCGTTTGCTGGGAGGCCTTACCACCGAGGAGATCGCGCGCGCGTTTCTGGTTCCGGAGCCTACTGTTGCGCAGCGCATTGTGCGGGCGAAGCGCGCGCTCGCTGAAAAACGCGTGCCGTTTGAGGTGCCACACGGCGAGGAGCTGGCAGCACGGCTTTCTTCCGTGCTCGAGGTGATCTATCTGGTCTTCAATGAGGGTTACGCGGCGACGGCCGGCGACGATTGGCTGCGGCCTGGGCTGTGCGAAGAAGCGCTGCGGCTGGGGCGGGTGCTGGCTGAGCTGGCGCCGCAAGAGCCGGAGGTGCACGGCCTGGTGGCGCTGATGGAGATACAGGCGTCGCGTGCGTCGGCGCGCGTGGATGAAACGGGTGCGCCGATTTTGCTGCTCGATCAAAACCGAGCGGAGTGGGATCAACTTCTGATTCGTCGCGGGCTTGCGGCCCTGGCGCAGGCTCGGGCACTGGCCCCTGCTATGCAAGGACCGTACGTGTTGCAGGCGGAGATTGCGGCTTGCCATGCGCGAGCGCGTACGCCGGACGAAACGGATTGGCCGCGGATCGTGACGCTGTACGAAAAGCTTGCCGAGGTTGCGCCTTCTCCTGTGATTGATTTGAATCGCGCTGTCGCGGTTTCGCTGGCGGTGGGCCCGGCCGCAGGCTTGGAGCTGGTGGACGCACTGACCGCCGAAGGGGCGCTGGAGAATTACCATCTACTGCCAAGCGTGCGCGGCGACCTGCTCAAAAAACTTGGCCGCCTGGAGGAAGCGCGCGCGGAGTTTGAACGCGCGGCGGCTCTGACGCGGAATGCGCGCGAGCGGAAGTTACTGCTCGCGCGTGCGGAAGCCTGCGCGGCCGGTGCAAACTGACGCAATCGGGAGAGCTCAATACGCAGCACTGAGCGCTGTTTTCGGTTCCGTGCACGCATCCAACATGTGGGGGTACTCGATTTGCGGATCACGGAACTTTTTCCCTTTAGCATGTAGGGTCCATTCCCCCGCTTTCTCGGGCTGTTCTGGTAATTCGATTCCCACCCGCTGGTAATAAAAGATCTGCTGCAATTGAGCCGTGAACAGCGCCTCTTGGTCTGAAAGCCTTTCATCCTTAGGATCTGGAGGTTTCGAAGTGCCGGGGGGCGATCGAAGGGATCCTTATCGCAAATCCGCCGGAGTCCGACGCAAGATAGTGAAAATCTCTGAGCCTCCCATAAGATTCAGGAATGGGACGCATTTCAGGGTTATCGACCGAAAAACAGAAAAGGCGAATCCCCGTCGCCAGAAATGCTTCCTGCACGCTCTTGGTACTGATTTTGCTGGAGGTGTCGAGCCCGTTCGTTATCGCGTAGATCGCATCGCCTTCCTTCGCAGGGAGCATTTGCGAGATTGCTTGATCCAATGCATCCCAAAGCGCCGTCCCCCGCCCATTTTTCACAGACGGCTCACTTCCAACGCGAAGCTTCTCTAACTCTTCTTTTATTTCTACCGTATTGCTCCCGAGCGGAATCGTTTTCTCTATATTCTTGGCGAAAATTATCATGCCGATGAAAGTGCCTGTCGGCATGCTGTCTACCAGACGATTGGCTGCTTCGATAGAGTATTTCCATGTGGGCTTGAGGTTCCTCATGCCTCGCCTGGCGTCAAGGACGATGAAAATGCGCGGCAGAAATGAGTTCGGCGTTACGGAAGCGATCTTCACCGGCTTGCGACGAAATGAACCTGATAAATCCTCTGGCCGAAGATCATTCACGATTTGGTTTTTTGAATCCAGGATATTGACCAGAACGGTGCGGTGGCGGCAGTCGGGCGCCTGCGCTGCGATGCCACTGGCACTCAATATCCCCGCGATGAAAATGACGATCGTTCTTGCGAGCTTCATGTCTCGCTTTCCCTGGTAACGGCCAAGGGAAGTTACTCAGTAAATAGCGCAAAATCAAGGGCACGGTGTCTGAGGCACGATTGATCGGTGAACATCATTTGTCAGCGGTCGGATCACCTGCCGGTTGATGCGGCCAGCTCGCTTCGCGTCATCGCGACGCCCATGTTCTGCAAATGCAGCAAAGCGGACCGGCGCACTTCATCGGCGGTGAGCTTTCCCAGAATTTCGTCTTCGAGATCCCGTGCGCCGGTGGCGTCGGGGTCTACGCCCACCTCGAATCCCCGGACGAGTGCCTCGCGAGCGGAAGTGGAAAGGCACATGTGAGTATAAAAACCGACAATCAGGACGCTCTCGGCTCCGATGGAACGCAACCACTCCTCCAGGCCTGTCCCGGTGAACGCGCCATAGACGTCTTTCTCAAATCGTTTCTCGGGACCGAAACCAAGCTCGGCACCAAGTCCCGGCGACGGTTCCGCGCCCCACGTGCCTGGAACGAACGCGCGGGATTCCGCAGGCTTGTTGTAATGGATGATCCAGGCGATGGGCTGGCGAAGTTGCCGGGCGTGTTGGATTCGGAACCGAATATGTTCCAGCGCATCTGCGTGATTCGGAACGGGTCTAAGACCGGTGGCGGAGAATTCGTTCTGGACGTCAACGACGATAAGAGCTTGCATGGGTGCGGCCTCCTGCGAAATATATTAGGGAGATTCCTTTTTTGATACAATGGTAATCAGCAAGAATGTAGAAATGCCGAAATATTTTCGGTTTCGTGAGGCTTTCTTGAACCCAGACAAAAAAGATTTCGCCTTGATCGCAGCCCTGCAGCAAAACGCTTCTCGGCGACTGGAAGACCTGGCCAAAATGGTGCATCTTGCTCCTTCCTCTGTTCACGACCGGCTGCAGAAACTGGAACGCGCCGGAATTATTCGCCAGTGGACGATTAAGCTGGACGCTCCCGCTTTGGGATTGGGCGTGCTCGCGTTCGTCGGGATTAGTGCGACGAAACCGTGCTCGGAATTAGTGGACGCGCTGCGAGCGATTCCAGCGATCGAAGAATGTCATTCGGTGGCGGGGGAACTTAGCATGATGCTCAAAGTCCGTGTGGCCAACACTCCCGCGCTTCTTGAACTAGCAGAGCAGTTGCGCGCGATTCCTGGCATCGAGCAGACGGAAACAACGATCGTATTAAAAACGCAAATCGACCGGCCCATCACTTTGAAACTACCGGAGGCGCCAGCTGCTCCTGTGCGTTAAAAGGCGGACAAGCACCTGGCTGTAGTGGCCTATCGTGGAGCGTTCCAACCCGCACCGTTCAAAAAACCGAAAGGATGCGGCACCCTCAAAAACCAACCCATCACTTGGGCTGTATGGAAGGTTCGTTCGACCGCCGCTGGATCCGTCAACGAAACTATTTTTCGACTTTGCGGAGCAGACCGGGCTAATAAGTGGAATCTGAAATTTGGGCTAACGCGGAATCGATCGCTGCGGCCAGTTTTGTTCCTCCCTCAGGTTTGGAAAGGACGATGTCAATGCCCGCCGCCGAGGTGAGGTACTTTCCGATGTTGTCGCGATACATCGTGAACAGAATTATGCGAGTTTCGGGCATCGCGCGTTTGAGCACAGATGCAACTTCCGCGCCATTCAGCTCCGGCATTGCCAGATCAAGCAGGACTAAATCCGGTTTGAGCGCCATAGCTCGTTGTACCGCCTCGCGGCCGTTGACTGCCTCACCGCAGACGACCACGTCCGTTCGGGTGGATAAATAACGTTTGAGGCCCTGTCGGACCGTGAAGCTATCGTCCACTACCAGGACGTATTTGTGCTTGCGTGCGTGCATCCACACCAAGTTACTCCAGTGTGTTTCCGCTAAGGAATACAATGTTCAATGTAGGACACCTTACGAGGCAGGGTTGGGCGTCTGGACTCCTGCATACGAGCTACTGAGTGACTTCCAGGCTGGCGGGTGGTGCGTGCTTCCACATCACCATGGCAAAGCGGCGTGGTTAACCTACCCTGGAATTCTTACGATCTGATCCGGTTGAATAGACTCGATGTGCGCGAGGCAAGTGGGTACGTGTGGCAATATGTCTTTCAGACGGTTCGATTTCGTGCGGAAAATGATGATGCCGATACTTCGTCCAGTCAGGTTTTGCTGGTATTCGACGCCTTGCTCCACGGTGAGGAAAATGTTCAATTTGGCGGTTTCCGCTGCCGTGAGAAGGTCGCCATTGTTGAGTCCTGCTAGTCGAGCGTAAGGTGCGGATTGCCAATCGTGGCCAGGGAGATAATTCCGGAATCGCTCATCAATACATTCATCGAGTAGAACACGCATTTACGAACGGGCGAGCGCAAGGTCCTGGGCTTCTTCTAGGGCAGCGACGGCTGATTTACGCGTGACGGTGGGAAACCCCTGCCGGAAATCTTCGAGCGTTTCTCCGCCCTCCAGGTAATCGAACAGGGTTTGGATTGGCACTCGCGTCCCGCGAAAAACAGGGCTTCCGCCGAGAATTTCGCGGTCTTTGACGATCACCTGCACGGTATAGTTGTAGCACGAGCCGCGAATCACAGCGTCCTTGCCGAGCAAAGGCCCACAGGCAGGATTGCCTATGCTACCCGGCGCGGATCGCGAGGCACGGCTTGCGATTCACGACTCACTAACCAGCACTCACTTGTCCCTACTCCGCCGCAAACGTTGACACGGGGACTGGCGGCACCTAGAATCGCGGCCACGCGGAATCGTGGTTTGAGTTGGGTGGATGCTGAACCGCGCTATTCTCGCCGGAGACTGCTCATCACGCCTGCGGCCCCAAAACCAAAAATTGCTGTGGTGGATGATGACGCGCGGATGCGCGGAAGCATTGTTGCGGCTTTGCGTTCCGCTTTTGAAGTGGTGGAGGGCGCGGATTACCAGGCGGCTTACAAGCTTTTGCAGGAAGCTGGGCTGGACGTATTGCTGCTGGCTTTGCCGATGGAATCGGGCGGGCTGCACGAGTGTACGGAATTGTTGAGCCGCCTGGCGGTGGGAGACATTGACACCCTGGTGATCGTGCTGAGCACGGACCAGACCAAGAGCACGGCGCTGAAAGTGATTGACGCCGGCTGCCACGATTATTTTATTCAGCCGATTGACACGGACGTACTGCGTTTGCTGCTGGAACGCTCGATCGAGAAGCTGCACATCCAGCGCGAGAACCGCATCCTGCGCGAGGAAATCAGCCGCAAGAACGCGCTGGGCGATTTGATTGGCGCGACGGACGCGATGCGGCATGTGTTTGATTCAATCAAGCGCATGGCGCGCGCGACCACCAACGTGATCATCCGCGGCGAGAGCGGCGTGGGTAAGGAACTGGTGGCCAAGGCGCTGCACGAGCAGAGTCCGCGGCGGAATCGGGCGTTTGTGAGCGTGAATTGTGCGGCGCTGCCGGAAGGATTGATGGAGGCGGAGCTTTTTGGCTACGAGCGAGGGGCGTTTACCGGCGCGGTGGCGACGAAGGAAGGGCGGATCGAGCTGGCGCATCAGGGGACTTTGTTCCTGGATGAAATTGCGACGCTGACGCCGCTGTTGCAGAGCAAATTGCTGCGCGTACTGGAGGATCGCTCGATCAGTCGCTTGGGCGGGAAGAAATCCATTAAGGTGGATTTCCGGCTGGTGAGCGCGACGAACGAAGACCTGGAAGAAATGGTACGGCAGGGGCGCTTCCGCGAGGACCTTTATTACCGTATTCACGTGGTGCCGATTTTTGTGCCGGCCTTGCGCGAACGCGTGGAAGATATTCCAGTGCTGGCGGATTATTTCGTGAGCGTTTATTCCGCGGCGAACGGATTTCCCGCGAAGCACCTCGCGGATGACGCGGTTGGCGCGTTGAAACGCTATGCGTGGCCGGGAAACGTGCGCGAGCTGGAGAATGCCATCCAGCGCCTGGTGATCATGACGGACGGCGACACGATCACCGCGAAGGACCTGCCGGCGGAGATGACGCAGTCGGTTGGACGCGAGTATCGCAACCGCTTCCAGCTGCCCGCCGCGGGGATCAAGCTGGACAAGGAAATGGAAGCTTTTGAAAAGCGCTGGGTGCACGAAGCACTGGAACAGGCTAAGCAGGTGAAGGCGGATGCTGCGAAATTGCTGGGAGTGGATCGCAACCGGTTGAATTACCTGTGCCGGAAGTACGATCTGTAATGGAGTGTTGAATATGAAAGGGCTTGCTGCGCCGAAGCGGCGAATCGATCCGAAATTCGCGCGATTTCGCCTGCGAATCGGGCATTCCAGGATGCATCGTTACGGGCTGTTCGCGCTGGAGGATATTCCCGCCAGCCGCCAGGTGATCGAATACACCGGCAAGCACCTGAATCTGGAGCAGACGGCACAGATACGCGCTCCTGAAGATATTTACATCGCGTGGATCAAGTCTAAATTGTATGTGGACGGCAGGTGGGGAGGCAGCGGCGCACAATTCATAAACCATTCGTGCGCGCCGAATCTGGTGACGCGGCGGATAGGGCGCCACTTGTACCTGTACACCCGGCGGAAGATCCGCGCCGGCGAAGAACTGACCTGCAACTACCATTATCCAATCAAGCTGAAGCGCATTCCGTGCCGTTGTGGCGCGCCGCGGTGCCGCGGGACGGTGCGGTACTTGATTAGTTGACGCGGGCAGAGGGGCCTGGTTGGCTGATTCGTCGTGTGAAGTGTGCTGAAATTCTCAACAGCGGATGATGAATTCAACGGATGGCGCGGCCGGAGCGGAGGACAGGAGCAGTGGATTGCCGAAAAGCGGACAATAAACGAGGTATCGCGGCGCGCAAAAATGGGTATGGACTTTGGCGGTTGCTTTGCATATAAGGACGGCGCTGCCCATCCGGGCAAATCAAGCGATGGAGAACAATATGGCGAAGAAAACCCTGAAGAAGTCGAAGAAGATCGAAGCAACGAAGCCGTTGATGACGGCTAAGTTCGGCAAGCGCTAGGCCCGAGTTCTATCGGCCCAACGCGCTGCTCAACGGCGCGCTCGGCCAAGAGCGCTTTTAGTAGCGAGATGGGCCGCTGCCCGAACGGCAGCGGCCCTTTTTGCGCGTGCCGCGATTTCATCTGTGCGAGCGCCTCCCCTTCCTGCGTTTTTCCCCTGTGTGTCCTGGGCGAAGCAGTCAAGTTTACCTGCGCAGGTGTTGAAATTTTCAACAGGCGATGATTAATTCAACGCGTCGGACGAGCGCTGGAGGCCGAGTGCTGACTGACTGGAAGGCGAAGTGTCATGAATTGAGTGGGTTGCGGATTGGTTAAGTGGAGACGAAGTTTGGCGATTGCTTTGCATGTAGGTAGGATGATGCCCATTGGGGCAAATCAAACGAGGGGGAAACAAAATGGCCAAGAAAACCTTGAAGAAGTCGAAGAAGATCGAAGCAACGAAGCCGTTGATGACGGTCAAGTACGGCAAGTCGTAGGCCCGTTTTTCATTGTCAGGAGCGCGCCAAAGGGCACGACGCGGCCTGAGAGATGCATCTCGAATGGCAAGCGGGCCGCTGCCGCGGTGGCAACGGCCCTTTTCGAGACGTGGTAGGTTCTTCGGGAATGATCAATTCATAGAGGGAGAGTCGGTTATGGAAAAGAAAGCGAAGCCCGTGAAGGGCAAGAACACGGCGCCCGTGAAACCGCTGATGAAGCGCGCAGATTTGCCGGCCGTGAAGCCCTTAATCAAGTTCTAGGGACTTCTTCCAGAAGCATTACCAAGGATTCTTCGGTTAGGCTCCCTAGCCTAAATCGGAGATTGATGTAGCAACACCCCCAAGGGCCGCCGTCCCAGGAACGGCGGCTCTTTCTCCATATATGGGGCAGAGTTTGGGATGAACCAGATCTCTCAGAATGAATCGGCCGCGATGGGAACTGAGGCTTGACGGGCTAAAGACACTGCATGCCGACTACAAAATCGGTACTGCAGCGGCTAAAGCCGCCGTCACCTTGCTGCGTTGATGTCATGGCTAAAGCCACGACCTACAAAGAATTCAAGCAACATTAACGCCTGCCCGGTTTGTTACCAAGCTTGGCTGCGGGCCCAACGCCACACGGCGCGCGAGACTTGCCAAGCCAAGGGAGCGCGCTTGCCGGATACCTTCGCGGTTCCAGTCATACCTTCCCGTAGCGAGCCATCCGAGTTAGTAAATTCCATGTCCACGGCGAAATAGTTGGTGAGTTGCTGGCCCAGGCGCTCGAGATTTTCGGTTTGGGTAACGGGGCGATCGGCGGCTGAGGCTGGATAGATCCGGCCGATTTTGCCGGAGTAGGTGCGATAGGGGAGGGGAACCACCTTCACCTTGACCGTCGCGCCTTGCTGCACATCCTGCAAATCCCAATCGCGCACCAGGATGCGCGCCTTCATGGTGGAGCGGTTAACTATTTGGGCGAGTTCGTCGCCGGCTGCGAGGAAGGCGCCGGGCTTTTGCTCGACGTCAGAGGTGGCGACAACGCCGTCGATGGGCGCGCGAATTTCCAAGGCGGCGACACGTTTTTCAGCGACTGCGAGTTCCTGCTGCAGGCGAGTGCGGTCGCGAACGGCGCCAGCGGCGGAATCGAAATCGGAGCGATCTTGACCATTACGGAGTTGACTGCTGGCGAGGGCTAATTGGTGGCGGAGCGAATCGGCGTCGGCTGCGATTTCGGGATTCTGAAGGATGGCGAGGAGCTGGCCGGTCTTCACGGCATCGCCTTGTTTCACATAGACAGCACTGACCTGGCCGGGGACTTCGGCCCGGGCACGTGCGGATGCTCCGGGCTCGAGCACCAGGCCGGTGGAAACGGATGAAGAAACCGGAGGAATCAGAAGCAGTAGCGCCAAGCCGAGCGCTCCGGCTTGCTGGGTTCGGGTCATTTTCCAGGCCATATAATCCTCTCTCTTCTGGCGCAGCCAGGCGCGCCCGGTGGGAAGAGCCTGCTGAATTCCCTTCCTCGCAAAAAAATAGATGACGACCAGAGTGGCGAGGTAGCCCCACTCGTCGCCGAGTTTGCTGACCAGGATGTTTTTTACAAAGACGATGACGAGGATGAGCAACGCATTGCTGTAAAAGATGGCGGAGACGCCGAAGAGAAAATAGATGCGGCGCTGGCGCTTGCTGGCTGGGGGCAAGTCAATATCGTGACGAAGCAAATATTTCTCGGCCCAGGCGCGAAGAAAAGCAAAAGATTCCTCGCGCAGATTGTCAACATTCAGGAATTGGGAGAGCGCGTAGTAGCCGTCGGCTTTGATCAGGGGGTTGAGATTCAGAAGCGCGCCTTGAATGCCGCTGAGCAGCATCATTTTATAGGCGACGTCGTTCAGGACTGAGCCAACCGGAGAGAAATACCAGACCACGCCGGATAGGCCGCACAAGACCAGTTCGATCCAGATGCCTGCGAAGATGACCCACTGGCGTTGCGAGCCGCGCTTGAACAGGAGGATGTCTGTGGTATCCGTATAGAAGGCTGGAGTGAAATAGATGAGCAGGAAACCCATCTGGTGGACTTCGCCGCCGAAGTGTTTGCAAGTGAGGCCGTGGCCGAATTCGTGAATGCCGCCGAGGATCATGAGAAGAATCCAGAACATCCAGATGTCGTAGGCGCTTTTGTCGGAGAAATTGTAGAGGGCGGAGGTGTCTTGCTGCACGCGCGTCCAATCGGAGGCGAGCAGATAGCAGGCGGCGATGAAAACGCCGATGGAGAAGACGACGAAACCCGGCGTGAACATCCAGCTGAGGTAAGGATCGATCTTGGCGAGAGTTTTGTCGGGGTCCCAGGCTTTAAAGGACATATAGAGGACGCTGGATTGTTCAACGCGGCCTTTGCGTTCGTCGCGGATGCGTTCCAGGACGGCGAGATTTTTTTCACCGACCGAGCGTTCCCACATGGCGGGCTCGATGCTGTCCAGGAATTCGAGGACTTCGGCTTCGCTGAGCGGTGAATCGGGATGGCGTTCGGTGAGGGCGTCGGAAATTTCGAGGGCGGTGCGCGTGCCGTCGCAGAGCTTGAGGACGCCGTATTCGGTGGCGCCGTAACGATTGTAGGAATTGGTTTCGAAATTTTTGACGACGTAGCTGGTTTCGCCAGAGATAACTTGTTCGCTGATGCGCAGGTCGGTGCGGAGTTTGGGACGGCGCAAGCCTTTGGCTAGGACGCTGGAGACTTGCAGGCTGGTGGGGCCGAAGCGCATCGGGGGCTGGTTTACGGCTGCGACGGTGGGTTTGAATTTAGATTTGCTGGCGGAGCTGGATGCGTTGCTGGTGGAACGGGAGCCGCGGCTGCGCGGGGTGCTGTGCCCGGCCAGAGGACTTTTACTGCCATGCCGGGACGGAGATCGGAAATGCCGGAGCCTGTTAATTGGGCTAGGACGTCGTAGCTGTCGCTGGCGGCGTCAATGGTGGGACTGACTTTAAGGACGCGAGCGGTTAGCGGGCGGCTGGAATCTTCGACCAAGGAAAGCTCGACGGGAGTTCCTAGCGTGGGGCGGCGTCCTGAAGATTCCGGAACTTGAAACTGAACTTGCAGCGGAGAAAGCTGACTGACGCGAAAACATTTGTCGCCTTTGGAGATGGCCTGACCTTCGCGGATGTAACGGCGGACGACGACTCCGGCGAAGGGAGCGTGGATACGGCTCTGGTCTTCTTGCAATTTCAAGCGATTGATTTCGGCGTGGCCGCTTTCGACGAGGGCCTCGTAACCGTGCAGGTCGTACTCGGCGGCTTTGGCTTCGAATTCGGCGGCTTCCAGGTCCGCGTCGCTGGAAAGGCCGAGGGCGCGCAGTTGCTGCTGGCGGCGAAGGGCTGCGCTCTTGGCTTTCAGTTCGGCTTCCTTATATTTTTGGTTGTTTTCCTCAACCTGCAGATCGGAATTGGCTTTTATCAGTTCCATTTGCAGGCTGCGGTCGTCAATTTGGCCGAGGACTTCGCCGGCTCTCACGGAGCTGCCTTCATCGTGGTTCAGCGAAATTACGAGTCCATCGCGTTGGGAAGTGATGTCCACCTGATGCTCAACGGTGAGGACGCTGAGGATGTCTCCGGCGCTGGCAGGCTTCGCGGGAACACTTGCCGGAGCAGGAGCGGTGACGGCGGGCGGCGCGGGATTGGGGCTGGAGGCGACGGAAGAATTATCGCAACCAGCGGCGGTGAGCGCCAAGGCTGCGATGAAAAACAGGTTGGTACATCTGTTCATGATCAATCCTTTTGAAAAGCTGTGGCGTGGATGCGCCATGGGAGCAAAGTTCATGGCAGGAAGCTCCATATTTTCTCCCAAAACCAGCGAAACGGTGAACGCAGCAGAGAGTATCCGACCGGATACCATCCGCTTTGGAACCAGCCGCCAACGGAATGAATTCTGGCGCGGCCGACCATGCCGTCGCGCGCCATGCCGTTGGGATTATTGAAGACGGCGCGGACGAGAAAGTATTGATCGCCGGCGACGGCTTGGGTTTGCGCGCCCATGCGTTCGACCGAGCCTTCGAAAGTGGTGGTGGGAAAAGCGTTGAGCTTCAGAGCGACTTTGTTACCGGGGTGCACGAGCTCGAGGTCGGATTCGGGGACGCTCATTTCCGCGGCGATACGATCCTGGCCGACAATTTCGGCGAAACTGTCTCCGGGCTTGACCATGGATCCGGTTTTATCTTCGATTTTGGGAGTGACGACGATTCCGGCGATGGGCGAGCGCAATTGCGATTCGGCGACGCGCTGCTGTTCGAGTTGCACTTCGGCTTCGTGCAGCTCGGCGCGGATTTTGGCCTGGCCCGCGGCGGAAGGATCGTTGCGGAATTCCGATTCGGCGAGTTCGCGGCGGGATTGGGCGAGAGCGGCTTCGGCTTGCGCGAGCTTCACGCGATCTTCACCGTCATCGAGTTGGGCGAGCACTTGTCCTGCCTGCACTACATCACCTTCGTGGACGAAGACGTGCTGGACTACGCCGCCATCAATGGCGCTGACCATACGGCGTTCGGCGGGGACTACGGTGGCATCGGTGCCAACGCGCATGGGCCACGGGACAAAAACCAGAATCGCGACGGCGATTGCGGCGCGACGGGCGTAAAGTTCCCACCGGCTGCGCGGCATCGCGGCGAGAAATTTCTTTTTTCGCTGGGAGAAGGGCTGGAGGAGATTGGCGAGCGGGACTTGTTGATAAAGTTGCGCGTTGCGAATGGCGACAGTGGTCTGGTTGGCGAGGATGGCGACGGTTTCTTTGTTGTTCTCGGTGAGGAAATCGGCATCGCTGCTGAGCAGCGCCAGCACGCCGAGCCTGCCTTGATCGTCGCGAAGCGGCAGCGCGTAGAATCCATTTTCCTTGCGCTCTTCTAGGAACGAAACAATCTGCGCGTGGGCTTCCTGCGGTTCGACGTGCCAGCCGTCGTCGTACAAATCCGCGGAAACCGAGTCTTCCTGATCCGCGACCCACTCAAGTCGCGTGCGGAGGTCGCTCATTTCGCGCGTCTTGGGGACTTCGGTTTCACCGGAGATGGCGCCCAGGACGAAGCGGCCGCGATCGAAGAATCCGATGATGCAGCGATCGAAGGGAATTACGGAAGCGGCCTGCTGAACCACCGTAGAGAGGACGTGGTCGAGGTCGAGGGTGGAAGTGATTTCCTGCGAAATTTTCAGCAAAGCATCGAGCGCGTGAACTTTGCGTTCGGCGTCGAGGAGATTGGCGTTGTGCAACGCTACGGCGGCTTGCTCGCTGATGGAGGAGAGGAAGAACAAGTCGTCTTCGTTGAAGGGTGTGCCATCAGCTTTGTTGACCAGTTCGACCACGCCGAGGACGTCGTTTTCTTTGCGGAGTGGCGCGCCCATCCAGGACACGATTTCGAAATCTTCGGAGGCGCTGATGCGTTCGGCGAGGCCGGGTTCTTCGGATGGATTTTCGACTAATTTTGGATTGGCGGACTGGGCGATTTCACCGTGCAAGCCTTCGGTGAGCGGGACGCGGGCTTCGTCTTCGACGGTGGGGTCTTCGCCGATTTTTTTGGCGAGGTAGAGATCCTGGGAGCCGGGGTCGGCGAGCCATACGAGACAGGCGCCGGCGCCCATGATGTCGCGAATTTTTCCGGCGACGACGGGAAGCAGGACGCCGAGTTCGAGAGTGGATGTGAAGGTGCGGCCGAGATCGTAGAGCGCGGTGAGGCGTTCGAGGGTGAAGAGCTGCGCCTGGCGCTCGCCTTCGATGGCTTCCAGGTTGGTTAGCGCGGAACCGGCGAGGCGGCTGGCCTCTTCGAGAAAGTGCGCGTCTTCGGCGGTGAATTCGCCGGCGCGCTTGTTGAGAACTTCGACGACGCCTTCGGCGCGCTGTGCGCCGGGCAACGAAACTACGATGGCGGATTTGACGCGGGCGCGGCTGGCTTCATCGAGGTGCTCGAAATCGTTGGCAGTGATTTCTTTGCTGCTGACGCGGCGAGTTTCGGCGGATTCGTAAACTTCGGCGAGCAGACCCTCACCGACGGAGTCGCCTTGCGGCGCGAAACGTTCGCCCGCTTCGTTCCAGCGCGTGCGGCAGACCAGGCCTTCGGCGGCTTTAGAGGAGGCGCCATTGGTCCACACGAATACAGCGCGAGCGCCGAGAGTGGCGCCGACGCGCGCGGCGAAAGTTTTCAGGAGGGTATCCTGGTCGCGGCACGCCAGAGACACGCTCGCAAGTTCAAAGAGCGCGGAAAATGTTTCCATGGTTCTCCCAGGGGAAGGGGGACATTCACTTGCTGGCGGCGGGCGTCACCCACGCCGGCGACCGAAGTGAATGGGCGCAGCCTAGCAAATCGGGAGAGTGGACGTCAAGGAAACGACGTCACGTGGTTATACGCAGATCCGGGGCCAATGTACAGGCGAACCAGGCCGTCAGGCATCTGGCTTGGAATGTGGAGGAAGTGATGGCCGGATTCCCCCGACGGTCGCGAGCCAAGGACAGCAACGCTGAATCAATCAACGTGCGTTAAGTAATGCAACGGAATCGCGATCGGCGTGTTGCGCGCAGGGCGAGGCGTAAGTGGAAATCGAACAGAGATCCCTGCCTGCGGCGGGCAGGCTTCGTCGCTGAGCTCCTCAGGATGACGGCGTACACATGGGACGTTCTTGAAGCGAACCGGACCGGCGCAGGAAACATTTTGTGACTTGGCTTCGTACCAACTAGTGCACGACGCTGATGCGCCGGACTTCGGGTGGGCGTGGAGTTGTCCCAAATGCGAACGGTGTGCGTTGGCGGGGAGGATTAGGAGATGGCGATGTTCAGCGATCAACTGCGGCAGGTTTTGCGACGGCTGGGGCGCGCGCCGCTGTTCACGATTGTGACGCTAATCACGCTTGGCGGTGGGGGTCGGCGCAAACACTGTGATATTCAGCGTGCTGGAAGGAGTGCTGCTGAAGCCGTTGGCTTACCCGCATCCGGAGCAATTGATTGGAGTGTGGCACACGGCGCCGGGCGTGGGGATTCCGAACCTTAACATGGCGCCGTCCATTTATTTTATTGATCGCGAACAGAACACTACGTTCGAGGATATCGGTGTTTACGACGGCGATTCGCTGAGCGTGACGGGCGCGGGAGAGCCGGAGCAGGTACGCGGGCTCGATGTGTCGGATGGAACTCTGCCGATGCTGGGAGTGAAACCGGCGCTGGGGCGTTTGTTCACCAAGGAAGATGATTCGCCGGGGTCGCCGGATACGGTGCTGCTTTCTTATGGATACTGGCGGCAGAAATTCGGCGGGGCTACTTCGGTGATTGGGAAATCGATTACGGTGGAAGGAAAGCCGCGCGAAATTATTGGAGTGTTGCCGCAGGGATTTCACTTCCTGGATTACGACGATTTGTCGCTGGTGGTGCCTTTCAAGTGGGACCGCAGCAAGATGAAACTGGGGAACTTCAGCTACCAAGCGATGGCGCGTTTGAAACCGGGAGTGACGATGGCGCAGGCGAGCGCGGACGTGGCGCGCATGTTGCCGATCGTGAACCGGAGTTTCCCGGCGCCGGAAGGTTTCAGCGCGAAGCTGTTTGAACAAGCGCACATCGCGCCGAACTTGCGGCCGTTGAAGCAGGACGTGGTGGGAGACGTGGGCAAGGTTTTGTGGGTGCTGATGGGTTCGATCGCGATGGTGCTGCTGATTGCTTGCGCGAACGTGGCGAATTTGTTGCTGGTGCGCGTGGATGGACGGCGGCAGGAGCTGGCGATACGCGCGGCGTTAGGAGCGGGCTGGAGACGCATCGCGACGGAATTGATGTTTGAGAGCGTTATTCTGGGATTGCTCGGGAGTTTACTGGGATTGGCGCTGGCTTATGGGGCGTTGCAGTTGCTGGTGGCGCTGGCGCCGAGGGGTTTGCCGCGGATTCATGAGATCGGGATTGATTTGCCGGTGCTGCTGTTTACGTTTGCGATTGCGATATTTTCCAGCTTGCTGTTTGGTTCGATTCCGATTTTCAAATATGCCGGGCGCGCATCTGAATACGGGATTGCGCGAGGGAGGCCGGGCGCTGAGCCAGAGCCGACAGCAACATCGCGCGCGCAATGTGCTGGTGGTGGTGCAAGTGGGGTTGGCGCTGGTGCTGCTGATTTGCTCGGGGCTGATGATTCGGACTTTTCGCGCTTTGATGCATGTGCCACCGGGATTTACCGGGCCGGATTCGGTGCAAACGTTCCGATTCTACGTGCCGGAAACGGAAATTCCAGATAGCGACCGCCAGCGGCTGGTGCGCATGGATCAGGAAATTCTGGCGAAGCTCGGGGCGATTCCCGGCGTTTCGTCGGTGAGTTTTTCGAGCGACATTCCGATGGATGGGCATAGCTCGAACGATGTCTTATTTGCGGAAGACCGCGCATATGCGGAAGGAGAGCTGCCGCCAATCCGCCGGTTCAAGTACGTTTCGCCGGGATTTTTGGCGACGACAGGCACTCCGCTAGATTGCGGGACGCGATATCACGTGGGAAGACACTTATCAGAGAATTCCGGTGGCGATGATTTCTGAAAATTTCGCGAAGGAATATTGGCACGACGCGCGGAATGCGCTGGGCAAGCGAATCCGCGTGGCCAGCACGGACGATTGGCGTGAGATTGTGGGCGTGGTGGGGGACGTGTACGACAACGGAGTGGACAAGCCGGCGGGGAGTTCGGTTTATTGGCCGGTAATGCTGGACCGGTTCGAAGGGCAAAAAGAGGACGTTCGGCGCGGGATTGGTTTTGCGATACGCAGCCCGCGGGCTGGCTCGCAGGCATTTCTGAACGAAGTGCGCGAGACGGTGTGGTCGGTGGATCCGAACATTCCGACTCGCGAGCGCACATACGCTTGGATATTTCTATACGCAGTCCATGGCGCGGACTTCTTTTACTTTGGTGATGCTGGGAGTGGCGGGAGGAATGGCCCTGCTGCTGGGGATCGTGGGAATTTATGGGGTGATTGCGTATTCGGTGTCGCAGCGCACGCGGGAGATCGGGATTCGCATGGCGCTGGGCGCGCAGAGGAAGGATGTTGGTGGGAATGTTTGTGCGGCAGGGATTATGGCTGACCGGCGTGGGCATCGTATGCGGGCTGGGACGGCGTTTGCGGTGATGAGGTTGATGTCGTCGCTGTTGTTTAAGGTTAGCCCGGTGGATCCAGTTACTTATGGGGCGGTGACTTTGGGCGTGGTGGTTACGGCTTACTTGGCTTGTTATTTGCCGTCGCGAAGGGCGGCTACTGTGGATCCGGTGGATGCTTTGCGGGCGGAGTGATGGGAACAGAAAAACGCCTATCAGGAGATTGGCGTTCCCAGGAAATGCGAATGAGTTTGCGGTGTCCCCTTGATTGGCGGGCGCAATTCGGTTAGCTTTGCTGAGCTAAACGAGGGGCATCGTGAACATTGGTATTCGCAAAGCGGGGCGTGCGACGATCCTAGACTTGGACGGGGCGCTGAAATTGGGCGACGCCGAGGAAGCGTTTCGAAATCAGGTGCAGCAGCTGATTGAGGCTGGGTCGTTGCATGTGGCGGTGAATCTGGCTGGCGTGACGGAATTGGATAGTTCGGGGATTGGGGCTTTGGTGCGGGCGTTTACGACTTTGAAGAGGGCGGGGGGGAAGGCTACTTATTTTGCGGCGAATAAGCGGGTGATGATGTTGTTGAAGATGGTGAGGTTGGATTCGATTTTGGATTTGGCTGAGGATGAGGCTACGGCTTTGACACGGATTTAGATTTTTTCTTCTGTGATTGTTGAAGCCCTTCCTGTTGTGAATTCCGATTTGATTGCGTTTTGGAAAGGCGAGTGCTTGACGGCAGAGTGCGCAGAGAAATC
This sequence comes from uncultured Acidobacteriota bacterium, assembly GCA_963747605.1. GTDB lineage: Bacteria > Acidobacteriota > Terriglobia > Acidiferrales > UBA7541 > Palsa-295. Next base: position 145,906 of record CAVVGA010000009.1, on the reverse strand, counting down.
CGGCGCCGGGAAATGCGGATGCCCGGGCAAGCTGGGGCGCAGCAAGCAGCGCCCCTGATACCGCAAAACCGACGGAGCCGGCGGGACGCCGGCGCTACGAAAAACGCAGGAGCACAACGAGGAGTGGCTGCGCCACGATTAGCGGCGATCGAGGGCTGGGTGGCGGACGTCGCGGCCTGCTACGAAATAGATTACGTCTTCGGCTATGTTAGTGGCGTGGTCGCCGATGCGTTCGAGATTCTTGGCGACTAAGATTAGCTCGAAGGCGGCGAAGACTTGGGCGCTGTCTTCCATCATGTAGGTGAGGAGTTCGCGGAAGAGCTGGTCGCGGAGGCGGTCCACCTGATCGTCGCGGCGGAGGACGCTTTGGGCTAATTCTTGATCGCCGCGGACCAGGGCGTTGAGGCTGTCGCGCACCATGGCTTCGGCTAGTTCGCTCATGCGCGGCAGGTCCACGTAGGGTTTGACTTGCGGGTGGCGGAGGATGCGCGTGGCGGATTGCGCGATGTTGACGGCTTGGTCGCCGATGCGCTCGAGGTCGCCATTGATGCGGGAGACGGCGAGGAGGAAGCGCAGGTCCGCGGCCATGGGCTGCTGGGTGGCGAGCAGGCGCTGGACGCGTTCGTCAATTTCGATTTGCATTTCGTTGATGGCGTCTTCTTCGGAGAGGACGACTTCGGCGAGATGTTCTTCGGCGTCCAGGACGGCGTGGACGGCCTGATGGACGGCGCGCTCGGCGAGACTGCCCATCCAGAGGAGGCGCTGTTTTAATTCTTCGAGATCGTGATCAAAGTGTCGTTCCATGGTTCCTCAATTCCTTTACTGCATTGCAAATCGAAACGGATGCAAAAGTGCTTCACGGGCTAAAGCCCGCTTGTTGCCTAGCCTAACGGCGGGGCTGAAGCCCCGCCCTTCCTCGTGCCGTCGGTGATTGCCGCGACGGCGATGGCGCACTGAAGTGCGCCGCTACAAAGTCAAAACCGGGCCGCGAAAGTGTGCAACGTCTTAACCGAACCGGCCGGTGATGTAGGCTTCTGTGCGCGGGTCGGTCGGCGTTGTAAAAAGTTTGGATGTTTCGCTGTGCTCGATCAGGTGGCCGTCGAGCATGAAGGCGGTGAAGTCGCTGGCGCGGGCGGCTTGCTGCATGTTGTGGGTGACGATGGCCATGGTGCAGCTGTCTTTGAGTTGGAACATGAGCTCTTCGATTTTTGCGGTGGTGACGGGATCGAGAGCGGAGCAAGGCTCATCGAGCAAGAGTACTTCGGGATCGACCGCTAGCGCGCGGGCGATGCAGAGGCGCTGCTGCTGGCCCCCGGAAAGGGCGAAGGCGGATTTTTTCAGATAGTCCTTTACTTCGTCCCAGAGGGCGGCGCGGCGCAGGCTGTGTTCGACGAGATCGTCGAGGCGGCCTTTGTAGCCGTTGATGCGCAGGCCGTAGGCTACGTTGTCGTAAATTGATTTCGGAAAGGGATTGGGGCGTTGGAAGACCATGCCTACGCGGCGGCGCAGGCCGACTACGTCGAGCGCATGAATGTCCTGGCCATCGAGGAGGACTTCGCCTTCGACGCGCGTATTGCGAATGGTTTCGTTCATGCGGTTCAAAGTGCGCAGAAATGTGGACTTGCCGCAACCGGACGGGCCAATCAGCGCGGTGACGCGGTTGGTAGGAATTTTCAGGTTAAGGCCGAAGACCGCCTGCTTCGGACCGTAATAAAAATTCAGATTCGCAATCGTCAAGCGCTGTTTATGCTCAATCGTTGGTGACGTCGTCTTTTCCATAGGCACCGGATCTCTAAAGGCGTTCGCTGATAGCGCGGGTTGAGTTGCTCCACTCACAAAATCTTCCTTAAATTATGACGGCCGCTAAACCGCTTTGCTGCGCGCCAGGATGAAGCGGGCGCCCAGATTCGAAACCAAAACCAAACCTAACAAGACCAAGCCTGCAGCCCACGCCTGCCTATGCCAATCATCGTACGGTGCGACGGCGTAGGTGTAAATCATAACCGGGAGGGAGGCGATGGGTTGCCCCCAGCCCTGACTCCAAAAGCGATTGCCGAAAGCGGTGAAGAGCAAGGGAGCGGTCTCGCCAGCGACGCGTGCGAGGGCTAGCAACATGCCGGTGAGAATGCCGCCGCTGGCAGCGGGCAAAACGACCGTGGCGATTGTTTTCCATTTGCTCGCGCCAAGGGCCATGGCGGCTTCGCGCATATTTCCGGGAACGGCGCGCAGAAATTCTTCGGTGCTGCGCACGGTGATGGGAATCACCATGATGCCGAGGGCTACGCCGCCAGCAAGCGCGGAGAAATGCTTCACGGGCAGGACCACGAGCGAGTAGGCGAAGATGCCGATGACGATGGACGGAACGCCGTTGAGCAAGTCGGTGGTGTAGCGGACGACGAAGGAAAAAGTTTTTCCGCCGAACTCGGCCAGATATACACCGGCGAGTAAGCCGACCGGCAAGCCCAAGACCGCCGCGAGAAATAGCAGCTTCATCGTGCCAACGATAGCGTTGGCCATGCCGCCGCCGGTTTCGCCGACCGGTTTCGGGAGTTGCGTAAAAAAAGCCCAATTGAGCGAGGTACCGCCATTCCAAATCAGATATCCGAGGATCAAAAACAGCACCGAGACGACCGAAAAAGCCGCGATGCCGGTGAGAGTTAGCATCACGTAGTTCAGGGACTTGCGCCACATAATGCGCGGAGAGCTCATGCGGGACGGCCTCCGCCGCGTTCGGTGGCAACAATTAAAATGCGCGCGAGACCATTGAGGATGAAGGTGATCAGGAAGAGCACCAGGCCCAATTCGATCAGGGCGCTCAAATACAAATCTCCGGTGGCTTCGGTGAATTGATTGGCGATGGTGGAGGCAATCGTGTCGCCGGGGGCGAGCAGCGACGCTTTGATGGAGGCTGCATTGCCGATCACCATGGTGACGGCCATTGTTTCGCCTAGCGCACGCGCGAGAGCGAGGAACACGGAACCCATGATGCCGGTGCGGGCCCACGGGACGACGACTTGCCAGGTGGATTCCCAACGGGTGGCGCCGAGGGCCATGGCGGCTTCGCGCTGTTCGCGCGGGACAGTGAGGAGAACTTCGCGCGAAACCGAAATGATGAACGGAACCACCATTATGGCAAGAACGATTCCGGCAGTTAGGAAGCCGACGCCGTAATTTGGTCCGCGGAAGAGAGCGCCGATGTAGGGCACGTTGCCAACAGTATGGATGAGCAGCGGACCGAGTGTGGTGCGCATCAACGGCACGACGATGAAGATTCCGAGCAAGCCGTAGATGACACTGGGGACAGCGGCGAGAAGATCAATCAAGAACGAAATGACATCGCTGACATTTCGCGGAGCCAGTTCAGAGAGGAAAATTGCGCTGGCCAAGCCGAGGGGGACGGCGAGGACGAGCGCGACGGCAGAGGTGACAATGGTGCCGTAGATGAAGGGCGCGGCGCCGAAATTATCGAAGTTCGGATCCCAGACTTTGGTCCAGAAAAAATTCCAGCCGAATACCGTACGGGAGAGGTGTGAATTCACCCAGAGCTCGTACACCAGCATCGAGGTGAGGAGCAGGATGATGGCTGCGAAGGTTAGGGTGAGGAGGTGAGCGATTTCATCGCCTTGGCGGAGGCGGTGAAGAAACGCACGAGGTCCCGCCTGTGGGGGAACCTCGTGCGCGATCGTGGTGGCGGCTGCTGACATTTTACTGGTTACTGGATCAGCGAAATTGCCTTGGTCTCCCTAGCTATGACGTCCTTGGGAAGCTGGGCATAGGTCAGACCCTCGTTGAACTTCTGCCCATCGGTGAGCATCCACTTCAGGAAGTCTTTGATGGCGTCGCGCTTGGCGGCGTCCTGAATTTGCGCGGGAATCAGCAGCCAGGTGAAGCTGGAGATCGGATAGACCGTTGGCCCGGGCGCATTGGTGATGGAAACCCGGAAGTCGTCCGGAATGTTTTTGGCATCGGCGGCGGCCGCGGCGGTGACGCTAGCGAGATCTGCCTTCACGAATTTTCCATCGGCGTTCTGAACGTTTCCGTAGGCAATTTTGTTCTGAACCGCGTAAATCAATTCGATGTATCCAATCGAGTTGGGCGTTTGCTTTACGAGACCGGTGACGCCTTCGTTGCCCTTGCCACCCAGGCCCACGGGCCAATTCACAGAGGTATTTGCCTTGCCCACTTTGGTCTTCCAGTCGTCGCTGACTTTCGAGAGAAAATCGGTCCAGATGTAGGAAGTGCCGCTGCCATCGGAACGGTGCACGACGACGATATCGGCCCCGGGCAGATTCACACCCGGATTGGCTTTGGCGATTTCCGGATCGTTCCACTTGGTGATGCTGCCGAGGTAAATTCCGGCCAGAGCTTTCTGGGTGAAATTCAGATCTCCCGTTACGCCCGCGATGTTGTAGGTGGGCACAACGGCACCGAGAACCGTGGGGAAATGCAGAATTTTGAATTTCGATTGCGCGAGTTGATCGTCGCTCATGGGGCCGTCGGAAGCGCCGAAATCAACCGTGCCGGACTGCAGCTGACGGATGCCGCCGCCCGAACCGATGGACTGATAATTGATTTCAACGTTGGGATGAGCCGTGTGATACACGTCGAACCATTTGGTGTAGATGGGAGTGGGAAAAGTAGCGCCGGCGGCGTTGAGCTTTATAGCGCCGCCTTGCGCTGCGGCGCGCGGCGCGGTGAGCACCATTGTGAGCATCATGAGCCACACAACCAGTAGGGTCTTTTTCATTTTCAGGGAGTCTCCTAGCTACCATTTTTTGACTGTTATGTTACGGGCGTGTTACATCAGCGCGAATTGGGAGTGAATTAAGCGCAAGGTGTTTGGGAGAGAGGAGGCGCAGCCCCGGGGGTGTGGTCGGGCCGCGCCTCGCGGGTGGTTGGGACGTGGTGTGCTGCTTCCGGCGCTACATGGTGCAGCGCAGGAACTTGTGACGCTAAATTTCGATGGCCGCCGGTTCCCGCAGAAGAAAGCGAACTGCTGGTGCGACGGCGCCACGATGTACCTTCCAACCCGTTGTGATCCTAAACGGCACACTTGAATCGCAGATGACCGGACTGTGAAATATCAATTACTCGCCGGATGATGCGGCTGCATCGCCGGCGTTCAGCTCCATCTGCTTGGCGCGACCGTGGCGGACTTCCAGGCCACGCACCCAGAACAAAATGTCTTCGGCGATGTTGGTGGCGTGGTCGGCGATGCGTTCGAGATGGCGCGAGGCGAGAACGTAGTGGAGATTGGGAGCGGCGAGCGCGGGATTTGCGGTCATGCCTGCGAGCAAAGCCTCGAACACTTGATCGCGATATTGGTCAACGACATCGTCGCTTTCGAGCACCTGTGTGGCTAAATCCACGTTTTGATAGATGAGCGCACCGAGGCATTTGGAAACCATGGCGCGAACGGCGGTGGTCATGGGCTCGAGTTCGACGGGGATGTGGACTTCGCCCATTTGGGAAAGGGAGATGGCGCGTTCACTGAGGTTGACGGCGAGGTCACCCATGCGCTCAAGATCGTTATTGATTTTCAGGGTGGCGACGATGAGGCGAACATCGGTGTCGAGCATTTCACCCTGGCGGAGCATGCGGATGGCGTGCTCGTCTATCAGAATTTCCATTTCGTTGATGCGCGGCTCGGTGAGGAAAACTTCGCTGGCGAGGCGTTCGTTGCGTTCGAGGAGAGCCCAAAGCGCGCGGTTCACCGAGGCCTCAACGGTGCGGGCTTGGGAGATCAGATAATTCACCAGCACGCTTTGAAAGATACCTTCCGCACTTGCTTTCGTGGATGCCACTTCGTGAAGCCTCCTGCAGGGTGTTGGCCTGCTTTAGTACCGGCGTTTACAGGGTGGGTGGTCGAGATTGCAAGGGCGTAAATCACGCGTAAATATATGAAGACAACGTGGCAGCTGTCTCCTGGTGATTGGTGATTCCCGGTCGGCCCCGGAGTACACTTTTTGCTTGTACATTAGGATAATCCTCAAGTTCCTGTGGTTTTTGGTTGGCGTCTCGTGGGCCGTGCGAGCTGGTTTAGGAAAGAACGAACTAGGTTTTCTGTTCGCGTTCCTATTCCTTGTCCTTCGGTTCCTTGTCTTTCTGCGACCTATCTAGAGTCACGCAATTGAAAACTGACCCATTACCGGAATTCCGTGGAAATGGCCGTGCGCGCCAGATATCTTCGCTGTGAGTTGAATCCTGCGCGGATTCCGCAGCTGGCAGACGATTTAGGGGTGGCTCGGTCGCCGTTTTGGGTGAAATGAGCCGCAGGAAGAGGTGATGGCATGTCTTACGAAGAAGCATTGCGAATCGCAAGCCGAGACGAAAGGTTTATGGCTACCGTGTAGGCGATGAACAGCCTCCTGATCTGCAATGGTGTGTACACGCATCAGGAATTCCAGCAGGTGTTCACGGAGTGGGTGGAGAAAGAAAAGAAAAAGAACGCGCACACGCAGAAAGTTACTTCCCGCGCTTCCCAGGCTTCCTACGCTTAGCAAAAACTTCCGCCCACCTTGGATAATCGCAGACTGGCCTCTTGCAGCAATGTTCGCCCTGGTCGCAGCGAGCGCATGCACATTCACATTTTGGGATCTCGGGACTTGATGGTTTTTTCTGCTTCCTGTAGATATGCTTTTAGTAAATATGGCCACAGTGTAGCCCCGTTTTTGACATAGTTGCAGCGCGTTTGTTTGTCTAATCCGCAAGAAATATAAGTCTTGGAGTTACGCAGAGAAAGGCAAGGAGCGCAGCCAGGACTGGCTGTGCCACGATGCATGCTATTCCCAGAGGTGTGCTACGCGTCGAGGGGGAGGGAGAAGGAAAATTTGGAGCCTTGGCCTACTGTGCTTTCTACCCAGAGTTTGCCGCCGTGGGCTTCGACGATGTGTTTGGCGATGGAGAGGCCCAGGCCAGTACCGCCGGCTTCGCGGGAGCGGGCGGCGTCCACACGATAGAAGCGTTCGAAGATGCGTTCGGAATCGGAAAGAGGGATGCCGATACCGGTGTCCGCGACGGCGACGACGGCTTCGCGGGGACCGGCGACGGCGGTGACTGCAATGTGGCCGCGTGCGGGAGTGTACTGGATAGCGTTGTCGAGCAGATTCTGCAGCACGTCGCGGAGAAGGGCGGCATCGCCGCGGACCGCCGGAAGTTGCGGCGGGACGGAAATTTCCAGGGTGATTTCCTTGCGGTTGGCTTTGAGCAGAGTCGTTTCGGTACAGCCTTCGATGAGCTCGAGCAGGCCGACGGAGGAAAATTCGAGTTCCAATTTTCCCGCTTCGATGCGGGCCAGTTTCAGTAGATCGTTGGTGAGGCGCGCGAGACGAATGGCATGGTTGCGGATGATTTCCAGGAAGCGGCGATTGTTTTCCGGATCGTCGAGGGCGCCGGCGAGCAGAGTTTCGGCGAAGCCCTGAATCGCGGTAAGCGGAGTTTTGAATTCGTGGGAGACGTTGGCGACGAAATCCTGACGGACGCGTTCGAGGCGGCGGAGTTCGGTGACATCGTGGAGCACGACGACGGCTCCAGAAGGTTTTTCATCGGGCGCGCGGCCGGATGCGGGTGCGTCCAGAGCTTTCACCGGCGCGGCGGTGATGGAGAAACTCTGTGTTTGGGTGATGCCCATGGTGATGTCGCTTTGCAGGCCTTCATCGCCGTGCAGGGCGCGACGGATTAGACCGACCAGCTCGGAATTGCGGATTACTTCGATGAGCGGACGGCCTTCGGCGCTGGCCGAGTCCACGTTCAAGATTTCCGAAAACGCGCGGTTGTAAAAAACGAGGCGCTCTTCGGCATCAATGACGGCGACCCCTTCAACCATGCTGGTCAGGATGGCGCTGGAGCGGTTGCGTTCGCCACTGAGCAGGCGGATTTCGCGGTCGAGACGCGCGGCGGTCTGGTTGAGTGAATCGGCGAGGTCGGAAAGTTCATCGCGCGGGCCTTCGCGAAGCAAGGGGCGGAAATCACCTTCGGCGATGCGCTGTGAGAAGCGCTGCAGGCGTTCGACGCGGGCGGCGAACATACGCGCGAAGGCGAAGGAGACCAGGGCGCCAAGCAGCAGGACGACGAGAGTGGCGACGAGCAGCCTCTGGCGCAGTTCGACGAGCGAAAGATCAATTTGCGAAAGCGGCAAGGCCAGACGAATTACGATCGGCGCATTACCGGCTTGGTCGTAGCGCTGCGCGCGATAAACCAATTCGTGGCCGAGCGTGACGCTGCGATGGACGGACTGTCCTGTGCCGCGCGCGATGGCATCTTGAAACTCCAGGCGATTCGCGTGGTTTTCCATTTTGTCGGCGTCGGCTTCGGAATCAGCGAGCACGCGGCCGGAATTAGCAATGATGGTAACGCGCGCGCCGCTGCGGGCTGCTCTGCTGGTCCAGCTGCGGAGTTCGATTGGTTCTTCGGATTGCGGAGGATTGGCGAGCGTGAGGCTGAGCAGCGAGGCGAGCTGGTCGTTGGCGGAACGGATGGCCTGGCTGCGGATGACTCGTGCGGAATAAAGCTGGACGGCGAGTAGAACTACGAGGAGGAGGGCGCCATAGGTGAGCCCGAGCTTCCAGAAAAGTCTAGCTCGCACGGGTTTCGAAGAGGTATCCAGCGCCGCGGATTGTTTTCATGAAGACTGGATGCTGCGGATCTGCCTCAATTTTTTCCCGCAGGCGGCGGACGTAGACATCCACGCTGCGCGGAGTAACGAAGCGCTCCGTGCCCCAGACGGCATCGAGCAATTGATCGCGCGTGAAGACACGATTGGGACGGGCCGCAAGAAAATAGAGCAGGCGAAATTCGAGGGTGCTCATGGGCACGGGCTTGCCCGTGCGCGTGACGCGGTATGCGGCGGGGTCGATGCGTAGAGCGCCAATTTCTACGGGCTTTTCCGAGGGAGTACCGGGCTCGGCGCGGCGCAATAGAGCTTTCACACGCGCGACGAGTTCGCGGGGGCTGAACGGTTTGGTGACATAGTCGTCGGCGCCGAGCTCGAGGCCGACGACGCGATCGGCTTCTTCGCCCTTGGCGGTGAGGATGAGAATCGGGATGCGGTTGAGCGTGACCTCTTTGCGGACTTCCTTGCAGATTTCAAGGCCGGAGAGTTTCGGCAACATCAGATCGAGAACCAGTAGATCGGGGGCAGCCTTGCGGATTTGCGCCAGGCCAGTAGAACCATCGCCGCTGGACGTGACCTGGTAGCCGTCTTTCTCCAGGTTGTAGCGCACCAACTCCACAATGTCTTTATCGTCTTCGATAACCAGAATACGTTTCATTTGGGTTATTTCTCGGTGATCGCAGACAAGATACGGGAAAGCGGGCCTCAGAAGCAAGGAGTAGAGGGGTGCACGTGGATTTTTTAACACAGTGTTAACAACGTGCCATAACGGGACGCTGCATCTCGGTTGAAACGTAAATTCCGCTTTCGGTTCGCGGACCCCTTCGTAGCAGGCCTCTCATTCAACTGATTACAGGTGTGTTGGTGCGGATTCCAAGTGTGCACGTTGGCCACGCTTCTGCATGGTTATTGTGGGAATGGTTCGAGGTTTGGGACCAGCCGTCGCGCAGTGCCGGAAGGCCGGCGGGAGGAAGGGCAAATGGACGCCTCTTTGGAACGCCAATTGGATCGGGCGCGCCGGAGTGCCGAGTCGCGGGATTTTGAGGCAGGCCTGCGGCGGAAGATTGTGGGGCGGGATGAAGCGGTGCAAGCCGTAGTGGACTTGTACCAGGTGTTTCGTGCCGGGTTGAATTCGCCGGGACGGCCGGTGGGAAATTTGCTGTTTTTGGGGCCAACGGGCGCGGGGAAAACGCGCGTCGTCGAGGCTACGGCGGAGGTGCTGTTTGGAGATCCGCGCGCGGTGATCAAGGTGGACTGCGCCGAATTTCAGCATTCGCACGAGATTGCGAAATTGCTTGGATCGCCTCCGGGATATTTGGGGCACCGCGAAACGCATCCCCTGATTACGCAGGAAGCGCTGGCGCAATATCACACCGAGAAGCTGAAGATTTCATTTTTGCTTTTCGACGAAATCCAGAAAGCGTCGGACGCATTGTGGCAGTTGCTGCTGGGAATTTTGGACAAAGCCACGCTGACGCTGGGCGACAACCGGAGAGTCGACCTGTCGCAGACGATGATTTTCATGACGTCGAACTTGGGCGGCGTGGAAATTACCGAGCTGATGACGGGCGGATTGGGATTTGCGCCGCTGCAGCGCGCCGAGACCAAGGCGGGCCTCGATGAAAAAGTCGAGAAGACCGCGTCGGAAGCAGCGAAGCGGAAATTCGCTCCGGAATTCATGAACCGTATAGACAAGACGGTGGTGTTCCATCCGTTGCGTTCGGCACAGCTGGAGCAAATTCTGGAAATTGAATTGGGACTGGTGCTGCACAGAGTGCTGGATACGGCGAAGGGGCGGTTCTTGGAAGGAAGATTTGCTGCAGGGACTGGAATCCGGCGCGAACGATTGCACGTGGGGCAAAGGATTCTGGACGTGCAGGACCAATTGATTGCAGCGGGGGAAGAACTGCTTTATCGCGCGACGCACGACAACCTGACGGGAATGCTGAATCGCGGGGCCATCATGGATCGGCTGCGCCGCGAACGCTCCCGGCAAGCACGCGAAGGCGGGACGTTCGGGATTGTGCTGGTGGATCTGGACCACTTCAAATATGTGAACGACACATGCGGACATCTAGCAGGCGACGATGTATTGCGCCAAGCAGCGCATGATGGCGTGCGTGCGGCCGTAGGATTCGGTGGGGCGTTACGGAGGCGAGGAATTCCTGATCGGGGTGCCTTCATCGGACGCGATGGGCACGATGGGACTGGCGGAAAGAATCCGGCGCGCGATTGAAGCGAAGCCGATGATGACGAATTCGATTCCGATTGCGGTGACTGCCAGCTTCGGCGTTACTGCGAGCGTTGCCAAGTCACGACTGGACGCGCAGGAAATTTTGCGGCTGGCGGATGCCGCGTTGTATCGCGTGAAGGAGCGCGGACGAAACCGAGCGGTACTGGCGCGGCCGGAAGATTGGGTCGTGACGGCTACGGATCTTCCCGACACTGTGGGGCAGAACACGACTACTCGTTCGGGCGCTCCCTGGAGCATTCGGAGCGGAAATTTGCAGCTGCGGAACTGGCTCGTAGCCACGGTTTTCCGTGTGGCGCGGGGCGTCCCGCCTGTGGCACGATTCGCTTCCCTGCTTCGGAATGATGTGCGTGCGATGTGCGCGCGAAGGGTTGCGCGGAAATATGGCGCGGTCGAATCTGTTCGTCGCGACTTCAAGGATTGAGGCGTCCGCGGAGGAGTTGTTTCGTTGGCATGCGGAGCCTGGGGCGCTGGAGCGGCTGACGCCGCCGTGGGAAAAGATTGAGATTATCGAACGTGCGCAGGGAGTTCGGGACGGCGATCGCGGGGCGATGTGGGTTTACATTGGTCCGTTCCGTGTGCGGTGGAGCTTCGAACATCGCGAGTATGTTGAGGGGCGGCAATTCCGGGACGTGCAGACTGCGGGGCCGTTCCGACATTGGGAGCATACACATTCGTTTGCGCCCGAGGGTGCGGAGGCTTGCCGGTTGGAGGATCGGATCGAGTACCAGCTGCCGTTCGGGGCGTTGGGGAATTTCTTTGGCGGGTGGATGGTACGGCGGAGGTTGGCGCGGGTGTTCGAGTACAGGCATCGCGTGACGGCGGAGGCTATGCGGGTGGGGCGGAGGGCTGAGCGGCAGGTTTGAGGATGCGGTTGAAACGTGTGAAGGCCGAAATTGTGGACGTACGGCGGCGTATGGTGTGGCTGGTTGCATATTTACATTCCTATGGTGAAAGCGATTCCGCGGGTGGGGGAATTTGGTGTACATTCTAAGGTGTAAGCGAACCGCGCCTAGAAATATTTTGCGCCTCGAAAGGGTCCGGCGATGAATCCGACCAAACCAGGATCGGTGGTGAGCAACGAATCTGCCGCTGAAACGCGCCGCGAGACGCTGAGCATTACGGATAATCGCACCGGCCGGCAGATTGAAGTTCCCATCACGCACGAGACGATCAAGGCGCTGGATTTGCGTGCGATGAAAGTGCACGACGGGGATTTTGGGATGATGAGTTACGACCCGGCGTTCACGAACACGGCTTCGTGCTCGAGCAAAATTACCTATATCGATGGCGACAAGGGAATTCTGCGGTATCGCGGGTATTCGATCGAAGAGCTCGCGGAAAAAAGCACGTACATCGAAACGGCCTACCTGATTCTGTACGGCGAGCTTCCCACCAAAGCGCAATTGGGGAATTGGGCGTACAACATCACGCATCACACCTTCATTCACGAGAGCATCAAAAAATTTATTGACGGATTTCATTACGATGCGCATCCGATGGGGATGCTGATTTCGACGGTGGCGGCGCTTTCGACTTTTTATCCGGACGCGAAGGATATTTTCAATCCGGATTCGCGGCGCAAGCAGACCTACAGGCTGATCGGAAAGATGCCGACTTTAGCGGCGTTCGCTTACCGACACACTTTGGGGATGCCGTTTTCTTATCCGGACAACGATCTGAGTTATTGCGGGAATTTTCTGAACATGCTGTTTCGCACGACGGAATTGAAATACCGTCCGAACCCGACGCTGGAGCGCGCGCTGGATATTTTGTTTATTTTGCACGCGGACCACGAACAGAATTGTTCTTCGACGGCGATGCGCGTGGTGGGCAGTTCGCACGTGGATCCGTATTCGGCGACGGCGGCGGCAACCGCGGCGCTTTACGGGCCGTTGCATGGCGGGGCAAACGAAGCGGTGCTGCGGATGCTGCTGGAGATCGGGTCCATCAACAACATTCCCGCGTACATCAAGAGTGTGAAGGCTGGGGAAAAATTGCTGATGGGATTTGGGCATCGGGTTTACAAGAATTACGATCCGCGGGCGCGCATTGTGAAGCACATTGCGTATGAAGTTTTCGATGTGATGGGGAAGAATCCGCTGATCGAAATTGCGCTGGAGTGCGAGCGGATTGCTTTGGAAGACGAGTACTTTGTTAAGCGGAAGCTTTATCCGAATGTGGACTTTTATACCGGGCTGATTTACCAGTCCATGGGATTCCCTACTACGATGTTTCCGGTGTTGTTTGCGATTCCGCGCACGGCGGGGTGGATTGCGCAGTGGGAAGAGATGCTGCTGGACCCGGAACAGAAGATATCGCGACCACGGCAGGTTTATCTGGGCGCGGATTTGCGCGGGTATGTGGCGCTGGATAACCGGAAGTAGCTAGCCTGCCTGGTTCGTGCCGCGAGCAAAAACGCCGTACTTGAGCGGCTAAATCCGCGCGGATTTGGTGCGGTCCATGTCGTGGCTAAAGCCCACGACCTATAAAGATCCCGCATTCTCACATTGGAAAACTCCGGCTGACGAAAATTGGCGACTTGCGGCGCGGGATTTTGCTGTATAGTTCGTTCCGCCTGTTGTTTTCTGCGGATGGCTTCTCCCCGGAGCCTACAGCGGAAAAGTGATTGCATCTGACGGGATTCTCTGGCAAAACACTCTATCGCCCCCGGGGGGCCAATCCTGATGGACATTTCAACGCGCCAATCTGGAACTGCCACGATTGTGGATGTGGTTGGCGACATCACACTTTACAATTCGCCACAGGTCCGGAAGGTGCTGTTGGAACTGCTGAAGGATAAGAAAGCGCCGCGCGTGATCGTGAACCTGGAGAAGGTTCGGTATATAGATAGCGCGGGAGTGGCGTCTCTGGTGGAGGGATTGAAGCTTTCACGGGATTTGAAAAGCACGTTCGCGTTGTTCGGGTTGAGCCGGACGGCGCGGGAAGTGCTGGAGCTGACCCGCCTGGTCAAAGTATTTGAGGTTTATGACAACGAAGAAGAAGCGCTGCGCGGCGGCAGCACCAACGTCGCTCCTGCCCGATAGGAATTCGGGCCGTATTTGCGCGGATTCGGTAGTACAGTTTCACTCGTCTCGGCTCATTGATGCCACTCACAGAAACTATTGGCGCGGCCACTATAGATAGTTTGGCGTATATAGGCGGTTTGGCGCGATTGCTCGGCGGCGCGCTACGTGCCGTCTTCATCCTTCCTTTCAAGGGACAGAAATTCCATATAGGCCGGGCTGTGCATCAGGCGATGTCCGTAGGAGTGGAAGCGCTTCCGATAACTTCGCTGATTTCGTTTTTTGTGGGGACGATTCTGGCGGTGAACGCCGCGTATGAGCTGCGCAAACTGGGCGCGCTGCATTTTGTAGCGAGCGGAGTGGCGATTGCGATCACGCGCGAGCTGGGACCGTTAATGACGGCGATTGTGGTGATCGGACGGTCGGGCTCGGCGTTTGCGGCGGAAATCGGCACGATGAAGGTGAACGAAGAAATTGATGCGATGGAGACGATGGCGCTGGAGCCGGTGCAATTTCTGGTGGCGCCGAAATTTCTGGCGATGCTACTTATGGTGCCTTGCCTGACGTGCTGGGCCGATTTCATGGGCGTGCTCGGCGGAGGAATGTTCGGAGTTTCGAGCGCGGGGTTTACCTGGGGCACTTACATTCAAGCGACGCTGGACGCGTTGGTGCAGCGCGACATTATAACTGGGCTGATCAAGGCCGCGATGTTCGGGCTGGTGATCACGGCGGTGGGCTGCCAGGAAGGCTTTTTGACGGGGCTCGGTTCCGAGCAGGTGGGGCGTTCGACGACATCGGCGGTTGTGAAGTCTATTTTTATGGTCGTTATGGTGGATCTGATTTTCACGACAATTTTCTACGTGACGTCGCCACGGTAAATGATGAGCCCTAATCCCACTCCCCCGCCCACGCCCAAGCCGAACGCGACGCCTTCAGCGATATCGGTGCGCAACCTGCGGGTAAAGTACGGCGAGCGCGAAATTCTGCACGGCATCAGTTTTGAGGTGCCTGCGGGAGAGACGCTGGTGATTCTGGGCGGGTCTGGTTCGGGCAAGAGCACGCTGCTGCGCACGCTGGTGGGATTGGAGCAGCCCAGTTCCGGCGAGATCTGGATTCAGAATAAGGATTTCGCGTCCATATCGGATGAGGAACGCGACGAGCTGTTGAAGAAGATGGGAATGTCGTTCCAGGGCGGGGCGCTGTTTGGGTCCATGACGGTGGGAGAAAATGTGGCGCTGCCCTTGCAGGAACACACCAACCTGGACGAATCCACGATCGAAATCATGGTCCGGTTGAAGTTGGACCAGGTGGGGCTTTCCGGATTCGAGAGTTACATGCCGGCGCAACTGAGCGGCGGGATGAAAAAACGCGCGGCGATCGCAAGGGCGCTGGCGATGGACCCGGAGATATTGTTTTTTGACGAACCTTCGGCGGGACTGGACCCGATTATTGCGGCAGGGATTGACGAACTGATTTTGAAGTTGAAGAAGGCGTTTCGCATCACGATTGTGGTGGTGACGCACGAGCTGGCGAGCGCTTTTTTGATTGCCGACCGGATGATTCTGCTGGATAAGGGCGTGATCGTGGCCAACGATACGGTCGCGGAAATGCAGAAGAGCCAGCAGCTGCGCGTGCGGCAGTTTCTGGATCGGGTGCCGGAACCGGAGTTGACCGGAGAGATTGATTATCTGCAAATGCTGACTGGAGACGTGCCGCCGCAGCGTCAGTAGGATAGGGCCAGAGCCGGGGTACCGGGACTGGCTAAGTAAAGGGCTCGTGATATACTCCCCCGCAATCAAGGGGCAGCTGCGCGGCTCACCGCGCAGAAATGGTTGAGGACACGGATGGAATCGAAGCGCGAGCAAGCATACGTCGGACTATTTGTGCTGGTAGTGGCGGCGTTGCTGATCGCCACGGTGTTTGCGCTCTCCGGGACGCTGGACAAAGCGGACACGCCCTACCACGCTTATTTCAAGAACGCTGGGGGATTGGGACCTGGGGCGGAAGTGCGTTACCTGAATGGCCCTCCGGTGGGACGCATAAGCAAAGTGCAATTTGATGCGCAAGATCCCACGCGGATGAAAGTGGACTTCACGGCGAAGCCGAATATCCCGGTGAAGACGGACAGCACTGTGGTAGTCACCAGCACCAGCCCGCTGGGCGAAAATTTCCTGGAAATACTGGCGGGTTCGGCGGCGGCGCCGCGGGCGCAGCGCGATGCGGTGCTCAAATCAAAAGAGCCGACCAGCTTCTCGGACATCGCCGATAAAATCAACGAGCTGACCCCGCAGGCGAGCGAGTTGATCACGAACCTGAATTCGCGGGTGGTGGAGTTGAAGGTGACCCTGGCGCGTGTGAACGACCTGCTGAACGATCAGAACCGCGCGAACGTTTCCGCGAGCCTGAGCAACGTGCGCGGCATGCTGGAAGAGGACCGCCCGTTGGTGCACTCGACGCTGAATCATGTTAATGACGCGACGGCCAACCTGAAGCCGGTGATCGCGAGCTTCCAGAAGACCTCGGACCAGGCGGATCAAACGCTGCAGCATCTGGACGGGATGCTGACGGAAAATCGTGCGGACATCCGGCAGGCGATTATTGATCTGCGCAAGGCGCTGGTGAATGTGGATTCCCTCGTGGCGTCGTTGAATGATACGGTGACGAGCAATTCGGAAAATCTGGACGAGATTATCGATAACCTGCGTCACGTTACGGAGAATCTGAATTCGTTTACGGAGACCATCAAGACGCGGCCCTATTCGATACTGCGCCCGGCCGATACCAAGCCACATCAGCCGGGGTCAGCGCCGCCGAAATAGTTGAGACTGAGGGCAGGCAACAGAAGAATTCGTTTGCAGCAACAGCCAGGCAACGACGCGAAGAAGCAACGCGAGAAGGAGCGAAGAGTGTTGAGCCGTCGCACGCAATTTAGCGCACTGCTGATGCTGACGATTCTGATTGCCGGATGCGGCGCAGCGCGCCCCGTCAAATATTATGTGCTGGATGTGAACCCCGCGCCGGCGAATGCCACAGCCGCGCAGATCCCCGTGACGCTGCTGGTGGGGCGTTTCACGGCCTCGCATCTTTATCATGACGACCGGTTGGTGTACGGATCGGGCCCGGTGCAGTTGGGCACCTATGAATACGATCGCTGGGCGGAGCCTGCGGCGGACATGGTGCAGGACATGCTGGTGACGGTGTTGCGGTCTTCGGGACAATACCGCGCGGTGTCTAAAGTGACGAGCAATGTGCGCGGCCAGTACGTGGTGCGTGGTCACTTGTACGCAATGTACGGCGTGGACCAGCCGGAGCTGGTGGCTCGATTCATCATTCAACTGGAGTTGTACGATCCGGCAGCGCATACGACAGTATGGAGCCAGATCTACACGCACGATGAACCGGTGCAGGCGAAGACCGTGCCGGCGATCGTCGAGGCGATGGATAAGAATGTGACGGCGGGGTTGCAGCAGCTCTCCGCGGGGCTTACGCAGTATTTTGTTGGTCACCCACCACAGGCGGCAGAGCAGGGGAAGTGATGCGGTGATGCGGCGGTGACGCGTTCGTGTTGCGGCTCGGTCCTGCAGCGGCTGAAGACGCAGTGGTTTTTCCGCATTTATGACGTGGCCCTTCGATCGTTCCGCCGGCAGGCTCTCAGGATGAACTGAAGCCACGACCTACAAAGATTAGCTTTCTCTCACACGCAGTTCTCACACATTAACTCCAGCCAATCGAAAATTGACGGTTGCTGCGTTTGTCACGGCGCACAGAAGTGCGCCTCTACAAATTCAATAGCATAAAGGCAAGAAACTCACACTGCAAAAATCGAAGGGTGGGGCACCGGCGTGCAGGAATGAATCCGGTACGCTTATTGCAGTGGGGCGAAGACAGATGCGGCGGGGTGTTTCATTTTGGGGGTGCAAGTTTCTTGCGAATCTTCCGATTAGTGCCTCGCAAGACTCCGCGATCTTTGGGTACGCTGCCGCCGTCGCAAGAGTGCGCTTGAGAGTTCGCACACGAACGGCTTTGTCAGGCGGCGCGCACACCGGCGAAAGGGTGACGATGGATTTTGTGCGACAACTGTTCGGGCCGCGCGAATTTATGCCGCACCGGTACTGCCACCTGTGGAATCCGGGATTGGTGTGGCTCGACGTAATTTCCGACGCGCTGATCTCAGTGTCTTATTTCACAATTCCTTTCACGCTGCTGTGGTTCGTGCGCAAGCGGCGCGAATGGCGGTTCAGCTGGATGTTCGTATGTTTTGGGGTGTTTATCGTGGCGTGCGGAGCGACGCACGTGATGGAAGCGTGGAATCTGTGGCACGCGCCATACTGGCTGGCGGGCGTGCTGAAGGCGGTGACCGCGGTCGCGTCGGTGGCGATGGCGATCCTGCTGGCGCAGCTGATGCCCAAGGCACGAAAAGTTCCCCATGTCACCCAGCGGGCGGAGGCAAACGCGGCGCTGGAAAAAGAAGTTCACCAGCGCCGCGAATTAGAAATTGATCTGCGCAGCAGTGAAAATCGCTTTCGCGAACAGGCCGAGCTTCTGGAGCTTTCTTCTGACGCGATACTTGTGCGGAACCTCAAGAACGAAATCACTTATTGGAATCGATCGGCGGAGCGGCTGTACGGGTGGCGGGAGGAAAAAGCGCGCGGCAGAGCAACGCAGGAG
The DNA here is from genome assembly GCA_963747605.1 of uncultured Acidobacteriota bacterium. Taxonomy (GTDB): domain Bacteria; phylum Acidobacteriota; class Terriglobia; order Acidiferrales; family UBA7541; genus Palsa-295. The sequence goes on along the minus strand of CAVVGA010000009.1, from coordinate 127,350 downwards.
TTTCTGCAAACGGAGTTTGCGAAGGCCTTGGCCGAGATCGAAGCGGAAACGATTGCGACGGGTTATTGGGAAGGGGAATTGATTCATCATTGCCGTAGCGGTCTGGCGGTCACTGTTTCGAGCCGCTGGGCGTTGCGCACCGACGTGCGCGGCAATCCCAGCGCGATGTTGGAGAGCAATCGGGACATCACGTAAAGCAAGCAGGAAGAACAGAAATTCCGCAACCTACTAGAAACGGCGCCGGACGCGATCGTCATCGTGAACCAGAGCGGAAAAATCCACCTGGTGAATGCGCAGACCGAGAAGCTATTTGGCTACACGCGCGCGGAACTGATCGGAGCGGCTGTGGAGGTGCTGGTACCACAGTGCTTTCACGGGGAGTACTCCGGTCATCGTGAAGCATACGCACAATCGCCGCGGCCGCGCTCGATGGGAGCGGGGCTGGATCTATGCGGACGGCGCAAGGATGGAACCGAGTTCCCGGTTGAGATCAGTTTGAGCCCACTGGAAACCGCGGAGGGCACGCTGATATCCAGCGCGATTCGGGATATCACGAAGCCAAAGCACGCCGAATCGGTGTTCCGAGGCCTTCTGCGATCCGCGCCAGACTCGGTCGTACGTTGTGTTTGCATTGCGACCCGCGGCACGCGACGCGGTAGCGAATCGGTATCGCGAACACGAGCGGGGCAATACGACCGTGGAGTGGAAGCGAAAGAAGGGGAAGATTATTAGCGTGCGTCTGATTGGGCGCCGCTCGCGAGACGTTCGCCAGAATTCCGATTGCGTGGAGGTGATCGTCGAAGACGTGACTGAACCCATCGCGATGGAAAAGCAGCCGCGGCAAGCGCAGAAATTCGAAGCGATTGGGCAACTGGCCGGGGGAATCGCGCACGACTGCAACAATATGATCGGCGCGATTTTGGGCTGGGCGGAGATCGGACTTGACGAAACGGAAGCGGAAACGCGCTTGCACCGGGATTTCGACAAAGTGCGCCATCAGGCGGTGCGCGCGGGCGGGTGGTTGCTGGGCGCCAAATGGAGTTGACACCGTTTCTCTGGGCGTGATAAGGATTTGTACAACAGTGGATTCCGGCGGAAACGCTGGATTGTTGGGGCGTCAGGCTCTCCACACGCAAGCCGGTTCTGCGACGCTCTAGCAACAACCCCACCCACCCCGGGAGGTGGATGCTACCTGGCATCTGCCTCCCGTTTTTATTGGTAGGACTGTTATGTAATAGGTTTTGATTCATGAGGATACGTGGCGGAGCGAGGTGTGCGCGGCGGCAAGGCGATGGCCTCGCTTGGCGGGCCGGGCTGGTTTAGACGTCGAGCTTTCGAGTCGGCGTGGAAAGCGCAAAATCGTACTTCAGCGGCTGAAGCCGCTCGGAGTTTGCGGGGATTATCGCGTGGCTAAAGCCACGACCTGCAAAGATCCTCGAGTTTCACAGAAACCATCAAACCACGACCCCAAGCAGTGGCGAGCCGCGACGCTACTGTTTCGTGCGTGGCACGATGCGCGGAACTTGCTTTAGCAACTGCCGAAAGGGTTATAATGCGGCCACTTAGCTGCGCGCCTGAGAATTAGCGCAGTTGCTTGGCGCGACCGCTCGGGAACGGGCGGACTTTCCGCCGGGTGAATGCCACGTTAGAGCAGGGTCGCGAGCGCGGCCTGGGAGGGGAACATGGGCCTGCAAATTTCGACGCGAAAATCCGGCAACGTCGTCATTATGGATTTGGTGGGGCGCATCATTATTGGCACGAGCAACGATTCGCTGAGCGCTGAATTGCGCAAGTTTGCCGAAGCTGGACCGTCGGAGGTCATCGTAAATTTGGTGGCCGTCTCGCAGATGGACAGCTCGGGGATCAGCACGCTGGTTCGTTCATTCGTGACGCTGGAGCGGCAGGGCGGCGGTTTGAAATTGCTGAATCCTGCCGGACATGTGCGCGAAGTTCTGGAACTTACGCGATTGATACAGTCGATTCCTACGTTCACGGATGAAGGCAAAGCTGTCGCTGCGTTTCGCGGCGGCGTAGCGCACGCGTAACGCCCCGCGGACAAACGTCGTCCCGGATCGGCAATGACCTCGCCCGAATATTTCGCCGCTCATTTCTTGAGACGACTTCCCTTGCTTGGAATATTCGCTTGCCTTTCTGTGTGCGTGGTGGCTCGCAGCGTTCGTGCTCAGGATCTCTACGACTTCAATTCCACCGCTGCTGAGGTCGCTGGAGCAATCGGTAAGGCTTCGGCGGGCTCGGCGCGCACCATTGTTCTTGTTACTGATTTTAAGGAGCTGAATGTTCCTGATAGTCAGCTTGGAGTGGTTCTTGCACAGAATTTTTCTCACTCTTTACGAAGCCACGCAGGGAATTTCACGGTCTTAGATCGCATTGATGTCGAGGACGCGATCTCGAATCACAAACTGCCGATCGGAGTGCTTTCGAGTCGCACAATAATTGCTTGTTATGCCCCAGATTTGGGCGCGACGCTAATCGTCGGCGGGCAAATCGAATATACACCCGAGGACATAGTCCTCGACTTAGACATCCGGTCTCCCGCCGAAGAGCATAGAATTTTTGGCAAGAGAATCATCACACCTCTGACTCCTGTGATGGAAAAGCTAGAATCCAAACCTTCGGTTGGCACAAAGGCCATTTTTGAAGAAGACAAGACGGTGTGGGTGCGAGATGAAAGTTCGAAGACGACGATCCAGGTGGCCGTGGCTGGACAGCGCGGGTACTCTTATCCCGCGTGTATACATTGTGGGCAGGCTCAATATACTGGTGCGGCTGTGCGAGCAAAAATCACCGGAACCGTGAAGCTGTCCGCGGTGATTGGCGCAGACGGGAAGGCGCAAAGAATTTGGGTGCAGAGCGCGCTTCCCTGCGGATTGGATCAGCAAGCGATCGAGGCAATTAAGGACTGGGAATTTAAACCTGCGACAGGTCCTGGCGGCAAAGCGGCGGCGGTGGTCCAGACGGTAGAGGTTACCTTCCACCTGTACTAGGTCGTTAGGCGTTCTTTTTGAGTTCGGCGAGGACTAGTTTGGCGACTTCTTTCAGGGTGTCGAAGACGCCTTGACCGGTTACGGCTACGGCTTCCAGGGTGGGCTCGTTTTTTACCAGGAGATGTTTCTGCAAATCGGCGACAGGGAGAATATTTGGCAGGTCGCGCTTGTTGAGTTGCAGGACGTAAGGGATCGTCGTGAAGTCGAGATTGTGATCTTTCAGATGTTCGCGCAAGTTGTCTAGAGTTTCGAGATTTGCATCGAGACGTTCTTCCTGGGAATCCGCGACGAACACCACGCCATCGGCGCCTTTCAAGATCAAGCGGCGGCTCGCTTCGTAGAAGACCTGTCCGGGAACTGTGTACAGATGAAAGCGCGTGCGAAAGCCGCGCACGGTGCCCAGATCGAGCGGAAGAAAATCGAAGAAAAGAGTGCGATCGGTTTCGGTGGCGAGCGAAACCATCTTTCCCTTTTGATTCACTCCGGTGTGCTCGTAGATCCACTGCAAGTTGGCGGTCTTCCCGCCAAGGCCGGGACCGTAGTAAACGAGCTTGCAGTTAATTTCGCGAGCGGGAAAATTTATAAACGGCACAATTTCCTCAGAATAAGCGGACTCGTACTTATAGCATAGCCCCCCACCTGCGGCCAACGCGCGCCCGCAAAGGATGCTTCGCAACTGATAACCCGAGGAGGGGGTCTGGGAGGGCCATGGGGTCCGGGTGAGGACTGGAAATTCACGGTTAGGCAGCCGGGAGCGGGCTCCCGACGCTGCGAGAGCCTGCGTATTGTGATAATTTGGCCGTGGATTTCGAAGGTGTGGAGAGGCGCGAGAGAGCGATGAGCAAGAGCGACAACCAGCTGCTTTTTGCGGTGGATATGGCCGGGACTCTGCTATTTGCCATCGAAGGGGCGACGGCGGCCACTGCAGGCGACCTGGATTTGCTGGGCGTGATGGTGCTGGCGTTTGCGACGGCGCTGGCGGGCGGCATCATCCGAGATCTACTGATCGGCGCGACGCCGCCGGCTTCATTGCGCGACTGGCGCTATGCGGCGATGGCGTTCACGGGCGGAGCGATCGTTTTTTTCCTGCATCGTTACGTGCTGGAGATTCCGGGGCCGGTGATGGTGGTGCTGGACGCGGCGGCACTGGCGCTGTTTGCGGTGGCGGGGACGGAGAAGGCGCTGGATTTCAACGTACATCCATTCATTGCGATTTTGCTGGGAGGAATGACGGCGGTGGGCGGCGGGACTCTGCGCGACATTTTGCTGGCGCGGGTGCCGCTGGTGCTGCGCGCGGAGGTGTACGCGACGGCGGCGCTGGCCGGATCCGCGTTGCTGGTGATCGGCAGAAAATTGCGGCTTTCGGCGACGCAGGCTGCGGTGGTAGGTGGAAGTTTTTGTTTTTTGCTGCGCATTGTCAGCGTGTGGCAGCACTGGAATTTGCCGAAGGCCGGAAACAGCTGAGAGCGGCGGGCCGGTCTGAAGCTAATGCGCGGTTTCTTTGCTCCCCATACGAACGTGTGCTACAAGGCTAGCAAGGTTTGCAGGTGAGGAGGTGTGTAGTGACACTGGGAAAACGAGCGGCGGCAGAATTTTTCGGAACGTTTTGGCTAGTATTCGGCGGATGTGGAAGCGCGGTGATCTCGGCGGCGTATCCGGGACTGGGCATCGGATTTTTGGGAGTAGCACTAGCGTTCGGGCTGACGGTGGTGGTGATGGTTCACGCGCTCGGTCATATTTCGGGCGGTCATCTGAACCCGGCTATTTCGTTGGGGCTGGTGGTGGGCAAGAGGTTTCCGGCTGCGGATTTGATTCCTTACATTGTGGCGCAAGTGGTGGGCGGCATTGCGGCGGCGGGAGTGCTTTACGTGATCGCTTCAGGGAGAGAGGGATTTTCACTTGCGGGCGGATTTGCTTCTAATGGGTACGCCGAGCATTCGCCGGGCAGCTACTCCCTGATGGCTTGCCTGGTTACCGAGATTGTGCTGACTTTTATTTTTTTGCTGGTGGTGATGGGATCCACCGATCGCCGGGCGCCAGCGGGTTTCGCGGCCATTGCGATTGGCTTGTGCTTGACGGGGATCCATCTGGTGGGAATTCCGGTGACGAATCTTTCGGTGAATCCGGCGCGCAGCACGGGACCGGCTCTCTTCGTGGGCGGCTGGGCGATCAAACAACTGTGGCTCTTCTGGCTGGCGCCACTGGTTGGAGGAGCACTGGGCGGCGGGGTCTACCGAGCAGTGTTTGAAGAATAGCATCGGCCGCGGGCTTTTCACGCAGCAGAAATAAGTCTGGAAACAGAGGTTCGAAAATCGGCATAGGGGGAGCGGTCGCCCGCTCTCCCCTGCCACACCACCAGGACATGCGGGTCCGCATCCGGCGGTTCAGTAAGTTGAGCCCGCAAGGGCCGTGAGGTTCAAGTCGTCGTTCGCCCTAGGGGCTTCGCCACTCGACAGGTTTCCGTTTCGGCTTCACCGTCTTCTGAACCTGTAAAGCTCAGCCGAAGCTGATTGGCTGGCGCCGTGCCGCCCGTGCGTTCGACGTTCTACTGCTCGCTCTTACTGTTTGGGCCTTCCTCACTTGCGTGAGTACTACGCCCGCTGCTGACTTCTGCTGCACGGTCAGAGTGAATCTCTCCACCCTCAGTCACGCATCCGTGACATGCAGCAGATCTCCCGCGATATGTTCGACTGCTTTCGATACGCGACCGCCTGATTTACCACCAGCGTCCTTGATGGATACGGACTTCGCGATCCGTTGCTCGCTCGTCCGACGCCGTAGGCCTCTGATCCGATTCTTGTCCATCGGCCCGTATCTTTGTTCCACGCTTCCTTCAGACCCCACCTCACGGTGACGCCCTTGCGCTTCGCTACCCTTCACCTCCAGCAGGTTGGGGCGGGACTCGCACCCGTTAGCTGTCGAACATGCACGGCGTACAACAGAGAGCCGCTCCGGATTTTTCCGGAGCGGCTCTTTTGGTTTAGATCATCTGCGCTGCTGATGCAGCTTCTTCGCGAGCCATGGAAGGCACAGCGCCATCAGTGCGCGAAGCTGACATTGATGCCGGTCGAAAAGATTATGTCGTTGGATTTCGTTCCAACGATGGGCGGATTGGTGACGTAACGGTCGGTGAGCGTGGATTGCCAGCCGAACCATTTGTTGATCTTGGTGACGGCAGCTGCGTCGAGCGCGAACCTGTATTCACCGGTATTGCTGAGATCCGGATAGAAGTAGAAGACTTCGGTGAACGTGGTGGATTTTCCAAACTTGTGCATGAAGTTTTCGCCGAGTGTGATGCCGGCGAGGTTGCGGTCCACAGTGGGAGCGGTGGTGCCGCCGCCGTAGGTTTCACGCGTGTAGTTCGCGCCGGCAAGAGCGTCGAGCGTGGTGTTGGGAGTGTTGATCAGGTGCACGCCCAAGCCGCCGCTGTAGATTTGGCGCAGGTTCAGGTCTTGCAGAGCGTCGTGCGCGTAGTCGGCACTGACGAACACGAAAAGGCGCTTAGTGAAGTTGCGGTCGTACTTCACGCCGCCGAGAATGGAATTGGCGAGGACGCTACCTCCCGGCTGATCATTCGTCGAGTACAGGGAAACCTCGTACAACGTTAATTCGTCATGCAAGGTTTTGCGGTCGCCCGTGAATCCGGTGGTGAGGTTGGTGGTTTCGCTGTTGCCGCGGGCGATCGCAAAGCCGAGGCTGGCGCCACCCTTCCAGGCTTCGAGCAGGCTGGGATGCAGGCTCTTCTCGTAGGCGGTTTCCATGTCGGAGGAACGCACGACGGTTACCTGCGCGAGCGGTACCGGAACTGTTCCATTATTCACGGTGTGGACTACGAGGTTTGAACCGTCGGTCGTGACCGTGCCGCTGACGGTTTTCTTGTCTGGGGTCACGACGTAGATCGGTTTGTCGGTTTTCAGTTCCAGGACGGCGGACCACTGGATTTTGATTTCACCCGCGAAGTCGGTCTTCAGGGTGATGTCTTTGCCGTCGGAAACTTCCACCGTTCCGGTGAGGCGATCTCCGTTCTTCAGTGCGACGGTATCCGCGCCGGCTACGGATGCCATGGCTAGAGCGCCAGCGAAAATTGCCAGAAATTGTCTACACTTCATGATTTCCCCCACCAAGATTGGAATTTGGGATGAACACGGGATCCGCAGGTGAACTGGGCGAACATATATTACGACAGAGCGGCAATGATGTGGCGGGATTTCGAGGGGTTCCACTCGCATTGCTCGCGGGGAGCTTGTCCGCTTGAGCGACAAGGCGGTCCCAGAAGCGGGCAGCTCCGAGGTGCGCCGAGAGAACGCTGCGGCCTAACTTGTTGCACAACATGAATTTCCTTCCGCGTCGCAGAGGCCCAAGGATTGCAGAATTGTGAGCAACATTTCCCGGGGAGGGTGTCTTCGTGGCGAGCAAGTGGCGAGAGCGGGCCGAGGCGCTGAGATCGGAAATTGCATAGCTTAGGAGGCAGCATGGCCGATGGCGAACGCATTCGAGAATCATTGCAGGGACCGCTGGACTCGACGTATGTGAAGCAGCGCGAGCAGGCTGGATGGAAATTAGTCGCGGTGGAGTGGGAGCGTGCGGCTACGGCGCCTATTGCTCCTCCGCCGCCTGTTGAGGTGCCGCCGAGTTTGGAAGACGCGCCGTTCGGGCTGCGCGTCGCGGGGGACTGCGAACATCTGGAGCAGAATCCGGCGGAGATACAATTCCTGCTTTCGATGATGGAGCTGATCATTCAGGATATTTCGCTGGTGAAAGTGGCCGAGGAACTGAACCGCAAAGGATTTCGCACGCGCACGGGCGCAGAGTGGGGTCCGGTGGCGGTGTTTAATATGCTGCCCCGGCTGATTGAGCTGACGCCCCGAATCTTCAACAACGAAGAATGGCTCGAGCGCCGCAAGCACCTCAGCCTCGTTTACTAAGCATCTAACAATAGTGGGCATTTCGGGCGGGGCTTGACAGATAACGGCTCGCTTACTAGAGTTGCGGCATCTGGCGGAACTTCTGCTTTCCTGTTTATCCCACGCAAGTGCGAAGCAGGGCGGAAACCCGTCCAGCTAGGAGATCGCAATGCACAAATCGGTCTACGCTGTCGCAAGTGTTCTGCTGGTCGCTGCATTCTTGGCAGTCGGAGCAGCGCCGCAAGCGCAAGCTCCTGCAACCGCATCGGTAACAACGGTCGTCACCGTGCTGGGGCCGAAATTTACGGCGCCGCCGGCTCTTAGTAAAGATGACATCGGAGTTTATGAAGGCAAGGAAAAGAAGGACGTGACCGGGTGGACTCCAGCGCAAGGCGAAAAGGCCTTGCTGCAATTGGCGATTGTGATTGATGACGCCAGCTCGAGCGATCTGGGCAATCAGCTGGGCGATATCAAGTCGTTCATCGTGGGCCAACCTAAGACCTCCGGCATCGGCGTGTTTTATGCGAGCAACGGCGGGGTGCAGCCCGCTTCACAGTTCAGCAACGACCACGAGGCCGTGGCCAAGACGTTGCGTCTGCCGCTGGGAAATTTCGGCGCTTATTCCAGTATTTATCTTTCGACGATGAGCCTGATCAAATCGTGGCCGCAGACGCCCGGCGTGCGGCGCGAAATTCTGTTGATTGCCGACGGAATCGATCGTTTCCGCGGCGACCCGTTCAGCCCAGACATTCAGAGCACGTATGTGGCGGCGGAAAAGGCGGGCGTGATACTTCACACGCTGTACTGCTCCGGAGTTGGCCGCGCCGGTCATAACTCGTTCCGTGTGAGCTACGGACAGAGCAACCTGGCGCAAATTACGGACAAGACCGGCGGGTATTCTTTTTTCCAGGGATTGCAGACTCCGCTCGCGTTTGCGCCATTTCTGGAGCAGCTGGACACCATTCTGAAGAATCAATATTTTCTTAGCTGGAACACCAAGCGGCCTACGAAGGGGAAGGGCGAGCTGCGATCGTTCCGCATCAAGACCGAGCTGCGCGACATCGATATTTCCAGCGCGGACCAGGTATGGGTGCCCGGGGCTGCACAGTAGACGGCGTCGCACGGGTATTTTCACTATGGGGCGTTACCTGGGGCGGGCTGTGTAGCCGCCCCATCTTTTTTGGCGAGACAGGGCGGTGCGTGGGTGCGACGTGGGGCGTGCCTGAAAATGTTTCTTCACTTTTTGAGTACTTCTCGCTTAAGGTGAGCGCGGGCAGTGGTTCTTTTCTTTGCGCTCGGGAGTGACATGACCCGGACCTGGATTGTTCTGGCGATGGTGTGCGCCTCGGCTTCTTTGGCGGTGGCGCAGGAACCGGCGCAGACAGCTCCGCATGCGGTGTCGCCTACGGTGACGCGCGTTGGCTCTAAGGCGGTCTGGAACCCGCCTGCGGAGGTGCTTACTGCTGTCCGCCAGAAATGCGGGGAAGCGGATGCCACACACATTGAGAAATGTTTTTTGAACGAAATGAAGGCCGCCGGGGCGTCGCCCGAGGCGATGGCGTTCGCGGAAAGCCTCGCGGGGACGATGGGAGTCGTTTACCTGCGAGCGTATCGGCGAGCGGAGCGAGTGGACGTTGCTTACATCGAATATGCGTTTCGCTCCAATGAACTGGAAGGTGTGCTGCTGGTGAATGGAAATCCTTCGCCAATTGATGTGGATGACGAGCGTTTTACGATGGATGCAGAGTTGAGGAAGAACGCGGCTTTCGCGGCGCTGGCTGAGCAATATCCGCACATCAGCGTATGGCCTGGCGATCGCTTCGATAGCAAGTTGCCGGCGGTGACATCCACGGGCTGGGGCACGCAAACTTTTATGGTCCAGTATTTGCTGCGCGACGGCTGCCACGCTTGCGCCGAAATTGGGATTGCCACGGTGGGTTTCACTTTCGATACGGGAGGAAATTTCCAGGCCGCGAGAGTGGCGAGCGTTGTACCGGGTGCTGCACCGCGGGCCGACCAGATCGCACCGAGATCAGGTGGATTCGACGTTGCGGGCGGAGTCGAGGAAATACGCGTGCTGGCGGGTAAACAATTTTCGATATCGCTGGCCGCCAACCGCACCACCGGATACAGCTGGCGATTGGCTGCGCCGATTGATCCGGGGATGCTGAAGCAAATCAGCGACGAGTATCACGCGGGCGATTCCGGCGCTGTAGGCGAGCCAGGCGAAGAAGTGTGGACGTTTGAATCCGTGGGAAAAGGCGCGGTGCACCTGGACTTTGAGTACGTGCGGCCATTCGAGAAGGACGCGAAGCCGGTGAAGACAGCGAGGTATTCGATTGTCGTCGAGTAGATTGCAGGGTACGAGCCTTTCTTTGGCAGAAGGCTCTCCTCCGCCAGAACAATTTGCCGGGTGCGGCTTGCAGCCGGCGGCGATCGTTTCCTAGTTGTCGTCCTTCAGCAATCCTTCGAAGCAACGCATTCGCGATAACTCTCTTGGTCTCAGCGCTGGGACGAAATCATTCTTAAGCTTGGCTCTGGCTGGCACTTTGCAGATGGAAGGCCTTCGAGGGGCCAGTGTTCAGGCCGAGTTCAAGTCTGGGGCCAGACGGCCGCTGAGACGGGTAGCCGCGCTGCGCTTGCAAAATCTCTTCGTGCTGATCCTCATCAAATTGCGCGGCGGCGAAGCTGTGTCAATCCGGAACAGTTCGAGCGTGTCATAAAATCGTTCTCTGAGGTGAAGAATGTCGATATCAAGCATCGCGAATACGGCGCTGAGTTCTTTGTTGACCGCAACGCAGAGCGCGCAGAGTGGCCAGGGAAAATTTCAGCAGGTGCAGAGTGAGTTTCAGCAGCTGGGGCAGGATCTGCAGTCTGGGAATTGAACGCAGGCGCAGCAGGACGATGCGACGCTGTCACAGAATTTCTCGAACGCGCAGAGCGGGACTTCGACAGGGTCCACGGCCGCGACGGCAAACAGTTCGAACCCGATCGCGCAGGCGTTCACTGCGCTAGCGCAGGACCTGCAGAACGGGAACCTTTCGGGCGCGCAACAAGATTATGCGACGATGCAGCAGGATTTTCAGCGACAACAGCAAGGTTAGAGACCCGTTCATCCTCACCACCATCACGGCGGTGGCGGCGCTAGCGGCCAGCAAGGGAGCCAGATTTCGTCAGCTCTGAATTCGCTTTCCACGGCGGCGCAGGCGGGAAATCTCTCGAGCGCGCAGACGGCATTTGCGGCGCTGCAACAGGATCTTGGAGCAATTCAGTGCGGGTGGCAGTACCGGTTCGACGAGTGGGTCGAGCTCTTCTTCATCGCGAACGAGCGGCAGCGGGCTGAACGTTACAGCATAAGGCTAACTCCGCTAGCAGCAAACAATCCGCGTTAACATCGGCATAGGGGGAGCGGTCGCCCGCTCTCCCCTGCCACACCACCAGGACATGCGGGTCCGCATCCGGCGGTTCAGTAAGTTGAGCCCGCAAGGGCCGTGAGGTTCAAGTCGTCGTTCGCCCTAGGGGCTTCGCCACTCGACAGGTTTCCGTTTCGGCTTCACCGTCTTCTGAACCTGTAAAGCTCAGCCGAAGCTGATTGGCTGGCGCCGCGCCGCCCATGAGTTCGACGTTCTACTATTCACTCTCACTGTTTGGGCCTTCCTCACTTGCGTGAGTACTACGCCCGCTGCTGACTTCTGCTGCACGGTCAGAGTGAATCTCTCCACCCTCAGTCACGAATCCGTGACATGCAGCAGATCTCCCGCGATAAGTTCGACTGCTTTCGATACGCGACCGCCTGATTTACCACCAGCGTCCTTGATGGATACGGACTTCGCGATCCGTTGCTCGCTCGTCCGACGCCGTAGGCCTCTGATCCAGTTCTTGTCCATCAGCCCGTATCTTTGTTCCACGCTTCCTTCAGACCCCGCCTCACGGCGACGCCCTTGCGCTTCGCTACCCTTCACCTCCATCAGGTTGGGGCGGGACTCGCACCCGCTAGCTGCCGAACATGCACGGCGCACAACAAAAAGCCCCGGCTCGATTCACATCGAGCCGGGGCTTGCGTTTGTCTGCAGCAAACTCGTTTGACTTCATCGGATGGTACTTGTCAGAACCCGTCGGGCTTTGAGAGCCGAACCCGGTTCACTAAGGAACCGGTGGAGAGCCGTACCTGCTACCGAAGCAGGTCGTACTCCCTTTTCTTTTAGAAAGGAGGTGATCCAGCCGCAGGTTCTCCTACGGCTACCTTGTTACGACTTCACCCCAATCATGAGTCATACCTTGAGCGCCTGCCTCCTTGCGGTTGGCTCGGCGATTTCTAGTACAGCCCACTTTCGTGATGTGACGGGCGGTGTGTACAAGGCCCGGGAACGTATTCACGGCGCCGTTCTGATGCGCCATTACTAGCGATTCCGGCTTCATGCAGTCGAGTTGCAGACTGCAATCCGAACTGAGCGCGCTTTTGTGCGATTAGCTCCCCCTCGCGGGTTTGCAACGCTCTGTAGCGCGCATTGTAACACGTGTGTAGCCCTGGACATAAAGGCCATGCTGACTTGACCTCATCCCCACCTTCCTCTCCGTTATCCGGAGCAGTCCTCATAGAGTTCTCCCTTGCGGGTAGCAACTATGAGTAAGGGTTGCGCTCGTTGCGGGACTTAACCCAACACCTCACGGCACGAGCTGACGACAGCCATGCAGCACCTCTACACAGGTCCCTTGCGGGAAGTCTCTGTTTCCAAAGATGGTCCTGTGCGGTTCAAGCCCAGGTAAGGTTCTTCGCGTTGCGTCGAATTGAACCACATGTTCCACCGCTTGTGCGGGCCCCCGTCAATTCCTTTGAGTTTCAGCCTTGCGACCGTACTCCCCAGGCGCAGGACTTAACGCGTTAGCTACGGGACGTGCCCCGTACAGGGCACACCCCAAGTCCTGATGGTTTAGGGCTAGGACTACCAGGGTATCTAATCCTGTTTGCTCCCCTAGCTTTCGTCCCTCAGCGTCAGTTGTGATCCAGCGAGCCGCCTTCGCCTCGGATGTTCCTACGGATATCTACGCATTTCACCGCTACACCCGTAATTCCACTCGCCTCTCTCACACTCTAGCATGGCAGTTTCGGAAGCAGCCTCTGGGTTAAGCCCAGAGATTTCACTCCCGACTTGCCACACCGCCTACGGACCCTTTACGCCCAGTAATTCCGAGCAACGCTGGCCCCCTACGTATTACCGCGGCTGCTGGCACGTAGTTAGCCGGGGCTTCTTATACCCGTACCGTCAAACCCTTGCGGGCATTCTTCCGGGTCGAAAGGGGTTTACACTCCGAAAAGCTTCATCCCCCACGCGGCGTTGCTGCATCAGACTTTCGTCCATTGTGCAAGATTCCCCACTGCTGCCTCCCGTAGGAGTCTGGACCGTGTCTCAGTTCCAGTGTGGCCGGCCAACCTCTCAGTCCGGCTACCGATCAAAGCCTTGGTGAGCCATTACCTCGCCAACAAGCTAATCGGCCGCGGATCCCTCTTCTGGCGCCTTGCGGCTTTGAAGACAACACCATGTGGCATCGTCATGTTATGCGGTATTAGCCCAATTTTCACTGGGTTATTCCCCACCTGAAGGAAGGTTATCCACGTGTTACGCACCCGTTCGCCACGCGCCCACACCCTGTATTGCTACAGAATGCTGCGCGTTCGACTTGCATGTGTTAAGCACGCCGCCAGCGTTCGCTCTGAGCCAGGATCAAACTCTCGTTTGAAATCTGGTGTTTCCACTCGTGTGCGTTGTCGATTCGCATCGAAACGCCACGGATGGGAACGAACTGTTTAAATCGCTCGGTTATCTCAAATGTGGTACGTACACCGGTACACCCGGCGCACGAACCGTAACCAAACGGGTTCTGGCATGTATCATCCGATTGTCAAAGAGCAGGTCAATCCAGGCCAGCTGGAAGGACTACAGACGAACCCCGATACTACCGAACAGGTGTCGAAGTGTCAAGCTGTAATGCAAAATTAAATTGGGCTTCAAGCTGAGGAAATCTCGGCTCGCTGTGGATTTCTTGGGCGGCTAGTTCATCGAACGGGATGCGTATCTATATGGAGCAGCACTCGTAAGAACCGTAGATTTACTTACGTAGTTAGCGCGCCTTTGTTTTCAGAACGCTTCGCGGACAACTCATTGATCTGAGGAAAAGATACAGGCTGAGTTAGGGCGAGTTCAGATGGACGCGCGGCGCCTTCCTGCAGGGCTTTGAACGTCATCTCTACCGCGAGAATCGTATTAGGCGGGAGCACGACGGTTGCTGCGAGACCGCCGCTCGCAACCTGCTTCTTGCCGGTGTTGGCAAGTCCATCAACGCCCAAGAATGGCAAGCTCAAAACTTTGTCGCGCACCGCCGCATTCGATTGTTCCAGAAGCGCTTTTCTGGCGCCGAGAGCCATCGCATCGTTCTGCGCAACCACTGCGTCAATCGGCAGCTTGTCTGAAGTGGACAAGCGCAGCCACGAGCACACGGCATTGAACGCGCTCTCCTGGGTCCATTGGCCCTTCATCGCGATGAGCTTGATATTGCGCGGCATGGTTTCCTGCATTCCGATTCTGCGTTGCACCGCGGCGGCGGTGTCCGATGGCCCCTGAATAAATAATGCGGCGCCGCCCTGCGGAACCAGAGCGGCAAGCTGGCGGCCCTGGATGCGGCCGACTTCCAAATGATCGGAGCTTACGCAAAATACGGGCGCGCGACTGGTGCGGCGAAGATCCGCGAGGTAGTCGGCCTGGCGATTGAGCACGACCCAGGCGATTCCCGCGGTGGCGGCCGCGCGGCCCACGTGAGGCAAAGCCGTACCGCTGACCGGTTCAAATATAATCGCGTTGGGATGCTTCGCAGTATCCCCTTGAATTACGTTCAACAGTTGCTGACTTTGATTGATGGAGTCGTTGCTGGCGTAGATGATCTCTACGTCAACGCCGAGACGCTGAGCGGTGGCTTCCGCGGCTCGCGCTTGTTCGACTTGGAAATCATTATCATCAGTAATAAGCGATACCAGGAAACTGAGCCTTTTCATGGCCGGCACGCCCCAAGAGAGAAGGAAACTAGGTCAAACATACAGTGAATACGACGACCGCAAGAAAAAGAATTAGGCATAGTGTTCATTTAGGAAATCTTGGAAGGTCGTTTCCACGCAGACGCCAGCACGGCACCGCGCCCGAAATGGCCAAAAGAATGCCGACTAGGAAGACACGAAGCGAAAGTGGGGCGGCGAGCATCCAAAACTGAAGCCTGCACAGAGGGTTCCAAGCGTGACTGTAAAACCGGAAGTTGTGCGAACATTGATCTGACACTGAGAAGCATAGAGCGTCGGACTGTGTGTTCGAGGGCAAGCAGAGAAAAAATGAAAGTATTATCCGTAAATGTGGCGCTGCCGCGGCTGATAGCGTGGAAGGGCCAGACATTTAACACCGGGATTTTCAAGAAGCCGGTTAATGGTCCCGTGATGATGCGGCAGCTTGATTTTGAAGGCGACCGGCAGGCGGATTTGTCCGTGCACGGCGGGCCGTACAAGGCGGTGTACGCCTATCCGTCGGAGCACTACGAGTTCTGGAGGAAAGAATTCCCGGAAATGGATTTGCCGTGGGGGCAGTTCGGGGAAAATCTAACAACCGAAGGATTGAACGAGAAGGATACGCACATTGGCGACGTGCTGCGGATCGGCAAGGCTAAGGTACAGGTAACGCAGCCGCGCCTGCCGTGCTTCAAACTAGCAGCGAAATTTCAGCGAGATGATATCTTAAAGCGCTTCATGGAAAGCGGGCGCTCTGGATTTTACTTTTCGGTGATCGAAGAAGGGCTGGTGGCCGCGGGCGATGCGATCGAGCGAATCCAGGAAGACGCGAACCGGATTGCGGTGAGCGATATCAACAGGCTTTTCAAGCAGGGGACGGATCGTGCCTTGTTGCGGCGAGTGACGCAGCTAGAAGCGTTGCCGGTGGATTGGCGCGAACATTTTGCAGAGCAGTTGGCGACGCTGGAGCGCCATTCTTCGTAACAACCAACAAATCATGCAGGGCAAATCAATCCTCCACCAATCATTTGAAGTAGGCATCTCGCTGAAGGGCGTGGGCGCGTTGTTTGAAATTGCCGGCGGAATGGTTTTGTGGTTCGTGAAACCATCGCAGATGAACGATATCGTGCGCAGGTTGGGCGAGAACCTGCTGGCAGATGCGCCGCATCACCCGTTTGCCGTGCATGTGCTGAATGCCTCACAGCGAATCGCCGATAACGGCACCACATTCGCGTCGCTGTATTTGCTGTCGCACGGCGTTGTTAAGTTGGCGCTGGTGATTTGCCTCCTGCTCAACAAGATGTGGGCGTATCCTCTGACGATTGTGGTGTTTTCTGCGTTCATGGTGTATCAGGTGCATCGCTTCACGCACACGCATTCGTGGGCGCTGATCTGGCTGACCGTTTTTGATGCGGTGATCGTTTATCTGACCTGGAAGGAATATCAGGAGCAGAAGGCTACGCGGAGTAAAGCAATCGCCACGCAGTAATCGCGGCCGCTAGTCGAGCGGTTCCGCGTCAATGCCGATGTTCTTTTCTCCGGCGGCTTTCTTGTCGTTGTACTTCTTCACCCACGCGGCGAAGCTTTTTCCGGCGGCGGTATCGCGCCCGGTGAACGCCAGGGCGGCGATATCGCTATAGGGAATGCTGAGCTTTCCGGGCTGGTCCTTGGGCATCACGCGGATGAAGCAATCGCCGAGCGCGGGACCTTTGATTTTGCGATCGAAGATGTAGCCTTCGATTTTCTGGCCGTTTTTCAGGGTGATGGTTAGATCGCCACGATAGTCAAAAGCCTTTTCGAGCGCTTCGTGAATTTCGGAAACCGACGCGAGCTCGGGAATCCATCCTTCCAGATTTTCGTGGACGATGCCGAGACGTTCTTCGGCGGCGGATTCAGGCGATATAGATGTATGCGGATCGGACATGGTGATTGGAAACGGCTAGGCCTTCGGTGACGCGGCGATCTGCACGAGCTGGCCGGAATTGTTGCCAGAGTTTTTCGTGGCGCCGCCCATGGCATCGGGGTCTTTGTACTTATTGAAAATCGTTGCGCGCACGGTGCTTAGAAATCCGCTGAGCGATCCGAACATATGGTCCACGGCGCTGGCTTCATAGCCGCTGTGAACCATGCAGTTCGCGCACTTGGGATTGCCGCTTTCGGTGCCGTAACGATCCCAATCCGTTTCGCGTATCAATTCTTCAAAAGTGTCGGCGTAGCCGTCTTGCAGCAGGTAGCAGGGTTTCTGCCAGCCGAAAATGTTGTAAGTGGGCATGCCCCAGGGCGTGCATTTGTAATTGCGCTTGCCCATGAGAAATTCCATGAATAGCGGGCTGAGGTTGAAGCGCCACCGTTCGCTGCGGTTACTCAGAATCTGACGGAAAAGCTCGCGCGTTTTTTTCCTGCTGAGGAAATGCTCCTGGTCGGGAGCTTTATCGTAGGTGTAGCCGGGCGAGAGCATCATGCCCTCGACGCCCAGGTCCATCATATCGTCGAAGAAGTGGCGAACGCTTTGCGCATCGGCGCCGTCGAAGAGCGTGGTATTGGTGGTGACGCGGAATCCGCGCTGCAGTGCGAGTTGAATCGCTTCGACAGCTTTGTCGTAGGTGCCTTCGCGACAAACCGCAAAATCGTGTTCTTCGCGCTGGCCATCCATGTGAACGGAAAAGGACAGATATTTGCTGGGCGTGAAGAGGTGCAGCTTTTCTTTGAGCAGCAGCGCGTTGGTGCAGAGGTAAATGTATTTTTTGCGCGCGACCAAACCGTCCACGATTTCGGCGATTTGGGGATGCATCAAAGGTTCGCCGCCAGGGATGCTGACCATTGGCGCGCCACATTCGTCGACAGCGCGAAAACATTCCTCGGGGGATAGCTGCTTCTTCAAAACGTGCGCGGGATATTGAATTTTGCCGCAGCCGGCGCAGGCGAGATTACAGCGGAGAAGAGGCTCCAGCATCAGGACGAACGGGTAATACTTGCGTCCCTTCAGCCTTTGGCTGATGACGTAGGAGGCCGTCGTCCACATTTGTGAAACTGGGACTGCCATCTCTCGCGTTTCCCTTTTGGCGCTATTCAGCCATCACTTTGCGCGTCGTCTATTAGAGTCTAATGTTACCGGATTCGATGCCTGCTGTGAACCCCTGGACTCATCAGGGGGTTATCGATAGGCAAGGGCCGAGTTGGGGTGCGAAGTGTGCGCAGTGTGACCATTCGACAATCCTCACGCTCTCAGTGCGCGCGGTTTTGCGCCTTTTGCATGTGGCCGTGCATCGAATATTCGTGTAGATTTTCTTATCGTGACAACGCAAACAAAATTTGGCGTCGGCCTGGTGCAGCTGGCCGTGAGTCGCAATCGGCAGGAGAATCTCGCGCGGGCCATTGCGAAGATCGAAGAGGCCGGGCGCAACGGCGCGCAGGTGGTGTGCCTGCCGGAATTATTTCAATCGCAATATTTTTGCCAGCGAGAAGATACGGCGAATTTCGATTTGGCCGAAGCGGTTCCGGGTCCGACGACCGAAGCGCTGGGCCGCGTGGCGCAGAAAGCGGGAGTGGTCGTGGTGGCGCCGCTATTTGAGCGGCGGGCTGCGGGCGTCTATCACAATACGGCGGCAATCATTGATACGGACGGCAAGATCGCGGGCGTATACCGGAAGATGCACATTCCCGACGATCCTGCTTACTACGAGAAATTTTATTTTACGCCGGGGGACTTGGGCTTTCGCGCTTTTGCGACGCAAGCAGGGAAAATTGCGACGCTGATTTGCTGGGATCAGTGGTATCCGGAGGGAGCGCGTCTGGCGGCGTTGAACGGAGCGTGCATTCTTTTTTATCCGACGGCGATCGGGTGGCATCCCAGCGAAAGGGAATCCAATGGAGCGGCGCAACGCGATTCCTGGCGCACCGTGCAGCGCGGGCACGCGATCGCCAACGGAATTTATGTGGCGGCGGTGAATCGCGTGGGCCACGAAGTTCCTGCGGCGGGCGGCGACGGCCTGGAATTTTGGGGTGGCTCATTTATGTGCGACCCGCAGGGGGTGGTGATCGCCGAGGCTTCCACCGATCGCGAAGAAATTTTGTATGGCACGGTGGACCTGGCGCATCTGGAGGACGTACGGCGCAATTGGCCATTTCTGCGCGACAGGCGCATTGATGCTTATCACGGCATCGAGCAGCGATTCCTCGACGACAAACCTTGAGACGGCCGTCTTCTACGATCCTTATGCTTACGGAAGAACAAATCAGGCCCGCTGCGCTCGGTTTTTCGATGCCCGCCGAATGGGAGAAGCACGCAGCCACGTGGATCGGCTGGCCGCACAATCCCACCGATTGGCCGGACAAGCTCGAGCCAATTCAATGGGTGTATGGCGAAATCGTGCGCAAGATTGCGCCGGGCGAGATTGTGCGCATCCTGGTGAATTCGGCAGCTCACGAAAAGCACGTGCGCGGTGTGTTGAACAGAGCTGGCGTGGACTTGAAGCGCGTGCAGCTTTTTCGGTTTGCGACAAATCGCGGATGGACGCGGGATTTCGGACCTATTTTTCTGCGGCGCGCTAAGCCGCGGCGTGAACTGGCCATCGCGCGATTCCGGTTCAATGCTTGGGCACGCTATCCGGACTGGCAGAAGGACGATGCAATTCCGGGGCAGGTGGCACGGCGCTTGAAATATCAGATTCTGCCGGTGCGTTATGGCGGACGCGATGTGGTGCTGGAAGGCGGAAGCATTGACGTGAACGGCCGCGGCACCGTGCTCACCACCGAGGAATGTTTGCTGGACCAAAAGCGGCAGGTGCGCAATCCGGGATTCAGCTGGGCGGACACTGAGGCAGTGCTGCGCGAAAGCCTCGGCGTGAAAAATATTGTGTGGCTGGGCAAGGGCATCGCGGGCGACGACACGCATGGACACGTGGACGATCTTTGCAGATTTGTGAATCCGCGCACGGTGGTGCTGATTCGCGAGAAAAACCGGCGTGACGCGAATTACAAACCGCTCGAGGAAAACTGGGAGCGCTTGCGAAGTGCGCGCCTGGAGGATGGCAGTAAGATTGAAGTGGTGGAGCTGCCTTTGCCCGCGCCGCTGCACTTCGAAGGCGTGAGGCTGCCGGCCAGCTACGCGAATTTTTATATTTCGAATGCGGCCGTCCTGGTACCCACGTTTAACGATCCAAACGACCGCGAGGCGCTTGGGATTCTCGGTGAATTATTTCCGGAGCGTGCCGTGGTTGGCATTCATGCGGTGGATCTGGTGTGGGGATTTGGCACGCTTCATTGTTTGACGCAGCAGCAGCCCTCGCGGTAATTTCTGGCGCTTTTGCGATATGGCTAGTGTGCTGAGCCAATCGCGCGTCGTGCCGAAACGAAACAGCACGGATGCACGGCGACTTTTTGCGCAGCCTGATTAACAAACGCTAATATTTGCGCTGTCTACTGGCATTACTATTTTTCAGGATTGTTGCGCAAGTGGGGACGGGAGCCGGCGCATCCGTCTACGGCTTCGCTGCGAGCGGATATCGTCCTGGACGAAGCGTACATTTGATTCGTGTGAGTTTTCAGCCGCGCTCTTGCGATCATTATCGTTTCCACGATTCGCTCCGTGCAACACCACTTGCTGCGATTTTGTAAATCGCTGCGTGATTCCATCGCTGTGCGGCTGTCTTGTAGTATTGTCTCCGTCGAAACAATTGACGGACTCGACCCGCCTATGACATTCGACAGTTCGAATTGGCGGAATTGGCCGCTAGCTGAGCGCGAGCGGCAGTATTCGCCGAGCACCTGCGTGCCTGCGATTGCACCGTTCCTGGACGCGTACGTCGCGCGCAGCCGGGATGCGGAAACGCGTTTTCGCTGCCGGAAGAATTTGCTTTGGGGCGAGCGGCCGGATGAAACGTTCGATTATTTCCCGGCAGCGTCTGCTGACGCGCCTTTGCTGGTTTATTTCCACGGAGGTTATTGGCAGGAGCACTCGAAGGACGAATCGCTTTTTGCCGCGCCGGATTGCCTGGCGAACGGAATTGCGTTTGTCGCGATTGATTATACGTTGGCGCCGCAGGCCACAGTGGGAGCGATTGTGGAGCAATGCCGGCGGGCCATTGCTTCGCTGCATCGGCGGGCTGCGACGCTGGGATTCGATGCGCGGAGAATTTGTGTTGCGGGTAGTTCGGCTGGGGCGCATCTTGCCGCGATGTTGTTGGTAGCTGGTTGGCAGGATGCGCTTGGACTTCCTAATGATGTCGTCGCCGGCGGCGCGCTGCTGAGCGGGATTTACGATATCGAGCCCTTGATGGGCACTTATATTGATGCGGCGCTGCAATTGACGGCTGCTGACTCCGCTACGCTGAGCCCTGTGCGATCGAAGTTGGGGCGACCGGTGAAAACAATCGTTGCCTGGGGCGACAACGAGACTAACGAATTCAAGAGACAGAGCCGCGCGTTCGCTGCTGCGCTGGTGCGTTCTGGGTTTCCGGTTTCGGCGTTTGAGGTTGCTGGAGCAAACCACTTCGACATCGTGTTTGGGTTGGCGAACCGCCAGACCCTGTTGGGTAAAGCCACCATTGAAATGATTCACGGGACGAAGAACAACGACACGTGATCATGGGGCTGGAGGCTGCCGCGGCGTGATGGGTTCTGCGATTGCTACGCCTTCACTTCTAGCAGGAATTTATCCGCAAAGGTGTGGACATCAGTGAACGAGTTGTAGAGCGGGACCGGCGCGACGCGGAGGATGTCTGGCTCGCGCCAGTCGCAGATGATTCCCTGTTGGGCGAGGCGGTCGCAAACGGCGCGGCCGCCTTTTCTAATTTGCAACGAGAGTTGAGCGCCCCGTTGCGAGCGATCGCGCGGAGTTAGAACGGAAAAGCTTTCGTTAGGGTGCTGAGCGAGCAGGAATTCAAGATAGGCCGTCAGAGTTTCGCTTTTTGCGCGAAGGCGAGCGATGGTGGCTTCGTCGAAAATTTCCATCGAAGCGCGCAGCGCGGCCATGGACAAGATGGAGGGATTGCTCAGTTGCCAGCCTTCGGCGCCTGGGATTGGTTGAAATTTCGAGGGCATCTGGAATCGGCTGTTTTTATCGTGGCCCCACCAGCCGGCAAAACGTGGCACTTTCTGATTTCGCGCGTGACGTTCGTGGACGAAACATCCGGCGACGCAGCCTGGACCGCCGTTGAGATATTTGTAGCTGCACCAGACGGCGAAATCCACTTTCCAATCGTGGAGATGGAGCTGCAGATTTCCGGCGGCGTGCGCCATGTCGAAAGCTACGATGCAGCCCTGGGCGTGGCCGGCTTCGGTGATGCGTTGGCAGTCGAAGGCTTGTCCGGTGTAGTAATTCACTCCGCCGAGAAGGATTAACGCAGTCTGTTGGCCCTTTTCCGCGATTAGCTTTTCGATATCTTCGGTGCGAATCGTTGTCTTGCCGGGGCGCGGGGCGATTTCGAGCAGCGAACCCGCCGGATCGAAACCATGGAAGGCGATCTGCGACTGCACGGCGTACTGGTCGGACGGAAAGGCGCTCGATTCAATGATGATTTTGTGGCGCGTGGGCGTAGGGCGATAAAAAGAAACCATCATCAGGTGCAGGTTCACTGTGAGTGAGTTCATCACCACTACTTCGGCGGGTAGCGCGCCAACCAGCCGCGCGGTTGGTGCCGCCAGGATTTCGTGATATGGCATCCAGGGATCTTTAGCGTGAAAGTGGCCCTTGACGCCGAGACGCTCCCAGTCTTGCAGTTCCTGTTCGATGTAGGCGCGTGCGGATTTTGGTTGCAGGCCGAGGGAATGGCCGCAGAGATAGACGCAGTCGGAACCCGCGGCGGTCTTGGGAATGTGAAAACGATCGCGATACGGCGCGAGTGGATCGGAGGCGGTCATGGCCTGAGCGAAATCACGGCCGGATTCGAATTTGACGCTGGACACTGAGAGAGTCTCCCAAGGCGTAAGGTCGCGTTGGATCAAGAGATCCGCTTTCTTCCAGTCCAAATCTTCAATGCGGGCGATGGGATCGCACAATTCCGCCAGCAGACGATCCTGAATCTTTCCACGTGAGTGCGCTACGGAATACGGGACGCGATGAAAAGTGACCATGGCGTATTTTGGCACGAAGTGGCGCGGGTACTTGGCCTCGAGGGCAAGCTCGACTTTTTTTCTGAACAGAAAGCGGGGATGCGCGACGCGGTCGCGCATCTCGACGAAGTTCTCCAGAGCCATGTCGGCTATGGAAT
Organism: uncultured Acidobacteriota bacterium; assembly: GCA_963747605.1. GTDB lineage: Bacteria > Acidobacteriota > Terriglobia > Acidiferrales > UBA7541 > Palsa-295. The sequence continues at coordinate 104,186 of CAVVGA010000009.1, read as the reverse complement.
CGGTATTGAGCTTGCGTACCGATTCGAATTCCTGGAATAGCTTCGGCCAGTTGGGGCCGCGGTGATCGAGCAAGTCGAGAAATACGGTGCAATCTTCAAACGCGCAATTCATGCCTTGGCCGAAGAACGGAACGATGGCGTGTGCAGCGTCACCGAGCAGCAAGACTTTTCCGGCCACTTGCCAGGGCGCGCATTTGACTGTGACCATCGAGCCCACCGGATTCGCCGCGTAATTCTCTTCAAGCTGGGGCATCAGCGGAACAGCGTCAGCAAATCGTTCGGAGAAAAAGTGTGCTGCTTTTTCACTGCTGTCGAGGGTCGCAAAGCTTTCTGGGCCTTCCAGCGGCAGGAATAAGATGCAGGCAAATGTGCCGTCAATATTCGGCAACGCGATGAGCATGTATGCGCCGCGCGGCCAGATGTGCAACGCGCTTGGTTCGAGAACGTGTTTTCCGCCAGGGCCGGCGGCGATGGTCAGTTCCTTGTAACCGTAATCGAGAACTTCCTGCGACAAATTCAGGCCGCCCTGTTTCTGCATATCCTGACGAAGGGCGGAGGCGGAGCCGTCTGTGCCGATCACGACTTCGGACTCTACTGTGGTTTCGCGGCCGGTCTCTTCGTTGTGAAATCGCGCAGCGCCGGTGTTCCGATCCATTCCGCTGCAGCGTTCTCTGAAATGAATTGTGACGCCCTGGGCTTCAGCGGCATTCATCAACGCGACGTTCAGGTCCGCGCGCGAAATGGAATTGATGACCTCGGTATCGTTCTTGCCGTAGGGCTGGAAGGTGAGTTCGCCCGGCGAGCGAATGCATCATGCGGCCTTTCATCGGGAATGATGATGCGGCTCATCTGGTCCCAGAGGCCGGCTTCGCGCAGGGCGTGAATTCCGCGCGTGGAAACGGCGAGATTGATGGAGCGGCCGGCGCTAGCGCGAGTGAAGCGCATGTCCGGGCGACGCTCGAAAATCTGCACAGGAAATCCGCGCTGCGCGAGAGAAATTGCGAGCAAGGGACCAGTGAGGCCCGCGCCCACGAGCGTTATCGTGTGGGAGTTCTTCGGCATGTTGCTGACAGGCGCTTTGTCTGCGGCGGGATCGCGGCTCAAGCGATCATCCTTCCAGATACGTTCGCGCTTCCCATAGTTCGGGGAAGAATTTCTTTTCCAGGGTGAGTTTTAAATAGGAGGAGCCGGCGCTGCCGCCCGTGCCCATGCGAATGCCAATCGTGCGCTCGACCATTTGAATGTGGCGCAGGCGCCAGCTGACGACGAGTTCATCGAATTCGGTGAGACGTTCGCAAACGTCAATCCAGTCGCGGTGATCGCGTTCGTCGCAATAGAGCGCGTGAATCGCTTTAGCGCGGGCTTGAAATTTTTCTTCTTCGGTCGCGGCGGAGACTGGCGGTTTTAACGTACCCAGGGCTTCCAGAGCCTTGAAGAAAACGTCGCGCAGCGAATCTTCGCGCAGGCGGCGGAAGAGGATAGCGTGTGTTTCGGGAGTGAGTTCGTGGTAGCGGAGCATTTTTTCGTCTTTCAGGCCGCAGAGGAATTCCAGTTCGCGAAATTGTTCGGACTGAAAACCGCTCGCGGGGGCCAGTTTTTCGCGAAAGGCGAGAAAATGAGTAGGCAACATCGTTTCGAGGATGGTGAACTGTTCGACCAACACGCGCATGATTTCGGTGCAGCGGCGCAGCAGGCGGGCGGCTTCGTACACGCCGTCGCGCGAGGTGGGATTTTCGCAGGTGGCGCGCAGGTTCGCGACGACGGCATCGAGGTCGTGGAGTAATTCCTTGAACCAGAGCTCGTAGGTTTGGTGAACGATGATGAAGAGCAATTCGTCGTGGTGCTCGGGGGAAGATTCGGGATGCTGGAGGCGGAGTAGTTCCGGAACCTGGAGATACGAGCTGTAGGTTAATTTCTGTCCGGAGCGCGCGTTGTCACTTTTGCTTGTCGAGTGGACGTGTCCGCCGTGGCGCGGGCTGGGCAGCCGAAGGAGTTGTTGCTTTGCGCTGCCTTATTTATGGCGGCGCGGCCGCTTCTTGCGGTAACGCGAGCCACGTTTGCGCATTCGCACCGAGCAACTTTGTTTTCGTCTCCGGCCGACAATTGGCTTTCGCGAATTAGCGCGCCGACGCGTTCTTCGCCGAGAGGAAACGGATAATCGGAGCCTAGCAACACGCGATCAGCGCCCATGATTCCGACCAGAAATTGCAGCGTGCGCTCGTCGAAGACTGCGGAATCAACGTAGAACCTATCGAGATAGTGGTTCGGAGGAAATTTGCCGCGCCACGGGCGAGTGCCTGCTGTTGCCAAGCGTTCTGCAAGCGACCAAGAAGGAATGCGAAGCTGCCGCCGCCATGCGCGAAACAAATGCGCAAGCTCGTAGGCAAGCGATCGAGCGCGCCGCTTACGATCAGCGTCACGAGCGAGAGTTGCGTTTCCGCGGGCATGCCGACGGTCCAGGGCATCATGTATTTGGGCATGCGTTGCGCCGCCATCATGTCCCAGGGATGAACGAGAACGGCGGCGCCTTGATCCGCACAATGGTGGAGGAACGTGACGATGCCCGGGTCGTCGAGATTCTTATCGCCGACGTGATTGCCGATTTGAACGCCGAGATGACCGGCGCGCATGCAGCGAGTGAGTTCGGCGCAGGAAGCGTCAATATCCTGCAGCGGCACCTGGCAGAGCGCGCGCAATCTTCCTTTGCCGCCCGCGCACAGCTCGAGCGCTGCATCATTGAAAAGGCGGGCGCAATCCAGCGCTTGTTGCGGTTCGCGGTTGTAGGCAAAGAGCACGGGCGTGGCGGAAACGATCTGATGAGTTACGCCATCGCGATCCATTTGTTCGAGGCGCACATTTGCGTCCCAACAAGCAGACGTGACCTGCCGGAACAAGCGATTCCCGATCATGATCGCGGCTTTACCGGGCTCGGTGTGCTTGATCGACGGCCAATCGGGCGTGCCGAAGCGCGCCGTAAGGTCCGGCCACGATTCCGGGAAAAAATGTGTGTGAATGTCGGTGACGGGCATTTTGTTTTCGATTCGCGATATTTGCCGCTACTTCTTTTCCGGCTTTCCGGGATGAATTTCGCCACAATTGGGGCACACGCGCAAATTTTCGTCCTGATAGAACTTGTCGAACAGCGGCGGAAGATCGGTGACGATGCTCTTTAAGAGCACTTCGGCGCGATGAACCAGGTGATGGCATTTCCCGCAGTACCATTCGAAGGCGTCTTTCGCGCCTTCAGGACGGGGAATTTCGACGACCAGGCCAATCGTGCCAGGAGTAAGACGCTGTGGCGAATGGCGCGTGTGTTTCGGGAGCAGAAAGATTTCTCCCTCTTTGATGGGAATCTCGATGGGTGGTTTTCCGGGCTGCTCCATCACGCGAATAAAAATATCGCCTTTTAGTTGGTAGAAAAATTCCTCGGTAGGATCGTCGTGATAATCCACGCGCTGATTTGGGCCACCGACTACGGTGACGATGATGTCGCCGTCGTCCCACACTTGGGCGTTGCCGACGGGCGGCTTTAATTTTTCGCGATTGGCGTCAATCCAACCCTGAAAATTGAAGGCCTTCATGGATTTGAATGGATGGCATTATTTTTTCCTTTCCGCTTCGGAGATTGGTTTGTAGGCGATCGCCTTCATCTCGATGAGTAAATGCGGGTGCGGCAACTGATGGACGGCGACGGTGGTGCGCGCGGGGCCAGTTTCGTTGAAGTATTCGTTGTAGACTTCATTGTAGCCAGCAAAATCATTCATGTTCACGAGATAGCTGGAAATTTCGACGAGGTCGCTCAGATTCGCACCGACGCTCGAGAGAATGTCGCTGATATTGTGGATTACGGCGCGGGTCTGCGCGCGAATATCGAGTAGCATCGCGCCGAGGGCATCGGCTTCCGCGCCGGCGATCGTGTTATCGGCGCGGCGCGAACTAGTGCCAGAGACGAAGAGATAATCGCCGGCGCGTTTGATGTGCGGAAATTTGCCGCGCGGCTGCGCTTTCCCGGGAACGACTTTGCTTTCCGTGGTCATCAATCACTCAACTTAACGCAGATGTTGTTCAGTTCGGAATAAAAGTTCAAGGAATGTATCCCGCCTTCGCGGCCGATGCCGGAAAGCCCCATGCCGCCAAAAGGCGTGCGCAGATCGCGCAGAAACCAGCAATTGACCCAGGTGATTCCGACGCGCAGTTTTTCGGCGACGCGGTGGCCGCGTTTCAGATTCGTGGTCCAGACCGAACCGGCGAGGCCGTAGTGCGTGTCGTTCGCTCTGGTGATGGCTTCTTCTTCGGTGTCGAACGGAGCGATGTGGCAGACGGGGCCGAAGATTTCTTCTTTCACGCAGCGCGCTGTTTCGGGCAGGCCGGTGAAAATCGTGGGCTCGACGTAGAAGCCGCCGTCGCGCGCGTCGTTAAATTTGGGAATGCCGCCGCCGGTGAGGACCGTGGCGCCCTCTTCGCGCGCGAGTTGATAGTAAGCGAGTACTTTATCGCGATGGTCTTTGGAAATCAGCGGGCCCGTGGTGGTGGCCTGATCCATGGGCCACCCAAGGCGCAGGGATTCGGCCTTTTGCTTGAGCGCGGTGACGAAGCGGTCCATTAGTTTGCGCTCGACGTACACGCGTTCGGCGCAGAGACAGACCTGGCCGGTGTTGAGGAAGACGGCATCGGCTGAGACCATTCACTGTTTCGTCGAAATCGCAGTCGGCAAAAACGATGGCGGCGTTCTTGCCGCCCAGTTCAAAGGAGACCGGCTTCACGGTGGGAGCGACGGCACCCATGATGGCGGCGCCGGTGCGCGATTCGCCCGTGAAGGTGATCGCGTCCACCCCGGGATGCGCGGTGAGAAATTCTCCGGCAGAGTCAGGACCGAACCCGTGAACCACATTGAAGACGCCGGCGGGCACTCCGGCGTTTTGCATGACCTCCGCCAGCAGCGTTGCCGTCGCGGGAGTTTCTTCGGACGGTTTGACGACGACGCAATTGCCGCAGGCCAGTGCGGGGGCGACTTTCCAGGTGAGCAGCAGGAGCGGCAGATTCCACGGCGTGATGATTCCGACCACGCCGAGAGGCTGGCGGACCGCGTAATTGAGCGCGATGACGCCATCGGAAGTTTCCGTGCGAAATGATTCCAGGCCGGCGGTCTTGATGATGTCCGCGAACGCGCGGAAATTGGCGGCGCCGCGAGGGACGTCAATGCGCGCGGCAAGCGAAATAGGTTTCCCGGTGTCCGCAACTTCGGCATGCAGAAAATCCTGGAAGCGCGCTTCGATGCCGTCCGCGATTTTGTGCAGCATGGCGGCGCGGGCGGGAACCGGCATGCGGCCCCAGTCCCGGTGCAGGGCTTGGCGCGCGGCAGCGACAGCTTCGTCCACTTGCCCTCTTTCAGCTGCAGATACTTGCGCGATTACGGAACCATCGGCGGGATTCACGTCGGCGAACTCGCGCGGGCCGCGCACAAAATGGCCGTTGATGTAATTTTGCAGGAGTTTCACGGAGCCGTCTGCGCTGCAGTCGCGACGTAGGGCAGCGGCTGAGGCGCTAGTAGCACGATACCAAAATCGCAAGAACTTGGAACGCGGAAAAGCTGCTCGAACGCAGCGGGCGAGATAGCCGCCCCACCTCACACCGGTCCCTACTGCTTTCCTTGCGGCGGAGGCGGTGGCGGTGAATCTTGATGCAGGACCTGGGTGGGGTTGGGAACTTGCGATGCATCCCAGCCGCCACCCAGGGCCTCGATGAGTTGCACGCTGGAGGTCATCTGCTGTATCCGCAGATCCACGTCCGTTTGTTTATTGCTCAGAAGCGTGGTCTGCGCCGTGATGACATTGAGATAGGGATCGATGCCCAATTTGTAGCGGTCGGTGGCAATCCGCAAATTGCGTTCTGCAGAAGTTACCGCGGTGTCCTGCTGTTGAATCTCGACGGAGAGAATTCGCAGCGTGGCGAGATTGTCTTCCACTTGTTGAAACGCCGTCAGAACAGTCTGGCGATAATTCGCGACGGTCTCATCGTATTGCGCGCGAAATTGCAGCACAGTCGCATGGCGCAACCCGCCATCGTAAATCGTTTCGGAAAGGCTCGGCCCCGCAGCAAAAAACCGGCTCGGCCACGTGAACCAGGAAGTGAAAGACTTCGATTCAAGGCCAAGGGATGCGCTGAGAGTGAGCGTGGGATAGTACGCAGCGTATGCTACGCCGATCTGCGCGTTGGCTTGTTCCATGAGGCGTTCGTTCGCAGCGATATCGGGGCGGCGTTCGAGCAACTGCGAGGGCACGCCGAAAGGAATCGCAGGGGGATTCGATTTCAGAGGCTCGGCCGGAATCGAAAATGTGGAAGCGGGCTGGCCTACGAGCATCGCGATGGCGTGTTCGAATTGCGAACGCAGGATGCCGAGGTTGGTGGCCTGCGCTTGGGTGGTTTCGAGTTGTGTTTCGGCTTGGGCTACAGCTTCGTCGGAATCTATGCCCGTCTCATAGAGAACCTTGGTGAGATCGAGCGACTGCTGGTATGCGATTACGGTTGAGTCCAGCAATTGCTTCAGGTCGTCTTGACCGCGAAGCGAATAATAATCCACGGCGACTTCCGCTTGGGCGGTGAGGCGAATATTTTCCAGATCCGCCGCGCTGGCCTGCGCCGAAGCAGTGTTCGCGCGGACTTGATTGCGCACGCGGCCCCAGAGATCGGGAACCCAAGTTGCGTCGAACGGCAAACTGTAAAACATCGACGTGCCGGGCGTTGTCGCCAGCGAAGCTGCGGCGCCTTGACGTGATCCCGTGATCGCGGGGCCCACGGAGACCGTCGGGTAATATTGCGATCGCGCTTCCTTCACCAAAGCGCGCGCAGCCATGTAACTGGCCATGGCGGATTGCACGTTCTGGTTGGAAATATTCACCTGCGCTTCCAGAGCGTTCAATTGCGGGTCGTTGAACATCGCCCACCAATTGCCGTGCAGGACGTTGTCTTGCGGCTGAGCCACTTTCCAGCCGTCGGTCTTGCTGAAGTCGGCGGGAGTGAGTTCCTTGTACGCCGTGGGAGCCTGCGCGGTAGGCCGCTGATACTTGGGCCCGACGGTGCAGCCGCCGAAAATAAACGCGGCAACGAAGATGGAGATAATTAAGAATTTGCGATTTGGGTTGAGTTCTTTCCATCGTAGAAATCTCAAGATTCCATTGTGCTATTGATTTGCGTGCCGTTCTAAGTAATTGCGAAATATGTTTCATCAGTCCGCCGGCTCCCCTGCCGCAGGACCTAGCAAGAGGTGGTGTTTGCGATCCCAGCGAACCCGCATGCGATCTAGATACAGATAGACGACAGGGGTGGTGTATAGAGTGAGCATCTGGCTGACGATCAAGCCGCCGATGATGGTGATGCCCAGGGGCCTGCGCAGTTCCGAGCCGGTGCCGGTGCCGAGCGCGAGTGGCAGCGCGCCGAACAGTGCGGCCATGGTAGTCATCAAGATGGGGCGAAAGCGCAGCAGGCAAGCCTGGTAGATCGCTTCTTCGGATGTCTTGTTTTCCTGGCGTTCGGCCGCCAGGGCGAAATCAATCATCATGATGGCGTTTTTCTTGACGATGCCGATCAGCAGGATCACGCCGATGAGCGCGATGACGCTGAGATCCATGTGAAAAAGTAAAAGCGCCAGAAACGCGCCCACGCCGGCGGAAGGCAGCGTGGACAATATCGTTATGGGATGAATGTAAGCTTTCGTAAAGAATGCCGAGCACGATGTAAACCGCCGCAAACGCGGTGATAATCAAATACTTCTGGTCGAAAGAGACGATTGAAACTGCCTGCAGCGCTCCCGGAGAACATTCCATGGATCGTGGATGGCACGCCCATTTCTTGCTGCATCTGGGTGATGGCGGTGGCAGCGTCGCTGAGGGCCACGCCGGGCGCGAGATTGAAAGAAACGGTGACGGAGGGAAACTGGCCCTGGTGATTGACGGAGAGCGGAGCCGTCGTCGGCGAAAAATGCGTAACGGCACTGAGCGGAACTTCCTTGCCCACCGATGGGCGGATATAAATGTCATTTAAGGATGCGGGATCCTGCCAGAACTGCGGAGCGACCTCCATCACCACGTGGTACTGATTCAGGGGGGTGTACATGGTGGAGACCTGGGCCTGGCCGAAAGCTTCGTACAAAGTGTTGTCAATCAACTGCGGGGTGATGCCCAGACGGGACGCCGTGTCGCGATCGTAAACCAGCGAGGCCTGCAGGCCGCTGTTCTGCTGATCGGTATTGACGTCGGTGAGGATGCGCTGTTTGCGCATTTCGGCGAGCAGGCGCGGACCCCAGGCCACCAGATCATCAATGCTGTCGCTTTGAATTGTGTACTGATATTGCGCGTTGCTCTGGCGGCCGCCGATGCGCAAGTCCTGGCCGGCTTGCAGGAAGACGGTGGCGCCAGGTATGGAAATCAGTTTGGGGCGCAGGCGGTCAATCACCTGGCTGGAGGTGATCTTGCGTTCGTGGAGAGGCTTCAGCGCCAGATACACAAAGCCGGTATTGACGGCACCGCCGCCGCCGGTGAAAGCGCCGACGTTTTGCACGGCTGGGTCGGACTTGATGATGTCCACGAAGCGCAGCGTAAGATCTTGCATGGCCTGGAAAGAAATGTCTTGGGCGGCCTGAATGCCGCCAAAAACGGTGCCGTTATCCTGCTGCGGAAAGAAACCTTTGGGCACGATCCAGAAGAGGAAGATGTTGAGGCCGATGGTGACAAACAAAACGAAGAGCGTGATAGCTGAATGTTGCAGCACCCATTTCAGAGTGCGTTCGTAGAAGCCCAGGATGCCGGTGAAAATCCTCTCGCTGGCCTGAAAGACTCGCCCGTGCTTCGCTTCGCGGGGATTCTTGAGGAGCCGGGAACACATCATGGGAGTGGTGGTCAGATGAAATTGCGAGCGAAACAAGAATCGCGACGGACAGCGTGACGGCGAACTCGCGGAACAAGCGCCCGACGATGCCACCCATCAACAGAATAGGAATGAAAACGGCGACCAGAGAAATGCTGATGGAGAGCACCGTGAATCCGATTTCCTGGGCTCCTTTCAGCGCGGATTCCATGGGGCTCATGCCCTGTTCGAGATAGCGCGAAATATTTTCGATCACGACGATCGCATCGTCCACCACGAAACCGGTGGCGATGGTCAGCGCCATCAAGGAAAGATTGTCAATGCTGTATTTGCATAGGTACATCACGCCGAACGTGCCGATCAGCGAAACAGGAACGGCGACGCTGGGAATCAGAGTGGCGCGAACATTTCGCAGAAAAAGAAAGACGACCAGAATCACCAATGCGATGGAGATGGCCAGAGTTCGTTCCACGTCGCTCACCGAGGCGCGGATGGTGGTCGTGCGGTCCAGCACAATGGTGAAATCAATTGCCGCGGGGACGGAAGCCTTCAAGGACGGAATGGCGTCGCGAATGCGGTCCACCGTCTCAATAATATTGGCGCCGGGCTGGCGGAAAATAATCAAGAGCACGCAGGGCTTGCCATTCATGAATCCGGTCGCGCGCATGTTTTCCACCTCGTCTCGGACATCGGCGATGTCCGAAAGTTTTACGGCCGCGCCATTGTGGTAGCCGACGACCAGATCCTTGTAATACGCGGCCTTGAGCAGTTGATCGTTCGCGACGATATCAGCGGTGGTTTGACCGTCGGTGATCTGGCCCTTTGCGACATTGGCGTTCTGCGAGCTGAGCATGGAATTGACGTCTTGCAAGCCCAGGCCGTAAGCTGTTCAGTTGCGTGGGATTCAGCTCCACGCGCACGGCGGGCAGCGAGCTGCCGCCCACGCTGACTTGCCCTACGCCCTGAATCTGCGAAAGCCTCTGCTGCACAATGGTGGAAGCCGCGTCGTACATGGGACCGCGATCGTAAACTTTGGAGGTCAGGCCCAGGATCATGATGGGCGCGTCGGCGGGATTTACCTTGCGATAGGTGGGATTGCTGGGGAGATTGGCAGGCAAATAACTTCGCGCGGCGTTGATGGCGGCTTCCACGTCGCGCGCAGCGCCATCAATGTTGCGGTTTAAATCGAATTGCAGCGTGATGCTAGTGGTGCCGAGAAAACTGGAAGACGTCATTTCCGTGACGCCGGCGATGCGGCCGAACTGGCGCTCCAGAGGCGTGGCCACCGACGAGGCCATGATTTCCGGGCTGGCTCCCGGCAAACTCGCGGCCACAGATATTGTAGGGAAATCGATTTGCGGAAGAGCGGAAACCGGCAGTACTTGAAACGCGACTGCGCCAGCGAGCGCAATAGCCACAGTGAGCAGCGTGGTGGCGACGGGCCGATGAATGAATGGCGAGGAGATGCTCATGGCTAATCCGCGGGGACCGACTCCGTGCTTCCATGGCCGGCGCGCGATGCGGCAACTTTCTTGGCCAGGTCATCGAAGAAAATGTAGATCACGGGCGTGGTGTAGAGAGTGAGGACCTGGCTGAGCAGCAGGCCGCCCACCATCGCGATGCCGAGTGGCTTGCGCAGTTCCGAGCCGATGCCCGTGCCCAGAGCGAGTGGCAGGCCGCCGAGAAGCGCGGCCATGGTCGTCATCATGATGGGACGAAAACGCAGCAGGCAGGCTTCGTAGATGGCGTCCTCGGAACTCATGCCGTGTTTTCGTTCGGCTTCCAGAGCGAAGTCAATCATCATAATTCCGTTCTTTTTCACGATGCCGATCAGCAAAATAATTCCTATCAGCGCGACGACGCTGAGTTCCTGGCCGCAGATCAGCAAAGCCAGGATGGCGCCTACGCCGGCGGAAGGCAGCGTGGAAAGAATCGTGATGGGATGGATATAACTTTCGTAGAGGACGCCCAGCACGATGTAAACGGTAACCAGCGCCGCCAGAATCAGGATCGGTTCGTTGCTCAGTGAAGCCTGGAAGGAAGCTGCAGTGCCCTGAAACGCAGCCTGAACGCTGAGCGGCATGCCGATTTCCTGCTGAGCTTTCTCGATTGCTTTGGTGGCTTCGCCCAGCGAGGCGTCCGGCGCGAGATTGAACGAGATGGTGACCACCGGAAATTGTCCCTGATGATTTACCGATAGCGGCGCGGTTCGGGATTCGAAATGGGTGAACGCGCTGAGCGGCACCGCGGCTCCATTCGGCGTGGAGACCGCCGTGGGATTCGCGGAACCGGAACTTGGCCCCGACTTGGTGGCTGCGGGGCTCGGCGACGAATTGCCGTTGCCGGAAGCAGTGCTCGCAGTTACCACGCCGGAGGTCGAAGAGGTGGTCAACGAATTGGAAGCGAGCGCGGACCGCACGTAAATGTCGTTCAACTTTGTGGGATTCTTCTGGAAGTCCGGCATGGTTTCCAGAATCACGTGATATTGATTCAGTTGGGTGTACAGCGTCGTCACCTGTCGCTGACCAAATCCGTCGTAGAGCGTTTGATCAATCGCGGACGGCGTGATGCCCATGCGCGAAGCGGTGACGCGATCGATTACCAGCGCCGCTGCCAGGCCGCCGGTTTGCTGGTCGGTAGCCACGTCGCGCAGTTCGGGAATCTGTTTCAGTTTGGTGACGAGCTTGGCGGTCCAATCGTTCAGTTCATTCAAATCAGGATCTTCCAGTGTGTATTGATATTGCGTGCGGCTGACGCGATCTTCCACCGTCAAATCCTGCACGGGCTGCATGTAAAGCGTGATGCCATCCACTTTTTCGAGTTCCGGCTGCAAGCGGCGAATCACGTCGGAAGCGTTGATGTGCCGATCTTCCAGCGGCTTCAGGTTAATCAGAATGCGTCCGCTATTGAGCGTGGTATTGGTGCCGTCAATTCCAATGAAAGATGAAAGGCTGTCCACGGCCGGATCTTTCAGGATGATGGAGCTGAGTTGCTGCTGCCTCTGAGCCATCAAAGGGAATGAAATAGACTCGGTGGCTTCGGAGATGCCTTGAATGATGCCGGTATCCTGCACCGGAAAGAATCCTTTGGGCACGAAGATGTAAAGAACGATGGTGAGAACGAGCGTGGCGACGGCCACCACCAACGTAGCCACCTGATGTTTCAAAACCCATTTCAGTGTGCGCCCGTAAAAATCAATGACGCTCTGAAAGCCGCGTTCAGACAGCTTGTAAAAACGGCCGTTCTGAGCTTCTGGATCGTGCTTCAGCAGGCGCGAGCACATCATCGGCGTCAAGGTGAGTGAAACCACGGCGGAAACCAGAATCGTGACGCTGAGCGTGATGGCAAATTCGCGGAAAAGACGTCCGACGATATCTCCCATGAAAAGCAGCGGAATCAAGACGGCGATCAGGGAAATCGTGAGCGAGACGATGGTGAATCCGATTTGCTCAGAGCCCAGCAGCGAGGCTCGCAACGGATCATCGCCCTCTTCGATGTAGCGGACGATGTTCTCGATCATCACGATGGCATCGTCCACGACGAACCCGGTGGAAATCGTCAGCGCCATGAGCGTCAGGTTGTTCAGGCTGTAGCCCGCCAGGTACATCACACCGAACGTGCCTACCAGCGATAGCGGAACAGCGACGCTGGGAATGATGGTGGCGCGCAGGTTACGCAGAAAAAGAAAGATGACCATGACCACCAGCGCCACGGTGAGCATCAATTCAAATTCCACATCCTTCACCGAAGCACGAATGGTTACGGTGCGGTCCGTCAGCACGGTCACATGCACGGCGGCGGGCAAATTGCTTTGCAACAGCGGCAGCAGAGCCTTGACGCGATCGACCACCTCGATGATGTTCTTGCCCGGCTGCCGCTGGATGTTGACGATCACCGCGGGAGTTTCGTTCATCCAGGCGGCTTGGCGTACGTTTTCCACGTCGTCCACCACGCGCGCGACGTCTGAGAGTCGCACTGGCGAACCGTTATGGTAGGCGACCACCACGTTCGCGAATTCCTGGCTGGTGAGCAGCTGGTCGTTCGCATTGATTTGATAGTCCTGATGCGGCCCGTCGAAATTTCCCAGCGCGGAATTCAAACTGGTGGATTGCAGGGCGGTGCGAACGTCTTCCAGGTTGATCCCGTAGGAAGAGAGCGCGGTGGGATTCACTTGCACGCGCACCGCGGGCTTTTGGCCGCCGCTGATGCTTACCAGGCCCACGTCGGGCAGCTGCGCGATTTTTTGAGCGAGGCGCGTGTCCGCGAGGTCTTCCACTTGCGAGAGCGGAATTGTTTTTGAAGTTAGCGCCAGCGTCAGAATCGGGGTGTCGGCGGGATTGGACTTGCTGTAAATCGGTGGCGTGGGCAGATCCGCGGGCAAATAGGATTGCGCGGCGTTGATGCCGGCCTGCACTTCCTGCTCGGCGACGTCAATATTTAGCTCGAGCGAAAATTGCAGGACGATTACCGAGCTCCCGTCCGAGCTGGTGGACGTCATCTGGCTGAGGCCAGGGACCTGACCGAACTGCCGTTCGAGCGGCGCCGTCACGGCCGAAGCCACTACGTCAGGATTGGCACCAGGATAAAACGTGACCACCTGAATCGTAGGGTAATCCACTTCGGGCAACGCCGAGACGGGCAGCTGCGTGAACCCCACGAATCCGGCGAGCAGAATCGCGGCCATTAAAAGCGACGTCGCGACCGGCCGGATAATAAATGGGCGAGACGGGTTCACGGACGATTCCCCCCGCTGCTTGCCGCCTGGCCACCCGAAGCATTACCTCCTGAACCGTTGCTTCCCGGGCTCGTGCCATTTCCGTTGCCAGAGGAGGCGTTCGCGGAACCGTTGTCGCCTGTCTGCTTTTGAACTGAGACCTTCACACCATCTTGAAGTTTGTCGAATCCAGTGATCGCGATCACATCGCCGGACTTCACACCTTGCACGGCAGCGTTACCGCCATCGGTGATGCCGATCGTGACCGTCTGAATCGCGGCGGTCTGATTAGGCTTCACAACATATACGAACGCGCCTTGCGCATTGCGCTGAATCGCCGCAGTGGGAACCAGAGTGGCGCTCTGCTGCGTATCCACCAGCAGCCTTGCGTTCACGAATTGATTCGGGAAGAGGGCAGTATCGGAGTTTTCAAAGATCGCCTTCAACTTCACGGTGCCGGTACTGGTGTCAATTTGATTGTCCAGGGTCAACAGCTTGCCCGAAGCCAGCTTGATTTGTTGATTGCGATCGAAAGCGTCCACGGACATTTTATTTGACTGGCGCAGCTGCTTTTGAATCTGCGGCAGATAATCTTCGGCCACGCTGAAAATTACGGTGATCGGCTGCAACTGCGCGATCACCACCAGTGGCGTGCCGCTGGCAGCGGTGACAATATTTCCGGGATCCACCAGGCGCAGGCCGACGCGGCCATTAATAGGCGCCTTAATCGTGGCGTAGTCGAGATTGGTGGTTGCGCTAGCTACTGTGCCCTGGTCGTTCTTCACCGAGCCTTCGTATTGCTTCACGGTTTGCGTTTGATCGTCGAGTTGCTGTTTGGCGATGGCATTGCGATTGAATGCCAGCTGGTAACGGTCCAGATCGATGCGCGCTTCGCTGAGCAAGGCTTCGTCGTGCGCCAGAGTTCCTTCGGCCTGGGTTAGAGCGGCTTGATAGGGGCGCGGATCGATTTGAACCAGCAGGTCGCCCTTGTGAACCATTTGGCCTTCGACGTAATTCACGCTGACGATTTGTCCGTCTACGCGAGTGGTGATGGTGGCGGTGTAAACGGGAGTGACGGTGCCGAGCGCATTGATATAAACGCCGATGGGACCGGTAGTGACGGTCGCGGTGGTGATGGGGACGCTGCGATCGGCCAGGGCCGCTTTGGCTTTTGTAGCGGCTTCGGCTGCTTGTTGCTTGCGGTAATAAATCAGGCCGCCGATGCCCAGAACCAGAATCACCAGGATCCAAATCCATGCATGACTTCGGCTTTTGGCGACGTATTCAGGCGCGGCCGGTCGCGGTTTCGCTGCGGAACCTATGGAGGGTTCGGCTGTGGTCGTTGTGTCGCTGTGCGAACTTCCGATCTTGGAAATATTATCCGGCACTTTACTCCCTCATTCGATAACTCAACCTGGCGCGCGCGAAACGTGTTTTTATGCTGACGACATCGGCCAAACGGATGTCTATTGTTGTTGACCTGCGGTTAAGTCAGCGGCGCGTGGGTCGCCTCCAAGGGCGACCGCTTAACGGTAAATTTAACACGCATTATGTTCCGACGAGACAGGCGCGCGTTTGGTTTCAACGGGTTTCAGGAGGTCGCAACCGGGGGCTGTTTCCCGGCGATGTTGGTAATCACAAACAATTGGTGAATCAAGGACTTAGGGTGTTTCGCTTCTGGCGATGCACGAGCTCGGACTGCCCGGTCAGTCGCTGCGGCGGTGCGGTGGCATGAGCCACTGCGCGGCGGCTCCGGCCAGAGCCGATTGGGAGCCGTAGCGCGCGCTCAGAATGCGCACGCCACGCGCGCCGGGATTCACGGCCCAAGTCTGGAGAGTTCGCCTTATACTGGCGCGATACGCCATCATCACCCGCCCGATTCCGCCTCCCACGACGATTACTTCCGGCTCCAGCAGGTCAATCATGTTGCCGAGCCAGATGGCCAGATGGCTGGCGGCTTCCTCAAGAATTTGCTTAGCCAGTTTATCGCCGCTGCGCGCGGCCTTGGTTACGGTCTCTGCGGTCACACTGGAAATTTTCCCACATGTCATTTTCAGGATTTGGGAACGGTTGTTGTTTTTCTTGCTGAGAAGATTGCGGGCGCGTCTGGAAATTGCGGTGCCGGAGGCGTACATTTCCACGCAGCCGCGCTTGCCGCAGCCGCACAGCGGGCCGTTGAAGTTGATGCTCGTGTGGCCGCCCTCGCAGCTGCCGTCGGGTCGTCCGTGGTAAATATCTCCTTCGCGGACGATCGCCGTGCCGATGCCTGTTCCCAAGCTCACGTAAAAGATGCTTTTGTACGCGGCGCCGGCACCCCATTTTGCTTCAGCAAGCGCTGCGGCGCTGGCGTCGTTGGTGAGCCGGGTGGGCAAGCCGTAGTGTTTTTCGAGCTTTCGAGCCAATGGGAAATTTTCCCAGCACGGCAAGTTTGTGGCGCTGAGCAAGACTCCGCGTTCGCTATCCACCCATCCCGGGGCGCACACACCGATGGCTAGCACTCGCGCCGAGCTCGCTTGTACCATCAAACTATCGATCGCATTCTGCACGGCGCGAAATCCCTCGTCGGCGCTGTTGCGGGCAACCATCGGGGCGCGACTGGCGTGCAGTATCTGGCCGCGCGAGTTCACCAGGCCGACGGCTACTTTCGTGCCGCCGATATCAACGCCCAGGACGAGTTTGTGGGAACTTTCGGTGCGGCTGCGATTTTTCAACGATTGATGTCCTGGTGACGATTTACGCAGCTTGGATAATACAAAAGCGCCGGAATGAATGGCAGGGCTAAATGTTGGGTCGTCGATGGGCGCGGTTGTTTTCGCGGCGGGATTTTTAGTGGCTTGTACGTCCTTGATATGAGATATTGCGTGGGTATCGTTATGTTACGAAATATAGCTTTTTACTTCTTTTTGTAATGAGGGAACCATGAACTTGGCGCTCATCGGAAAACGGCCGCGGCTGCAATCTGTCGGGAGCGTTGCGAGCATGTCACTTGCCGTGGCCGGATTGCTGCTATTCGCGAACGGATGCGGAAAAGAAGCAGCGGTGAGCGCTCCTCCTGCCGCCAAAGCGCCGGAATCGCAGATTCAAGTGACCGCGAGTGCGAACAGCGTGCTGGTGGATTCTCCTGCGGCCGAATTTACGATCGCGCCAAATGGGTACGTGGCTGCGAGCCTTTCGGCCAGCGGGCGAAAACTCTCACTGGATGACGCCGCGGGCGCTTCCGGCGTGGCGGTGACGGCCGCCGGGAAGGAATTGCCGGATGCGGTTTTTGACGTTGCGCACCCGCAGGTCTCTGCACCTCAGGGACGGCTGGGAACAAAAGGAAAGCACATCGAACTAAGCGGCAAGAATTCCGCAGCTGAACTGGAAGAAACGCTGGTGGTGGAAGTGTACGACGAGTATCCGAGCGTGGCGCTGGTGTCTGTTTCGCTTCGCAATGCGGGCAAGAGTGAAGTGAAACTGGATGCGGTCGATCTGGATCGCCATCGTTTGAATGCTTCGCTGGCGGATCCGGCCGCAGCGCCCAACGACATGTGGTCCTTCCACGGCGCCAGCATCGAGTGGGGCCGAGAGAACGTGTTTCAGATTCCGCGGAAATTTTCACAACAAAATCAGATGGGCTCCGTGGTGGAAGTAAAGGGAGACCTGGGGCGGGTAGGCGGCGGAATACCTGTGGTCGCGTTCTGGACGAAATCGGTGGGCGAAGCGATTGGGCACGTGGAGACGCTGCCCCTGGTGCTTTCAGTTCCGGTGAAAACGGAAGCCGACGGCCATGTGGATGCCAGCGTCCATCTGACTCCCGACGGCGTATTGCAGCCAGGCGAAAATTATTCCAGCCCCGAAACCTTCCTCGCGGTCTATTCCGGAGATTATTACGAGCCGCTGCGAGTTTATTCGGACGTGATTGACGGCGAAGGCTTGAAGAGGCCCACGACGAACATCGAAGACTACGCGGTGAGCTGGTGCGGGTGGGGCTACCTTGCCAATGTGACTCCAACGCAAATGCTGGGGACGATTCCTAAACTGAAGGAATTCGGAATTCACTGGGCGACTCTGGATGACCGCTGGTTCAACAACTACGGCGACTGGCAGCCGCGCAGCGACACTTTTCCCGACGGTGAAATTCAAAAGATGGTTCAGCAATTTCATCAGCAAGGAATCAAGGTCCAACTGTGGTGGTTGCCGCTGGCCGTGGAAGATGGCGGACCGGGATATGAATCGCATTCTTACGGCGTATCGGACGTGGTGAAGGAGCATCCGGACTGGCTGATTCTGGATAAGAGCGGCAAGCCGGCGCGTATGACGCGGAATCTGGCGGCGCTCTGCCCGGCCGTACCGGAAGTGCGCGCGTACTACAAGCAATTGACCGAAAAATTCATACGCGATTGGGATTTCGACGGCCACAAGCTCGACAACATTTATAGCGTGCCGGCCTGCTACAACCCGAAGCATCATCACAAGACGCCGTATGATTCCGTTTACGCGATGGGCGATATCTATAAGACGATTTTCGACACCACGCGCGCGCTAAAACCGGATAGCGTGACGCAAAGCTGCCCGTGCGGCACGCCGCCGAGCATCGCGTGGCTGCGTTATCTCGATCAGGCGGTGACTGCCGATCCGGTGGGTTCGGTGCAAGTGCGGCAGCGCGTGAAGATGTACAAGGCGCTGATGGGTCCGAACGCCGCTGTGTACGGCGATCATGTGGAATTGACGCGCATTGCGAACCCCAACGGGAACGAAAAGGATCTGGGTTCTGACTTTGCTTCGACGATCGGTACGGGCGGCGTGGTGGGTACGAAATTCGCGTGGCCGAACTACGGGCCGAAACTGGCGGACGTCTATCTAACGCCGCAAAAAGAGGAGTACTGGAAAAAGTGGATCGGTCTGTATAACGAAAACATGCTTTCACGCGGCACCTTCCGCGATCTTTACGTTTACGGCTACGATTTTCCGGAGGGATACGCGATCGAAAAAGATGGCGCGATGTACTACGCGTTCTTCGCGCCTCAGCCTGCGGCGGGCGCTGCGCAGCCGGCACAGAGACCGTGGTCCGGAGAAATCGAACTGCGCGGGCTGGCTGCGGGAAAATACCGCGTGGTGGATTACGTCAACGGGAAGGATCTGGGAGAAGTGACCGCGCCGGGCGCAAAACTGCAGGCTGGTTTTACTGACCATCTGCTGATAAAAGCCACGAAGGAGTAGGAATCTGCCGCAGGCGGAGCCGAATCAAGCGCGATGCGAAGCTAAACGCTCGGAGTCAAGTGCTCGCGAAAAAACTCTTCGACCTTTATGTGATCCTTAAAAGCTTCGGTCCCACCTTCGCAGGTGGTTGAAAATGCTCCGGCAACGTCCGCGTAATCGAGGCATTCCTGCGGACTGCCGCCCTGCAAGTAGCGACGAATGAAGCCGGCATCAAAGCTGTCGCCGGCGCCCACCTGGTCCAACGACGCCACGCGCAGGCCGGCGCGGCGCCATTCTTCAGTGCCTTTCCGCGCAACGGCTCCGTGTAAGCCGAGTTTCACTACCACAAACTTGCACAGCTGCGCGAGTCTATCGATCGCTTGCTTTACATCATCAGTGCCCGCTACTTTTTTTGCTTCGCGCTCGTTCGGGAAAAATATATCCACGAAAGGAAGCACGTCCAGCAGGTCGCTCCCCCACTTTCCCTCCGGGTCGTCGTTAGTGTCCAGCGAAGTGGAAAGACCTTTGGCCTTGGCTTCGCGAAATAAATCAGCGATGCGAGGCCGCAGAGCGCGGTGCAGAAAGTACGAAGAGAGGTGCAGGTGCCGCGCGGAAAAAATATAATCGAGATCCAGGTCGGCGTGGCTGAATTCAAACATGGTGCCGGGATACGTGAGGATAAAGCGATGCGAGGGCTGAGCGAGTATCACGGTGATGCCGGTACCTGGGCCGCTTGCTGCTATACGCACGCGCGTCAAATCCACGCCGGCATCTGCGAGCCAGTCTAAGGCCATCTTGCCGAGGGAATCCGCGCCGATTTTCGACACCATGCCGACGCGCGTGCCCAATACCGCGAGATTGTGAGCGAAAATGGCGGACGAACTTCCCAGAGTCAGCCGAAATCTGTTGACCAGCGATTCCTCTTCCGGTTTCAATTGCGCCGGCAAACCGTAAAGAATCAAGTCCGGGTTGATCTCGCCCACCACGCACACATCCAACGGCATTCTTATGGCCCCTGTTATTTGGTTTCCAGCATTACTACGCGAGACAAGTTGCGGGGCTCGTCAGGATTCAAACCCTTTTTGATTCCCGTGTAAAAACCAAGCAGTTGTCCGGGCATAACGCTGGCGGCCGCGCGCGCTATTTCCGGCACATCGAGCGACAGTTCCACAAAGTAATCGGCGGCGCGGCGAATGATGGAATCGCCGGCGTTGGAAACCACCAGCGTAGTCCCGCCCAGTTTTTTGATTTCCTCCAGCACCGCTACTTCCGCTGCGAATCCCGATTCGCTGATGACGAAGGTGATGAGCGTGTCGGGACTGACGATCGCTTTGGGGCCGTGCCGGAATTCGAGCGTGTGAAAGCACTGCGCATAGGAACAGGACATCTCTTTTACCTTGAGCATGCATTCCTGCGCAATTCCGAAGAATGGACCTTGGCCAAGAAATACGTAATCCGCAAAGGCGCGCGAGTCTGCCAACGACTTGATGGTGCTGTGGATTGCGTGCAGCCGGCCCGCGACCTGTTCGGGAAGTTCGCCCAGCGCCTTCAGAACGTCGCGCCGATTTCCGCGAATTGCCGCAAGCGACTGCAGCGTGATCAGCATCGAGGTGAACGATCGCGTCATCACGGTGCTTTTTTCATCCGCTGCGGGCAGTTTGATGCAATGCGACGCGATCTTCTCAATGGGAGTACCGGTGCCGCAAGTAATCGCCAAAGTTCGCAAGCGCAGTTTCGTTTCCATATGTTCGGCGGCCTGCAAAACTTCTGAAGTGTAGCCGGAGCGAGTAATCAGCACGGCCTGACACGCCGCCGGAAATAATTGCGGGAAGAGCGTCGTTTCGGATGCAGGAAGCGCGCGTGATTTGTCGCCGGTCAAAATTGACCAACTGGCCGCCGCGGCCTGCGCCAGATAAAAACTCGATCCGCAGCCAATGAACACCCATTCGATATTTCTGGGAAGTTTCTCACTCAGCGATTGCAGCTCTCCGGTCTGCTCCACAGCCTTCTGGCACGATTTCCATGTGGCAGGTTCCGAAAGTATCTCTGCGATGGTGTGAGCGCCAATGCCTGTTTTCAAATCTACCAACTGTTCCTCCGCAATAATTCCACAATCAAAAATCAAACCACCACGACTTTGATATGCGCCGCGCGCAGCCCGCGCAGATGCCGGGCGGAAACCTTGGTGTCCGTGATGGTGTGATGGACGGCCGAAGTGGGCGCGATAAACGAAAGACTGCGCCGGCCGAATTTGCTGGAATCGCAGACAATTATTGTTGTCTTGGCATTCTCCATCATCACGCGGTTCGCGCGCGCTTCCAGCAGGTTCGGCGTGGTCAGCCCATACGCAACATCGAATCCATCCACGGCGAGAAACAGCAGATCGGCGGTGACGTGCCGCAAGGAGTCTTCCGTGAGAGGTCCCACCAGTGAAAACGAATTCCTTCGCAGCACGCCACCCGTTAGAATCACTTCCACGTCCGTGCCGGCGAGTTCGGCGGCGATGTTCACAGCGTTGGTGATCACGGTGAGATCGCGAACGTGCTTGATAGCGCGCGCGATGGCCGTGGTGGTGGTGCCCGAATCCAGAATCACCACGTGGCCGGGACGAACCAGGCGCGCGGCCGCTGCGGCGATTTTGAGTTTTTCGCGCCGGTGCAATCGTTCTTTTTCGTGCAGCGTGGGATCGCGCAGCGCGGTTGCGTCTAGGGGGAGCGCGCCGCCGTGTGCGCGTTGCAGGCGGCCCATTTGATGCAGCGATTCCAAATCTTTGCGAATGGTGATCAGCGAAGTGGAGAAACGGCGCGCCAGATCCTTGACGACAACCCGGCCGTCACGCCGCGTCAATTCGAGGATTTTTCGCCGCCGCTCTTCCGCGAGCATGGATAAAAGCCTGCTTTCGAATTCTTACTTTTTGTTACTATTTCGCACCAGAGGGTGATAGCTTGGCACAAATGCCAGTCAGGAGCAAGGGTTTATGCCCGGTCCAACCATCGTTTGCGTAAGTGCCAATCCGGCCATGGACCGTCGCTTGCGCATGGAATCGTTGGCCGTCGGCGAGATTAATCGCGCCCACAGCGCGCAAGGTTTTGCGGGAGGTAAAGCCGCGCACGTCGCGATGGCCACGCGCGCGCTCGAAGCCAACCCCGTGTGGGTGGGATTTCTGGGCGGAGCGATCGGCCAGGAATGCGCGCGGCAACTGGAAGCTCTGGGAATTCGCGTGGCTGCGATTCCCACGCAAGCCTGCACCCGCGTGAATCTGGAAATTATTGACGCAGCAGGGCGCGTTACCGAGATTCTCGAGCCCGGCGCGGCACCGACCGCTCAGGAACGCGAAAACTTTTTGCAGACGTGTGCACGGGGACTTCACGACGAGTGGAAGAACGCGGTCCTGGTGATTTCCGGCAGTTTGCCTGCGGGCGTCACACCCGATTTTTATGTTGCGCTGATTGAGGCTGCGCGAACCGCAGGCGCCAAGGTGTTTGTGGATACAAGTGGTGAGGCTTTGCGCGCTAGCTGGAATGCGCGTCCCGATTTTGTGAAAGTAAATCGCGCCGAGGCGGAAGCGCTGGTAGGCCATCCGCTCGCAACCATCGAGGAACTAGCGAATGCTGCGCGCGAAATCATCGAACGCGGAGTGGGAAGCGCCGCGATTACGTTGGGACGCGAAGGATTGGTCTGGATGGAACGCAAAGCTGGACCCGTGTGGAAAGCCACTCCGCCGCACGTGAATGTGATTTCGGCCGTAGGATCCGGCGACGCAACGCTGGGAGGTTTTGCGTACTCCACTACGCAGGGGATCGTCGGCGAACAGGCGCTGCGCTTAGCGGCAGCTTGCGGCGCTGCCAACTGCGTGGCAGCGGCGCCTGGCAGGATCGAACTAGCTACAGTGCGCGCGCTATTGCCACAAATCGAAATCCAGCGACTAACTTTTTAGATGCTTTCCAGAGGCATTCGGGAGAAAAGTCGGCCGTGCGTGCTCGCTTGCGACCAAATTACTTCGCAGAGTCCGCGATCCCAGGAATCCAACGCACGGCATTATCGTGATAAATGCGGCGCAGAACCGGCTCAGGCAAGTTCAATCCCTGAATTTCGCGGCCCCTGAGCTGCAGCATCTGATTCGTAGCCAAGAATTTCCAATCCCGCGCATACGTATCTTGCCAATCTTTTAAAGCGTCGGTCGTTGCGTCTTTCGGGAGGAACTCCAGGTCCGTCCCGTACAGCACGCGATCCTGATACCTAATCAGAAAATTCCGCACCTGCTCCCGCGGCTGAATCATTAGATATTCCATGCGCGCCGCCGTATCCACAGCGAAATTGGGATAGAGGTCAAAACGCTTGGCGATCTCATCCACGTCGGTTTCCATGCTTCCCAGGTGCGCGCCAACGACGCGCAGGTCCAGGATTCTCCGCCAGCAGATGGTCGCGCGCGGCCAGAATCACTTCCTTGCGCGGATGATCAGGATGAAGATACATGTACCACTCAGGATTTTCCTTGTAGTAATCGTAATCCGGACTGTCTGGATTCGGCGGTTGCCAACAAGAGGAAGGCTCGGCAACGTGCGCGACGAGTGTTTTGTTTTCCGCCGCGATTTCCCGATAGATCGGCGCAAACGCCGGATCGTCAGGCATGACGTACTTGCCGTCCGGCGTCTTTAATTCCATCCCAATATTTTTCCAGATTTTCACCGCCACCGCGCCGTCCGCAAATTCCTGGTGGAGTTGCTGCACGGTATTCTGCGCAAAATCCTTCTGCTGCAACGTGAACGGATTAAAGGTGACGCAGAATCTGGCGTGACCGGGGCTCGCCGCGACGAAACCCTTCGCGCGCGCTAGTTGCGCGGCCAACTTACCGTAGATACCCTTGGTATCGGCAACGCAGATATCCAGAACGTGCAATTGCAGCCGCGCCATCAGATCAGGGAAGGCCGGATCGGACTTGAACGCGTGAACATGCGTATCAACCGGTTCCATCGCCGCGAACGCACGGAGCGCATCATCATTATTATTATCAGATGTGGGCGATGGTTCGGTTGCAGCGGCCGCAAACGTCGGGTTGGCAACAACCCGATTCGCCAAGACCGCCAGCGCAAGCAGAGCGGCTGCGAGCAACGATAGTAAGAGAGTCTTTCTTAGATATACGCGCATATTTCCCATCAATGTTTAGCCGTCCCGGAACGCGTGCGGCCTTTTGCCGCTGACTCATTCCTGTCCGGCTCGAGCGACGGTTCGCGCACATCCGCGATAATCAGTTCCACGCCGGCTTCGCGGAGCGGACGCAAATATTGCGGGTCGGTGCCGGAATCCGTCACCAGGATGTCTATGTCGGTCGTGGGACCCACGTACGCAAATCCCTGATTGCCGAATTTACTGTGGTCCGCCAGCGCAATGCTCACGCGCGCGGATTTCAGAATCATTTTCTTCATTTGCGCTTCCGCTTGGCTGGCGGTAGAAATACCATATGCAGGATCTATCGCGCTGACGCCCAGCACCGCTTTGTCCACGCGTATTTCGGAAAGCGCGCGCTGCGCCCAAACTCCGGAAAGATAGAACACATCTTTCTGAAGTTCACCCCCTGTGGAAATCACCGAGACGTGCTGGCTGCGCTGAAATTCATCCAGGATCGGCGGCGAATTAGTGATCACGTTGAGGCGGTTGCGATGCAGCAGGCGCCGCGCGAGTTCATAAACTGTGGTGCTGCCTTCGAGAAAAACTGTCTCGCCATCCAATATCAATCGCTCGGCTTCCCGCGCGATCGCCTGTTTTTCGGCGCGATTGCTGCGGCCCAGCGCCTCGTAGGAGGGTTGAAAATTTGTACTTGAAGTTCGCGAAACCGCGCCACCGTGCGAGCGGACCAGCACTCCTTCCTTCTCCAGCGCCTCCAGATCGCGGCGGATGGTGGCGGCAGTGACGCCCAGCGTGCGAATCAGTTCGGAGGCGGTAACGGTTCGCTCGCGCGATAAAACCTCGCGGATGCGAAATCTCCGTTCCTCGGCCAGCAGGCTCATCAAAACTTCTCCGTCCCGCTCACAGATTCCAAAAAGCAGCCGATTGTGCCACAAATTGGTTCGAAATATGTTCGCAATAATACAAAATACATCATATTCGATAAAAAAAGTTGACAAACGTGCATAATAGGACTAATTACGTGAGCGATTCAGGTCTGTTTCTCGACGTCCTGCGGCTTGGGGTGCTCCGCAGCCAGTTCCAATTCGGGAATGCGGGCCCAACTTGCGGGGGAGGGTTATCGGTGAACAAATTCGTGCGCTTCACTCTATCCGGTCGAGCGGGTGCCAAGGGCCTACTCGAACGTCCTGGCGGCAGAATCACCACGAGTTTGCGCTGCATTGGCCTCGTTTTGGCTATAGCCCTGTCCTGTGGAAGCTCCCAGGCCCAGAAGGACACCGGGGTAATCGCAGGAACTGTAAAAGATGCGTCGGGAGGAGTTGTCGCCGGGGCGAAAGTCAAAGTGATTGATGCGGATCGCGGAACCGAATTCGATACCACCACAGCGGTAAATGGAGAATACGTCGCCGGTCCGCTGAAGGTTGGCCGCTACACGATCACCGTCGAGAAGGCTGGCTTTAAAACCGCGGTCGCAGGACCTGTGCAGCTCGACGTGCAGGGTCGCATCGAAGCCAACGTGAAGCTGGAGATCGGGCAGGTTTCGCAGAAGGTGGAGGTAAGCGTACAGAACCCTCTGCTGGAGACCGAGACGAGCACGATGGGCGAAGTGATGGATAAGACGCGCATCGAAACGCTGCCGCTCAATGGAAGAAATTTTGCGCAGCTTGCGCAACTTGGCGCGGGCGTGGTGCCCAGCGAGCCGGGCTCCCGCGTGAGCGGAAATTTTGGATTCAGCGTGGACGGGGCGCGTTCACTGCAAAACAATTTTCTGCTCGACGGAATTGACAACAATTCGAATTTGGGCGACGTGCTGAATGAATCATCGTACGTGATTCAGCCCCCCATCGACGCCATTGAGGAATTCAAAGTTCAAACCAACGACTACAGTGCGGAATTCGGCAGGGGTAATGGCGCGATTCTGAACGCGGTGATCAAATCCGGCACCAACGCCTTCCACGGAGACGTTTTCGAATATTTTCGAAATGACGCGCTCGACGCTTCTCCCGCCATCATAATCATCCCGCAAAAGCCGGAATACAAGCAGAATCAGTTCGGCGGCACATTTGGCGGCCCGATTCGAAAGGATAAGACCTTTTTCTTCGGTGATTACGAGGGATTTCGTTTGCGCCAGGGACTTCTGCAGACGGCGACGGTCCCCGATCAGAGCATGGTGAACGGCGATTTTTCCGAGCTGCTGACGAACATTCCGGCAATCGCCATTGACCCGAGCACCGGCAATCCGAATGGCCACGTAGCGCTGGATTGCAGCGGTAACCAGACCTTCATAGGAGAAATCTTCAACGCCCGGAAGACTCAGCAGGTTATGCCGGCCACACTGGCCAATCCCAGCGGCTTGTGTGGAGTGCCAATCGGCGTAGGTGCTGGAGGCGTTCCCACCAACGTGTTTCCCGTGGGATCAACTGACCCGCTGGCTTCGCGGCTGGCGGCGCTGATTCCCGCACCGAACGCGACCAATCCGGGGTTCAACTACCAGGCCATACCCGTACGCAGTGAGACCCGCAACAATTTCGACGTGCGCGTGGACCACACGATTTCGAATAAGGATTCTCTGTTTGGACGGTTCAGCTACGAGAATCAGCCCAGTTTCATTCCCTCGCCTTTCGATAACGTGCTGGATGGCGGGGGCTTTTTCGATGGGATCGAAGATTTTTCCTATCGCAGCATTGCCTTAAGTGAAACTCACGTCTTTCGATTCCACGCACGTGAATGAATTTCGTTTTGGCTACAACCGCATTAACGCGCATCGCTATCAAAACAATTACGATGAGAATGTTTCGGCTGCCAACTTGATTATCCTGGCGTTCCGTACGAGCCCGGCACGTTTAACGGCGGACTTCCCGCTTTGACGTTCAGCGACGGTTCCGCCCCGCAACTTGGCAGCTCCGGCTATTTGCCCTCAATCGAAAAACAAAACAGCTACGTCTTTACCGACAATTTCACGTGGGTCAAAGGCCGCCACGCGATCAAGATCGGTACCGAGCTGCGCTTCGAACAATTCACGATCTTTCAGCCGTCGGCCTCGCGCGGCACCGCCGATTTCAGCGCGGCGTTCACGGACAATCCCGCGGCTCCCGGAACGGGCGGATATGGTTTTGCCAGTTTTCTGCTGGGCATTTCCGACGGCGGCTCCATCGTAAACCTTCATAATGTTAACTATCACCGGCAAATCTATGCGGGCTTCATTCAGGATGATTTTAAGGCAACGGCGAATCTGACGCTGAATCTCGGCTTGCGCTACGAATATTATTCACCGGTGAAGGCCGCTGGCAACGAACAAGCCAATTTTAATTTCACTTGCGGGTGCCTGATTGTGCCCACCGGGCAAACCGCCGAGCTGACTCCCATGCTGGCCATCGCAAATTTCCATTGACCGGACGGGCTCGACCGGCCTAGTCCCGCCGGATTACCACAACTTCGCACCGCGAATCGGCCTAGCCTACAAGATTAACGAAAAACTCGTGCTGCGCGCTTCCTACGGAATTTTTTATGGCGGCCAGGAAAACGGACCGTATTCCAATCCCAGTCCCGGTTTCAATCCACCATTTTTCGTGACCCAGTCGTTCAACCAGCCCTGCTTGACCAATTCCGCGAACCCCAATCCCGGTCAAATCGATTGTTCGATTCCCGGATTCAACTCGCTGCAACAAGGGTTCCCTGCGAATTCGCTGGTTGATCCGAATACTCCGTTGCTTTTTTCCATCAGCCCGAACATCACCACGCCTTTCATGCAGCAATGGTTCATCGGCTTCCAGTACGCACTGCCGGCGAACATGGTGGCTCAGATTTCCTACGTCGGCTCCCACGGCGCGGATCTGTTCGGAATGTTTAATGGAAATCAGGCAGTCCCCACGCCGGATTCGACCATTCCGACCGCCCAACGCCGCCCCGATCCCAATATTGATGCGGGGATTGAGACGCTGCGCTCGAATTTATTTTCGAACTACAACGGATTGCAGCTTCGCCTGGAAAAACGATTTTCCAACGGCTTGCAATTTCAGGCGGCCTACACCTACAGCCACGCGCTCGATGACGCGTCTTCGGCCAGCCTGGGCTCGCAGAATCAAGGAGACTTCCGGCTGCAAACAGAGCCCTACCTGGAATATGGCAACGCCGATTTCGACGTGCGCCAGAGATTCGTCGTCAACTTTGTTTATGATTTGCCGTTCGGCAACGGCCAGCATTTTGGCTCGAATCTCACCGGGGCTGCCAACCAGATTGTGGGCAACTGGCAGATCACCGGAATCGTCTCGGCGCAAACCGGCAATTGGTTTACGCCGACCGACGATCTGGTGAACATCTCCAACTCCGATTGCGGTGGAGAGGTTTTCAATTGCGCGCGCCCCAACGTAGTAGGAAATCCGAACGGGGCGCATTGCGAGGCGGGTACGCTGTTCAACACTTGCGCTTTTGTCCCCAACACGGTGGCGGGCACGTTCGGAAACGCGGGACGAAACATCATCCTCGGACCAGGGCTGCAAAATTGGGATCTATTCTTCATCAAGCAATTTCCAGTCAAAGAACAAATGCGTTTCGAGTTTCGCGCCGAGTTCTTCAATATCTGGAATCACCCGAACCTGCAATTCGCGGATCCGACGACGACCAATGAAAACTTCTCCACCGAGCGCGGCGCTTCGCAATTCGGCTTTCCTACTGCCTCGCTGTCGCCGCGACTGGTGCAATTCGCGTTGAAGTTCTACTTCTGACTCTGCGTCCGGGAACGGCCTGGCGCGTCCCGATTGGAGCTTGCAGGCTAGACGCGCTCGGCGGGCGCTTCATGCAACGTGAGGACGATCGTCTGACTTCCTAGGCGGGGATGCTTCGCTGTCAGACGGACCGTTCCAGCTTCTTCCTTCGCACGGATCCAAACGGCGCCGGTGCCTCCTACTAGCGCGAATGGATTGTCGCCGATGATTTCCGCGGGACCTTCGAGGCTCAGCACGATGGGATCGTTCGCATAGGGACGAATCGCGCCGAATTCGTCCGTGACACGGAAGACGACGCGCGTGCTATCGGCACCATCGGCGCGAAGTTCGGTGTCGTCGGAATGCATCGAGAATTTCTGATCCGCGCCGCGGCCCGAGTAGATTTTCGAGACGACCTGCCGGCCCTTGAGATAGCCATCCACCCGCAGATCACCCCATTCCTGGCGCGACTTGGTGAGGTCAATGCTGAACGGCGCGTAACGCAAATGCGCGAACTGCTCGCGATCCGGATCCGCTTCGGCAATCAAATCCCAGTCGCCTTTCGTCCTCACATAAAGCTTCAGATGATCGCAGTTCGAGCAAATCATCGCCACCGTGAAACGCAGCGCCTCATCGCCCGCCGCCCAGTGAAATGCCGGCTCCAGCACAATTTCTTCTTCCGGATCGCACTGCGATTTATAGAAGCCCGCGGCGGGTTTCGGTTCGCGAAACATGTCCACCACTCCGTGATAACAGATGCGATCTCCCGCGCCGAAGTCGGAATGAGTGTTGTAATCGAAAGCGCACCAGCCGATGCCGCCGGCGTATTGCGGATTGGAAGCGAGCTGATCGTGCACGCGCGCATGGCGAATGGTGTGTTCGCGTTGTCGCACGTTGTCGTCAATCGTCTTCACCGGATAGGTGTGACCGACAAACTCGGTGTTGAGATAGCGAGGATGATTCGGAGGCTTCAGCGGCCAGCCGAAATCATTCATGGTGAAGACATCTTCCAGGAACTCGGACTCCTGAAAATAGCGAATGCCTCCGGTTTGGCGCGTGGGGTCCAGTTTGTGCGCCAGCGCATTCGTGCGCGTGTAGAAATCGTGGTTGTCGCGGGATTCATTGATGCGCACACCCCACAGAACAATCGAGGGATGATTCCAATCGCGGCGAATCATGCGATTTACGTTGTCAACGGACAGATCTTGCCAGGCCGGATCGCCGATGTACTGCCAGCCTGGAATTTCTTCCAGTACGAGCAGTCCGTAGTCGTCACAAGCGTCCAGAAAATGCCGTGATTGCGGATAGTGCGAGGTGCGCACGATGTTGCAATGGAGTTGTTTGCGCAAGATATAGGCGTCCTGACGCTGCGCGCGAGCCGGCATCGCTTGTCCGACGAAGGGAAAAGTCTGGTGACGATCGAGGCCGCGCAGCTTAATCACTTTTCCGTTCAGTTCAAAACCATGATCCGTGAATTGCGCTTCGCGAAAGCCGATGCGGCGCGTGTCCTCATCAATCACGCGTTCGCCGTCGAGCAAACGCACTCGCACGGAGTACAGATGTGGATTCGCAATGTCCCAAAGCTGAATTCCTGACAGCGGAGCGAAACTCAGTGTGTGGCTCGCTGGTTCGGTTGTCGCGCTCGACGCAGGAATTTGTTGCTTGGTCTTGGCCATCGAGTTCGCGCCATCCAGAAGCACAGCCTCCAGCGTCAAGGCATGCTGCGAAAGCTCCAGGCGCTGGACGAAGCACTGCACATCGAGCGACGGATGCTCACTCAGGAGGTTCGTCGGTTGCGCGAATATATTCTCGATGTAGATGACCGGCACGATGCGCAGCGCGACTTCGCGGTAGATTCCGCCGAAGGTAAGGTAGTCAATGCGATCGCCGAAAGGTGGAATATCCGGGCGCTCGGAAGAATCCACATCCACGGCAAGCAGATTGTCTCCTGCAAAATTCAGATGAGGAGTCAGCTCGAAAGAAAACGGCGTGTAGCCGCCCTGGTACTCGCCCAGGCGATGGCCGTTGATCCAAACAGTGGAGGCGGTCATCACTCCTTCGAAATCAACCAATACACGCTGGCCGGCGGCCGCGGGCGGCAGCTTGAAGCGTCTGCGATAGAGCGACACGAATTCGTAGCTCTTGTCATCGAATCCGTGCCATGGCAACTGAACATTTGCATGAGGAACCACGACGCGGTCGAATTTCGAATCGTCAAAGTTGAGGTCGTGACCGCCTTCCACGAACGACGGGCTGTAGCGCCAACCGCGATTCATCGGCAATACCAGACGCGCCCCATTTTCCGAACCTGCGGCCTGCTGCGCAAAATCGCCGCGCTGCAGCGCAGCAGCGGCAAGCAGCGTGGTCGCCGCCTTCATGAAGTCGCGTCGGTCCATAATTGCTCCAAGCCCGAAGGTGTATTCAAATGCGAGCCATACGACTCACAAGTCTGGCATTGTGAGGAACTTACCGTGCGCAAAGCCGCCGCGCCAGCCTATTCCAGCGCCTCGCGCACTCCGTCCGAGGCGCGCACTATATAGATGTCCGGCTTCCGCCCCGTCGCTTGCTCGTACCCGCGCGCCACGGCACTCTGAAATTCTTCCACCGCTCCCCTGCGCACCAGGCTGATCGTGCAGCCGCCGAATCCGCCGCCCGTCATCCGCGAGCCGTACACACCCGCAATCCCGCACGCAATTCCCACCAACAAATCCAGCTCCGTACTGCTCACCTCATAATCTTCTTGCAAACTGCGATGCGACTCATTCATCAATCGCCCAAAAGATTCCGGATCGCCGCCCTCCAACGCCTCGCGCGCATCCTCCACGCGCGCATTCTCACCAATCACGTGCCGGCTGCGCCGGTACACCACTTCCGGCAATAATTTCGCATAACGCTCCAGATCCCCCAGCGACACATCGCGCAACGCACGCACCCCAGGCATCTGCTCCGCCAGTATCCGCGTCGCCGTCTCGCAATCCGCCCGCCGCGCATTGTATTCTCCCGCCGCGTGATCATGTTTCACCATGCTGTTGCACACCACAAATTGCGCGTCCGCAAATAACGGCAGCAGCCGGAATCCCAGCGTCCGACAATCCAGCACCAGCGCATAATTCGCGCGCCCGCAGCTGGCAATCATCTGGTCCATGATTCCGCAGCGCGCTCCCGCAAATTCGTTCTCCGCGCGCTGGCAAATCTTCGCCAGCTCCACTGGACTGCGCGATAGCCCCGAACTTTCCAGCAGCGCGTAACCCGCCGCCACTTCCACAGACGCCGAAGACGAAAGCCCCGCGCCCATCGGAACTTTTCCTTCCACCAGCAGATTCGCTCCGCTAATTTCCGCGCCGGAAATCCGCAAGCTCGCCGCCACCCCCAGCACGTACGCGCTCCAGTGCCGTCGCACCCGCAAATTCAAATCCTGCAAATCCATTTCCGCGCGCTCGCGCAAATTCTGCGAGTAAACATGCACACGCGAATCTTTCCGCGCGGCCGCCGCCACCCATGTGTACAAATCCATGGCCACGGGCATCACGAATCCCTCATTGTAATCCGTGTGCTCGCCGATCAGATTCACGCGCCCCGGCGCGCGAAATACCCGCGCCTCCTCGCCATACAATTTCTGAAATTGCTCGCGCAAACCCTGCGCTTCCCGCTGCCCCAGGCTCCCCGACGACACCTCATTCCCCGCCAGTTTTTCCATCATGGCAATTAATCAATCTTCCTCAGCGTTTCAGAACGACACCGGATCCGGCGGCTCGCGCAAAGGCGTATTGGATTCATACCGGGTCAAGTGAGCTTTGAGCGTGGTTGCGAGAGCGCTCTTTCCCTGCCGACTTGCGACGGCAATGGCCTGTTGCTCAACTTCTATAGCGTTCGGGAAGCGGCCTGCTTCGGCGTAGGCGGCGGAAAGCGTGTCGAGAATCGCGGCGTCTTGTCCGTGGGTCAGAGTCTGTGCGCGATCCGCGAAGGCGAGGGCGTCCACGCTATTGCGGATTGAAGAGTCAGGACAAGTTGCCAGCACGCTGGCGGCCAGGTTGAGATCAGAGACGCGATCAGGATCGGCATCCAGTGCCAAGCGCAAATGCGTAAGGGAATCCGCGAACTTGCCTTGCAGGTAGTATGCGTAGCCCAGGTTTTCGTGGCCGGCTGCAAAGCTCGGCCTTAAGCGCACGGTATTCAACCAGGCATCAATGGCCTCGTCCACACGATTTTTCTTCGCGAGCTCGAGACCAAGATTGTAATAGGCTTCAAAAAAATCCGGATTAATCTGCGTCGCCTTGCGCAGATACGCGATGGCTCCGTTGGAATCGCCGGAGACGGACAGTGCTATCGCGATCCCATTGTTTGCGCGGGCATCATTCGGATCGATATCTAGGGCCTTTTTCCACTCGGCCAGTGCGGCGGCGTTATCACCTGCCTGCTGCAGCGCCAGCGCGTTATCAATGATGCGATAAAGATCGGACGCCGGAACGTCTATGGATTCCATTTGATCCGGTTTGATATTTACGAATTCCGGAAGATTCACGGCGCGATTGGCGGCCGTCGACTTTTCGATGTAAATGGGCGGACTGTCCTGGCCCTGCTCGTCAATGTGAGTAAGATACATCTGCGTGTAAACCGAACGACTCTTGGAAGAAAAAACCAGCCAGCGGCCATTGGGTGAAAAACTGTGCCACGAATTCATCAGCGAAGTGTTGCAGCGCATGCGGCGCGCGACTCCTCCATTTGCCGGAACGATGTAAAGCTCGCTGTCAGGCCGCATCAACTGGCCGTTGCGGCACTTCACGAATACGATCCAGCGGCCGTCCGGTGAGACTTTCGGGAAATTGTTGCTCATGCCGTTGTGGGAGGCGCCCAGAATCGGCTCGGGCTGACCGCCCTTCCCGCCGTTGAAAGGAATCCGATACAAGTTGTACTGGATTTGCACTTCGTTGGGATCGTTGGCGTGGTTCGGAAGTTCTTGGCCCTCCACATATGGATCCTTGGCTTCGGCGCGCGCAAATACGATGAACTTTCCATCGGGACTCCAGACTCCATCGGTCTGCACGTAGCGCGAATCATCGGCGCCGGGAAGCGGTTCTCTGCGGCCGGTGGCGCGGTTGTACACGGCCAAAATTCCGCGCGTGGGAAAAAACACCTGGAGAAAACGGTAATCTTTGAAATTCTGCACGAAAAAAGAACTCGGAATGTTCTGGCCCTGACCCGCAAAAGTGGAAAGCACATATTGTCCGTCGGGCGAGACCTGTGACATAAAACCGACGCGCGATTTTCCGACGCTCATGTCGCTGTTCCAGGAAACCATGTCCTGATTGCGGATGGACATGTTCGCGCGAATGGGAACCACGGCGTACAAGCCCTTGTCGTTCTTCGGGCCATCCACGTCAATGCCCATGGTCTTTCCGTCAGTGGAAAACGAGTGGCAGTTGGCACAGGTATGCAGGTCGTGGATGAGCAGGCGGCTCTCCGGCTGGTCAATGAAGCGCAAACGCCAGTTGATTAGAAACAACGACGACGGCGCGAGAGGCTGAATAAAATTCTTCGCGCCTTCGGAAGGCATCAGCGGCACGTCGCGATAGAAAATCGGCGCTCCCACCGAATCTTTCGAGGTGGTTATGGTGACGCGACCTTCGGAAACG
Source organism: uncultured Acidobacteriota bacterium (assembly GCA_963747605.1). Classification (GTDB taxonomy): domain Bacteria; phylum Acidobacteriota; class Terriglobia; order Acidiferrales; family UBA7541; genus Palsa-295. The sequence continues at coordinate 69,966 of CAVVGA010000009.1, read as the reverse complement.
GGACTGTCTGGCGCAGCTTCGGTGGCGCCCGTGATTTCAACCTTTGCAGGATGCTCGACGGAATGTTGTTTGATGATGATCCATATATTAGCGTCAGGCGTCCAGGTGTGCGCGGCGGCCTGTTCCGGAGTCAGTGACGGAGGTTTGTTGTTTTCCGAAACGCACCGCGGATCAATTTTGCCTATCTGGATGGGCTCGCCGTGCGAAGTGGCACGGATCGCCTTCGAACCATTGGCAAAGGTGATGACGATGCGCCAGGTTTTGACGGCGGTGTCCGCATCGCGCCAGATAAAAGTCGGCGGAATGATGTCGGGCGGAAAAATGGAGCCGTCCTGGGGATAATCAATCGTGACGGATGCGCTGTCGGCCGGCGCGAGCCGCGCAGTGCGGCCTGAAAGTGAAGCGGCTGCGTGAAATTCATCAGCGAACGCGCTGGCAACGCCCGGACGAAAGGAATGATCTGACGACCGGCTGCCCAGCAGTGGTGCCAGGATCAAAGCCATTCCGGCAAACGGAATTGCGACTCGCGCGATGTTGCGGGCGATGTTGCGGGAGACGTCGCGGGAGTCTTTGCCAATCACGCTACTCCTCCGGCACTTCGCGAAACATCGCTATAGCTTCGATTTCCACCAGCAGTTCGGGTCGGCACAGTTTGGCCTCAACGCCGGTGGATGCAGGCAAGGGATCAAGCCCCTGTTCCTTATAGAACGCAGTGCGCTCTTGGTTGAACTGCGCGTAATCGCGATCCATGTCGCGCAGATAGCACGTGGTGCGGACAATGTCCTTCCAGGTAGCGCCCTCGGATGCAAGCAGCGCGGTAATGTTCTGCAAAGTGCGGCGACACTGCGCACGGAAATCACCGACATGAACAGTGGCTCCATGTTCGTCAATGCTGGCGGTGCCGGAAATCAGCAGCATCACGGCGCCGCCGCCCAAATCAACGCGCATGCCGCGCGAGAAAGAACTCGGTTTGCCGTAATCGTACGCCTCATTGAGGACGCGATGATTCGTCATGGCGCGCTTCGGAATCGGTTCGATGGCAGGTTTTTGCGCAGACTTTCTGGCCATGGTCATTAATTAATATCCCCTCACAAAATGTCAGTCCGAAAACCCGCAGCGAGTTCGCGCCTGGCATGGGTGCGCGCCGCAACTCTGAAAATAACGCATCCGCGGCTCACGAAGCAATTTCCACCGCAACTTTCGTCCCATTAACGCCGAAGACCGAGCCACCGGATGTGCTCTTACGAAGAGTCGAGCTAGAAAGTGATCCGGATTTCGTACTCTGGCACAGCGGTAATGGCGCGCACATCTGAAATTTGTTCGGCGGATCCGAAATCGGGCCGGGCTTTCGCTGAGAAGTAAATGGGAGCGTCTTTGCGCAGAGGAAGAACATCCAGAGTGAGATTTTGACCGGCTAGCGGAGCAAAACGCTTCAGCCCGATTTCCCATATATCGCCATGATAAAAGTCGTCATCCAGCAAACGCTGGCCGGCGTAAAGCCGCCCGATATCGCCCACATAGTTGATCCGCAAGAACACGTCGCTGAGGCCCGCCATTTCATTCTTGGGCATGCATATGCGCCAGGCGGCCGCGTTTTTAAATGCGGAGTCATCCGGCGCGACCGCTACCGGGACTTTGCGCTGCAACGAACTGGTCTGGACTGGATCCACATGTCCGGCCTGCCGAGTTTGCGTCCATTGAATGTCGTACGTGCGCGCATCCACGTTCGCACCGTACAAAGTAAACACTCCATCGCTGCCCGATTTTCGCAACGGAGCATCGCCCTTCGGTTCCGCAGTCAATGCGGGGAATATCGAGAACGAGAGAGCCGCGTGATCTCGCGAGCGGAGATACAGAGTTGAATCATCAAAAAAAACATCCGCACCGGACAGAACCAGGTATTGCTTCCCGCTCAGCTGAATCCTCCACAGGTTCTCTGCTTGTTCCTGCGAAAGCAATAAGATATGAATCGTCTTGCCCGAGGACGGCTGAATCGAGATCGCGCCATGAGTGCTTGGCGTAAGGCCGCTAACGTAGACGTTTCCGTTCTCGCGGACTTCGGTTGCGCCATCAGCAGTGATCTTGCCGGCCGATTTTTCGTCGAAGGCGAATTCCGGCGCTATGCCAGGAATCGCAAAGAAAACATAATAGATAGAATTCGCGGAGTCCAGCTGCGTAAGCAACTCCGCCGTGCTGTACACCAGACGCGTCGAGCCCATATGCAGATTGAACGGCCAGATGAAATACGAGCCCGCAGGAACATCCGCCGATTTGCGCGGCAGCTGAATTGTTTCCATTGCCAGGCGGATGCGGAACGCAACTCCCTTGCGTTCGGGCATGGGCAGGTTATGCACGTAGTTGTTGACGAAGAGAAATCCACTGTCGCCGTCCGTGCGCACGGCGCTGCGCAAAGTATCGGAATCCGCGGCGCCTTTCGGCGTCTGCTCCGGTAGAAACGCCACCATCGGTGCAAGCTGCGGCCCGAATTCGTTGTAAAACTGATGCAGCAATTTCAGCTTGCGGAACGACGGATGCATCTGCCCGTATTCGCCCAGAGGTGCTTGGAAGTCGTACGAAATTTGCGGCAGGTCATTCGGATATCCCGTCGCGTGAGTTTCCTGCAACGTGGTGAGCTTTCCCTGCGGGTTCGCGCCGCCGTGAAACATGTAATAACCGAAAAGATTAGCGCCTGATCCCACGTGCGTCACATTCACCGCGGCGATATCAGGGGGCTGCACCGGCGGTCGGCGGTGATAGGAAAGTTCCATGCCACCGCCGGCTTCCGCCAGAAAATAGGGATCGTGCACGAAAGCCTTGGCTTCTTGACCGGCGAAGCGGGCCAAGTCGGCGGGCTTATCATTGATGTCCCGCTGGAGCGTGAAGAGATAAGCCTCATCGGGCGGCGCGTCGCCTGGGAATTCCTGCCAAAAACCGTCTGGATACGCGCCGAAAACCGGAATCACTTCTTGCGGGGGAAAATCCGCGCTGGGCCATCCGGTCACAGTAAACAGCGGAGGATTGATGCCGCTCTCCACCGCGAGTTTTTTCAGCGCGCTGATGTGCGCGGCTCCAGCATCCGGTCCGCGCTTGCCGTATTCGTTCTCCAGTTGAACGCCGATAATCGGTCCATCTTCATTCCAGTACAGGCCTTGCAATTGTTTGCCGATCTCGCCGTAGAACCGCTGCACGTACGACAAATACGCGGGATCGTTAGTGCGCACTTTCGATTTCGCGAGCACCCAGTCTGGGAACCCGCCGTTGCGCACTTCGCCGTGGTCCCAGGGTCCAATGCGCACCACCACGTACATTCCATGCTTTCCACATAGCTCTACAAAATGCCTGAGATTTCGTTGGCCGGACCAATCGAACTGCCCTGCAATCTCTTCGTGATGAATCCAGAAGATGTAAGTGGAGACTACCTGCACGCCGCCCGCTTTCATTTTCAGAATTTCTTCTTCCCAGTACGCTTCGGGGTAGCGGGCAAAGTGGAACTCGCCCATCACGGGCAACCACGGCTCGGAATTTTTCACGATGTAACGGCTGTTGACGGACAGAGACTTCCCGGATTTAGAAACGCCACCTAGATGGAAGTAACCAGCTTCAGGGGGCGCGATCGGACGTTGCGCATCAATCGTAACAATCGTGTCCGCGGACTGTTGGAAGCCGAACGCCAGGATTGCGAACGCTGGAAGAAGAGACAGGCACACTGCCGCGAGCACTGCTTGCTTAAGCTTTTTCATAGCTCCGAAATCGAATGGTCCCGAGGCCCGAAGATCTGATCGCCTGCTATCGAACGGCCGCCCGGTGCCGAACACATCGCCGTTCGTCGTGCGAACCGTGCTGCTCGTCTTCGCCTACCCCCAAGAAATCGCGCTCGCCCAAAAAAAACCTGGGCAGCCCCGGGGGTGGGCCGGGGCTACCCAGCTTGGGGGGCTAACAACGTCAGAATGCAAATTTCAGGCCGGCCTGCATGACCCGCGGAAGAACCGGGCCGATGCTGGTGATTTGGCCGAAGTTTCCAAAGCCCACGGTGTTACCGGGATTGGAAAAGCTGGGCGTGTTGAAGGCATTAAACATTTCCCAGCGGAACTGCAAACTGTAGCGTTCGTGAAAGATCCAATTCTTCGCGATGGCCGCATCCATGGTCCTAATGGGTGGACCCTGCAGCATATTCTTGCCGCTATTACCGAAGGTACCTGGGGCATTCGTGGTGAACGCAGCGGTATTGAAATAATGATTCAGCCAATTCGATTTGCCGCCCTGGCGCACGTCGAGACCCTGTCCAGGTACCACATCTGCACGGTCCTCGAACTGCTGTGCACCGGAGTTGTTGTCTCCGCTGCCGCCCATAATGGTGAACGGGAAGCCGGACTGGAAGGTGACGATCCCACTGACTTCCCAGCTTCCCAGCACTTGCTTGATAAACTCATTCTTGTCGTTCAGAGCAGGAGTGGTGTAGATGAGATTGCTTACCCAAACGAAGGGAACGTTTAACGCCGAGATGCCCCGGTTGTAGCCCAAGTCGAAGGGGTTGGCAAGCTGGTTCGTCCCAAAGGAAATGTTTCCCGACGACGCGGTGTCCATGGTTTTTGACCAAGTGAAGTTCGACTGCCACTGGAGACCGTGGAACAAATGCTGTTGTGCGCTGAGTTGCAGAGCGTTATAGCTGGACGTCCCATTGCTGAAATTGTCGAGGATACTGAAGAAGTCAGGAAAGGTTGTGCGCCCACCGTTCGAACATGTGCCCCCTACCACAGGCCCGCATATACCGGGGTTTTGGTCAATAATGTCCGACTGGTGGTAGCTTTCGCTGCCCACATAAGCGCCGCGCACCACGATGTTGTAGGCAAATTGATGCTCGACGGAAAGATTCCAACTTTCGGTCACTCCCAACTTGAAATCTTGATCAAAGACCGCCGGAATGCTGAATGGCGGGGCGAAAGGCGCGTTCGAAGGCGGTTTGAAAGGAGCGAATGGCGGAAACGGGCTCACAAAATTCGTTCCCGCGTTCTGTGACCACGGATTGCTTAGATCCAGGGGCGTGTTGGCGCCGCCGGTGAGACCGAATGTCGGACTGAACGGGCTGATGTCGGCGGTGTGGTTGTACATCGAGTACTGCAGCGGCGCCGTAAACATGCCGAATGCGGCACGAATCGACGTCTTCGGCAAGAAGCTTGGCTGCCAGGCCAGACCCACACGCGGTTGCCAGTAGGCCTTATAACTGTTCGGCATCAAGCCGTTACTTATGCCCCGATCCCCCGGAAACACAAGGCCGAGTGGGGAGTTCGGGAAAAGCGTACTCTGCTGCCCAGGTACGAATGCGGCGCCGCGGCCACCAGCCACAGCAGGAGCAGTGTTGGGATCCCAGCGCAACCCCGCGGTAATGGTCAGGTCGGGCCGTACGCGGAACTGATCCTGGCCATAGAAGCCGTACTGCCATCCGGAAACCACAGCAATTTCTCCCGCTCCCTGTGTGTAGGATTGCATGTAGCCCAACAGCCAGTCAGCGAGTCCGTTGCCGGTGTACTGCCCGTTGAAGCCTACGATTGGCGTCGTCGGGTATTGGGTGTTCTCCGCAGCGTATTGGTGCTGCAAGTTCATCCCGACTGAAAGAACATGTTTCCCGAAAGTATGGCTAAAATTGTCGTACAGACCGTAGGTGGTTCGCACTTCCTGCGAAGGCTCCGTCCACCCGCCGTTGAAGCCGCCATTACCTACTGAAAATCCCTCCATATAGCACTGGCCCGGAAGCTCGTTCACATTGATATAGCGGGACCAGCACATATTCTGCCCGCTGCTGTCTTTCACTGCCGAGGCGTTGTGGGCCGACATCTGTGTCCAGAACACCGACACGGTGTTCACCGTAGTCGGCGAGATCGTCCAAGTGTGGCTGAGCGCCTCATTGTAGAACTCCATCCGCTCCCCGAACACTTCCGACCACGGACTAGGATTGAGTACGGAAAGAATGTTGCCTGGAATGTCTTCCGACGGTTGAACCAAAGTGTCCACAAAGCTGCGAAGCGAAAGGCGCTGCGTAGGAGAAATGTTGAAATCAATCCTGCCCGTGCCTTCGTTAAAGCTTTGGATTACGGCGGCTCCTGGATAGAAAACGCCTCCTGGCAAATTGTTCGCGTCGCCTCCGAGCGGAAGGCCGGTGGTGGTAACAGTGACCGCCGCCTGATTGAACAGCGCCGGATTCACTTGGTTTGGTTTGCCGCCAACCGTCGCAAAGGGACATCCGACGGGCGTGTTAGGGCCGGGAGCGCAAAGAGTCGTAGGCACTGCGCTGAAGTCACCGTTCAACATGGCCGCTGTAGGAGTCTGCGTAAAGTTGGAAGACGCTGCGCTGTTGGATCGCGTGCCCTGATAATTCAGGAAGAAAAAGATCTTGTCTTTCTTGATGGGCCCGCCGCCATAGGCGCCGAACTGATTCCTTCTCAAGGGATCCACGGATCCGGTGAAATAGTTGCTGGCGTTTAAGTCCTTATTGCGCAGGAACTCAAAGGCTCCGCCGTGGAAACTATTTGATCCTGATCTGGTTTCGATGCTTACCACGGCGCCAGGCGCGAAGCCATAGCTAGCGTTAAAGTTGTTGGTAATGACGCGGAATTCCTGCGTAGCGTCGGCGTTGGGAAATGGCGCCGTTATGCCCATGTAGTTGTCCATGTTGGGCACGCCGTCCAAATAATATTCGGTGCTTCCTTGACGTCCTCCACCAGCCGACGCTCCGGTCTCAGTGGGAAAAGAGAAGCCGGCCTGTACGCCGGGTTGACCTCCCGCTCCGGACCCACTTGGTTGTAACACTACGCTTACTGTCCCGGGCGACAAAAAGACTAACGACGAGGGGTCGCGACCGTTCAAAGGAAGCTGGGTGATTGCAGCTTCATTAACCGTAGTACCCAGTTCCGGCGTAGTGGTGTTGATGAGCTCGGCATTTTCGAACACGGTGACGGTTTCTTGCAAGCTACCCGTTTTCAGCATCACATTTTGAGTGGAGTTGACGCTCACGGACAATTCAATGCCGGTCTGGAGGTAGCGTTCGAAGCCCCGGGCTTCGACTGCCAGCTTGTAATGACCGGGCGGCAGAGGCGCGATCAGGTAGATTCCTGCACCGTTGGTGGTCGCCGTCTGTGCCAGGCTGGTGTCGGTGTTTGTTGCGGTTACGGTCGCTCCGGGCACGACGGCGCCAGAATTATCAGTAACTTGGCCGGTGAGGCTGGCACTAGTACCCTGGCCGAAAGCCACGCTTCCCCCAAGGAACACCAGCGCGAGGATCAAAGCAAACCCCAATCGGTTCAACGAAAATCGCATGGATAAGCCTCCACGGAATTAACCTGCCTACTCCCCACCCAGTGACCCTGCACGCCTGTGATCCTGCCAAATCAGTTTGCGTTAACGTACACGGTGATTTCGCGCATAATCGCTCCTTCCGCCGATCCTTGTCAAGGATTTTCTGATGACTTTCATCAGATTTTACGATATTTGTATCTGGAAGATACTAGCCACGCCTGCGGTAGAGTGTACGTGGACGTAAACGACGCACCACCCTTATGAGCGAATCAGCCAAAATCCGTGACATTGCCAAGGCTTTAGGCATCTCCATCGGTACCGTGGACCGTGCCTTACACGACCGCCGCGGGGTAAATCCGCTAACCAAGTCCCGCGTCCTTCAGATGGCCAAAACGATGGGGTACCAGCCGAATCCCGCAGCTCGATTCCTGTCGTCGAAACGCAGGCTGCGGATTTCGGTGAACCTTCCCGCTCAAATCGCTTCCTTTTGGGATACGGTCCGGGAAGGCATCGAGGAAGAGGCCCGAACTTTCGCGGCATTCGGCATTGACGTCGAGTTTCGTACATTTCCGCGCATGGGCTTCGGCGAACAAGCAGCGTTTGACGAAGCTCTCGCGTCCGAAGCCAATGGGATTATCATCGCGACCGGCCGCCCGCAAGACCTGCGCCTTTCAATCCTGAAGGCATCCCGGGCCCGTATTCCTGTGGTCTCTGTGGTTACTGATGCTCCCGGCACGGCCCGTCTTGCGGTAGTTTCGATCGATTCGCCGGCGAGCGGCGCTCTGGCGGGTGAGTTACTGAGCCGTTTGCTGCAAGGAAAAGGAAAGATTGCGGTGATCACTGGCGACGTGGCCATCATGGATCACGCGGAGAAATACAATTCGTTTCGTGGAGCTGTAAATTATGCTTTTCCTGGAATAGAAGTTCTGGAGCCGGTTCAGAATCACGAAGACGAAGCGGAAGCCTACGAAACGGGCCGCACGTTGCTACGCGAACATCCGGATTTGCATGGACTGTATATCAGCACAGCCAATTCCTCGCCGGTTCTGCAAGCGCTGAAGGACGTGGGCAGATTAAACGATCACATGACCGTAATTACCACGGACCTGTTCCCCGCGTTGATCCCCCATATCGAATCGGGCGCGGTGGTCGCCACGCTTTACCAACGGCCGAAAAGCCAAGGACAACTCGCGTTGCGCATGCTGCACGAATTTCTGGTGGGCGGGCGCTGCCCTTCGCACCAATTGCGCCTCGCTCCGCACGTGATCATGAAAAGTAACCTCAGCTTTTTCCTGGATCGCTTATCCATGGAGTCCGACGAAATTAGCGATCCGAACACACTCAATCCTGCTGCGCCGGCACGGAAACTACCCAAGGTTTCGAGCTAAGATTGTTGATACGGCGGTTCACGCTTATGCCAGACTGCGCGACGTGCTTATCGGTGCGCCTGTGAGATTTTTTTTCGCTGTAGAAAAGCCGCTTGTGGCGTTCGCTTCCGGAGGGAGCGTTTCAGCGCGGACAAACCGTTGGCGTGCGCGTTGTGCGCGATGGATCGTCCAAGCCGCCGCGCTCGTGTTGCCGCTCGCCTGGTTCATCCCCGCGCCTTCCTTCGCAGCGACCTGCAGCGCTTCCGCAACTCTCGATGCAAAGTTGCAAGCCCATCCCAGCGCGGAAACCTACACCGAACGCGGAATCTGGTTTGACGACCATCGCGAGTTTAGCTGCGCGGCGGAAGATTTTCAGAAAGCATTGCAGCTGAATCCCAGCTCCGCGCGCCTCGCATATCTGCTGGGCCACAGCTTGTATTCCTCCGGAAACGTCGCGGACGCCATCCGTGCATTGCAAGATTCGGTGCGGCTCGATCCGAAGATGCTCAAGGCGCATCTGCTATTGGCCGCCTCGCTCGATCAGGCGAATCGCACCATGGACGCCGAAATCGAATGGCGCGCGGCGCTCGCGATTGATCCGAAATCCGCGACGGCCCTCGCTGCACTCAGCAAGGACTTGCTCTCGGAGAAGAATTACAGCGCGGAGGTCGCTCTGCTCGGCCCGCGTTCTCATGCAGCGCCGTTGACGCCCGAGCTGACCCTCGATCTGGCGATGGCCTACGGCCAAACAGGAAAATTGGAAGATGCTGATGAGATCTTACGCACCGCCCTGCGCGCCCATCCAACCTCTCTGCCGCTCGCCGAAACTTTGGCGGCCACGCTCGTCCTGCAAGCGCGGCGGCAAGAAGCATCCGCGCGTGCTGGAAACGGCGATCAAGAATCATCCGGCGGACTTGAAAGTCCGCGTGCTCTACTTGTGGGTCCTGGTCCAGCAGGATGAGGCCGAGAAAGCGCAACAACTCGCAAGTAAGTTGCTCGCGGAGGCTCCGCACAACTGGGAAGTTCTGTATTTGAATGGAGTCCTGGAACGACGCGCGGGCGAGTACGCAGGCCGCGCGCGATCATCTGCAACAAGCCGTGGCGTTGAATCCCACCCACATCGAATCGCGCCGTAACCTCGGCAGCGTGCTGGCACAACTGAAAGATCCGCAAGGAGCACGCGAGCAACTACAGAAAGCAATTGACCTGGGAGACCGGGATCCGGCGGTGCGCTTCGAACTGGCCGCGGCGCTGCGCACGTTGGGCGAAAATGCAGGAGGCTGAGAACCAGCTGAAGATCTACAAACAAGAAGCTCAAGAAAAGTCCGACCTGACGCAAGCTTACGCTAAGTCCGATTTTGCCGATCAGAAATTAGCCGCGGGAGACACGCAGCAAGCGATTGCGCTCTACCGCGAAGCTCTGGCGGCAAACCCGCGGGACGCGTCGTTCGCTTACAAGTTCGCCATGGCTCTGGAAAAAACGGGCGATACTGAGAACGAACGGTTAGCCCTCGAGCAAGCCGATCCAGATCAACCCGGACCTCGCGGAGGCGCAAAACCAGTTGGGATATTTGGCATCGCGCGCGGAAGACGCAGCTTCCGCCGAAGAGCATTTCCGGTTGGCCGTGCGCGCTTCTCCTGGCTACGCGAAAGCTTGGGTGAATCTGGCGGCGACTTTCTATCTGGAATCCAAGTTGCCGGAGGCGAAGCAAGCAGTCGCGCGCGCGTTGCAGTTGGATCCGGGCAATCCGCAGGCTCAGAAATTGCTCAGCACCATGAATTCCCGGCAGACACAGAATTAAGCAGCAAGCTTCAACGCGTTGCCGCAAAACTCCGCCTAGTTTGGATATTTTTCGCCGGCTCGAACGATTCTTATGAAATGATCTGTGAACTTCGCATGCATTTCGGGGACATCGGATTTAGGCATGTGGCAGCTGGTGCAGTTGGCTGTCGCCACAGGGCAAACCGCTGGCGTTCCGCCACTGCCAGACGATTCGTTTCCTCGCGCAGCATGGCACGCCAGGCATCGTTGGTCATAGGAGCTCGCGTCGTGAACCAAAGGCTCGTGCGGATTGTGACACGCGATGCAGGTTAAACGAGCATCTCCCTCAGTTCCCCAGCAACGGCTTTTCTCCAGGCGATACGGCTGGAAGCGGACATTAATAGGTCCGTAGGCTTCCGTGGATTCCACCACGTCCACCGTGGTCCGATGGCACGCCCCGCAGAAGTCCACGGATTCCACCGGGCTCAGATGCGCGGGATTGAGATGGCCTTCAACGCTTCGTCGCGCTCATCCGCATGGATCGCGTTGATGTGCTGCACACCCGGCCCATGACATTGTTCACAATGGATTCCCGGCGCCGCGCGGGCAGCGTCAAATTTGGAATCCGTTGTCGAATAAGTGGTGTGGCAGCGCAAAACATCGTGCTGCCGCGGAAGTTGAAAGTTGTTCCCCTAGAGCATTTTTCAATTTGCCCGCAGCCATCTGCGTGTGCCCAGGGGTTAGATCCATGCCGTGCAAAGCGGCGAAGCTGCTCACCTGACTTTCGTAGAGATGTCTCCGTCTGATCGAGGATGTAGGTCTGGCCATGCACGCCCGCGCCGAAAATCCATGCGATGTTCGCTGTGATGGATTGTTGCCGGAGCTGACGGCTAGCCGCGAACCGAGTTGGCTGGAAGAAATCCGATAGAGATAAGGTCCGTTCTGCAAAGCTCCCTGCAACGATTTCCGCAGATCGGCGCGCGCTGCGCCAGCCGAAACGCGGCCTGCGCCATGGGCGTGTGCATTGCGACGAAGTCTTCTTCGGAATGACATTCGCCGCAGGCGCTCGCTCCAGCAAACGCTGCGAAAGGAAGCAGTACCTTTCGTCGGCCACCAGCGCTGGCTGTTCACTCGATCCTTCGTTGCGCTGGGAGAATCGGCGGAGGGCCCGGACTGGCCGAAACTGCGAACCCTGCAGCAGAATGCCGCAAGCCACGCTGAAGGCGACGATGTAATGGGAACGAGCGCGAGCGAGTTGATGATATTGCCGCCGGCTTCGGACGGCGGTTCATACATCGCTGGAAGCTCAGCTAACTAGAAAACTAATTTGGCTGGAAGAATGTCTCGATGCTAACGGAGCGGTGGCAACTAGGGATAGTTTATTTTTTTGAGTTTGTCAGTTGTGCCAGCGACATCACTTCTGACCCGCCCCGTGCGCGATCTCTGTGCATAATCGACAGTGCTACACTGGCCGCGATGATTCCCCGGATGCCCGCTCCCTGGACCCGGCGCCGCCTATTGAAAACGGTTCCGACGGCGCTGGCCTCAACCTTTGTCCCAGTTAGCTGGGGCGCCATCGCCGGCCCCGAACCGTCAAAACCTCGACTCCGTTCTCCCGCTTCGTGGACGTCGCCGCCAGCGCCGGATTGACCCAAACGATGTTCTACGGCGAAAGCGCCAGTGCAACCTACGTTACCGAAATCATGGGCGGCGGCTGCGCGTTCTTCGACTACGACAATGATGGCTGGATGGACATCTTCATCCTCGGCGGCCGCCGGCTGGAGAGTGTCCCGCCAGGCGCCAGCAATCGCCTCTACAAAAATAATCGCGATGGCACGTTCACCGACGTCACAGAAAAAGCCGGCTTGCTCGATGCCGGATGGGCCGTCGGCGTCTGCGTCGGCGACTACAACAACGACGGCTTCGAGGATCTTTTCGTCACCTACTTCGGCCAGAATCGTCTCTACCGCAACAACGGCGACGGCACCTTCACCGACGTCGACCGCGAAGGCCGGTCTTCTCATCCCACGCACACCGCTTCGGCTCGGGCTGCACTTTCGTCGATTACAACCGCGACGGCCTGCTGGATCTGTTCGTCTCCAATTACGCCGACATCGATCTGGCGCACGCGCCCCGAGCCCTACGTTGCAAATGCCCAACTGCCAATATGAAGGCGTGCCCGTCAACTGCGGGCCGAGCGGATTACCGCTGCCCTCGCATTTTCTCTATCGCAACAATGGCGACGGCACTTTCACCGATGTTTCCAAAGAATCCGGCATCGCGGCTCTGCGCGGCTCTTATGGGCTCACCGCCGCTGCATTCGATGTGGACGACGATGGCTGGCCCGATATTCTTCGTCGCCTGCGACTCCACGCCCAGCCTGCTGCTGATGAACAATCACGACGGCACATTCCGCGAAGAAGGACTGCTGCGCGGCAGTCGCGCTCAGCGGCGAGGGCAAAGAAGTCGCCGGCATGGGCGTCGGCATCGGCGATTACGACCTGGACGGCCGCCTCGACATCGTGAAAACCCACTTCCAAAATCAAGCCACCGGCCTTTATCACAATCTGGGTAAAGGCCAATTTGAGGACGTCACCGTCGCAAGCCGGCCTCGCCACCGAACGCCGCTTCATCAGCTGGGGCACGTGCATTGCTGGATCTGGACAACGACGGATATCCCGGACATTTTTGTAGTGACCGGCACCGTTTATCCGGAACTGGAACCCGTTTACGCGCAATACCCCAGACGCGGACCACGATTCGTCTTCCGCAATCTGGGAAACGGCAAATTTGTGGAGCTAGGCGAAGAAGCCGGCCCGGGAATCTCCGCACGCCACGTCAGCCGCGGTTGCGCCTTCGGCGACTTTGACAACGATGGCGACCTCGACGTGGTGATCATGAATCAGAACGAGCCGCCATCCCTGCTGCGCAACGACGCTCCGCCGGCAAATCATTGGCTGAAGGTGCGCCTGGAAGGAACAAAGAGCAATCGCAGCGGAATCGGCGGGCGCGTGGTGGTCCGCTATGGCGGCAAGACCCAGGCGCAAGAAGTGATGAGCCAATCCAGCTACGTTTCCGCGAACGACCCCGCCTGCATTTCGGCCTCGGCGCCGAGAAGACCGCGGACATCGAAGTGCGCTGGCCGCTGGGCGCAACAGACACATTCAAGAACGTCGCCGCAAATCAGCTAGTCACCATTCGCGAAGGCTCAGAATCCGCAAAGGGAACAATTCGTCTGCAAAGTTTCACCCACATATAAAGCCGCCCAAGCACGCTCACACGCGAGCCGACACTCGAGCGGCCCACACATCTCACCACCGCCCCACTTCAAATCAGCCTCACATTCCTCTCGATCGTCTTGATCACGCTGTCCATCTCTCCGTTCAATACTTGTTTCGCCATGCTAAGGTGTAGCCCATCGCCGTGTGGAACAGGAACGTGCGACGGCAGCGACAGCGCGTAAGGATCCACCACCGCGTCCACGACCACCGGCCCACCCTTGTGCGCCAGCGCCGCGGCCAGCCCCTCGCGGACGTCTCCAGGCTCCTCGATCCGGATGCCCTTCGCACCCATCGCCTCGGCCACCTTCGCGAAATTGGGGTTCTTGAATTTCACCCCATAGGGAACAAACCCGGCCTCCTGCTGTTCGATATTCACGAAGTCAAGCGATCCATTATTAAGAATGATCTGCACCACGGGCGTCTTTCGTTCCACCTGCGTCAAAAGATCGCCCAGACCGAGCATCGTGAATCCGCCGTCGCCGCACATTGCGATTGTTTGCCGGCCCGGGATATGCCAATTGTGCGCCGAACGCGTTGGGCGCGGCGTTCGCCATGGATGCCCACGAGAACGATCCGAACAGCCTGCGATTTCTGCCGCCATTCACATGCCGCGCCATCCAGATGCACGCGGTGCCAGTGTCCACGAAAAACATCGCATCGTCCGCCGCCACCTCGCTCAGCGTCGCAGCCAAAAATTCCGGACGTATCGGCTTGATCCCCGGCCCTTTCACCACGTAGTGCTGCAAAAGCTCGTGAAACGATTTCGTACCCGCGACATGCTTTTCCAGCAGCCGCGTATCGCTCTTCGCGGCCACACTCTTCAGCAACGCAGTCACGGTGGACTTAATGTCGCCCACAAGCCCCAGGTCCACTGCGGTGCGCCGTCCGATGTGCTTAGGATTCTTGTCTATCTGGACTTTCTTCACACTCGAGCCAGGCAGAAATTCAGAAAACGGAAAATCCGTCCCGAGCATCAGCAGCAGCTCGGCGTCGTGGATCGCGCCATAGGCTCCGCCGTAACCCAGCAGCCCAGTCATGCCAACAGCATTGGGATTGTCGTGCTCCAACCATTGCTTGCCGCGGAACGAATATCCCACGGGAGCTTTCAACTTCTCGGCGAGAGCCACCACTTCGTCGCGCGCGTCCCTGCAGCCGTCGCCGCCGAAGATCGCCACCGACTTCGCATCATTAATCATCTTCACCAATAAATTAAGATCTCCATCAGAAGGCCGCAGCACCGGCGTGGCGGGGATTCTGATCTCAGAAGATTGCTCGCCGGCGTCAGCCGCGGCGACGTTGCCGGGAATCGAAATCACCGTGGGACCCTTTTCCGTGATCGCGGTCAGAATCGCGGTATTGATCACCGCGCGCGCCTGCTCCGGATTAACCAGCCGGCCGGTGTACAAAGATGCGGCGTCGAAGAACTTGTAAGGATTCAGCTCTTCCAGCGCGCTCGTATCAATGATGCTCGTTTCCACGTCGCCCGGCAATCGCAATCACCGCGGCTCCCTCCTTGCGCGCGTCCATCAGCCCATTGAATAAATGAACGACGCCCGGCCCGGCCGTTCCACACACCGCCACCGGATTGCCGGTCAAGTAGGCCTCCGCCACCGCGGCAAACACGCCGTACTCTTCATTCCGCACATGAACGAACTCCATCTTGCCGTTGCGGCGCAGCGCGTCAATCACCGGATTCAGCGCATCTCCCACAATTCCGTAACACCGTTTCACTCCCGCGTTCACCAGCATCTCCCACAACAAATCCGCAACTTTTCGCGCCATATAATTCCTCCGTTCGAAATTAGTTACTCCGATTTCATAGCCATGGCGGCGGTCCCTGACCCACCCGGCCGAGATATAGATGCAACAAGCATGACCACTGTGGCAACAGGAAAGTGAATCGCGTCCCGCATCGCGGGACGATTCACCCTGAGAACCTGCCCGCTGCAAGAACCAAAATGGGAACGATGCGCCACCCGATAAGTCTCAACCGATACATATTGGCAGTGTTACCGAATCGGCCAATCATCATCATGTGTACTGATTCGGTATACCGCCGTCCCGGTATCTGCACGAAATGCTAATCTGTCTTCGTGCCGCGTACCGCTCATCCCCAGTTCCCATCCGATGCCCTCTATCCACCAGACTTGTCCGCGCACCTGCTGGCGCTCCCCAGATCGCGGCCACGCTTCCGCCGTTGGATGCTGATCGCCGTGGCCGCCGGAATCCTGTTGGCCCTCGTCGTATTTGCCGTTGGCAATTTGATATTTTGAAGCCGTCCCAGTCTCGGCACCCCACGCTTGACGGTGCCCGCAATCGAATTCACCGCACCCCAGGGAATCATGAAGATTGGACGAAAACTTCGCGAACTTCGTGACGCCCAAAACCTCAGTCAGGGTGACATCGAAAAACGCAGCGGCCTCCTGCGCGCTTACACCTCTCGCGTTGAAAACGGGCATGTCAGCCCCTCCATCGCCACGCTTCAAAAATATGCTGATGCGCTCGGTGTTCCGTTATATGCGCTGTTCTACGAGGGCCCACGCAGGACGGAACTAGACTTGAAGTTGGAAAACAAGAAACGACGAGGGAGTGCTGCGAAGAACCAACCACCTCAATATGAGCTGTTCGTCAAAACAGTCGCCGGTATGAACGACACCCAGCGCGCCCTCTTCATGTACGTCGCGACTAAACTGGCACGCCGCGGCCCGCGTGAATCGCGCTAAATCGCGATTCACCCCGAGAACCGGCAGAGTCGGTTCGAACGGTATTCGCGCTAAGTGTTCAACGGAACGCCTCGCGCAACGCCGCTTCTAAACCCGCACTCTTCAAAAACCGAAGACTGCGCCACCCGCTCGCCCTTAAGGTTATGGTAACGTTCCTCTTACGTTACAGAGCCGTGGGGAGGAGCCTTTCCCAGTGCTCGATCTACCACAGGCACCCGTAGCGTCCGACGCCTTGCCCGCGCGCGAATCGGGCGTTTGGGTGCTGGAAAAAAAGGTTTACGTTGAGAAATATCTGGGAATATTCACCAAAGGAGTTGCGCAAAACTGGGGCGGTAAACTGGCGTACGTGGATCTTTTCTCGGGACCGGGCGAGAGCATCATAAGAGATACAGGAGAGGAGGTCGATGGCTCGCCCTTGCTAGCGCTCCAATGCGATTTCGGCAGTTACGTGTTTGTTGATGTGCCTGACGTCCTTGCGACTCTGCGATTGAGACTGCGCAACCGCCCCAAGCTCGCACGCATCTCTTTCATAGAAGGCGATTGCAACGTCGTCATGGATGAGATCCTGAGGCTGTTACCCGCGAACCATTTGACGCTCGCTTTCATCGATCCAACCGGACTGCAAATTCGGTTCGATACGATCCGACGACTCGTTCATGACCGCAAGGTTGATCTACTGCTGACGATTCAATTCGGCATGGGTACCCAAATGAACCTTCCCCAATACATCAGGACACAAGGCGACGCGCTGACGGGCTTCTTAGGAAATAACGAATGGCGAAAAGATGTCGAGCAAGCAGGCACCGTTTTCCAAGCTGGCAGGTGCAGATTGGACAGGTATATGGCGCAGCTCACAGGGCTGGGTTACTTAGATACCAAGGATCGAGAAATGGTTCGCAATGATCACAATTTGCTGCCCTACTTTGTGATCATGGCAAGCCGTCACCCACTGGACGAAAAGTTCTGGCGCGAGGTCACAAGGATCACGCCGTCTGGACAGCGGAATCTAAATTTCAAGAAGTGACGCACATGGCCGAGAAATTATCAATCGCATGGACAGATGCCACATGCAATCCCGTTAGGGGCTGCACGAAAATAAGTCCGGGATGCACGCACTGTTATGCCGAAACTTTCGCAGAACGCTTCCGTGGGGTTAAAGGCGATCCGTTCGAACCGGGATTCGATCTTCGGCTTGTACCGGAAATGTTGAATGCGCCGACATCATGGCGGAAACCACTTCGCATTTTTGTGAATTCGATGAGTGACCTTTGCCACGAGCAAGTGCCTGACGATTACGTCGTGGAAGTTACCGGCGTGATGGTTCGGGCAAACTGGCACACATATCAAGTACTCAGGAAGCGGTCCGCGCGCATGGCCGAATTACTTCGAACACGCCTCAACTTTGCTGCAGCTCTACCTCCCATCTGGTGGGGTATAAGCGTTGAAAATCAGCGAGACGGACTACCGAGGATTGACGATCTGAGAAATGCACCAGTTCGGACTCGATTTCTTTCGATCGAACCTCTGCTGGAGGACATGGGTACAGTGAACCTGGCCGGAATTCATTGGGTCATTGTCGGCGGCGAAAGCGGACCTGGAGCGCGGCCTATGGAGCGAAAATGGGTCGTCGCGATCCGTAAACAGTGCCGCGATAGCGAAGTTCCTTTTTTCCTTAAGCAATGGGGCAGAAAGCGAAAATCGCTAACGGGCAGACTGCTGGACGGCGGGACGTACGACGAGATGCCCTTAACTTTGGAACTCGCCTAGGCGGGTCGCACGCCCCCTCGCATTGTCGGACGGTGACGGTAATGCGGTTTGGCGGTTCAGACGCTTCACCATCAACCACCACAGCGAACTCCACCCCTCAAATCATATCGGCCAGTGAGTACCAGCACGGTCCCTCGCCTGTCCGAACGTACACACACTTTTTCCCCGTACCCGTCCCGCGCCCATACTTGCGAACAGCTGTATTTTTAACCTACGAGTGCTACCGTGGATGAGGACAAAAAATATGAGACTTTTTCGAAGATTTCGCGACGACCGCTTCGCGCTAGCGGCCCTGCAAAATCCCACCATCGAAGTCCGCACCTACGCTAGACCAGTCCAAGCCGCGCAACCAGAGCGCGAAAACCAGTCGGCCCCAGCCCCGATCCCCGCAATCCTAATCGGTAGTCGCCCATTATTAGAAATCGGCGCAAATGATTGAAAACTATCACCAGCGACCCGTTCTAATCGGTGGTTTTTCGGCCGTTTCGGGCCTTCACCAGGATCGTTCCCCGCGTGCGATTCTCGATGATCCAGTCCTCCACGTCTCCCACTTGTACGGTTCTATTCGGCGCGGCCATTTCCGTCCCGCCGCGTGCACCGTCTGCTTATCGGATCGGCCGCGAACCCGTGATCAGGATATCGACGAGCCGTTTAGCGCTTTGCTGCCACTGAGGGCTGGATGGTACGTAGGCGACGCCCACAAGAGCCCGCAGGAGATCCATAGGATCAATGTCCGTGCGTATATCGCCGCTCTTGATCGCGCGCTTCACCAGGGCATGAATTGCTTCCTGGGTCCGAGCGTAAGAAGTTGCGAATACTTTCTTGGGATCTCCGATCAGGGAATTCAGCGCAGGGGCGATAAGCTGCTTCGTCTCGATGGCATCAACAAACAACAATAGCCAGGCTCGCAACGCTTCCATCGGCGGCATGGTTTGAGCGAACTTCCGCTCTGCCGCCACCAGCTTTTCCATCTCCGACCGATAAACCGCCTGTAAAAGTTCCTCGCGCGTCGGAAAGTGCCGATACAAAGTCCCCGGTCCCACGCGTGCCTGGCTTGCGATGTCGTCCAAGCTGGTGTTTGCGCCGGATCGGGCGAAGGCCCGCTTGGCGACCTCCAAAATTCGCTCGCGATTGCGCTGTGCATCGGCGCGAGGCTTTCGCTGGGCAAGTTGTGAGCGTTTGCTGGGCATAGCAAGAAAGTCAAAAAAACTTGCAACCGGAGACATCCTCCGGTTATCTTATGTAGTGCGGAGACACTCTCCGTTTTATGCGAGCTGCGGTCGCTTGTCAATAGGCACCTTCTGAAGCGGACCGGCGGGAGGAGAAAAACATGATAGAGACATTTGGAGCTACGTCAACCACAGACGAGGTTTTGTCCGGTAGCAATCTACGCGGTAAGCGAATCCTGGTGACAGGCGTTTCGGCTGGGATCGGTGTAGAGACGGCTCGGACTCTGGCGGCCCACGGCGCGAACGTGATTGGGACCGCGCGCGACTTGGCAAAGGGCGAAACGGCGACAGCTCAAATACGAAAGGACGCGGCGACGAACGGTGGCAGCTTCGAGCTGATCAAACTCGATCTGGCCAGTCTGGCGAGCGTGCGAAACTGCGCCGATCAACTACTGCGAAAGCGCGAGGCGTTGGATGTGATTATCGCCAACGCAGGCGTGATGGCTACGCCGTTTAGCTATACGACCGACAAATTTCGAGATGCAGTTCGGCACCAATCACTTGGGCCACTTTGTCTTGATCAACCGGATTGCGCCGCTCATCCGCAGGGGAGGGCGACTGATCAACTTGTCTTCGGCAGGTCACCGCTTCTCGAACGTGGACCTGGACGATCCGAACTTCCAGAGAACGCCCTACGATCCCTTCGTCGCCTATGGCCGGTCGAAAACCGCAAACATTCTGTTCGCCGTCGCCTTCGACCAAAGGCACCGTGAGGGTGGGGTGCGCGCCGCGGCCGTGCACCCAGGAGTTATCCAGACCGAGCTCGCCCGGCACATGGATCCGAGCCGCATCGGGAACATGATCCAACAGATGAACGATCAGCTCGTCGCAGAGGGAAAGGGGCCGTTCGCGTGGAAGACGGTGCCGCAGGGAGCGGCAACGTCCGTGTGGGCCGGTGTCGTCGCGCCGGCTGAGCAGATCGGCGGCCGCTATTGCGAAAACTGCCATGTTGGGGAAATCGTGGCTGACGCAGTGACGATCAGCGGCGTAAGCGAAGGAGTGCGCGGGTATGCGCTCGATCTTCAAGGGGCGGAGGCACTTTGGAAGAAGAGCGAAGAAATGGTCGGAGAAACTTTTTCGCGTTAGGAACGAGGAATTATCAACGTGTTTTCAACGGCAGCGACGGGATTCCGCAGTCGTGATCATGCGATGCGCAGGTGCTGACTCGAAGGGAACAAATGAACAAGGAGATTACGATGCAGAACAAACCTGTCGCCCTGGTCACCGGGGCTAATCAAGGAATCGGTCTTCAGATCGCGAAGGATCTCGTGGCACACGGCTTCACTGTGCTCGTCGGGTCGCGCGATCTCCAGCGCGGCGAGGCAGCGGCCAAGGAGGTTGGGCCGGACGCACGCGCGCTGCAGCTCGACGTGACGGATCAGGCTTCGATCACCGCCGCGGCGGGGCGCATCCGCAAGGAGCTTGGCCGCCTGGACGTGCTCGTCAACAACGCGGCAATCTCAAATACGAGTAAGCAGCCGGACATGTCCGTCCAGGAGTACGCGAAGTTGACCCGCCCGAGCAACGTGTCCCTCAATGAAGTGCATGCGATCTGGAACACCAACGTATTCGGCGTTCTCGCCGTTACCCAGGCGATGCTGCCGCTCCTGCGCGAGGCGCCAGCAGCCCGTATCGTCAACGTGTCGAGCGGCGTTGGCTCGCTGACGAGGAACTCGGACCCAGCGTACGCATACCGCTCGATTTTCGGCCCCGGCTACGCTGCATCCAAGACAGCTCTCAACGCTATGACGCTCGCCATGGCGATTGAGCTGGAGTCAACCGGGATCAAGGTCAACGCCGCCTGCCCGGGCTACACCAAGACGAACCTCAACAACTATACAGGCACGCGGACTGTGGAGGAGGGTGCGCACGAGCCAGTGCGACTCGCGCTACTCGGTCCAGACGGTCCGACGGGCACGTTCTCGAACGACGACGGCCCTCTCCCGTGGTGACATGTAGTCTCCAGCGCGCGGGCCGCCACGTAGCTGGGCTTCATCGTGGCATGCAAGCTGGCAAGACTGGGCCAATCAATTTTCGAAATTAGAAGGAGGAGAGAAAATGCGCATTTTCGTCACAGGTGCTACTGGTTTCATCGGTTCGGCTGTTGTTCGGGAACTTATCACGGCGGGCCACTCGGTGCTCGGGTTTGCTCGCTTCGATGCGGGAGCCAAATCCCTTGTTGCCGCTGGTGCTGAAGTGCTTCGGGGAGACTTGCAGGATCTCGAGAGTCTGCGCAGTGGAGCAGCCATGTCCGATGGCGTGGTACATACCGCGTTTATCCATGACTTCTCGAAATTCAAGGAGAACTGCGAGATCGACAAGCGCGCCATTGAGGCGCTTGGCGCCGCGCTCGCAGGTTCCGACCGCCCGCTGCTCGTCACCTCGGGGCTTGCGCTGTTGGCGTCAGGCCGCGCCGCGACCGAGGAAGATGCCCCTGTTCCTACTTCCACGTCGTATCCGCGCGCGTCGGAAGTGACAGCGATGTCGCTGTTGAAACGCGGGGTTCGAGCGTCGGTGGTACGCCTGCCGCAGGTCCACGACCGAGTGAAACAAGGCCTCGTCAGTTACCTGATCAACATAGCCCGCACGAAGGGTGTCTCGGCGTATATCGGCGAAGGCCTCAACCGCTGGGCCGCGGTGCACGTACTCGATGCTGCCCGCCTCTATAGGCTGGCGCTTGAGAAGGGTGAGGTGGGAGCCAAATATCATGCGGTCGCCGAGGAGGGCGTCCCGGTTCGGGATATCGCTGAGGCGATCGGACGGGGCCTGAAGCTGCCGACGATGTCCCTGTTTGCAGAGCGAGCAGGCGAGCACTTTGGTGCGCTTGGGTCATTCGCTGGGCTAGACTTGGTAGCGTCCAGCGCGCTCACGCAACAGCGGTTGGATTGGCGCCCAACCCAAACGGGGCTTATGGACGATCTCGACCACGCTCGCGATTTCGAGCCTAAAAATGACAAGATGAAGGAGGCTCGCTATGCAGCAAGCAAATAGCAGGGTCGCCCTGGTAACGGGGGCGAACCAAGGTATAGGGTTCGAAATTGCCCGCGAACTCGGGAAAGCTGGTCACACGGTTATACTCGGGGCGCGTAACCCCGAACTTGGCCGCAAAGCAGCAACAAAACTTTCGGAGGAGAACATTGACGCGCGATTTGTGGAACTCGACGTCGATCGCGAGACGAGCGTGCAGGCTGCCGCGGCGAAAATAGCCAGAGATTTTGACCATCTCGACACTCTCGTCAACAATGCGGGAATCGCGGATCTGACGGGAGATGGACTTCCCGGCACGGTTAAATTGGAAACGGTGGAGCGCACATTCCGCACGAATTTCTTCGGCGCCTTGATTGTGACGCAAGCCATGCTTCCCTTGTTGCGCAAATCGTCCGCCGGCCGGATCGTAAACGTCTCATCTGGGCTGGGATCACTCGAAAAAAGCAGTTCCCAAAATTGGGAATTCACGAAATATAAATACCTGGGCTACGCCGCCTCCAAAGCCGCTCTCAACATGCTCACCGTGCAGCTCGCTTTCGAGTTGCGCGACACGGGAATCAAAGTGAATTCTGCCGAGCCCGGATTTACTGCGACCGATCTGAATGAGCACCGCGGCTACCAAACAGTTGAACAGGGCGCGGCGGCGGCGGTTCACCTCGCGACGCTTTCACACGATGGGCCAACAGGTGGATTTTTCTCCGGTGCCGGCCGCGTTCCCTGGTAACAATCGTATGTGTAGATCCTAAGGAGCATTTATGGAAAACGAAAAAGTCGGAACTACGAAGAATACAATCGCCATCATAACTGGCGGGAGCCGCGGCATCGGCCGCAATACAGCGATAAATCTTGCGCGGCGCGGCGTTGACGTCATCTTTACGTACCGCGCGAATCAGGCGGAGGCAAACTCGCTCATTCGCGAGTTCGAAGCGATGGGAAGGAGAGCGGCTGGATTCCGTCTTGATACCGGCGACACGCGTTCGTTCGATGGATTCGTCGCCGAGGTCCGCAAGGCACTGCAGGGTTGGGCACGCAAGCACTTCGACTACTTGGTGAACAACGCCGGCAACTCTCAACACATCAACTTTGAGCAAGTGACGGAGGCGGACTTTGACGCGGTGGTCAACGTCCACTTCAAAGGAGTGTACTTCCTGACGCAGAAGCTGCTTCCGTTGATGAAAGACGGTGGTCGCATCGTGAATCTCTCGTCGGGACTGACACGAGTTTCGCTTCCCGGAAGTTCGGTGTACGCAGCGGCAAAGAGCGCGATCGAAGTTCTCACTCGGTATCTGGCAAAAGAGCTTGGACCGCGGCGGATCACCGTCAACGTGGTGGCGCCAGGCGCCATTCAAACGGATTTTAGCGACGGAATGGTGCGAGACAATCCTGAAGTCAATAAACGTGTGGCAGACATGACGGCGCTCGGGCGTGCGGGTGTACCGGACGACGTAGGACCGATGATTGCGGCGCTTCTTTCGGACGAGAATCGTTGGGTGAATGGGCAGAGAATTGAAGTGTCGGGCGGCATGGCGCTCTGACGTTCCAATTAAGAACCACCAACCAGAATCACCAGAGCAAATTCTTACTCGAACTCCAGCACCACGATTTCGGGATTCGATCCCAGCCGCAGCGGCGGTCCCCAGGTTCCCGCGCCGCTTGAAGTGAAAACCTGCATCTTCCCGATTCGGCTTAGGCCATACACAAACTGCCGGTAAACACGACGCGCCATCCAACTCCAAGGTACGAACTGCCCAAGGTGCGTATGCCCGGATAGCTGCAGCGATACGCCGGCAGCTTCGGCGACCTCTGGATGGTCCGGCGCATGCGTCAACAAAATGCTCGCGCGGTCGTGATCCAATCGGATGCCGCGTAGTACCGACGCGAAGTGGGTCCCGTGCGTCGCGTTTCGGTATGACACGCCGGCAATTTGTAAACCGTCTGCTTCCACTTTCTCATTGCTGAGCACGCGGACTCCCGCCGCCGTAATCGCATCCAGATATTTACTGTCGTCCCGAAATTGCTCATGATTTCCTGCGACGAAATATACGCCGTGCGGCGCCACGAGCTTGCGCAATGGCTCCGCTGCTCGCCATGCGTCGATGGCCGTTCCGTCGTACAAATCTCCAGCGATGAAAATCGCATCGGGCTCTTCTTTCAAAATCTTCCTGACCATACGCCGCAAGAAATCGCCGTTTCGAACGTGTCCAAGGTGCACGTCACTGATGAGCGCCGCTGTTCTGCCGCGCCATGCTGCCGGCAGGTTCGCGAGCCGTACCGTCGTGCGCGTGATTCGCGTCCAGCTTGCGTTGATAACGCCGCAGAGTCCTGCCACAGCCGCAACCGCGAAGAGTAATTCCACCGTGCGATGGAAGTTCACGTCCTGCCCCAGCCATCGCGCAACACCGAAAATAATCCACGCGAAAACCGCGGCGAAAAACAGGAACGTCAGCATGCCCATCCAAACCGCGGCTGCTCGGTAGTACGCGCGCAGAGGTGCGTTGGTATAGCGATAAGCAAATAGCGAGGCGGCCACAAAGCTAACCGACAAAAAGCCCAGTCCCAGTTTGATCCAGAACGCCCCGGGCGTATCACCTCCTGCGGGCGAAAATGTCCACGTCTTATAGAGGAAAAGATGTATCAGAAATAGAAGCGACTGAATCACCGCAATGAAAGTAATTAAACGTTTTCGTGTCATTCGCTTCCTTAATCCGCGACTCGGATGGAGCTCAATTTCTTGCGCCTAGACCGTCTTGGCGATTTGTGGTTCTTCCCGTCCCTGCTTGGCGAGATTGGCGAGCAGTTCATAGGAGCGCAGCCGGTCCTCGAAATTGTAAGTGTTCGTCACCACGATCAATTCATCCGCCTGCGTCTGCTCCAGAAACGCATTCAACCGCGTAGCGACCCGTTCGGGACCGCCGAAAATCGCCGCCCCAAATTTAGCGGCCACCATCTGTCGCTCTTCCGGCGTCCACTCCAGGCTCCGTGTGGGAGGCGGCAGCGGCCCGGGAACACCACGGATCAAATTCAGAAACATTTGGATTGGCGTCGTGGCCAGAAACTGAGCGTGCTCGTCTGAGTCTGCCACCAGGACCGGGATTCCCACCATCACGTAAGGCCGGTCAAGAACGTGAGAGGGACGAAACGAAGCGCGATAGACGCGAAGCGCCGGCAATCAGAGGGCCCGGCTGAAAATGAGCGGCGAAGGCAAACGGCAACCCGAGTTCTCCGGCTAGTCGCGCGCTAAAGTCACTCGAGCCGAGTAGCCATATGGGAACGTTCGTGCCTTCCCCAGGATAGGCATGCACGCGCTGCGAAGGTTGTGGCTCGCCAAGATACCGGCGCAACTCCTCCAACAGCGTTGGGAAATTCTCGCCCGTGTCCTGCACGGAACCACGGAGAGCCCGCGCCGCACCCGAATCACCTCCGGGGGCGCGACCGAGGCCGAGGTCGATCCGGCCGGGAAAGAGCGATTCGAGCGTGCCGAACTGTTCTGCAATGGCAAGCGGCGCATGATTCGGCAACATGATGCCGCCGGAACCCACGCGGATTGTCGAGGTTGCATTCGCAACGTAACTGATTAGAACCGACGTCGCCGAGCATGCGACTCCCGAAATATTGTGGTGTTCCGCCAGCCAGAATCGCTTGTAGCCCAGAGACTCTGCGCGCTGGGCCAGTGCGCGAGCGTTGTGGAAAGCTTCCTCGGCGGTCCCTCCCTGTCGTAAGTGCGCCAAGTCCAGAATCGAAAGCGGAGTATCGGTGAGAAGCGGAAGATCAGGCATGGATTCCTCATTCCCCGCACGAAACTGAGACGGGCATCAAACGACCACACTAATTGGATGCGCGAGTTCTGTTACCGATGCGACTACGTTTTGGTACAGTGACGACCGAAAAGCGAAGAAGTGGATTTCTGCGCGCGCTGAAATGCTCTAGAATGAAGGTCACACCTACTGTGGGCGTGTAGCTCAGCTGGGAGAGCACCTGCTCTGCAAGCGCGTTCGGGCACTCCAAAGACTCTTTGCTTTGCCCTCGGTTTCCAATGCCGTCGCGCTCTTCGTTTCTACTTCCAAAGCTCTTTTCACGCCGCGCTGGGCAAGCGATGGAGCTCCATCCTTCGTAGCCGGCACACGCTGAAAGATCCCTGAGAAGGCAGATCGAACCGAGTAGGCCACTGGGAGCCAGAGGACGGTAACGACAATCGCGAGGCAGGCATCGGTCGTGGCGGCACCGTCGCTGCAGGAGAATTTCTGGTGGACGAGCAACGCATGGACGAGATGCTGAAGCGGGCGCCCAGCGATTGGAAGCGAAAGAACTTCGAAATCGTTCTCGAAACACAGGTCATTGAGACCGTTCCGGCCCTCCCCGCGTAAGCGCGGTATACGTTTGGTAGCGGAGATCAGCCAACGGACCTAAGAATACCGCGCGTTCGAATCTGATAACGTTTCGACGATCCTTGCTTGGAGTAAAATTCGTCACCAACACGTGCGCATGGAGGGATGGTGGAGGCAATCAGAATCGGAAAGCAAAACAGGCAAATGGATTTAGCCTTCGGACCACGCAATCGTTGCTGTAGAGCCCTGCGGTTCGGACCGCCGGAGCGATTCATCACCAGCACAGGCGTTAGGCTCCGGCGACTGTTCGTCGAAGGCGTGTTAGTTCAACCCCACGCAGCGATCACATCATCGGAACAGATGGTCCCCAATACAATCGGGATCCGTCTGCTTCAGGCTGAACGAAGGAAGCCGCGTCGGGGCCTGCCGGGCTTTTGCGTTGGGCTAGTGCAAGTTCATAAATCGCTGCGGCAATTTCCGACGACATTTGCGGTGTCGGGAATTGCGATTAATTTTGCAATCCGCGCACGAGTGTGAATTTTCTGCGCAACCAAATCGCAGACAGACTCGATCGATAAAACGAGTTTGACGAGCTTTAACGAAGTTGGTAGCCAGACGGTAGCAAGGAAGAGAAATCAACGCGCTGCGTTTGTGACGATAGCGCGTCCGGAGGGATTCGAACCCCCGACCCTGTGCTTACAAAGCCGGACAATCGTCTCCAACAGCTCGTTCCGTTTTCTTTAACTGCTAACGTTTACAACAAATCGGGGAAGCTGCTTCTCGCTCGAAGCTGACTCGAATCTTTTGACAACGATGCATTCTTGCACAGTTCGTGCACAGGAAACGGACGCCTGCCAGTGTCAGAACCCGAGCGTCCGATTTCGGCTGATCAGCGGCAACGCGAGAGCAGACTGGATGCCTTCCGTACGAGCCACCTTCGTGAAATCCGCTTTGGTTGCTATCACTGCCTTGCCTGTCTTGAATGCGCTGCCTATGAAGGAACCCTCGACAGGTTGCAGAAGTTCCTCTCTCGCAAATCCTTTGCTTCCTGGGAAGTCCATGACGCGTTGGCGCAATTGGCGTTTCTCCGCATCTGGCAACCACACTCGGACGACGTCACAGTGCATAAGCTGCCTAATGCTCGTCGAGATAGCGCGAATGAGTTCACGAGACTCCAGGTTCGACGCCAAAGTGTTCGTGATGTCCAGCCGTAACTTCAGGCGGTCGCTTTCGCGCTGTGTTTCCGGCCTTGCGCTTGGTGACTCGAGGGAGTTCAATGGGTGGTCTGGTGTCGCGAAGAGCCCATCCTTACATTCGCCTACGCCGAGTGTCGCACAAATCCGCACTGGAATTCAGAGTCTCCTGCGCTATTTAGTTTTGCCCCCGTCGGTAGACGCCTGGCTCAGCGCAGTCATGGCCGCGAGCGAGTCCATGTAGTCCCGCCAATGAACGATCTTGCGGTCGTCGATCGTAACCACAGAGATGAACCGGTTGTCATAGGAGGCGCCCGTCGCGAGTATCTTGCCGTGTACCTCGTATTCGATGATCACGACACGCGGGTCCTGCGATCGGTGAATTACGAGCGCGTCCGCGCCATGCAGGACGATGTTGTGCCCGTAGCCTGCGTAGAGCGCCATGAGCGCCCCACGACCATTCAATATTTGGGGCCAGCCTGGGAAAATATATCGAAACTCGAACACCGCATCGTCGGCGATCGTATCAAAATAGTGGTCGCCGTCGACGAGACCGGCCAAACCCTGCTTTGATATTTCGAAGAATGGATCGAGCGCTGAGAAGGCCGCGTACTTAGGATCGCTCATAAACTGACCCCTATTGTCGCGAGAAAAGTCCGTTGATTCGTTCGTTCACAATTGGCTTGCCCGCACACACAGGACGATCTCTTTCATCGTGTGTTGTCCTGCCTGAAACTTTCGCCCTAAACCAGCAGAAGATCCCGCACACCACCATATCTAATTGAACGAACCATTTCTCTGGCGTAAATACTCTGGGGGAATTCGAGCTCGATTCGGCTTGCTCTATCGAGGGATTTCAATTGTTCGGCGGAGAGTTCCAGATCCAAACTGGCGAGATTGTCTTGGAGTTGAGATACCTTCCGCGCTCCTATGATCGGGATTACTGGCACCGTTTGATGTCGCAGCCAGGCGAGTGCGACTTGCGCCATGCTGCGACCGACCTGTTCGGAGACCGATTTCACATGCCGAGATGATTCGCGCCGCGCGTTCTTCCTCGGGAAGGAATTCCTTCATTCCCTCTTTGCTCATCCGCCCTCCGTCGGCCTTGCCGTCGCCGTGATACTTCCCGGACAAGACGCCACGTCGCCAAGGGCGACCAGGCCAGAACCCCTAAGTTCGAAGCTTTCGCCATGGGAATCAGTTCGCGCTCGACGGTCCGCTCGATGAGGCTGTACTCGATCTGCAACCCGATAAACGCTGTCCAGCCTCGAAGCTCCGCCAGAGTATTTGCCTGGGCGATCCACCAAGCGGGAGCGTCCGAGATGCCGACGTAGAGAATCTTTCCCTGACGAACGAGATCGTCCAGTCCGCGCATGACTTCTTCCACGGGTGTGATCCCATCCCAGATGTGCACCCAGTACAGGTCGATGTAGTCGGTTTGCAATCGCTTCAGACTGGCTTCCACTGCTTGCATCATGCTCTTGCGATGATTGCCCGCCGCATTGGGATCATTGCCGGGCGCGGCGTTGGAGTATTTCGTGGCTAAGACGACGCTCTCGCGATGGCCCTGCATGAACTCTCCAAGGAATCTTTCGCTCGTGCCGCCGGTGTAGAAATTCGCCGTGTCAATGAAGTTTCCGCCTGCCTCGCGGTAGGTCTCATAGACTTTTTGCGCTTCAGCCTTCGGTGATCCCCATCCCCACTCGTCGCCGAAGGTCATCGTGCCTAGCGACGCTTCGGAGACCCGCAGTCCGCTCTTGCCGAGTAATCTGTATTTCATAATCGTGCTCCTTTCGATGTAACTCAGGAATTGATTCCGCTCTTTGCCATATACAATCGGCTATCGAAGCGCCCATCTTCAAAAACCGTTGAGACGTGAGATGTCGCCATTTCTCAGCTTCGCTCGCGCGCGCGGCTTCTGCTTGTTGCACTCGCTGTTCCGCATCTACACCGAGGATCAGCCGCAGCGGCACCTCGTCGCTATTCGCCAGTTGCACGAATTACGTCCGCGATCTTCCGCGGATCGCCTTCCGCACGCCCTTCGAGGCCGCGCAATATCTTCAGGAACGAGCCGACCGAGGCCTCATACTCCGGCAGCAAGTCCGGCGGATTCTGACCGGCGCGCCGTGCCCAGTTGGTCCGAATACCTCCCGGCTCCAGTGTGCAGACCTTGACCCCGAACGGCGCGACTTCCATCGCCAGAGCGAATCGCTGAAACCGCCCACCGCCCACTTAGCCGCGTGATACGGAGTATTGCCGGGAACCCCGAGGCGGCCACCGACCGAAGACACCTGAAAAATGTGACCGCTCTTTTGCTTGCGCATCACCGGGATGGCGGCGCGCGTGGTGTACACGACGCCGTAAAAACATGTGTCCACGACGGCCTGGAAATCCTCCGCACTCATTTGCTCGAACGGCGCAATCTGCCCGTAACCAGCATTGTTGACGAGCACGTCCAGACGCCCGAAGCTGTCCACCGCCAACTGCACGGCTGCTTTTGCGGCGGCCTCATCGCGCACTTCCAGCCTGACGGGCTTCACCCGCTCGCCGTACTGCGCCACCAAGGGTGCCAGTTCTTCCGTCCGACGCGCTCCGGCTACTACGCTGTCACCTGCGGCCAGCGCCGCCTCGGCGATGTCCCTCCCCAACCCGTTTCCGCTTCCCGTAATCAACCAGACCTTTGCCATCGTAATATCCTCCATCCTTCCTGGCTAACTATTGTGATTACTCACTCATTTATTAGATGCACTGACTCGTTACTTGGTTACGCCCGACCAAAACATTTGAAAGCCGCTATCTCGGTATTGTTTCGCTTTGGATCGGTTCGACACCGTAAGGTCTATCGTCGCCTCTACCAAGGCTGCTAACGACTTCGAGATCAGTTCCACCGGAACATCATTCCGAAAGACCCGCTGCTCAATCGCGTCACGAATCATGATTTGGAACTCGACGAACGGTGCGCTGCCGGCGTCTCTGGACTCTTTGGTGAGCACCTCGGAAACCGTTAGTTGCGCCAGCACCTTGCGCTGCCCGGGATTGGCAATGCCCCAATTCACCTAGCGATCCCAAACATGCCGCAGCCTGGTACGAACCTTCTTCTTCCGGGGGAAATCCGACATCATGGCGTCTGCGAGTTCGAGCTTAATCTCCCGGTAAAGGGCATTGATCAGATCATCCTTGGTCTTGAAGTACGTAAACAGCGTTCCCTCGGCAACGCCAGCTTGTTTAGATATCTCTGACGTTGGGGCAGCGCTAAGACCGCGCTCCGCAAATAGGCGGGTCGCGGCGTCCAGGATCGCATTTCGTTTGTCCTCGCTTTTAGGGCGGGCCACTAAGCCTCTCTATTACTGAGTTCATGCTCAATTATACAGGCCAAGTTGGGTGATGGCAAGACGGTCCTCTTTCCGTTTCCGGAGACGCGCCACGTGGATTAGGAGAAACGATTACCGAGGGTCGGCGGATCCGCAACCCGGAAATTATCACGGCGTACAAATTCGGATGGTTGCAGGGTTCATAGAAATTACTGAAACAAAAGAATCGTCGCTTGCGGAGGCTTCATTTGAACTAACGACGTCATTGACTCCGACGAAACTCCGGCGGAGCACCTGCTCACGAGGCAGGTGCTCTCACCAGGCGGCAGACCTTCAACGCTTCCTAAAGTTCCATTTCCTCCATACATTGCTCCTTCTTTGCAAGCGCGTTCCGGCACTCCGAAGCCTCCATCCTTTGCCCTCGGTTTTCAATGTTTTCAACAATTTCGGGGAATCTGCTTCTTGCTCGAAGTAAACCCCGAGGCACTAACTAACTAGGGTTTTGGTACAGTTTTGGTACGGCTGGGTCCGAGAACCATTGGGGTAAGCCCCTGGGCGCTTCGACAGCCGACTATACGATCGTGCTTGGCAAAATAGCGAAATCGATTCCTGAGCTGTTGGACCACTTGCTCACGCGAACAGGAAAAATGGAGCCAGTCTCATTCCGTACTCCAGGGCAATTGTTTGCAGCGCAGTTTCCAAGTCAACGTTACAGATTGCAGCCGGCGCCATTCTGATACTTTCCTGTGAGCCATACTTGCGCTGCGATTCGATGCTTAGATCTGAATCGTCTTCATGCTTTACTTTCTCAGGGAAGCCCCATGACTTGCACGTGAGCCTAGGGCGACCCTGCCCACATGAGGTAGGCTCCCGTCGGCTTGTGCTTGTTCGGAACGCCGGTGGTCTTGGGATCGAACGGCCACAACATCATCCAGTGCGGGCGTAGGTGAATTTCCGGACTGGCCATGTCATAGGGATCCGAATCGCTGCGTTGCGTGGCGCCGGCAAACATGTAAGTGATGCCCGGGACGGTGTTGGTCGACTTGGGTTTGTGCGCCTTGAAATCCGCGAGCCATTGCATTGAAGCAGCATCTGCGCACATCGATGGTTTTCCGATCGCCTTCGGATTGTCGGGTATGCAAGTAAAGCGGTTGGTGCCGTCACGGAGCACGACGGTTCTACCCGGAGCGTCCGTATTTCTCACACGCGACCCTAGCCCCCCTCGGATGACCCGAAAAAGCTACGGGCCACGAGTCCCCGATGGCACCTTGGTTGCCACCTGACTAGCGTACTGCTTGTTGGTCTCAGAACGGATTGGCTTCGTCGCGAAGAAGCGATGAAAACCGCTGGTAAAGAAAGCCAAAAGCGCTACAGGAACCTTTTAGCATCCCGAGCTCATGGATCGGAAGGCCAGAACAAACCTACTCCATGGGCTTGGGTGGACGGCAAGGAAAATTCCGGCCAAAGGAGAAGTGTGTTTTTCTTGACTCCTGCTATGGAACTCACTAGGAGTTAGGCACAAGCGAGGACGGGGGCGAGGCCGTTCGCGTGATCGGCCGCGATCGCACCGCTTTATGCCAATCTGTGCTCCTCTGCACTCGCCCCGTCCAGCTCGATGCGGATCGCCGCGCGCCAGCATGAAAATTGATCGCACTGACCGCGCCTGGTGAATCGGAATGCTGCTGATATGCCAAACATTACGGGCGAGTTTTTTACAGCTCCCGTCTCGCTTGATCCGCTTCGTTAGCCAGATCAAACAATTTGTCGAAGAATTGTTTCTTTTGTCCGATGAAAAGCCCGTCATCCACGAAGCTCTGCAGCGAGGCTACGGCGCCGCCGTTTTTCGTGGAAGTTGGACGAACGATTGCGACCGGTCCGAGCCCCTCGTCAAGGAAGTGGGTTGGCTCGGGCATGATGAGATTGGCCTGCAACGTATCACCGTTGAGCGACTCCGGATTGGTCTCGCCTTGTGCTTGAGACAGGGTGGAAAACGTCACGCTGGCCCCCGTTCCGCCCGGTCCGTTGTCCACGTCGGTCAAGGGAAGCGCATTGCCGGCCTTGTCCTGCCAGGTCTGAAAATGCATGGTTTCGCTCGGCCCGATGCTTAGCAAGATGCGCAGGACTTCAAGATTGGTCACCTTCTGAGCCAAGGTTGGGTAGAGGCTACTGCCACCTTGCTCGATGAACGCAAAGTGAAATCCTGCCGTGAAAGCGATCGCTTGCAGGTGGGCGGTGATGCTCTGGGGATTATTGTTGGGGTCAGCGCTGATGGTGCTGCCCTTCGTATCGGCATTGGACCTTGGTATTGCCGTATGCTGCCCCACATTCAAGCTCGGGACTGCTTGAGCAAAGGGCGAATTCGGATCGAAATCGGGATTGGTGATGCTGCGATAGCTCGACCAGAAACTCGTGTTAACGGTGAGCTGCATCAGGTTTGTGAGCCGCCCAACTTGCCGGGCTCCGTCAGCCTTGCTGCTCGGTAACGTGGCGAAGTGGCTGAGATCGACCTTCTGTTGGCCCTTCGAAGCCAAGTAGTTGTTCAGAAAGCGATGGTGGCTGATCTCATCGTCGGTATTGTCGTGGATATACTGAGCCATATCACCATCGAGGATCGTGAGGGCCGCCGAGTACAACGAATTTCCGCCGTTGACTCCCGAGACTTCGTTGTCTTGGGTTCCTCCGAGTTCCGAGTACTGGGTCCACAGATCTTCTTCAACTTGTTCGAGGGCGCTCAGGAACCGGAGAATCGCGATATCGCCCTTTGTGATGGGCGCACCGTCATCGTCGCCGCGATCATGGCCGAAGGCCGATGGTCCGCCGGACAACAGGCCGGCGCTCATAGTCGCTGCGCCTGCTGCAAGCATTCCGTTCTGCAGAAACTTACGTCGATTTGTCATGCGATTAAACACACCTCTCACGTCGCTCATTTCGGTTCTCCTCTTCGGACAAAGATCGGCCCCGCGCCCGAAGATACTACCCCCGCGCGTACGGGTCCGTCAGTGTGAAGACCGCAAGACGTAGGAAAATATTCCCGATCGGACGGGATTCCAGAGACTTAATTTAGAGCACTCGTTCTACGGCACTTGATGCCGGAAGATGGTTTGAAGTGTTCCGGAGTGGACTCCTAAAAACAATGGTGTTGCGCTCAGCGATATTCAGAGCTGGATGGCGAGTAGCGATATAGAAGTTCCTGGGTTCACGACTTTTCTCTTACGCGAATCGCCGTTTCCGCATCGAACCACCTCTGCAGCTAGACGATCAAATTAAATTCACCAAGCACTACCACCAGGGAAGCCTCCGTGAAGATTCTGACGGCGAACGGTCAGATTCAAGGTATTCGGCAGGCATCGAATTGGTGAGCATCTTTGCGAGTCTCTGGCGAGATTCGGCCGTTCCTCGTCAAGTGTTGGTTGGCTTGCCAGAATGGCTTGGAAGCCTGTATCAACAAGGCGATTCGGAGATTCCCGCACTTGCATGGTCCAAGCGACCTTGGAGCATCTGTTTGAACAGGAGAAAATACGAGAATTCTTCTCGTCCTGGCGCGAGGCCAAAGTCCTCGCTGACGCAGAGACTTCTGAGTGGCACAAGGGCGGCGTTAACCTCACTCGGTAAATAATCGATCTCTGGCAGTACTCTCGCTGGAAAGTTTCTCCGCTGATTCTTCGCCGGATCATCTCGCTCATGGAATGATCCGCGCCACGTGTTGCGCGTGCCTTGCGAGCATTATCGTTTTATGTCGAATGGGTTTGCGCTCATTGCGTGTTAGTTCACCACCACGGTGCCGCTCATCTTCGGGTGAACCGAACAAAAATACGTGTAGGTTCCCGCTTTCGTGAAGGTGAAGGAAAACTTCTCGTCCGTATCCATTACCTTGGACTTGAACGTCTTTGCATCATCCGCGCTGACCACCGTGTGCGGAATATCGTCGTGGTTGGTCCAGGTAACCGTCGTCCCTGCGGTCACCGTCAACGCCACCGGTGTAAAGCTGAAATTATCAATTTTCACTTCCGTAGTTGCCGGCGGCTGAGTATTCGCCGCGACATTTGCGGAGCCGTTGAACAGCATCCCCAAACCGACTAGCACCAGCACCGCCAAACCAAAAATCGACATCGTTCTCTTGATCATCGTTGGATCCTCTCTAAATTTTGTAAGAATTGATTTCCGGCTCCACGCGGGATTTTTTCCGGCTTATCCCAACGTTGAGTCCACCACCGCCAGCGCATGCTGGCCCCGCACGTAATTCACATCTGTAATTCCCAACAGGCTCCGCAACTGCTCCGCCGGCACCTTCATGGGCCCCGGCGAATCGGCTTTTCCAGGCTGAGGCTGCGGAAAAGAAGTGGACGCGGCCGTGTGAAACGTCACGTTTCCTTCGATTTTTTGCATCGTCTGGTGAATGTGCCCGTTCAGCACGGTCACCGAACCGAACTTCTTCAGGTAAGCCAATGCCTGCGCGCTGTCTTCCGTGCCCCAGCCCCATTCCGGATACACCGACCACAACGGAATGTGCGCGAACACCACGATGGGCGTGCTCGATTTTAGGTGCGCGACATCGTCTTCCATCCACTCCAGTTGTTCGTGGCCCAGCGTGCCCAGGCCCCCGGCCTTCAGATTCAGCACGTTCACCAGTCCGATAAAGTGCACGCCTTTCTTGTCGAAGCTGTACCACCCTGCGCCCTTCGAACCTTTTCCGTACCGTTGCCGGTACTGCTGGCCATCATCGTTCAGCACGTCGTGCTCGCCCGGCACATAGAAGACATCTTTGGCGCTCGCGCCTTTCAAAATTTGATCGACAGTGTCGAACTCTTCGGGTTTCGAGAGGTGACTGATGTCGCCGGTATGCAGCACGAACTCCGGCGTCGTCGCCAGACCATTAATCTTATCTATTGCCGCTTTCAGCGTTCCGGCGACATCTGGATTCGCCGGCTTGTTGAATCCCATGTGGCTGTCGCTGATCTGCACAAAGCTGAGCTCGCCCGCCATTTTCTTGGCGTCCAATTCCTTAATTCGGCTCAGGCTATAAGACTTGAGCACGCCTGCCTGGATCACGCACAGCGCCCCGGTTCCCGCCCAGGCCATGCATTTCAAGAAACCACGCCGGTCCACGCCGTCATTATTGTGATCGTGCAAGATCTGGTCTTTTGGCTTCTCGCCCATACGTCCTCCCTGATTTCCTTCCGTTTCCCGGTTGTTGCTCAATTCGCTCAGCCGTGTCTGTTAAAGACGAGCGGCGCGGTCCGGGATTCGGAGGGTAACCGCGCCGCTCTTGGCCTTGCTCCGTCTTGCTATACCGCAGTCTCGCCCTTTTTATTCCCGGCCAAGCAATGCCGCTTACACTTTTCCCCGATCAAAACGACCGCAAGGCATAGGAATAAATCCAGGCCTCCGGCGGTCACTACAGATGCATAGCCCTGTCGCAGAGGAAGGTTGAAACGTGCTGGACTCGCAGGAGCAGGCGCGGTTCGAGACACTCGTCCTGCCGCATCTGGACGCCGCCCATAACCTCGCTCGCTGGCTTCTGCACGGGGGCGCCGACGCCGAAGACGCCGCACAGGAAGCGATGTTACGCGCCTATCGTTTCTTCAGCGGTTATCGTGGCGGCGATGCCCGCGCCTGGTTGCTGCAGATCGTGCGCAACACCTGTTTCACCTGCTTGCAGAAAAATCGTCACGGGAAAGATACGGACGAGTTCGACGAAGAAAAGCACGGGCCCCCAGGCCCCACGCCCGAAACCTTTGCGATTGCAGCGGATAGTCGCGGGCACCTTACTCGGGCTCTAGAGTCATTGCCTTCACGCTCGCGCGAGATAATTGTCCTCCGCGAGCTGGAAGGGTGTTCTTACAAGGAGATTGCCATCATTACTTCCATACCCATTGGCACGGTCATGTCCACGCTTTCCCGTGCCCGCCGACAGCTTCGACTGGCGCTGACTGGCCCTGCTAACAAGGAGTCTATCCATGATCTGTGACCGCGCCGGCGCTGTTGTACACGGCTACTTCGATAACGAACTGGATGCCGCGAGCGCCGCGGATTTCGAACGCCATCTGGAACAGTGCTCCAAGTGTGTATACGCACTCGAGGAACTGGAATCTTTGCGCTCGTGCATGGGCCTTGCGCAACTCTATGAGCGAGCGCCGGCCACGCTTCGCAAGAAGATCCTTGCCAGTCTCGGCACTGAGCTCCCTGTGGCTGCTTTTCCATCGCGCACTGTTTGGCGTTGGCTCGCAGTCGCGGCGGCGATTCTTCTGGCTACCTACGCTAGCTGGAGAGTCACTTCCTCGGGCCGCAGCTATGACAGCGTGCTTGCCGCGGAGATCGTTGACGCCCATTTGCGCTCACTGCAGCCTGGGCATCTCACCGATGTCATCTCTACCGACCAGCACACCGTGAAGCCCTGGTTCGAGGGTAAACTGGATTTCTCTCCGCCCGTCCAGGATTTTGGCGATCAAGGATTCACGCTGCAGGGCGGGCGCATTGACGTCGTGCACGGCCAAACAGTCGCCGCTCTGGTTTATGTTCGCCGCAAGCATTTCGTGAATGTCTTCATCTGGCCCGCGAACGAAAAGGACCGTGCGCCCAGTTCCGGCTCACAACGAGGATATCAATGGTTGGAGTGGCGCAAGGGAGGAATGGAATTCTGCGCCGTCTCCGACGCCGCACCTTCGGCCCTCCAGCAGCTGCAGAGTCTGCTCACAAGCAACTGAGCTACAGATTGCGCGTAATCCTGTGGGAATGCGGCGGCATGTGTCGGTGCGGTGTTTCTGATCGACGAATCGGCGAGCTTCGGCCGTGCCGACAGCTGTCCCGCAAATTGTAGTTTGCCCTTCGAGAATTTTACTGCATTTCGAACATCCTACCGAACGAGCGAGCCGCACCGCTCCGCGGTCAGCGCCATTTTGCGCAACCAGCTCCTCACTTCTATTGGGCGCCGTTCGCAAGAATGCGTGAGACATCTTCAAGATATATCGGCGACAAAAACTTTACATCGATTTCTGTTACTCAGCGGCGCATCACCGCGTCCAACTCTCGTAGGCGTTTTGAAGATGATTCCGGCAAGTTTCACTTTGGCGGAATAAAAACTTCGAAGCGGCAGTTAATTCAAGTGCACGGAAGTAAATTGCGAGCAGTGGGCGACGCAATACTACGAAAAGGAGCAGTTATGAAGAGGATCACTATCGTAAAGAGTCTTGCCAGCATCTTGTTTTTGTTTGCATTCCTGGCTGTCCTGCCTGCAGCACACGCAGATCAGACGAACCAGGAAACCACAGTTACCTTCAGCCAGCCGGTTCAGATTCCGGGACGCGTGCTGCCCGCAGGAACGTACGTGTTCGTGCTGCCAAACGAGGTTTACGATCATTTTCAAGTCCGCATCTTCAACGCCGATCGCACCATGTTGCTTGCGACGCTTCTCACGGTTGGTGCCGAGCGTCCAACGCCAGCCAACAGCACGGTGTTTGGTTTCGCACAGCGTGGATCCGCTCAGCCTGAGGCAATCGTGACCTGGTTCTATCCGGGTGAATTGACCGGCCATGAATTCCTCTACCCGAAGCAGGTGGAGAAGGAACTTGCAAGCGCCAAGCAAGTCACCATCTTCGCGGGGAAGTAA
This sequence comes from uncultured Acidobacteriota bacterium, assembly GCA_963747605.1. Classification (GTDB taxonomy): domain Bacteria; phylum Acidobacteriota; class Terriglobia; order Acidiferrales; family UBA7541; genus Palsa-295. The sequence continues at coordinate 31,124 of CAVVGA010000009.1, read as the reverse complement.
CATCGTGACGGTGTCTGGCATCAACTGGTCGGCGGTGAGATTCAAGCGCCGCCGACCCTGTTGGCGCCAGCGATTTCGGAACACGAGGATCGTTTCGAAACGGCTCTGCGCACTTGACAAGCAGGACGCGGCGTCGAGCAGGCAAAGATTTGAGGAAAACTAAAGTGAGCGCACCAGGGCAAGCCGAAGTAGGAGAAATGACTGACGAGAATGTCGTGCGCATGGCTCAGCAGGGCGATGTCGCCGCATTCGAACGAGTCTACCGATTACACAGCCGCAAGGTTTACACGCTTTGCCTGCGCATGGTGAGCGACCCGAGCGAGGCGGAAGATCTGACGCAGGATGTTTTTCTGCAGTTGTTCCGGAAGATCAACACATTTCGCGGGGAGTCGGCCTTTTCCACCTGGTTGCATCGTATGTCCGTCAATATCGTGCTGATGCGATTCCGCAGGAAAAACGTGGCGGATGAATCCTTGGAGGCGATCACGAGTCCCGAAGAAGGCTCCAACGCACCGTCGAAGGAATTGGGCGGACCGGATCTATGGCTGAACGGCGTCGTGGACCGCGTGACGCTGGAAACGGCGATCAACGAATTGCCGCCCGGATACAAAGCGATGTTTATTCTGCACAACGTACAGGGATACAGCCACGACGAGATTGCCGAGATTTTCGGATGCACCGCGGGGAATTCAAAATCGCAGGCGCACAAGGCGCGAACACGACTGCGCGAGCTGCTGCAATTGGGAGTCGGGAACGGCGGCCTTCGCCTCCCCAAGTCCGACCCCGGATCGGCTGCCATGGGCCGGCTGAAATACATTTTCGACGGTGTCACCGCTTGAACGGTTGGCACGCCGCACAGCATGCAGTGCCGATGAGATTCGATCTTCGGGGAGGGCAGATGACAGGAAATCGGTTTCCCCTAATACAAAACGCGGGACCTCTCATTTTCTCGTCGCGAATTAACCCGACCTCAAGTGCGTGACACCTGTGGCGCGACCATCGTTCGATTTCCACAAAATAAATCCGTGCGGTTCGGGAATATTTTTGGCAGCAGCGCAGTCTGGACACCTGCAACAGTCCAAAGGGGGGAGCAAAGCACGCGCGTCCCAATCAAAGGATCACACATAACGAAATGGGCGATCATAACCGCCAGCGCTTTGGCAGAAGCGACGTGCGTTGCAAGAAAAGCTTTCAAACAAATTTATATTTATCTTTTGCGTGTGAACTGAAATTGTACAACTCACTCGGCAGACGATGCGTCGAAAGCACGTGAGCCGCTCGGCGCTTTTCGGTCCCGGAGACGTTGCCCGGCCCGAGATTCCTGAGTAGCCCGTCAGGTGGCGGAAACAAAAACGGTAATTTTGCGGTAGGCACGGGTGTGTTCGCGCGCAGGAACAGGCCTGCCTAAAAAGGGGCGGTCTGAGCTTGCGGCGAAGAGTGTGGGAGGAAACACAATTTACGGGGGAGGGCTAGAAACAATGAATCTCAGAAGATGGGCCTTAGTGAGTTTTGCGTTGCTATTGGCGGCGGTGTCTTGCGCGCCACAATTGCTAGCGCAAACTCAGACGACCGGTGAAATCACAGGGGTCGTGACCGATCCATCAGGCGCTGTGGTGGCGGCTGCAAAGGTCACGCTTACGGATAATGCAAAAGGAAGCACGCAAGCCACCACCACCAACAAGGATGGCGTCTATCATTTCCAACTCTTGAATCCCAGCAATTACGCGGTCACTGTAACGTCTTCCGGTTTCGAGGAAACAAAAAAGGTATTCACCGTCGCGCTCGGGCAGGTCACCAGCGGGGATGTACAGCTCACGATCGGCTCTGCCTCACAGACTGTAAACGTCACCGGTGAAGCAGAGCCGCTGCTGCAAACGGAGAGCGGAAACGTTGCGACTACTTTTAATCACCAGCAGCTCAGCGAAACACCGAATCCTGGTAATGACCTCACCGCGATTGTTCAGACAGCTCCGGGCCTGGTGATGAACACCGCGGGCGGACTGGGCAACTTCTCCGACCACGGCGTAGGCGCCTCCTCGAACCTCTTCACTCTCGACGGCATGGATGACAACGACCCCTTTCTCAATCTCAATAACTCCGGGGCCACGAACCTGCTTCTGGGCGCAAACGATATCCAAGAGAGCACCATTGTAAGCAGCGGATATTCGGGAGAATACGGCAGCCTGGCAGGAGCCACCGTCAGTTACGTCACAAAGTCCGGCAGTAATGAATTTCACGGCAACGCGGTCTATTACTGGAATGGCAGTGCTCTTAACGCGAACGATTGGTTCCTGAATAACGCGGGCGATCCGAAGAACTTCAGCAACGCCAACCAGTGGGCCGCTTCCATCGGGGGGCCGATCAAGAAGGATAAATTGTTCTTCTTTTTCAATACCGAAGGCCTGCGAGTAATCATACCCGTAAGCACGGCAGTCGCGTTTCCCAGCCAGGCTTTTCAGAACGCAACCATTGCTAATTTAGAAAACAACCGGGGTTTCCCCGCCAATTCCGCAACTGTCAATTTTTACCAAAACCTGTTCAGTCTCTACAATAACGCTAAGGGCGCAAACAAAGCCGTCCCGGGCGCCGGACCTTTGTCCACCGACCCGTTGGGATGCAACGGCTTCACAGGCCTGGGACCAGGGGTCGCTTGCTCGTCGTTCTTCCAGGCGGCAGATAATAACCTCACAACTGAAGCGCAGTATGCCGGCCGCGTGGATTTCAACGCTACGGCGAACGATCGCGTCTTTCTGCGTGTTGTGTACGATAAAGGCAATCAAGCGTCGGACACAGATCCGATCAGTCCGCTTTTCAATATCACCAGCGTTCAGCCGCAGTGGCAGGGCCAACTGAATGAAACGCACACGTTCGGCTCAAGCATGGTGAATCAGTTCATTCTGTCCGGGCAGTGGTACAGCGCGGTCTTCAACAACCCTGATCGCACCGCAACGCTTGCGGCGTTTCCCACCACGATACTCTTCGCGAATGCCAACATTCCGTGGTTCAACATTGGCGGAGCTGGCGCCGGAGGCGCGGGGGATGCGTTCTTCCCGCAGGGACGCAACGTCACGCAGTATCAGATCGGCGATGACTTTTCGAAGACGTTGGGCAATCACACTCTGAAATTGGGAACGAAGTTCCTGCGCTACGATGTGAGCGATCAGGATTTCGGCGTATTCACGAGCGGCCTGGTGACGCCCAATTCGGTAGCGGCGTTCTTTAACGGCGGCGTGGATCCGGCGACCGGCACCAGTTCGGTGCTGCAGCAAAGCTTCCCCACAGCATTGTCGCAGCCGATTGCTCTGTACACGCTGGCATTCTACGGGGAAGACGACTGGAAAATTAAATCGAACCTCACGCTGACCTTCGCTCTGCGGATCGAGCACGAGTCCAACCCCGTCTGCCAGACCAATTGCTTTAACCGCCTCAACGCACCATTCCTTTTGGCCGACAATAACGTCAACACGCCCTACAGCACCGATGTGTTGCAAGGATTGCACCAGGAACTGCAAGGTCTCAGCTCGATTCTCTGGCAGCCTCGCTTCGGTTTCGCGTGGTCGCCGTTTGGCTCGCACAGCACAGTGGTCCGCGGAGGAGTCGGACTTTTCAATGACGCCTTCCCCGCCGTGTTCACCGACAACTTTGCTTCCAACGCGCCGGGCGTCAACTCGTTCTTCGTGCAAGGAAGCAACATCGCTCCTGGCGAAACGCTGAACGGCGGTAACATTTTTGCCCAGGCGGCCGCCAACAACGTTGGCTTGATCAACGGTTTCAAGAACAACCAGACGCTCGCGCAAATCCAGGCGAATGTTCCAAACTTCGCGCCGCCGAGTTTGTTTAGTGCGAACGCAACGACGAAGATTGCGCAATTCCAGAAATGGAGTTTGGAGGTCCAGCAGGCAATCGGCAAGAACAGTTCCTTCGACGTCGCCTATAACGGAAATCACAGCATTCACGACCTGGTAGATCGCAACGGCGTAAACGGATTCTGCAGTCCGGGCGCCGTCGGGACCGCTTGCGCCACTGTTCCCTCATTCGCCGGGCTTCCGGCTACTCCGTTCGACGCGCGGTTCGGCACCGTTAGCCTGCTCGACACCGGCGGCATATCAAACTACCAAGGCGTCACCGTTTCGTTCAAGCACAACATCAATGGCGGTTGGGGCAAAGGCGTATTCCAGGCCAACTACACCTACAGTCACGCCTTTGACGATGTGTCCAATGCCGGAAACCCGAACGTCTTCTTCGCGTTGACTTCCATCACCTCCGCCATAAACCCGTTCAACACTCAACAGAACTACGGACCCTCTGACTACGACGTCCGCCACTACTTCAGCGCGAACTACGTGTGGGAGTTGCCCGTTCGTCGTGCTTTATTGGGCCACGGCTGGGCGCCACTTGTAGACGGCTGGCAGGTGGCCGGTACAGTTTTCGTCCGCAGCGGTCTTCCTTACTCGGTGGTGGATGGAGGACTGGACGGTCTTTTGTCCGCGCAGGGGTACGGCGGTGCGGTGCTTCCGCAGTTTCTCGGCGGGCCGATGGCCAGCTGCGGAGAAGGTGCAGCAACCGGTGTGATGCCTTGCCTTACCACCGCGCAGTTCGTTCCTTCGACGACGGAAGTGAACTTTATCGGCGGCCTGCGCAACAAGTTCCGGGGACCCGGCTACTGGAACACCGACTTCACGGTGCAGAAGCAGACGCAAATTCCTCACTGGGAAAAGGGGCAATTCGGGCTGGCCTTTCAGTTCTTCAACCTGTTCAACCACCCGAATTTCAGTCAACCGAACAACAATTTGACTGGAGCGCTCGGATCGATCTCGTCGGCCGTCAGCGAACCCACCAGCATTCTTGGTGCGGGGCTCGGCGGAGATGCTTCCGTCCGCATCATTCAAATTAAAGCAGCTGTGACGTTTTAGTCCCTGCAGTGGACCTGCGGCCCGTTCCCAGCACCGGGCCGCAGACTCCACGGGTTACGACCTTGCTGGCGTGTTGTGCGGGTGAGCCGCTTAGGCGTGGCCGCCAGCGCATTGCAGTCCTGTAGGAGGTGTTTGTGCCAATGGCGCGACTCTTTGAGATTCACGAACAAGCGTGGTTCCCGCAATTTCTGCGGGATCAGTTCGTGGACTCGCTGCAGATGATTTTGGAAGTGACGAATACGTATCAGCCGATCTCCTCACTGCTGCGGAAACGGTTGGAAGAGTGTGGTTCCGAGCGCGTGGTGGATTTGTGCTCCGGAGCGGGTGGACCGTGGCCATCCCTGCTACGCGATTTTGAAACGCACGGAGCGGTGGCGCCGGAAGTTCTGCTGACTGACAAGTATCCGAGTACAACAAAACTGCAGGACGTGGAATCTTCGACTGCGAATCGTATTCATTTTCTCAGCGACTCGATTGATGCAACGCAGATCCCGCGCTACCTGCGGGGATTCAGGACGCTGTTTTCCTCCTTCCACCATTTGAATCCCGCCGAGGCGCTCGGCCTGCTGCGGGATAGCGCCAACAAGCGACAGGCCATCGGCGTGTTCGAGGCGCCCGCGCGTCACATACTGACGTTGTTATCTCTATTGCTGATTCCCACCGGTACGTGGCTGTTCGTCCCGTTTAGGCGCCCCTTCCGTTGGTCGCGGCTCCTTTGGACATATTTGATTCCGGTGACTCCTTTCGTACTTTTCTTCGACGGTTTGATTTCGTGCTTGAGGGCGTACTCGGTCGGGGAACTGCGCGAGATGACCAGCGGAATTGAGTCCAGCGGATATTGCTGGGAGATCGGAGAAAAGGCTGGAGGATTGTTGCCCGTCCGGATTACGTACTTAATCGGCTTCCCGCAGAATCTATCCGCTGACGCAGCCGATTGAACCCTGCGATGCGAACGACCTTACGAAGCAAAGCTTGCTCCTCTATGGACATTCGGCGATTGAAAGGCTACGAGGCGGAACTCCAGACCCCGGCAAGCGAATACACGGTGACAGAATTGAACCGGAACCATATGCGGCAGCACGGCGAAAGGGGCAAGAATATGCCTCGGGCTTTGAGCGTAGCCGAGATGTGCTCGATCGTGGAGGCCGGAGGCGGGAGATATGTCGGGGTAATGAACGAGATTCCCTGGAAAGAGGAATCCATTGTGCTGTTCACTTCGCCACGAACAAGATCAACATTGGGCCTGCTGAGTTCGCGCTTGACGGTCGAAGCGGTACGCGAGCAACTGGCCAAATCCGATGCGGCCTTCAAAACGGCAGCTTCGAAATGACGAACACAATCGACGCGGGCGTCATTCTCGAGCGCTCAACTCGCATTCCTTTTGTTTCCATATCCGCATGATGGGGTTGTTCAACGAGGGAAACCGATGCGGTGTACCAAGTCCTGAAAGCGCGGGTCCGAGCGGAGAGGATCGAAGCCCGGCCGCAGCAGGACGCCCGGATTAAATCGTTCCTCGTAACCTATTTCCAGCCAATGCATCGCCTGATCTTTGTCCCCGAGCGCTGCATAGACCACGGCAACCTCTGAAGCATCCGAATAACCGCGGTTCGGGTGGTTCTTCAGATCGCCCAGCAGCTTTACTGCTTCGCTCGTCTTGCCGGATGCGGCGTAGGCACGAGCTAGATTCGCAATGATGGTGGGGCTGCCACCGGAAAGGTCCACCGCTTTTTGCAGTTCCGCGATCGCTTCCGCATTCATATGTTTTTGGAGGTATGCCTGGGCGAGTTGATTATGTGCGAGAGCAAAGTTAGGATCCATTTCGATCGTCTTGCGGCTCTGGATCATCGATTCATCATAGAAATGCGCAATGACCAGAAGCTCCGCCAAATCAGCGTTAATGATGAGCGATAGCGGATCCAGGTTTTTCGCTTTTCTCATTTCCTCGATCGCTTCCTCATACCGGCCCAATAGACTCAAATGCCAGGCATACCAATGGTGCGCTGTGGCATAGCCGGGGTTCAATTCGATGGATCGTTGGAATTCCTTCCCGGCCGATTCCAAATCCCAGTCGAAGGCATCGAAGCAGAATGCCAGCGAGTTGTGGGCCTCGCTGAGCGTGCTGTCCAGTTCCAGCGCTTTGATCGCCGCGGCCTTCGCTTTTGGCAGTGCTTCCTTAGGGGTCATAACCGCGTACTGCCAATCTCCCAACAAGGCATAGGTATCGGCTAATCCGGAATACGCCTGGGCGTAATTCGGGTCCTCGTCGATTGCCTGATTGAAATAAGCCAGGGCAACCTTCAAAGTATCCGGCGTTCGCTTATTCCAGAAGTAGCGGCCTTTGAGATAAGACTCGTACGCTTCCGGATTCACGACCTTGGCGATTTTCAGCGCGGTTTGTTCCTGTGGATTCAAATTAATCCGGATTTGATCTGCGATGGCTCGAGCCACCTGATTCTGCAGCGCCAGAGTATCCTTCAGCTCGCCCTCATAGCTCTGAGACCACAGATGTTTGTCCGCGTTCGCGTCAATCAATTGTGCTGTGATGCGAACTTGGCCGCCAGAGCGCAGGACCGTGCCTTCGACAACAGCGTCCACGTTCAGCTCACGAGCGATCTGCGGCAGAGGCTTGCGGGCGTGTTTATACGCCATCACGGAGGTGCGCGAGATCACACGCAACGCGCTGATCTGGCCGAGATCTGAAATCAACTCGTCGGTCATCCCATCGGCGAAGTAATCCTGCGAGGCATCATTCGAGAGGCTTTCGAGCGGAAGGACAGCTAACGAGCGAATCGCCGAGGCCGGGCGGTTCCTCGATTGAAGTTTCCAGGCGGCGAACGCGGCTATCACTGCGAGCAGCGCCAACGCTACTAACTTCGACGCAAGCGGCGGCAGACGACGTTGTGGCGTTGCCGGTGTGCCCACGAACTCGGCGCGATCACCAGTTTCTACCGCGGTCAGAGGCGGAGGTGCAAGTTCCTGGCTGCGCACAGGGGCTGGACCGGCCGTCTTGACCTCAGCGAGGAAGCGGTAGCCGCGCCGCGCAACTGTTTCGACAAAGCGAGGACTCTCGGCCGAATCTCCGAGAGCGTCACGGATTTTGTTTACCGCTTTGTTCAGCCCGTGATCGAAATCAACGAAAGTGTTCGCGGACCAGAGTTTTTTCTGAAGTTCGTCGCGAGTTACGACCTGCCCGGCACGCTCCAGCAGTATCGCCAGGATCTGGAAGGGTTGTTCCTGAAGCCGGACGCGGAGGCCATGTTTACGCAATTCCCCAGCGCGAAGATCCACCTCGAAAACTCCGAAGCGGAGTCGCCCGTCGGGCTGATGGTTTTCTCGCATGGCGAGGTGAATCTTGGTCGACAGGGAGTGTAGCACCGAGCAGAGATCACGGGAACACGATGGGGGAGATTATCGGCTAAGCCTTCTATTGAGTGACAGTTGCGAGGGGACCTCGATTCCAGCGGGAAAGAACCGGGCGTCCATTGTATCAATTATAGGTGCGCACCATAGTGAGGCCTCAAGCGCGCAAAAAAGACGCTGAGCGGTGTAGAGGGAGGCTTCAATGCTCAAGAACAGTCATTTCCCGAATTTTGAACACGCCGTCCTACCGCATCTTGATGCCGCCTATAATCTCGCGCGTTGGCTCACGCGAAATGAACAGGACGCTCAGGACGCAGTGCAGGAAGCATGCTTACGTGCCTTCCGTTTCTTTCCCGGCTTCCGCGCCGGCAATGCCCGTGCATGGCTCATGAAAATCGTTCGCAACACTTGCTTTACCTGGCTGCGGGCAAACCGGCCGCTGCAAGACGCAACGGAATTTGACGAAAACTTTTCACCGCCTGATTATCGCGCTCCCAATCCGGAAGCACTCTTGCTCCAAAACGACAGCACCAGCGTGTTGCGCAAAGCACTGGAGAGTCTCCCGGCAACTCTTCGTGAAGTCCTGATTCTGCGCGAAATCGAGGGGATGTCCTACCGAGAGATCGCAGATATCACCGGTATGCCCTTAGGCACGGTGATGTCGAGCTTATCGCGTGCGCGGGGACGCCTTCGTCAGGCACTCTCCAGTGTAATGAATCGAGACACCGTGCCAGGTTCACCGCGAACAGCAGTTGCGAGCGCATGAGGGCGTGGGCGTGGATCATCAGTGATATGCCTTGCCGTTACCTCGGGGAATAAAAGCCCACCCGCTTCGGTCATCCAATCGTAGAAGCCTGTGATGTCCGCGACCAGCCGACTGTGGGTCGATTGGACCTTGTGGGCCAGACTGACCAAGGAGGCGATAGACAACCTATGCCGCCCTACAAAGCAAAGTTGAAGGCTCAAGAGTCTCTGTGTGCCGGCACGACTGCTTTTTATTTTGAGAAACCCGAGGAGTTGGAATTCGAGGCGGGACAGTTCTTCAATTTTACTCTGCTGAGTCCGGACGAGACGGACCTGGAAGGCAACACTCGTGCTCTGTCCATTGCTAGCGCGCCCCACGAACGAAATCTGATGGTGGCCATGCGCCTGCGCACCACAGCGTTCAAACGCACGCTCAATTCGTTGCCGCTGGGCACCGAGCTTCTCCTGCAGGGCCCGTTCGGTTCGATGACTCTTCCGCGGAACACGGCGCGCCCCGCGGTTCTGCTGGCCGGCGGGATCGGCATCACGCCCTTCCGCAGCCTTATCCGGAACGCCGCCGAATCGCTGTCCCCGCGCAGACTTTTCCTTTTCTATTCCGTTCGAGTCCCCGAGGAAGCAGCGTTCCTGGAAGAACTGCAGGAAATGGAGCAGAATAACACGCGCTACAAATTCATCTGCACCGCGACACAACCCGAAAAATCGAAAATGCCTTGGCGAGGAGAGACCGGGCGAATCTCAGCCCAGTTACTGTCCAAATGGATTCCGGACCTGAGCGTTCCGATCTACTACATTGCTGGCCCTTCAGGGATGGTTGCTGGCGTGCGTCGGATGCTCATTGGCGCGGAGGTCGCTGAGGAAGACATACGCGCCGAGGAATTCTACGGATACGAGTAAGTTTCGGAGTTCAGCCTGTGGCACTACAAACGAAGGTCCACTGCACTGAAATAATCCCGCAGCCGGGCCGCGTCCTTTGATCCGATCGTCGCGCTGCGAAATGAATAATTGGAGCGCTGTCTCAACACACAGAAAGGGAGGAAGTTGATATGAAGAACGGGAATTTTACTCGCAGGGAATTACTACTAACATCGGGCGCGGTTGGTTTGGCGGCGGCTGTTCCGCTGTCGCTTGCGGCCGCGCGGCTGGCCGGCGCAGAACAGCCCTCCAGTGGAGACCGTCCTGTGAAGTCAACCCTCGCGCTGAGCCCGCTGAAGCCACCGGCGAACGGTTCGATACCCGTGGCCTTTGTAATTTCCAAAGGCGCGGTGGTCATTGATTTCGCGGGGCCTTGGGAGGTTTTTGAAGGTGCGAGCATTCCTGGCCGGGGAATGATGGATAGCGCATTCGAGGTTTACACCGTTGCGGAAACGTTGGAGCCGATTACGGCCAGCGGCGGAATGAAGATCGTGCCCAATTATACTTTTCAGAACGCCCCGCAGCCGAAGGTGATCGTAATTCCTGCGCAAGATGATTCCCCGGAGCCAATGCTGAACTGGATCCGGAAGGCAACGCAGACGAGTGACGTAACCATGTCGGTTTGCACTGGCACGTTTGTGCTGGCAGCCACCGGACTTCTCAATGGCAAAGCGGCCACCACGCACCATTCTGCTTATTCCGACTTGGCGATGCAATTTCCCGACATTCACGTGAAGCGAGGGGCGCGGTTCATCGAGGAAGGTAACCTCGCAACTTCTGGCGGGCTGACATCCGGCATGGATCTCGCACTGCGCGTCGTCGGGAGATATTTCGGTGCGGAGGCTATCGAACGGACTGCGTTTCAGCTTGAATACCAGGGCCAGGGCTGGATGGACGCGAAGTCCAACTCTGTTTTCGCAGTGAAGCCGGCCGGCGACATTTGCGCGGTCTGCTGGATGCAGGTGGACCGCAAGATCTCGCCTTCGGAGGTTTACAAGGGGCAAACCTACTACTTCTGCATGAAAGAACACGAGGTGGCGTTCGACGCCAAGCCCGATAAGTACATCGAGGCGCTTTCGAAGCAGTAATCGGCGGCGAATGGCGCGCCGCCCCAGATACAAAAGCAAAGCCGCCACTGGAAGGTGACCGCTACAGAGTCAAAGGCTGGACCTGGGAGTTCTTCAGGGTTTCGCTGCGCGTGATGCTGCGAGCAATTCTGCTACTAGAGTTTCGATCGCGGTGTTGTCATCGCTGGCGACGAAATACTGATCCCAATTTACGTCCGGGAAGCCCATGCGGGTGGCTTGGGCTGGGAGTTGCTCGCGCAGCTCTGCGGCATTGTGTGCTGCTCGAAAGAAACAAACTCGATGCGCAACCTGCAATCTGCCGCGGACGGGTCGGTGAACCATTTGCAGTTCGCCGACAGATTCACAGGACACCCTCCGACGGTCGACGCGATTCAACATTGCGCCAATACGATCGACCTGGACTACGGCGGGCTATGTGGGAATGACCTGGATGATTGGCTCCGTGCAGAGCGAGAACTGACAGAGGCGCACCGCCTCCGCGCGAGCGCCAACGACAAGAATCGTTGATGGGGAAAGATACTTTTCCTGGCTGGCGATCGAGCCCCGGTCGCTTGCCTCCGGCCCCGCACAGAATCTGGTGCCGCCAAGAGCGAAGGGCCATACCAATTCCTTAAGGAGGACTTATCAGAGCGGAGCGACACGCAGTACGTGACCGAGCTATGCCGCAGGCCGATGATCCAGTCGGTTGGGTGTCTCAGATTCGATCAATTTCCTTTGTGGAGATGGGGCGCAGTGCAGCCATCATCCTCAATGAAGCAGTCATTTTTGCCTGCCGGATCTTCGGTCGCTGAAGGGCCCTTGCCCGCGGACCCATACTCTGCTTTCTTGCAACGCAGTTCCCGGGTGGCTGACGGCGCGAACCGTGGGAATAATAAGGATGGGTAAGCGGTCTATAGAGATGAACAAGCGAGCCTTGCGATACGGGGAATGAGGCTGCAAAATTCAAGGAGAAAGGCGCGATGAGGAACCATGTAAACAGCAAGTGTTCGGAAGGGCTTCGGTGGGCGGCAATTGCGATTGTTGCAACTGGAATCGCTGCGGCGCCATCCGTTCACGCCAAACCAAACTCAAAAACCGCCGCAGGCAATCCCGCCAACATGGTTGCCCATGTCGAGCTTTCTGGTGGTCCCGCAACTCGAATGCTGTTGGTCAAGAAAAACGGTAAAGAATATCTCTTGCTCGGGCTCGACTCCTCATCACAGGTTGCCATACTGGACGTTAGTAAGCCAAGCCAGCCGCGCACGATCGACACAGTCGCAGGAGCTACTGCCACCGAACTGAAAGTCGTTGCCGATACCCTCAGGCTGTTCGGGACATCTGACGCAGAATCGGCGGCGTCGGCCGGCCCTAAGGAAATACGCAGCCTTTCCGGTGTGACGGCTTATGTACAGGATAAGGCGCATGGCCTTATCTACGTCACCGATGGTGATGGCTTGTGGATTTTAAAGACCAAGGAACAAGCGGACAACGAAGCCCAGTTTTATGGAAGCGCGGAATAGATTCCAGCTTTTGTGCTGTGACCAAGGGTCTGGGCTTCAAGGAAAGGAATCCGAGACCCTTTGCGTTCTTGGATCTTGACGTGTGCGGCTGGCGCGATGCGCAAAGGGCAGGGCTTCGGTGAAAGGGTTCTTCGGCACCTGGGCGAGTTTTAACGCGGACCTGAACCTCCTCGTCCAAATCGCGATGGGCATCGCCCTGCTGGCTGGCGCCTTCTTGGCTCGCGCGAAACGTTACGCCGCGCACGGCATTTGCCAAGCTGTGGTGCTGGCCGTCAACCTCCCGATGATTGCTCTGGTGATGTGGCCGTCTCTTCACGTGCGAGTCTTGCCGCAACTCTCCAAGCAGATCGAGAAACGATACTACGCCGTTGCGACCGTCCACGGTGTTCTGGGTGCTTTGGCCGAGGTCCTCGGGCTGTACATCCTATTGGCCGCCGGGACCAACATCCTTCCCCGTGCTTGGCGGTTTCAGCGCTGGAAGCTATGGATGCGCATCGAGCTGGCCCTCTGGTGGGTGGTCTTGCTCTCAGGGATCGAGACCTATTACATCTGGTACGCCTCGGCCCGTTCGCATTGAAAATATCTGTTCACGATCTACTGCGATTTCAGAGGAATCATCCCCACTGCGACAACCTTAAGCAGACGCCGACCGAAAAGGCAAACTCGATCCGATTGGTACTTTCGAACTTCGAAATAGACGTCGCAAGTGTTTGCCGGCAATGCCCAACGCGTCGGTTCCGCAAATGGCAGCGATCCGCTCCGGCGTGCCACCGCTGCTGCGAGCGGGGCCTCAACACCACTGACCGCCTGCGATGTTCTGGCCTAAGTAAGTTCGCTACGCATTGCCCGTCAGGGCAAGAAATCAAGCCTACGATGGATTATCGGGAATAAAACGACGCGGGAGGCGGTCTACAAAAGGAGATAACAACCAGTGCCAGGAGGTCCGGTTCCGATCCGTTCAGGCGGCAGCGCCCGACCCCAAACCTCCATAAAGGTTATTTTGACGGTATCTGAATTGGTCCGAAGAAGCCAATGCGGTTTTTCCCTAGGATGGCCGACCGGCGGCCGGTCTTTTGTTCATTTTGGATGGAGTACGGGCTCTGATTCTTAGTGACGTCAAGGAAGGCGTCGTGACGAGCGATGTATTGATTATGGGAGGCGGAGCAACCGGCCAGCTAGCGGCCGCCTACCTGCGGATGCGCTTCCCGAACTTGAAGGTGGCCGTGATTGAGGGTCCGCACAAGAACCGCCCAATCGTCGGCGAATCCTTCGTCGAAGTCACCGTTGATTTCCTTCTAGAACTTGGACTTGGTGCATACCTCATTGAAAAGCACTATCCGAAATACGGCCTCACCTATTATTTCAAGCCCGAGATTGACCATCCTGCTGATCGTACTTACATCGTTGACGAAGCTCCGACCGTGCCCCCGCTGCTCTCTTTCCAAGTAAACCGCTTCACATTTGATCGCGAGGTGCGGGCGCGCAACCTGGAGAACGGGATAGAAATGATCGACGGTATGGTGGTCGGAGTTAAGATTAGGAACGGCGACGAGTCGCACACTGTCACCGTGCAAGATCCCGCCCAGCAGGAATACACGCTGCGTGCCCGTTGGCTGATCGACGCGACCGGGCGCAACCGCGTGCTCGCGAAGTTGCTGCAACTTCACGAGACGGTCAATGAGCAGAAGAACGTTTTCTGGTTCCGTCTGATCAATTTCAATCCCGAAATTCTGGACCATATTCGTGCCGTCAAGAAGCAGAACCGCGCCTTCGTTCCTTACTTCGCAACTCATCATTTCTTTGGAACGGGCAATTGGATTTGGTGCATCCCCATGCGCTCGCCGGATAACCTTCCGTTAATCAGCATCGGCATCACGTACCGCAAGGACATCTATCCTCATGGCGAGGTCCGCACGATGGAGCAATTCCTGGAATGCGTCGGGCGCGAGCACGAGGTGATTGTCGAACTCGCGCGTAGCGGCACGGTGGTGGACACGAATTTCTACAGTTCCTACATGTGGGAATGCCGCCAGCGCTATTCACCCGACGGCTGGTACATCATCGGCGATGCGGGCGACACGGTTGATCCACTCTACAGTGTCGGGATGGCCTTATCATCGGTGCAGATCCGGCAGATTGCAGCAATAATCGAACGGGAATTGAACGGCGAGGACACGGATGAGTTCACGAAAGATCTCGATACCGCTATCACCGACGTTTCAACGCGGAGTGACGCGAGAAACGACGCAATTGTATGAATGCATGGGTGACGCCTACCAATGCCATCTCCGCGTCCATCTGGCGGTGACCGAACTTTTCCACCTCGCGCTCCCATTGCTTATGAACGACTATCTCTGGGACCCGCTGGGCGTAAAACTGGTCAACCGGTTTTTCACACTCGAAACGCTAGAGGAAGCTACGAGAAAGTTACAAGAGCTTATCCGAGAGGTTAGCGCCAATCCGAAGAACCGGGCGGTCCATAACTTCATTAAAGTACAGTCCGGCGCTTCGATGAACAGTCAATTCTACGAATACCACCGCGAGGAGGACATTCCGGCATCTTTATCCCGTATGCTATTCAGCCTTGCGCGTTTGCGGCTCGCTCTTCTCAGAAAGCTCGGCTGGCGAGGCCTGATTCGCTTCAGCCAGCAACAGGCGCTATTGAAAGATGTGGCCCGTGGTTTGGTTTTGTTGCTCTTCCATGGCGCTAAATTGCGGGAGAGTAGCCTGCTGCGCATGGCGTTTCGTGAGCGCTCAGGCGAAACGTTCTGAATCGTTGCTTCGGTGTAGCCCTCGTCCGTTCTTCCTGTCGAACCGGCCGCGGACAAAACGGCCAGGAACGCGTGGCTGTTCCTTTTGCTCGAACCAATCGAAAGCAAACTTCGTCGAATAAACACAAGACCGACGCAGTTCTTAAGACTATGAACGACTCCATAGAGCGACCGGACCTGGCGATTGTTGCCGGTCCAATCCCAGACTCGGGCGAACCGGCGTTCTCGTCCATGGTTGCGGCCGGTGGCGGAAGCTACGTCGGTGTGCTGAAAGAGATTCCAGACAAGATGGAATCGCTGGTCCTGTTCAATTCGCCGCGGACAAGAACTGCCTTGGCCATTCCGATTTCACATTTAACCGCGCAGGCCGTGCGCGAGCATCTCGCTGAGTCCGACGCGGCGTTCGCTGGAGCAATCGCAAAATGACAAGTGCAAACGGGGCAGGCGTCGTTCTCGGATACAGATTCCGCGACTCTTTTTGCTTCCACCTCCGCTTGTCGGAATTGCTTGGCACGGAGATGCCCAGACTGATCGAACGGCTGAAGACCTTTCACGGAGAAATTGAAAGCGTCTCTGAACGGCGGTTCGCCGTCAAGGTCCGCTAGACGGCTCGAACATACCTCGCGGAATCTGCTTGGTCTGTAGCTCGTTCTAAGAGTTCATCAAAAATATTTAATGTTGTAGGTGTGGAGGCATGTCTCCGGTTCTTATGCCGGGTAATCAGCCACGCATCGCCCCTCAGACAGAAAAAGCAAGAGAAGGACGGACCATCGGGAATAAAACGAAACGCGTGGCGGTCTACCTTTCGAGGAATTATCAGGAGGCTCAATGAATAGGCTTGTGTCGCGTACTCTGTTGCCCGCCTTGGCCGCGATTGCGTTGTGGCCTGCGCTATGCTTTCCGCATCCCAGGCCCTTGTTGGCGCAGAATGACGCCGTTCGAGTTATAGAAGTGACCGCCAAAAAATATGAGTATTCGCCCGAGCCTATTCATGTGAAGAGCGGATCGAAAATTCAGCTCAAGGTCACCGCAGTTGACCATGACCATGGTTTTTCGATTTCTACTGTTCCCGACGGCTCCAATTCGAATGGTTCCGACGGCTTGGTACTCACTTCGCCCCAAGAGTGTTGGCAGCTCAAGAAGGGTGAAACAACCACGATTGAATTCGTGGCGCAAACTCCCGGTAGCTACTCATTCAAGTGCTGCCATGTCTGTGGACTTGGGCATCGAGGCATGAAAGGCCAGCTCGTTGTAGATCGCTAGAATGCCGTGGGGGCTTTTTCGCAAATGCTTGGACTCGATCGCATCAGGATCGGAACATGGGAATCGAAGCCGCGGCCTCCTGCGTCACAGGAAGGCGTTCCAACCAACTGAGCTTCCTGCGCCCGATCGACATCACACTTCCGACAGCGGAGATCTCGAGCGCGTAGCGAACGGCGTATCCGCGGACCGTTGCTGTCGCGCCCACGAGCACAAGGCGCTTTTGGTTCGCCTCCGGAACGTTCATGCACGGCCCCGAGGAGCTGCAAAGCGCTCACGGAAGACATCAGGTCAGGCGTCGTCGTCACAGCGCGCGCCGCTGCGCAGCCCGTTCCCTTCCTTCGCGTAGTGAACCGATTTGCAAAAGAGGTCAGGCCGGGTGAAATGCGGGTATAACGCACCGGGCCACTGCCTCACTGGCGAATGCCTGAATCGGAACGAGACCCCGGATGAAGGTAGAAACGCAACCGTAGCTCTCCATTGCGAGCGTCTGCAGGCGTAGTCATGGGCGTCGATTGTAAAAAACTGTTCTTAAGTAATGAAGGCACATTTTCCATTAGTGTGACAACACCGTGACAATTCGCGTAGCCGGATTCCATGCACGATGGTTCTGGAATCGGACTGTCAACACGATATACAAATTCTTGACCTGAGGGAGAAAGTTGCATGAAGACGAAGATTTTCCTAGCGGCAGACTCTTGCTTTAGGAGCAAAACGAATTTTATGCGAAGAATGATTTCGGGTTTGCACTCTCGCGATGCTGCTGGTGGCTTTCTTTGCTGGCCGGGCGAGCGCACAGAACACCAGCTACACGCAAACGAATCTGGTTTCCGATGGCGCCGTAACCGCAGCGCACACCGACAAGAAACTCATTAATCCCTGGGGGTTCGCGTTCTCGCCCGGCGGCCCATTCTGGATTTCGGACAATAACAGCGGCTTCTCCACGCTGTACGATAATCAGGGTGTACCGCAATCCCTTATTGTGACCATTCCGCCTCCCGTCGGGCGCTCCGGGCCCTGCAACACCGACGGGTATCGTGGCCAACTGCCACCGCCAATTTTGTGGTAAATGGCAGCCCTGCATTTTTCATTTTCTCCACCGAGGATGGAACCATCTCCGCTTGGACCGGCGGCAACAATGCCGTGCTTGAAGTGGACAATCCGAATTTCAATTCCGGCACCGATCCGGTTTATAAAGGTCTCGCGCTCCTCACTAACGGCACGGGAAATTTTCTTCTAGCTACAAATTTTCGCAACGCGCGCATCGATGTCTTCGATTCCATGTTCAAACCCGACCGCGCTTGCCGGAAACTTCACGGATCCCACGCTGCCCGCAGGATTCGCGCCGTTCGGCGTGCACGTGCTCAACAACAATCAGGTATACGTCACCTACGCGATGCAGGACGCTCCCAAGCATGATCCCGTCAACGCTCCGGGCAACGGCTTCGTCTCGCTATTCGACGCCAACGGCAATTTCGTCCGCCGGGTGATATCGCAGGGCCAGCTCAATTCTCCATGGGGCACGGTCATAGCCAGCGCCAATTTCGGTCAGTTCTCAAATGATCTTCTCATCGGCAATTTCGGCGACGGAACGATCAACGCGTTCGATCCTGCAACGGGCAATTTTCTCGGGCACGCTGAAAGATTCGAACGGCAACGCTTCGTCAACGGTTCTCTCTGGGAGCTTGTCTTCGATCCGACGGGTCAGACAGGCGCGAAAGATACGCTTTATTTTTCGGCTGGTCTGGTAAACGAAGGCGACGGCTTGTTTGGGGCTATTGCGGTCGGTACAAACGCAACCCACGGGCGCGAACTTTTCTATCGCGGCCGCCTCGCAGGCGCTCACAGTCACGAAAGGACAGTCCGCTTCCACTAATCTGACAATAACCCCGACAAACGGATTCAACAGCGCAGTGTCGTTTTCATGTTCCGGTCTGCCCGGCGGCGCAACGTGCTCGTTTTCTCCGTCCACGGTCACGCCCGCGGGCAGCGCGGCAACAACGCAATTGACAATCTCTACCGTCACTACCGGAATTACGGAGCAGCGCCAATTCCTATTGTTGCTAGCCCGACGTCGCGCGTGGGCCGCTTGGTTTGGCGTTAGCCGCGGTGCTTTTCCTGCTTTTCTGGTTGCTGAAGCGGACATCTGGACGCCGCGAGAGCGTCATCGCAGGGCGAGGTGGATTCGTATCGCTCTGGCCGCTGGTTTGCTTGTTGTCGCGGCTGGCTGCGGCAGCTCAAAAAACACACCCCACCATGGGCACACCGGCGGGCACGACCACGGTTATGGTTAATGCCACGTCGGGCAACGTGATGCAATCAACCTCAATAGCTCTTACTGTGAAGTAGGGCTCACATTGAGGAGGATGTCTACAATGAGCCTGGGCAGTAACATCCTGAAGATGGCGGCTGCGCTCGTAGCCGCCTTCGCCCTGGCCCCTGCCTTCGCCGACGCGACCGCGCTTGATACGTCAGTCGTCGAAATGTTTCCCAAAGACGTCACGCAAATCAGTTATCTCGATCTCAAAGCTGCTCGGCAACTGCCCTGGTTCCCGATTGCCGAGCAGACCCTTCTTCCGCTGCGCCTCCGTAAACTCGAGGTCTTTCTTTCGAGAGCGGGCCTCGATGTCGAAACGCAAGTGGACACTCTCGCGTGGGGAACGGTTTCTGCGACAAAAAACTCCGCGGAGGGGATCGTTGGCTGTGGCGACTCGGGCATTTCTCCCCGAGCACGGTCGAGAATTATTTCAGCGATCACAATTTGCCCACCTTAGATCAAGAGGGTGTGCGCTTGCTCGATATCGGAGGCGCGCCAAAGATTTGTTCCTTGCCTTTCTCGATTCCAGCACTGCGGCTTTTGGAGAGCGGGCGGCACTTGAACAGCTTCTCGCGGTTCATTTCCAAGGGCACCGAAAGCCTCGCGGAAAACCCAGTACTCTATCCTCTTGTTCGAGACACGCATCAAGACTCTCTAACCTGGACACTGTGGAATAAAGACGTACGCCCGCACAGCGGTGCAACAATTGCTGCCTCAAGCTTCACGAGTTCCGCAAGCTGCCCTTTTGCTCAACCACATTCAGTCCATGGAGTTCGACGTCGCCAATCCAGGACGATCTTTCGGCGCGATCGGAAATTCGTTGTTCCACTCCTACCGACGCCGTTACGCTTGCAGCTCTGCTGCAGGCGGGTATCGCCTATCGACAACACGAGTCTGCGCAATCCGGATCGCAACCTTCCAGTATCTTCGACGGGATCCGCGTAACGCGCATACGCCACGCGCGTTGAAATTCAAATTCCGCTCGGCTCGGATCAGTTAGATTCCGCCCTCCGCAGCGGCAACGCCCTGAATCTCCTGCAGTAACGCGGAAGTGGTAGTCGCCTGTTCCGGTGAGATTCAGAATTGGGTTCAGAAGGTATACCTCCTAAGGTGCACGCGGATCTCACTGACAAGACGGCTCAGGAAAAGCTGAACATCTTACGGAACGCCCACGCTCAAGCCGACAATGGGCGAGCCGAAGCACGAATGAATCTCCCACCTCGATTAACCAACTTTCGCCTATAATGGCCCACGAGGCTCTTGCTTGTCGTGCTGAGCAGCTCGTCTCGACTCCCGAGCCGTTCCAAGCAGCTGCTCACCAGGCAGGTGCTCTCACCGTGCTGCAGACGTTCGACAATTCCTCCAATCGCGTCAATTCCATACAGTGCACCTACTGTGCAAGCGCGTTCAGGCGCTTCAAAGACTCCTTCCTTTGCGCTCGATTTTCAATGTTTTCAATAATTTCGGGGAATCCAGCCGATCGACAGATGTGAGGGAGATCACATCCACGGATCGTTAGCCCAGCTGCGTATGCTGGCGTGCATTGCCGTCAAGCAATCAGCTTGAGCATTTCAGGTCCAATCAATCCCTAGGAAGAATTGTCCGAATCTTCCCGCGTACCGCCTCAATCCTGGCCACGAACACGGCTATAATTGTTCAGACCACAGACTTGCCGGAAAGGATTGCGTTCGATTCATGACACCCAAGAAGCCCGTTTCCCTCGACAAGGCCTATCCTGAATTCGTATCGCAGCTCGTCGGTTTGCTCGAGCAAGCGCGGCGGAATTCGGCGCGTTCGGTCAATGCCCTGATGACTGCGACCTATTGGGAGATTGGGCGCCGGATTGTGGAACAGGAGCAACGCGGACAAAAGCGGGCGCAGTACGGAAAGGCTTTGCTTCACCGCTTGGCTGCGGATCTCACCTCGCGCTTTGGAAAAGGTTTCTCCGAACGGAACTTGCTCGCCATGCGAGAGTTCTTCCTGGCCTGGTCGATTCCGCAGACAGTGTCTGCGGAATTGACCGAACCGGGCCAGACCCGGGATGCACAGGAGAATCCGCAGACGGCGTCTGCGAATTCCTCAGGCTCGGCTTGGCCGTCCCCGTTTCCCCTGCCCTGGTCTCATTACGTACGGCTCCTCTCGGTCAACAACCGGCAAGCCCGCACGTTCTACGAAAAGGAAGCTCTGCGCGGTGGCTGGTCTGTCCGACAACTCGACCGCCAGATCGCGACGCAATTCTTCGAGCGCACCCAGTTGTCGCGAAACAAGGCAGCGCTCCTCCGCCGGGGCCAGCCAACTGATCCAACCGAGCAGTTGGCCCCGGAACAGGAAATCAAGGATCCGTTCGTTCTGGAATTCCTGGGGCTCAAAGATGAATATTCAGAAAACGCTCTGGAAGAGGCGTTGATCCACCGGCTGGAGGAATTTCTTCTGGAACTCGGCAGTGATTTCGCCTTCCTGGCAAGGCAAAGACGCCTGCGAGTAGGCGAGGAGTGGTATCGCATCGACCTGCTGTTTTTTCATCGCCGGCTGCGCTGCCTGGTCATCATTGATTTGAAGATCGGAAAATTCACTCACGCCGATGCCGGGCAGATGAATCTTTACCTGAACTACGCGCGGGAGCACTGGACGCTGCCGATGAGAACCCACCTCTGGGATTGATCCTCTGTTCCGGAGAAGAACGAAGCCGTCGCTCACTACGCACTGGGAAATCTGAACAATAAGGTTCTGTCCAGCCAGTACAAACTCGCCTTGCCCGGCGAAAAGGAACTCGCCAAAGAGATCGCCAAGACCCGAAAGGCATTGCTAGAGCAAATACAGCGAACCAAGTAATCGAACGTGCCCGGCAACGAGTGTCACCAAGACGATTGTGTGGTCAGAAAGCTAAATCTCTTTGCCTGCTGGCTAGGTTCAATAGCCCTCTTGCTGCCAGAACAAGTGGTTTCTGCACCGCTAAAAGAGGGGCTTATTGAACGAGTGTTGTCGGAATGGACTGGGGCGAAGAATATTCTGCACTTGGTTTACCCGAGCCCGCGGGGAATGCTGCCGTCGGTAAGGAGTTTTATTGACTATCTCATGATCCATGTTCCCGCTTGGCTCGAGGAAAGGAGCATTTAGAGCTAGCATGGCGAGCGTAACCCTGACCGAACTCTAGCGGCAGGGTGCGAGCCAATCCTAGAAAATAAGCCGGATAATTTCTCGCAGCGCCTTGCGCGAGATTGTTAAGCCTAACCCTACCAACCACGGGAACTGCCAGCCGGAAATGAGCGGCCCAAACAATGCCCATGCTATCAGCGGTGGAATACCTTGAAGCTTTCTTCATGAGGGTCAATACGCCAAGAACGTCGAGGCACGCTACAGCAAGCTGGTGAGGGCGAGGAACTTAATAGGAACCAAGATCGTACTAAACTTCTAGAACAGCGAGAGCGTTGATGAGGCAATTGGTGATCGTAGCACTTTTAATCCTCGTAATGAGTGCAGACGACCACCGCGACCAGTTGGCAGGTAGCGGCAATATTGATGAGAACGCTCCCGTCAAAGTCTCGTTGGAGATCACGATCAACGCAGCACCCGAAAAAGTATGGGGTTTGCTTACCGACGTGAAGAGCTGGCCAAGATGGCAGCGGGACATCAGCAAGGCAAACATCTCCGGCCCTCTCCAGAGCGGAACCGCGTTCTCGTGGACTGCCGGCGTCAACATACAATCCCGAATAGCCCTCGTGCAGCCCTTGGAGCAGTTCGCTTGGACAGGCACAGCGTACAAGGCGAAAGCCATTCACGTTTGGAAACTGCAAAGGCTGCCTGGCGACCGTACGCTTGTGAAAACGAATGAATCGATGGAAGGGTTCTTGCTTACTTTGTTTTACTCGTCTTCGAAACTCAAAGAAAGTGATCAACGCTGGCTGAACTACTTGAAATCGGCTGCAGAGCAATAGCTCGCTTGCCAGCGCGTGAGTCACGACGCCACGTCGATCATACAGGTCTTGACCGGATCGAGATGCCCAATCGACCAGGTGCATGCACCGTATGACGGTCGTCCTCGCGAGAGAAGACGAAAAGCGGTTCATTTTTTGGCTACAAGTAACTCCGGTTGTCACAACCTAACATTTTTTTCCGCCATACATACTGTCGAAAGCAGTGTTCAGCAGGGTGCGTTGCTCGGAACGCAGACTGCAACGCGGCTCATAGCCAGGTTAGTTCGCGTAACCCGACAATGAGGGCTAGTTCCCGGTAACTTTAAGGGCCAATCTCCGTGTTGATAGATACTCGATATTTATTTGAAGGAAGTTGGCGGTAACGATTCGTCCAGTCGCCCAAAACGCTCGCGATTTCTGTCACCGTCAGATATCTCAACGGGGCGAATTCCTCGACTCGTTGCACGACCTGCATAAGTCCTATCAGCGTCGCGTACTCAGCACTGTTTATCTTTTTGTTGACGACCACTCCGCCGCCTTCGATGATAGCGTAGGTCGGAGTTTCAGCCTCGCCGTTAGAGTATCCTGCGAAACGGGACAAAGGAACGGAGAACGGCAGCATCGAGATTCTCGGCCCTAAAAAAATCGCCTGACATGGATAAAGCACACCCCCGCTTAGAATCATCCGAGAAACTGGATCAGTACCCAGCGCATGCAACGCGGGGACATCCGGAAAGCGCCAGTGAGAGCAACCAGAGAGCACTGCCAATAGGGTGGCATCAGGCTCGGGCGACGGCCGAGGAACGATTGCTAAGCGTCGTTCTACGTCATCGAGCAGCGTTGCAGCGCCTTCACAATTATTTCCGCAGATGACCAAACCGTGATTCCCCAGAATGAAAACGTTTGTCTCCGGAGCCGTGGAGAGAAGCTTCTCAATTTTCTTGGCCAGCGGAATACCCGAAGATATATACGGAATCCATCGCCAATCTAGACCGGCAAGTCGTTCACTCAGCTGGCTAGGCCCATCTCGGCGTACTGCCCAAGCAATTGTATTGACAGAATGTACGTGCAGGACAACTCGGTGCTGCAAGACGGCATGCATCGCTGTCTCAATAGAGGGCCGCAACTGGTCACCCACCGTATAGAGTTGCGCAATTTCCACGTTCCTCCGCAAGGATTCTTTGACTACATCGAGTTCAACCGGAACAAAAGTATCTTCTTGCTTTGCGTTCGCCAACCACTTGCCGGAAGCTTTGATCCATAGAACTCCATCGAGCTTCAGAGATATGTTCCCATTATTGCCTTGTACCAATTGAGGGTCACAACCGACCCGCGTGGACAAATTGAGAAGGGAAGCAATCTCCTCTCTCTGAGGACGGAGTGACAGCTTTGGTTGGGTGGCAAGGTTCACGATCGATTTGCTCCGAACTGTACCAGCGCTTTACCTTTATTCGCCCGTTGCCATTGACCTCATGGCCAAGGTAGCAAAGAAGTTGGCAATGCTAGCTCAGGACTTTCAGGCCTCGTCCCCCTGGCGCCAGGTCCAACTGGCTCTGATCGAGAGGACCCTCTCCACGGCGACTAAACTCCTTGGGCAGGTCGCCATTATCGGCCCGCAGGTGCTTTAGGTAGTTCGGCCGTAGGGAGGCAATCAGTTCCCGGCGGCCCTTACTTACGAGCGGCTTGCCAACGTGGATCTTGCCAATGCGCTCAAGGACCCTTTCCGGCGCCACTCCCGCGAACATCAGCAATGGCCAGGTGAAATCTGGCCCGTTCAGTTTGCGCAGACGATAGAGCCACATGAACACTGACCCGGCGCGCCAAGCCAGGGGGCCCCACCAGCTATACTGCCCGGGGCGCAAGTTATGCTTCCAACACTTCATCATCAGCTGCCATTGCAGGGGGCTAAGCTGGCGGGTGCGAGTGACGCCGGTTTGGTGCTCCATCCGAGTGTCGTGCAACGGAGTGAAAATTGACGGCACCAGAAACGCAAATAGGCCGCGGCGGTCCATCTCGTACACCAAATCGAGCGTCTCTCGAACGTCCTGATCGGATTCGCCCGGATTCCCAATCATGAGCGTCATCATGGGGAACCAGTTGTTCTTGTTGGCAACGCGCAGGCCTTCGAGGACAACGCTGGGCCAGTGGTCGATGGAAAATGGAATGCCTTTGCTGGGCATGATCTGCCGCGCCATGCGTACCGACCCGGTCTCGAGCCCGATAAGCGGGACCAGGGCTTTCCCTTCCGGGTGGGTGCTAAGCCGGGGCAGATGAATCGGACTCTTCGGAAGCAACACTTCCGAGAGTTGGCGGATTAACTCCGGATCCACCACGAAAGGCGCCATTGTGCAGTGGCTCAGCAGATGCTGCTCCACACCTGGCGTGTTTACAATCTCGGTATACAGGTCCACTAGTGCTTCGCGGTTGGGAAAGAAGAATGGCGTGTCCGTGTGCACTTGGCCCCAGATGAACATGTCCTCGGTGGCGAGCGAGACCAGTTTGTTGCCCTCTCGCACATTGGCACGCACCGCGTCCATGATGCGCGCCTTGGGCAAGTCAATCTGCGGATTCAAGTCGGGCACGCAGAACTGGCACCTGCGACCACACCCGGTAGTCATCTCCACCACCCCGAAAGTCGTACGCTTGTCGGGAAACAGGATGCCCTCGCGCGAGGTGGGGTGCGCCAAGTTGATTTCTCGTGGCAGCGCTTCTCCCGAAATAGCTTTCTGGAACAGCGCCAATGTGTCGCTGGACTCACTGCGCCCTGCTGCGACGCAGTCCACGCCCAGCTCCTCGAAAGCGTTGTTTTGCGCGATCTGCCAGCCGCCTGACCCGCCCACTATTACTTGAAAATTCTTACGATACGGGCTGGACTTGATCCTATTGAACATCACGCGGGTGTAAATCGAATTCAACGGCTCTTTTGACGAGCCATAAATCGAAGTGTATACGCCTGCCGCAAACGTCACGCCCAGCGGGTTGTGAGTGGAAACGCCAACCACGCGAGTGTTGGGCCCTACGAATTTGTCCAGGTCGTCGGGGAAGCAAGCCACCACCTCGTCCGCCGTGAATTCGCGCAGCAGGGACTTCTCCAACACACGCACTCCGGCAGGCATGTAGCGTGCCGTGCCATCCTGATTGCACTCCACCTCGCGCCACTTCGGATACTTTCTATCCAGAACAAACTCGAGCCACTGTGGTATAGAGGCCAGTGCCATTTGGATGAAGAAACCGGCATGGTCAATCGTTTCCGTCAACGGTGCAGTCAGAACGATGAGGTTGCCGCCAGCGGGAGCATGGCCTGCTAGACCGGCTGTGCTCCCTGAGGCTTGATTGCAGTGCGGATTTTTCTTCTCGACGGCCGGTTGCATGAAAAAGAATCCTCGTGGTCAGGAGTCAGCTTGCAACACATTTGCGCCCGGTTTTAGGCTCAAGTGCGTTTCATCCGGAAATTCGGATTGGGACCTCTGGCTCGCGCATCGTACGCTTCTCCTGCCCTGGACACAACGAATTCGCTACCCAAAGCAACCCTCCACCGAGACCACGGCAAACATGGCCCGCAGGCCAATCGCATCTGAAACGGGCCTCTAACTCCCCATTTGGTCGCGCTATCGGAAACTCGAAGTCCACAGTGACAGTTACGGCGCTCTTCAGGCAAGTGCTCGTTGCCTACTCGAAGAAGGGGCTCGCTCCGTCCATTAGTACTCGCAGCTTGATCTCCAGCTTCTCTGCCCATTGAGGTGTTGCCGGAACATTCACGGGGGGGACGCCTTCTTCGGGAGTACCGACCCGTCCTTCGCGGGCCAGCATAGCCCATCGCTTCATGCCGTCGATGTAGGTCTCGAAGGCCTCCATCGCTGACTTGCAATCTTCCAAGGGCAGATAGGCTGGTGGAATGTCTCCCACAATAGTCCAGATCCATTCGTTCACATCGGGACGCGCAGGTGAAATGTTGAACAGGAATATTGCGAGGATCTTTGCCACTCCGCCGCCGAAATAAGCGCTAACGATCGAATCACACCAAGAAAACGAAAGTAGATATCTCTCAGCCTCATCCAACATTTGTCGAAGGTGTGCGGTGTCCAGGTCATCATCGCCGACCATACGTTTGACAGGCACAACATTGGAGATAGGGACGGCCTCGTTATTTCCCAAAGCTTGTCCCGAGGACGGCCGCATGAGCCGCTTGTCTACCAATCCAGATCCCAAAGCAAGCGCTTCGCTCTTATTCACGGTCGAGTTGCCTCGTAAGCTGGGTGATCTCAATGGGTCGACGCAACACTGAGCTCGAACCCACCTTGCATTGAAAACAAAAGCTAAAATCGCTGGCTAGGGTTAGACCAGGCGGAACGCTGCTCTGGCTGGGTTTTGACCGAGTACAACCAAACACATGGTTCCCCCGCGGAAGCGTAGTCGAATCAAGGCATTGGATGGTGTTGCATCGACCGGTTGAGCTGGCATGCGTAACGGGACACGAGGAAACGGACGGCATAATGCGTGGGGAAACCGAGAACGCATCCGCTCGGTCTGTGTCCCGTACGCTCTGGATCCTCTTGTGGCTCAATGTCCCTAATCCTTGATCCGCGGGTTATTCTATCTAATACCGGCCTTAAAGACATTCAAAGCGGACCTAGCGCCTCGTATCGCGATTCACTCTTCGCTCAGGATCTCTCCATTGAGCGAAGCTCGGGCATGAATGGCCTCGTCCGCTGCCTTCACGCGTTCTTTCAATTTTTCGGGGGCGAGTTCAAGAAGCGCAGTCCGGTATAACTCCTGCCAGTGATGACCATCTGCAGCGGAATCCTGCGAGGCCGACGCGCTGTCGGTGCCCACGTAGAATCCAGAACTGTCCCAAATCCTTTGCGCCATATCTGGCTCGTCAGTGCGAGCGCAGATCGTGCTACGCAAGTTGCTTGCTGTCGGTCCGCTGGCGCACAATGGGCAGGAATATTAGGGCCCGCAGATTGGTAACTCCTCCCATGAGAAGGCCGGTCGGAGTCAATACGTTTTTGTTTTTCTTCTCTGTGGATCCTAACCTTTTCACCGAGCCGCTGTCGTCCGCCGCTGGAGTTTTCCCGGGGAATGATCCCGATGTAACTGGCCAGCGCCTTGCCGTCGCTGAATCGTTTCGGATCACCCAGAAAGACATCGGTCGCCAGTGCCGTGATCGGTCCCACGCCGGGATGAGTCATCAGCAGCCCGGCGGTGGGTCGTTGGCCTGCTTGCTCCAGGACTTGCTGGTTCAGTTGTTCGATCTCCGCTTCAAACCTGGCATACATCGCTTGCAACTTACTGCGCCGACGAGCGGTATGGGTGGCCAGTGGTAGCGACGCAATCGCCTGTTGTCCGCTTTCGCTCCAAAGCGAACTCCCGCGCCTTAAACCATTCGCCCGCGCGATCGCCTGCAACGCATTCTGTATCCGCGTACGCAGGCGTACCCATTGGTGGCGGTGTAAGAGCAACCCTCGCAGATCCAGCAGTTCCTTGGAAGGCTGCCAGATCGACGGAAAACGGTTTTCTACCAACAGCTTGAGAAGTAACTGGGCATCGCGCTGGTCATGTTTCTGTTTGCGGGGTTCGGCCGCTCGAATCGTCGCCGGATGACCTACCTCGCAGTCGATTCCCAGTTCTTCCATCAGGTGCAAAAACCACTTCATCGACCCGGTCGCTTCGATGCCTACCCGCACCGGACCGGGAAGCGTGGAATAAAACTCCCGCACGCTGTTGCCTTCGTGCGGGAGAGTCTTGTTCACAACTTCTCCCGTTGCGGTGACTAGCATCGCCAACGTTTGCTGGCGAGCATCGAAGTCACATCCTACAATCCACAACTCGGCCTCCTTCGGTCCGAGCACGGTTGGGGTGAACACCGAACAGTCTACTCGGGCCGTCGCGAGGCCGACGTCGTTATGGCATCTATCAGGAGCTAGTCCGAACGTGACCCGGCGGATACCTCGGAACCGGCGTCGATTCGTTGACGCGTCCCCAACCCCAAGCTACGATGGCCACCATGACAGCCGGCCGGATTCCAAAAGCTATGAGGGCATCTTCGCCCGCGAGCTTATACTAGCCACCAGCTAATGCCGATGTGCTATATCGGTTAGGTGAACGTGTTGGGAAAATGTTTGACCTGTACAACAATGCGTACGGAAATTATGCGTCGGATCCCTATCGACAGGTGCGTATCGAGACCTATGGACAGGACTTCGGCCAAACCAGTTGGGTCACAACCGAGGAGTCTCTGGAAATTCCGCAGCTGCTTGATTTGAGGCGCGATTCCTTTGTATTGGAGATCGGTTGCGGTTCCGGCGGATATGCTTTGCATCTTGCGGGAAAAGTGGGCTGTCAGATCGTAGGTCTGGACATCAACGAATCCGGAATTCGCAATGCGCAACAACTTGCACAGGCGGCGGGGCTTGCTTCCCAGGCACGTTTCGAGCAGAACGACGCTTCGAAGAATCTTTCCTTCGACGAAGCGACTGTTGACGCCGTGTTCTCGAATGACGTCTTATGCCATATTCCGGGCAGACTAAATGTGTTGGCCGAAATGTTCCGCGTACTGAAGCCCGGTGGGCGGATGCTGTTCAGTGACGCTCTCGTGATCGGCGGAATGATTTCCCACGATGAAATTGCCACGCGCAGCTCGATCGGCTTTTACGTCTACAGTCCGCCGGGAGAGAACGAACGGCTGATGAAACAAGTGGGGTTTTGCGGGATCCGTACCACAGACACAACTGAAAACGCTGCCCGGATTGCAAAGAAGCGGCATGATGCGCGAGAGAAATGGAAACAGGAGCTGGTTACGGCGGAAGGACAAGCCAACTTCGACGGACTACAAAAGTTTCTGTCGTGCGTTCACACCTTGACGAGCGAAAAACGCCTGTTGAGATACTTGTATCTGGCGAGTAAAGCATCCTGAGTTGATCCCACGGGTTCGCCAGACCTTTCATTTGGGCCATACATCGAGCCGATCCACCCATTACCCGCAAATATGACGTAGTGCCTGGTTACCGGACATCAAGTGGATTATTTTCGGGTCCGTGATGATCAAGACATTATCCTGGGCTTGCAAGAGGGACTGCTCCGATGCGCTATTGTCCTCCACCGATTCGCCCTAGACCCATACCGATGATATAAGTAACGATTCCTTCTAACGCGCCGATCCAAGTCATCTCGAATCCACTCCCCCACCATGACCGAATGGTGATCAGAGATTTCGCAGCACCAACAGCGAAGTGCGCTAACAACGAACAATCGCCGCCACAACGACTGCCGGAATTCCGTCATGAAAAAAAACGGGATAATTGGGATGAATGCCCCTACTGCAGTCGAGAGCGCTCCGGAGACCGCGGAGACCAACGGCTTACTCAGCCCGTCCTCGTTCGTACTTAGTCGCTCTCGTGCGAGCGCCCTAATGAGTTGGTTCCTGTCCTTCGCAAGGTGCTCGACGAAATGTACTGCATCAGCTTCAGGTAGGCCGCGAACTCGTAACTGAGAGACAGCAGTTCTCGGGCCTCAGCTTCGTTATCCTCTACAGCCTCTCTTTCTCTAGCGAACTCCGCTTCGTAAATCTCACGCTGACTCTTCGCAGCAAGATAAGCTCCGGACCCCATCGAAAGAGCACTCGCAACCATGCCCGCGAGACCAGCGATGAGCACGAAATGGCTGTTACCCAGCGTGGCCCCGGAGACACCCGACACGATGCCGAAGATGGAAACAAGGCCATCGTTCACGCCATAAATCGCGTCTCCCACCCAACCCGCTGCATGCGAGTGCCCCTTGTCGCGTGCCGCAACCAATTCATCGATCCGCCTGAACCTGCTCGGAGGGAAGAGCTGGGAGCGCCCCACGTGAAGAATTAGTTTCCCAATATCTGGTAATGTTCGCATTCATCGGGAATAACTTCCTGCAAAATGGCAACACTGGATTGGTCACCCAGCAGTTTGAGTTGTTTGCCGTACTTAGCGATGTCCCGGGCTTCATCAATTTCCAAACGGCGAAGTAAGAGGTAGGCCCCACCCAGTTCGATTCGCCAACGAATCGGCTTTATGGAGAATCTCCAGCCCGAGTGCGGCTGCGGACCTCCAAGCTCACGAATACGACCAGCCCATAATTCGGCATGCTGTTTTTCTGCCGCTGCCAAGCCTCGTAATGCGTTCCGCCTGTGGGGATCCGTCTCTTCCTTCGCCAGTGCGGTGTAGGTATTGAAACCCTCCATTTCCGCTTGCCAGTTCGCTGCCAAAGCAGCTGAGGGCTTTTGGGTTTCGGAACTCGACATTCTGGTTGAATGACGAAAAAAGATCAATTGGCTCTGAACTTTTGTGAGAT
>CAVVGA010000008.1:0-34675 GCA_963747605.1 uncultured Acidobacteriota bacterium | reverse complement strand
AAAGAGATTCCGCGACGGACACGGAGGCAGCTGGCGCGGACGCTGAGGAACTGGTTGAGCCGGAGCATTTGCGCGCGGCGATGGATGCAAATCCAGAATTGCGAGACGCCTGACAGGACGTGAGCGCTTTCCGCGAAACATTTGCGACGCCGGAAGAAGCGCGGGCCGCGACGGCGATGCTGGGGGACTTGAACCGGATAGATGCGCTGTTTTTCTCGCGGCGGCCGGAAGGCCACGCGGAACTGGCGCGGACCGTTGCGAAATTGGATCCGGATGCTTTGGCATCGTTAGCGCGGGCGATGAACGCGTTGGCGACGAAACATTGGACGGCGGCGACTTAGCTGGTGGTGCAGCTGGGCGGCGTTTGGGCGCGCGCTCCACGCAGTAGTGCTGCCGCGAAGCCAGGCGCGACGAAAATCAGCGTGACCCTTAGGACGAAAGCTCGCATGAAGTTGCTCCGGCTAGCGATGGAGGATAGTTCCGCGCTGTGGCCAGTCGGTCGGCGAGGCCCGGTGCTAGCAGGGATTCATTTTTGGATTTCATTAGTCGAATCATTGCGCGCGGTGCTCTAGGACGCAACTGGCCTGCAGTCAAGAAGATGACCAGGGGCAAATGTCTCTAAGAGGACAGGAACAGAAGTCTCCGCGAAAGAAAATGGGCAACTTTTACGCAGCAAAGTCCCCGGACGAGCCTTGAGGAACTGGATTCAGCCGCGTATTGATGGCGCCAATCATTGCGCGCGGTTGAGCGCGTCGGCGCACCCATGGAGCGGACTCGTCTCGGGCCGGGAGCGCTTCAGTCGGCGCTCAGAGCTGTGCGATGCGTCGCGACCTTGTAATTGTAAATGACCTTAGCCAAGGCATTGGCGAATGAAGTCACCTGAGCCGTGCTCATACCCGTGGGAACTTTCATAAGGCCGGAGCCGATGTAACTACTGACGGCGGCGGAAAGTTTGCTGTTCACTTCGCTCCAGTTGACTGCGCCGTTGGCGGTCGCGGTGATGATGTAGGAGTCAATGATACGCAGAGAATTTCCGGGAGTGAGCAGTTCCAGAACGCCGTTGTTGTCGTTCATGGCGTTGGTGATGTCCAGCGAGAAGTGCTCCAGATCAGTCAAAGTGGTGCCTGTAGGAAGCGACGCGAGTCCCAACTGGTTAGCTGCGGCGACGGTTTGCGTAACTGCGTTCTCTTGCGCGGTCTGATTGGGCGAGCCGTCGGTGTTCTTGGGCGGCATGGCGTCTGCGACGGCGCTGGAGACACCGACCAGAACAAGATAGGTGTGATGGGTTTGGAGTATCTGTGAGACGGCAACGCCGTAGGACTCGAACTGCGCCAGCGTCATTCCGTAGCGGGGTTTGGTTAGATCGGTAGCTACCGCGTTGGCGACAAAGCACTGTACGGCGGCTTGCTGGCTGGCGGTGCAGTTTGTCTGCGAAAGTGCGGGCCGGGCAGTGAGCGCCGCGCCGATCAGCAACACAACTACAAGAAACAATTTACTAACGTTCATTCGAAATCCCCCATGGTCAAATGCCGCGCGCGCTCAGCGCGTAGAGGGGGGAATACGCGAGAGCCCACTGCGATTCAGTTTTGGAGCAGTCTTCTGCTTTCCGCCGCCATTTCACCGCACCGGCTAGCAATTCGATGATGAGTTATTTCAAGAAATAGCTCAACTGTACCGAGGTGCAGCCTGAGGCGAGTACGGCGGACTGTACGCGGACAGGTTGCGAGACAGTAGTTGACGGTGAATTACAGTCAGGTGAATTTCAGGGCAATTCGTTATGCCGGATTCGATTCTCCAGGCACGCGTCCGAGGAGGACACCCCGCGAAGTTTCGCACGACGTCGACGCCCAGAGATTGCGGGCGGCCAAGAAAAACAGCGCGGAGCTGATCAGCGGATCGCCGCGCTGCACGAAATTCAATCCTAGCGAGACGTTCACAATATGGCACAGATGCAGAATGCACAATCTGTTGCGTTACTACTGGAAAAGGTTCGCGACAAGCTTCCCCTGTTGTACGAGCGCGACGACATACTGCTGACGATGATTCAGCAGCGCGGCGATGCCGAACGCGTTAGCTCGCGCAACATGCGCTTGCCATTGCAGATTCGTCCGGGAGGGAAGGCGGGCCTGGCCAATATGGACGGCGGCGATCTTAGGACTCCCCGGCGATAGCCCGGTGGACTGGGCGGCCGCCAAAATTCCGTTTCTACATTAAGAATTTGTGTCGAAAGCGGGATGAACCATTACCTGCTGGCGCGTGCAGGCTCGATCACGCCTCCGGCTTCACGGCGATGCCCTGAATTTCAAAGTGGGTGCCGAACAGTAGCGGGCCGGAGCCGATAAACGCGTGAATGGAATGGTGCGCGGGATACACGCCCGGTTACCGCGTCGAGGTGGTCTGAACAGCGTATATGTCGGAACAATATACCGTCAGTGAAACCACATCGTGCATGGTTAGGCCGCAGTGGGTCAGCGTGTCATGGAGCGCGTCCAGCATCAACCGCGCTTCGCGCTCTATATCCTTCGGCACTCTGCCGGTGGCCGAATCGAAGCCAATGTGCCCGGAAGATAAACCGTGTTGCCCGCGATCACGGCATTGCTGAACGGCAAGTCGCCTGGGGCGCCGGGCGGTGGAATGTACTGGCGTTTGTCGGTCGCTGCCATTGGTTCTCCTTTGTTGCTCCTGTGCTCGATGTACTGCAAAACATCCTAACGCAAATCACAGCGATCGGAACCTGCGTGCTAATTCACCGGAGGAACCATGCCCGTTCTACCCACTACGGCGTATTCGCAAGCGGAAGACGCACTGACGCCGGCGCGCGCGCTGGTGAACGACGCCTCGGGCGCGGAGTTCACCGATACGCTGTTGATGCCGCTGCTGAATTCGGCGTACCGCGGGCTGCAGCGGGAGCTTGCGGAAAATGGCGTCAGCGTGCGGATGGAGCGGCAGGACATTGAACTGGACTTGGTCGGCACGACCGGAGTGACGAACACGGAAATCAGCGACGTTTCCAGCCCGCAGCTGCCCACCGACTGCCTGATGCCGCACGTGTTGTGGGAACGCGCCACGGCGAGCACCGGGGACGTCTAACTACCGATGGAGAAATTCACCAGCGGCGGCAGCATGCTGAACCTGCAGCCCAGCTGCTACATGCGGCTGTGGGAATGGCGAGAGGACAAGATCAATTTAATTGGCGCCACGCAATCCATGACCGTGCGTGTGCGCTACGAAAAGGTGCTGGCGACGTTGGTGCTCGGCACTGATCCGGTGCAGATCCGCTCCGCCACAGACGCATTGGGATAAGCCACAGCCGCGCTGGCGGCGCGTTCGCGCGGAGCACGAGCGCTTGCCGTCGATCAGTTGGGCGCGGCACAGACCGCCATTGAAAATTTGGTCAATCGTGATGTGCGTCCGGAGCAGACGACGGGGCGGCGGCGAATACCCTATGGGCATCGGCGGGGAACTGTGTACGTATAGATTCACGTGGACTGTCGCCCAAGTGTTCTGCGCGTCATGCCGGCTTGCTGCAAACCTGCATTTCGCTAATTGTCCACGACCAGCGTCATCGTGAAACCTCGCGCAGCATTTTGCACGAAACCGTGCACGGTAAGAGAGTAGGTGCCCGTCGGGGTATAGGGAATCACGGCGGCGGTCGAGTCGGTCTGACCGCACCCGCCCACTGTTGCGGAAATCGCGACCGCAAAAGTGAACGCGAGGACGGGGACCATGCGCGGTAAACGGGTTGGACGGATGAGCCAAACCGAGAGGAAGAATATTACGGCCAACAAGAAAGCAGCAAATATCCCCCGCGCCGCGCGATTCAGCGAGCTGCCAGAGCTTCCGGAATCACCGGTTTTGCCGGAGCGCGAGGAGAATAATCCGGCGAGCGCCCCCAGCCGCTTGGCTGCCGTCGTTGTAGGGCCGAACTCATGCCGCCACTTGTTGTGGTTGTTTGAAACGTCACATTGAAAGGCACGGCAGTTCCGGCGACTACCGGTAGCGTGATCGTGTTCGCAAGTGGCAGGCTGACAGTGCTGCCTGCCGAAATGCCGCAAACAGTGGGATTTCCTGCGCTGCCTGCAGGAGCCGAAGGAAGATTGGTCGGGCAGTTCAGCGTGATGGAGCCGCTGAACGCATTGTCTGGTACGATCTGCAATTGAAACGTTGCTGCGGAGCCCTAAGTGATGGTAATTTGATAGGGCGTGCGATTCCATGGTGGTGGCAAGCGAAGTCCATAGTGGTCATGCAAGTAATTTGAAAATCGTCTGCGACGCCGCTGGGCTCGGCGAGAGCGGTGCGGTGGCGCCGGAATAGTTCACGGTAAAAGTAGCGCAGCGAGTGTTCTGCGGCGCCTCCGCCAGGGCAATCGCTGGCGGCCAACGCCGTAGGCGCAAATGCGACGTTATACGCGCAGCTGCTGTTCGCTTTAGTGAAGTTGCTAGGGCAAGAGTTGGAAATCGTGAAATCGCTTGTGTTGCTGGATGTGAAGTTGGCCGATTCCAGTGATCGCGGTGTTGTTATTGTTGAAAAGCCCGCAGGGCAGCGTCGGATCGCTGCTGCCAATAACTTGGTCGCAAAATACCGTTGGTGCTGTGGCGCAAGGCGTCGGCGGGAGCAGCGTCACTCCGGTGGCCGGAACTCCCATTGCTTTGAAGTCCAGAATTTGGCGCATACCCTGATCGGCGACGAACAAGTCTCCTGTGCGCGTCGAAGGAAATATTGCCAGGGGCGCTGAGGCCGCGTGCCGCGACAGTGAGCTTCGACGAGATCGCATCGAGACGCAGAATCTGGTCAGAATTGTTGCCTGGCGCATGGTAGGCGATGAACAAGTTTCCGCCGCCGTCCGCGGCCAATCCTTGCGGAATGATGCGCGGTGCCATTTGAATGTGCCGACGCAGCGGCGAACAGCGGTGCTGGAGTTACGCCGCGCTCCGCCAGTTACCGTGCGTTTGGGTGTTAATGGTGATGATTGCGCCGGTGTCAGGCGAGGTGGGATAATGGTGTTCCCATCGGGTGTAACGACAATGGCTGCAGGCCAAACCATGTGCGCGAGCACTTCCGTCTGGCTGGCCTGGGTGAAGCGGCGCCAAAGAGTTCAACGACAGCGTTTGCGGAATGGTCGGCGATCAATAAATTTCCACAGCTATTGCAGTGTCACGCCATACGGCTCTATCAATCCGCCATCCGGCGCGGCGCCCAGCGTCCCGCGACGCTGCGGATGATGGAAGGCTCGCTGGTGGCGGCTCCCGCGACAGTGCGGATGGTGGCGTTGCCGGTGTCGGCGATGAATAGCGTGCCGTCGGGAGCTACGGCGACTTCGCTGCGCATGGTGAAATCATTTAGCGAAAGATCAAGCTCTGCGGCACTGGATGCGCCGCCGTCACCAATCGAGCCGACGGTGCCAATTCCCACTGCAGGAACGGCGAAGAGTTTCGCTGCGTTGGCCGGCACGATATTCGGCGTGTCGCGAACGGTATAAGAAAAAATCTGGTCGGGCCGATCAATCGCGGTGAGATACAACTGCGTGGACGCTGCCGCAGCATTGCTTGTGATCGCGATCTCAGAAGGTTGCGGCGCGACGGCCAGCGTCCGGACGTTGACGTTTGAGGCCACCACGGTCGCGGACGCGCCGGAAGAAGACACTGGTCTGGCTGTTGAAGGTGCAGCTGCTGAAGTGGACTGTGCGGGAGCGGCGGTGCGCGCCTGAATTTCAATCTGGTTTTGGGCGTGAGAATAATTCGCGGGATCCCTAAGCGCCATGCCCAGCGCGATCGCCGCGAAACCCATCACCGCCAGCACAGAAAGAATTCTCAGTAACCGCACCAGTTTCCCCCCTCTTGGACATCGGCCAGAACTTCGACGCTTAGGATTCAACTGCAGGCTTTCGGGTTGCGTCACGAATTAAACATCATAGCAGCGAACTGCAAGGTTTTGTAGCGGCTGTCTAACGGCCGACGAACGAATGGGAGGAACCATGGCACTGACATTTTCGGTTGTGGATAGGTGGGACGACGGAAAGCGCATCCACGCAAGCGGCACCATCGCAGCGACGGGGAATTATACCACCGGCGGAGACACGCTCGATCTGTCGCAAGTCGCGCTGATTGCGTCGGATCAGCCGAAGGTGCAGGGTACTGGCTGGATGGACGGATTGGCCGGCTACGATTACGTCTTCACTCCCGGCGTAGCAATGAATTCGAACAAAGTGAAAATATTTCAGCAGGGAAGCGCCGCCGGAGCGTTTCCGGAACTCGCCGCGGGTGCGAATCCCGGGGCGATCACGGCGGACACGATCACGGCAGGGAAGGTTGATCCCACCAAGACTGGCGTCCTGACGAAAGGCTCGGTCCCGCGCCGACGTGGTCCGGCGCGTTCGCATATGTCTCCGCCACTTCTACGATCACCTGGAGCTGGTCCGCACTGACGATCGCGCGCGCCGACGGCACCACAACGGCCGTCGCGAACGGGTCGCTATCCGTTACAGGCCTCGCGCCCGGCATCACATATTATTTCTACCCTTACTGGAACGATTCCGCGCTCGCACTCGCGTGGGTTGGAGGCATCGCAAGCAGCGCCGGCATGCCGGCAAACGCGTTCACGGCCAAAACAAATAACGCGGCGCAGCAACAAGCGCTGCAAGGACGCATTCCACTTTCGCAGGGTGCCATGATGGCTGCGACCACTACGTCCGGCACTGGTGGCGGGGCGGGGGAAGTG
This sequence comes from uncultured Acidobacteriota bacterium, assembly GCA_963747605.1. Classification (GTDB taxonomy): domain Bacteria; phylum Acidobacteriota; class Terriglobia; order Acidiferrales; family UBA7541; genus Palsa-295. The sequence goes on along the minus strand of CAVVGA010000008.1, from coordinate 27,958 downwards.
GAAGCTGCCGGCCTGCGCGCCGGGACCATGGTACTCACGCAGGAGCGCGGAACGGTCGCGATCGAATCGTGCGCGCCGGGTGAACACTTGCGCTGCCCCGGGGCGGCGGCACGTCGGCGAAAGCTGGACGCGGATTGTGCGCCTCGAATTGCGCGAGGCCCAGATACATTTATACGGCTGCACTTTTCGAACCTGGGGAATGGCTGGACGTGACGCCCCACCACATTTTCACGCTGGCAGATGGCTCGCCGATGCGCGCCGAGCGGTTGTGCCTGGCCGACATTTTCATGGGCCGCTTCGGGCGGCTGACGCTGCGCAAAATCGAAGCCGTCTGCTCGAAGCGCGCAGAAAGTTACAGTGAGCTGCGACCCAGTGCATCCAATTTTACGCGGGCCGTCATGCGGCATCGGTGCTCACGCACAATTACACGTTCAGTTCGTATAGTATCGATAGCGAGTTTTATGTCGATTTTTAAGAATCTTCATGACTGGAAAACTTTATTATTTGACGACGCTCGGAGATTTTCAGCGCCATGCTGCGCGCTTCAAAAGATTCACATTGGCTGGCACTGGGTTCGCAGGGTGTCGATCAAACCACGGGCCGACCACCTGCGAATCCCATAGCGCGGATACGTTTCGATCCGCCGATTCTGGCGCTGATCGAAGCGGACGAAGGCGCGCATCTGACGCTGGAGGACGATCCGCCATATTCAAGGCTTTGCCGCACCCGTTCGCGCAGCATCCCATATATCCGAATCCGCACAAGCAGCCCTTGCGCCCTCACGGCATCGCGCGTGAAGCGACGGGACATTCAGACGCGGCAGAAGCACTGGAGGCGAAAATGCATCCGCTGTTGCGCCCTCGGGTGTTCTAGCCATATCCATGCGAATACGTCCATACACGGAATCGGATCTCCAATCCTTGCGCCGGATCCATGCGGACAAGGGTTTGATTATGATTTCCTTGTCTGCGCGACCCGATTTTTGTCTCAAAAATCGTGATGGGAGATGACGCAGGCGAAGTGGTGATGGCGTCACTAGCGCGTTTGACGTGCGAAATGTATCTGCTGGTGAACGGCGAGGGGGAAAAAGGCTAAAGCGGCTGGGAATCCCAAGAACGTTACGCACGATTGGTGGCGCTGTATAAAGCCGCAGAACAGGATCTGCTCGCGCGCGGCCTGGATGACGCACACGCCTGGTTGCCGCCGCCGGTCGCTAAACGCTTTGGCCGCAGGCTCGCATCCTTGGGCTGGCTTCGCGACGACGCATGGACGCCGTACTGCTTTCGCCTGCGAGCAAATCAAAAAAAGCAGTCCGCCGTAGACAGCGGATCGTAGTCGCGCACCAATGTTTTGTGCCGGGCCCGGCCTAACTGGAACGCATCACAAAACCATTGCCCAGTAGTGCGGTTCCACCTCGAAACGTTTCATCAATTACCAAAATAATTTGAGGGAGGTACCCTATGTCTCGCGGCGCATAGCAGACCACGCGCAATTTCACCGACCAGCAACTAGCGCAGCAGAACCAGGCAATCTCGGAGGGAAGTCAGTCGGACACGCAGGATCGGTCGCTCTTGATGCCTACGATCCAGAGCCTTCTCAACAGTCAGGGCTACACTCCGCAGCAGCAGTCCACTATCACCCAGCAACGCCTGGGCGCATCGAATACGGCCTTCGACGTATTGCGCGAAAAGGCCGCCAACCGCACCGCCGCAACCAACAACTCCGCCGGTTATGGCGATATGACCGCGCAGCCCGGCCGGGAACAAGCGCAGACCGACGCGTCGCAGGCGCAGCAGAACCAAATCTCGTTTGCCAACCAGAAATTAAAAAAGCAGCTCGCCGGCTCAGCGCTCGGGCGACCTCGGAGCGATGGATCGCTGGCGGTCTGGGTTCCGCCAACGAGAATCGCGCCGCCGGCTGTCGGCAGCGGACTGGGAAATTCGCGGAGTAATGTCGCATGGGCCCTTTCCGGGGGCAAATTGATCGCAGTGGATCTATTTTTTCGGGGGCGCAGGCCGAAATGGCGCGTCTCTTTCGCACTCGGCATGGAACCTGAATCATTCACTCCGCAGATTAATGTCGCACCGGTGGCGCCCAAAACGCCGTGGCTTAAAAAACGCCGAGTGTCCATGGGGATCACTACGTTCATGCGCGAACTAATCGATCCCGACTGGTGGACGGTCGCGCTGACCTCTCTCGTGCAGTTTGTTTTGTTTTTGCGCTGGCTGTACCGGCGCATTCGCAGACGAAATGACGCGCACATTCGTCGAGGACATGGCCACCAGCCACCACCATCTGCCGCACATTTACCGGCTGCTGGAAAAATTGTGCGACGAGAAGGGAATTGAGACTCCGCCGGAGCCACCCATCCGTTGGATGGATTTGAATGGCCCCCACCACTGAAATTGTCGCTCTGGCGCGCACGATCGCTTCCGCGCGCGGATTGGTTCCGGCGCTGGTCTGCGCGCTCGTCGAACAAGACTCCGCGTGGGACCCGCACGCGATCCGCTACGAGCCTGCATTTCGCGCTCGCTTCGTGGCGCCGCTGGAATTGCCTCCTACAGAAGAAATGGCCCGCTCGATTTCCTGGGGACTGCTGCAAGTGATGGGTCAGGTGGCGCGCGATCATGGATTCCAACGGCCATTGCTCAGCGCGCTGTGCGATCCGTCTGCGGGTCTCACGTTTGGCTGCATTGTGTTGGCGGCGAAGCTTGCTGCCGGTAGCGACAACGTGTCGCGTGCCTTGGCGCTCTGGAACGGCGGCGGGAATCCAGATTATGCCGCGAAGTACCCGCGCGAGCGGCCCGCTACAGATGAAACGATTTGAGCGACGGATTCGAAATGACCGGGAACCTTACGGAATTCCGCACGTGGTGGACGTCTTCGGCGCGCTATCACTGGTTACGCGCGATGCGCCTGCGTCCCGCGCGTGATCCGTGCGGAGCGTCACTGCACGGTGACAGTGACGGTCTTCGTGCTGCGTCCAAACTCGTTCGTGGCGTTCAGCGTGTAGGTAGTGGTCTGTGACGGCGTCACAACGACGCTGTTGCCGCGCACAGCCCCAACTTGCGGAGTCACATCAAAGTACGAAGCGCCGGTGACGTTCCACGTGAGCGTCACATTCGCCCCAGCGGAAACGGTCGTAGAGTTAGCCGTGAAGTTCGCGATCGCCGGCGCCGCGCCAGTCGGCAAATTCGATTGCGTGAGGATCGGATTCATCTGTACCACTTCGAAATCCGCCGTCGTCACCTGATCCAGATTGTGCAAGTCGTCGTTGTCCCAGCGATCGTCCGGCGCGCCGCTGATGTACATGTTCGAGCCGTTGTCCGCCATGATCATGCCGTATTGCTGCAGCGCCGTCAGGATCACCTGGTTGGTCGCGGAAAATCCGGAGATATCGAAGCTGGCCTTCAGCCGTATGCGCATGCCCATCGGCGCAGCGTTTGCGTTCGATGTAGTCGAGGCCCAATGCGAAGCCGGCGGCACAAAAGCCGCGCGGCTATTTTGCAGAGTGAAGCGCAACGCGTGCTTGATCGCACCGCTCGCCACTTCGTCGTAACGCGCCAACCCAGCAAATATAGAAAGCCCCGCCGCGTCGGCGGAGGTCCACGTCAGCGGTCGCCGCCCGTCGGCAGTCAAATCCCAAACAGCCGCCGACGCTGCGTTCCAACTGCCGTCATTCTCGGGATACGAACTGTAGAGCTCGTACAACCAACAATTACTGTTGTCGAGCACTAACACATGGCGATCGCCGCTGGCAGGGTCAGGATATCCCTCGATCGGCGCGCTAGCGGGCACAGGCATCGGTCCAGGATCGCTCTCGTCACCATACGCCGTGAAGTTGATCGCCACCGGCGCTTGCGACGAGTCCGCCACGATGTAAGGAATTCCGATGCTCGAGCCGTTGTACTCGCCCGAACCGAAATCCGGATGCACGGGATCGCTCGCTCCGATGTAATTAATGATGGCCGCGGAATTTGGATCCACCGGCGCGCTGGCGATATTCTGATTCCACAGATTGTCCGCTGGGAAGGGAAGGAAGCCATTCAAGCTGCCGCCTTGGCCCAGACTCATAACGCTGCACGCGCTCGGTGGCGGCGGAGGATTACCCCCAGATTGCGAAGTCACCGTCACGTTCATAGCGCCCGATGCACTGCTGCCTGGATTTGGATTCGACACGCTGACCGCGAATATTCCGGCCGTAGGCGCTGAACCCGTCGCCGTGAGCTTCGTCGTCGAAACGTAGCTTGTCGTCACCGTCGCGCCGCCGAACAGCACTTGCGCGCCGTTCACGAATTGGCTGCCGGTAACCATGAGTGTGTATGCACCGGCGGTAAAAGTTCCAGGACTCACATTGCTCAGCACCGGCGTCGCGTTCCACAGCGTCACGTCGCTCGTGCCGCTTGCGCCTAAATCTGCCACGGACACGGCGCTAATGGTGATTGTGTTGGGATTCGTCGGCGCCGACGGAGCAGTGTAGACGCCCATGTTGGTTATCAGCCCGACCGTCGCATTTCCTCCCACGACTCCGTTTACCGACCAGGTCACGCCGTGAGTCGTAGTCCCGCGCACGCTTGCAGTAAAGGGCTGCCCGGATCCCGCGCGCACGTTCGCTGCGGTGGGCGTGACGCTAACTGTGATCTGCGCTGGCGGCGTCGACCCGGGCGACGACTTCGTCGTCCCGGTGCAGCTAACATTCGCGAAGATGAGCGCTAGCACGAGCCCCAAGCAAGCGCGTCGCATTTGTTCTCCTCAGATGATTCGAGCTGGTCGCACGGTGCGCGTGCACCGCTGCCCACGCGGGATGAATGCCGGCATACATGATGCGCGTCCGCGCGGTCAGCGAACAACTGGACGTAAGTACAATTAAAGGGCAGTGGCGAAAGGTTTACGAAATGGAACTTGGCGCGTAGGCAGCCGATTTAATGCCGTGGGGTGCGCGGCGCGGCTCTGAGCCCGCTGGAAACCGGCTTCCTCACAATGGTGGGCCTGGCACGTTAATCGCGAATCACCGATCGCGAATTTTTAATCGCTACACTGGTATTAGGAGCGGTCGTAACTTCCTTACCATCGATGCAACGTCACCGTCTAATCGCTACCAAATATCAACTTTCAACGCAGCTTTCGCGCCTCACAGATCACAAGACACTCGTCGCGGGTCACGGACCACGGGGTCGCGAAACACCGTTCGCTAATCTCAAATCACGAATCACCAGTCACGGTTCATCCCCATGCGAAATACACTAGAAATCTCCGGAATTCTGCTCGCGGTGCTTCTGGCAACCATGGCCTTCCACGCCTGGCTCACAGAGCACGACGATCGCCTGCGTCTGCAAGCAACAATCTCGACGCAAAAACAAGCGCTCGATGCCGCCGACGCCCGTGAACACGGTCGCGCCGCCACCTTGAAAGATACTCTCGCGCAAATCGAAGCGCAGAAGCGCCGGACGGAAACTCCCGCGCAGATCCTCAGCGAGTTGCCAAAATTTCTCACTCTGCCGCAGCCCATTACGCTCACGCCAGAGCTAAGCGCCGTACCCGCTGCACAGCAGGGAACTGTGCTATCCGAAAAATCGGCGTGCGCGGGGAAGAATGGGTGCGCCCCACCTGCGTCGCCCTCAACGGCCACTTCCGCCGCAGACGACTCGCCCGCACTCCAATCCCCTGCGCTCGCAGGCCAATCAAACCAGCAAGAACTCCCCGACGCTCCCACCGCACCAATTCCCGTCGCCGATTTGAAACCCATCTTCGATTACGTGCAAGATTACCGCTCCTGCCAAGCCCAGTGAGCTGCGGCCAAACAAGATTCCATCGATAACGCCGTGAAACTCGCCGCGGTCACCAAAGAATGCGATGCCGCAATCACCACCGCAAAAGGCGGCACTTTCTGGCGGCGCCTGCGTCGCAACGCGCTCTGGTTCGTAATTGGCGCCGGTGCCGGAACCGCCGCGGTCTGCGCCACAGGCCACTGCCGTTGAAGCAACCCCCGATCGCCCACCCGCTGATGCGCAAGAAGATGCAAAAAGGCCCGAAGCCTTCACCGTCTGTGTCGCAACTCGATGATCCTTGTGGGTCGTGGCTGTTAAAGCCACGACCCAAACTACTCAGATTCGGCGCGTCTTCAGCCGCCGAAGCACCCACTTGCGGTCGCGACACAGACGCTTGAGAGCTGGGGGAGTCCGCCCGCGTATTGCCACGGGGCCGCGCGCTACGTCCGCGGACCTCCGCAGCCGCATCCCCTAGCAGCGATCATTCGGCCAACGAAGGGGGCAAACTCACCCTTCGGCTGCGATTCCGCTCACGACACCGGAATGAACAGGGACAAGGTTCCTCGTCAAATCCTCCGCGTTACGTAATACCCATTTAACCCGCCGGTGACCAGCTGTCCTCCCCCGCGACCCCCGCTTCAACATCCTGAAGATCCTCCGCACCCTCAGCACGCCTCACAACCGAACGTCGCTATCATCAAGAGTCGACCAGGAAAGTTGCACTTAATTGCACAGCATCAAGCGCTCCCAGCACGTCATCGTAACGAGCGCCTGCATCACAAGCGCCCCGTGCCAACGCTGTCTGCGCCCACTAACTCCTAGATGCTCGCCCAGCTGAACCGCCCGAAATCCAACCCAACCCAACCCAGCGCGCTCCAATCGAGTTTCAACGTGCGATCCTTCCCGCGAGCAGTGTCTTCTGGCCATCGCCCTGCAGCAGTCACCTACCCAAAGCATAGCGAAGCGCCCGATTTGTCCATAGCGGCCCCACCCTGCCAATCCGGCTCTGTGGTCTACATAGCCGCCGCCCCGCGCAATCAATCGCGCCCCAGGGATCTCAAACCGCACAACATGGCGCACGCAAATATAATGTGACTTCCGGGAATGGGTATTATGTTGTTTATAGGATCTTGGAGGTTATGCTTATATTGTGTGTGGTTCGTCTGTTGGGTGGGCAGTCTTTGTCGGATCTGGCGTGGTCTGGGGTCGAAATGTTGGCGGTCGAGAGATGTTCGCGCTTAGTTATTTTGAGTTTTATTGGTGCGCGCGAAGGGGAGCGGTTGGCACGCGTTCATTTGTGCACGACGGCGTAATTTATCCTCGTCCGGTAGGTTTGGGCAGCAGCAGACGGGCTGGTTGCTGACTATGGCGTGTGAGTGCGGCCGAGGGATTTGCGGGCGACATTTGGCATCGGTACCGCGGGAGCTGCTGGCGTCCGCTGTTAACGCCGAGAGCGGCGCAGAGGCTGCAGCAGTCCGTTTGACATCATCGTCGGGTGTTGTCTTGCGGAGTCGGGGAGATAATCTTGTCTAGGTCACCGGGCGGTGCTCGCTCGTCGGCGACCCTTTCATCGCTGCTTGGTCTGCGCGACGGCGCAGACGTTTGTCCGATAGCTCCCCACTCGGACGAGTGGTTCGCCGCGGGGATCGCCGGGTGGGTTGTTGTCGCAGCTTGTTTCTTGCAAGGAGACGACGATTTGGAGGCCTGTAACTACTGGTGGCTTGCCGCGGCAGCGGCTGAGAGTTCGTATTTTATGTATTGCTCCAGGGTGGCCTTGTCGCCGCCTAGTATCGGATGGCCGTTTACGAAGATGGTGGGCGTCTGGGTGATGCTGACGGAGTCGCCTTCCTGGCGGCTGGCGTCTACCGCGCCTTTAGCTTCGGGCGAGGACATGCAGGCTTTGAAAGCTTCGGGGTCGAGGCCGGCTTGGGCGGCGTAGGAGGTCAACTTCTCCCAGATATTTTCGGTTGAAAGCAAATCCTGTTCGGCGAAGATCTGCTCCTGGACCGGCGCGTAGGCTCTTGGGGACTGCATGAAGGCGCAGCGTGCTCCGATGGCGGCGCTTTCGGCCCAGGGGTGAATCGAGGTGAGCGGGTAGTCCTTATATACGAAGCGGACCTGGGGGTATTGAGGGATTAGTGTTGCGAGGATGCCTTCTAGCAAGCGGCAGTGCGGGCACTGGAAATCGCTGAAAATCACGACGGTGACGCGGGCGTTGGCAGGTCCGACGGACGGATTCCCTTCTGTGTGGAGCTTAGAGAGATTGTCGGCGAAGGGGTTGACGGCCATGTCAAACATATCGCCGCGGAAGAAGGTTTTGCCGTCTTTGCTGATGAAGACCGAGCCTTTATCGGTTTGTCCGTTTGTGGTGACTTCGATGGGAACTGTGTAGAAAGAATTTGAGGGTGAGGGGGCTAGCGGACCTGTCTTGACTTGGAACTCGGGGCCCCAGGCGAAGAGTTCACGGACGAAGGCTTCGGTAGTTTTCAGAATTTGGGCTTGTTCGGCGGGCGGGATATTAACTGATGTTGCGGTGGATGCGGACTGTGCGGATGTAAAGTTTGCTGCGGTGCATACTATCAGGGCGATCAGTATTAAGGACCAGCGATTCATCTTTTCGGCTCCTGGTATTTTTGCGCATGGGTGGCGCGCAGTTGCGTACGGCAAAAGCTTTGAGATTGTAATTGTTTGAGGGCGGGTGACGAAGTGAATTCATTGGTGAGGTGTACGAAAGGCAAGAGATTTGACATAGAGAGTACGGAGGAAAGGCGGAAGTAAATCGGAGAAAGATGGAATTACCGCTGAGAAGTTGAGGACGCAGAGAAAAACTACAGAAGGAGCACAGCCAAGAGTGGCTGTGTGCATCGATTAGACTGAGAATTTCTGGGCTAGGGGGAAGCGGCGGCCTACGCTGAAGGCTTTGCTGGTGACTTTTAGGCCTGGGGGGGCTTGTTTGCGCTTGTATTCGTTTTGGTCGACGCGGAGGGCGACTGAGCGAACGAGGTCGAGGGGGAGATTGTAGTGGTCGGCGATTTCTTCGGGGCTGCGGACGTCTTCTACGTAGGCTTTTAGGATGCGGTCGAGGATGGCGTAGTCCGGGAGCGTATCTTGATCTTTCTGATTGGGGCGGAGCTCCGCGGACGGGGGCTTGAGGAAGGTTTCCTGGGGGATCAGTTCCCTTTTGCGATTCACGAATTTGGATAGCTCGTAGACCACGGTTTTGGGGACGTCGGAAATTACGGCGAGGCCGCCGGCCATGTCGCCGTAGAGAGTGCAGTAGCCTACCGCCATTTCGGATTTGTTTCCGGTGCTGAGAACCAGCGAGCCGAATTTATTGGAGAGCGCCATGAGGAAATTGCCGCGGATGCGGGCCTGGATATTTTCTTCCGTGACGTCTTCGGGTCGTCCGGCGAAACGTGGCGGCGAGCGTTTGGCGGTAGGTGTTGAAGGCTTCGGTGATCGGCAGGGTAAGAAATTCGATGCCGAGATTTTCGGCTAGTTGGCGCGCGTCGCGCAGCTGCCTTCGGAGGAATATGGGCCCGGGCATGGCGACGCCGATGACGTTTTGCGCGCCTAGGGCTTCGACGGCGATGGCGGCTACGAGCGCGGAGTCAATGCCGCCGCTGAGTCCGATCGACGACTTTGCGGAAGCCGCATTTGCGGACGTAATCGCGCGTGCCGATGACCAGGGCGCCGAAAGCGGCTTCGTGTTCGTCTTCGATAAGGGGGCGGATATCGCCTTCGCCGGTGACGCTGTCGAAGAAGACCAGTCTTCTTCGAAGACTTTTCGCGCGGGCGGCTACGCGGCCGTCGGGCATGAAGGCGACGCTCGAGCCGTCGAAGATCAGGCTGTCGTTGCCGCCGACCTGATTGACGTAAACGACGGGGACGTGATGTTCGCGCGCGATGGTCTGCAGCATGTCGTGACGGAGCGAGCGCTTGTCGATTGTGTAGGGTGAGGAGGACAAGATTCAGGAGCAGGCTACTTCCCTTCCCGACAATTTCTGCGACAGGATCGCGATCGTAGAGGCGGTAGGGCCAGAAGCTTTCGTCGTTCCAGCAGTCTTCGCAGATGGTGATGCCGAGTTGTTCGGCGTTGAAGGGGAAAATTAGCTGAGTGTGGGCGGGTTGGAAGTAGCGCGATTCGTCGAAGACATCGTAGGTGGGGAGAAGCATTTTGCGCTGCTCGAAGAGAATTTTGCCGTTGGCGATTAGCGCGGCGGAATTCGCTACGGGTTTGCCGGTGTTGTCCATGGCGTCGCCTACGAAGCCGACTAGCGACGGGAGCGGGATGGATTTTGCTAGGCGCACTAGTTCCTGTTGATTGCGTTCGACGAAAGAGGGGCGCTCGACCAGGTCTTGCGGGGGGTAGCCGCAGACGCAGAGTTCGGAGAAGACGGCGATTTCGGCGCCGCGGGATTTGGCTTCGGTGGCGAGTTCGAGGATGCGTTTGGAGTTGCCTTCGAAGTCGCCGACGGTGGGGTTGAACTGGGCTAGGGCGATTTTCATGAGCGGCGGTCAGGGAATGCAGGACACATCGTGTTTTTCGTCCTCGATAAGTGATGCAGTGGGTGAACAGTTTGTGAAATCAAGGTGCGTCGCCTATGGCGCACTGAAGTGCGCCGCTACGAAATCAAATCGAACTGCGGAGCCGCGAAATTGTGGCAGCGGGCACCGCATGCCGTGCCCCTACAACGGCAACCGCAAAGTCAAAGGCGCATGCTTGCATGGGCGCTACAAATTCGACGTCAACATCAACAACAGCAGCGCCGGCGAGTCGCCGGCGCTACGAACTGCGACACGCGGGCAAAAAAAACTCCCGAAGGATTTTCCTTCGGGAGCTTATGCGTGTCCGCGCATGAGAGAAGCTCAGATCGGGCGGAGCGCTGATGCCGGCGCAGCTTGCGCGATTAGACGCTGAAGGAGCTGCCGCAGCCGCAGGTGCTCTTGACGTTCGGGTTGTTGAATTTGAAGCCCGAACCTTCGACTGTCTCGATGTAATCAATCTGGACACCGTCGAGATACATTTCGCTCATCTGGTCGACGAGAACCTTGAGGCCGTCGAATTCATAGACGTTGTCGCTATTCTCATTGACCTGGTTCTCGAAAGCCATGTGATAGCTGAAACCCGAGCAACCGCCGCCCACAACGGCAACGCGCAGGCCGGTGGGAGAGGGATTTTGCTGCGTCAGGATTTCCTTCACTTTAGTGATGGCTACTGGTGTTAACTGGACCATTCTCGGTTCCTCCACAAAATGCACGGGTCTTACCCGGGCCACAACTACATGGACATTGTATCAGATTCCGTAGGGAGTGGAACGGTTGCGAGAGATTCGGAGTTGTTTGCTGGAAACGCACGGCTTAGCTGCGGAGGTCAAGGGCACCACTAATGAACGCAGATGAACACTGATAAAGGCACTGATGGAGACAATGCAATGGGAAGCCCGCGGACAGAGTTCGGCCATAGCCAGAGCTGTATCGCGAGTGCGGCGTTACGGCTGCGCCAGGAATTTCTCGAGTGGCTGCCAGTAATTTTTGTTCCAGCCATCGAGGAGGCTTTGGGCGTCGCCGTCGGGAAATCCTTTGTGGTCCAGGGTGAGTTTGGTTCCAGAGCCGCTATCCGCGAGTTCAAACTTCACGATGGAGTAGGTGCCGGGGTTCCAGTACATCGGACGCCAGGCTTGGACGATTCGTTGACCGGGGACCAACTCGATTTGCCTACCTGTGATGAGGCCACCGAACATGGAGAACGCGCCGCCGGGTTCCGTGCTGATTTGTGCGGGCGGTGCTCCAGCGGGCATGCGCGATTTGATAGCGTCGCTGAGTTCGATAACGCGCTGAAATTGTTTTGCGTCGGTGAGAGCATCGTAAACGCGCTTGGGACTGGCTGTGAAGGTGACTTCCTGATGAATGGATTCGGCGGAGTGAGAGATGGGGTCATCGGCGCTTGCTCGAGCCGCGGCTGGCCTCAGGACAAGTGCGCCAAGGGCGATTGTAGCGCCGGTTAGGAGTTGACGCCGTGCTGATTGGTGGCGTGGCGGCGCTGCATTCGTTCGATCGCTCATCGTCCTTCTCCTAGTTGCTGCTGAAATACGTTGTGCGGCGACTGATGCATGACAACACCGGGCGAAAAAATTTTCAAGATAATACTTTATTGGGCGCGTGAGTAGCGTCGGAGCGTGTACAAGCTGGGGGGATTCCCATAAAATGAAAAGCGACTATGAGGCATACAATAACTTTGATACCTGGCGATGGGATTGGTCCGGAAGTTTCGCACGCTGTGAAGGAGATATTGGGGGCGGCGGGCGTGGAGATTGATTGGGAACAGATACCGGCGCGGGCGGAGATTGAGCGGCGGGGGCAGGATTTCATGCAGTCGGGCGTGCTTGAGTCTATACGCAAGAACAAGGTGGCGTTGAAGGGGCCGCTGGCTACTGCTTCGGTGGGCGGGCCGCCGAGTCTTAATGTGGGGTTGCGCAAGGCTTTGGATTTGTATGCGAATTTGCGGCCGGTGAAGAATCTGGAGGGTGTGCAGGCGCGTTATTTGGGCGTGGATATGGTTTTGATCCGCGAGAATACTGAGGATCTTTACGCTGGCTTGGAACATACGGTGGTGCCTGGCGTGGTGGAGAGTTTGAAAATTATTACCGAGAGGGCTTCGACGCGGGTGGCGAAGTTTGCTTTTGAGTTTGCGCGGAAATTTGGGAGGAAAAAGATTCACGCGATTCATAAAGCGAACATTATGAAGTTGTCGGATGGATTGTTTCTGACTTCGGTGCGGAAGGTGGCGGAGGCGTATCCGGAGATCGAGTACAAGGAATTGATTGTGGATAATGCTTGCATGCAGATGGTGATAAATCCGCACCAATTTGACATGCTGCTGCTGACCAATTTGTATGGCGACATTATGAGTGATTTGGCGGCGGGGTTGGTGGGCGGATTGGGCGTGGTGCCTAGCGGGAATATGGGCGAGACGGTGGCGATATTTGAGGCGGTGCATGGGACTGCGCCGGATATTGCTGGCAAGGGGATCGCGAATCCTACTGCGTTGTTAATGAGCGCGATTTTGATGTTGCGGCATTTGGGGGAGATGGGGGCGGCTGCCCGGATTGAGGATGCGTTGCATCTGGTTTATCGGGAGCGGAGGAGTGTGACGCGGGATGTGGGGGGAGCGGCTTCGACTGCGGAGTTTACGGCGGCTGTGATTGGGGCATTTGCGTGAGGCCAGCAAAGCGTTGACTTCCCTGCCCTGTACGATGAGAATGTGGGCGAGTTTGGTGGTTCATGGAGCTAGCGTGACCGAATATACCCCGGCAGTGGCGCGTTATGTGAACGGTGAGATCGAGAAGTGTGAACCGATTTCCGAGGGCACTACTACGAAACGGAAGCGCAAGCCGCATATTGTGGCGGTGATCAACGAGATGTGTACGGGGTGTTCGGGATCGCCGGCTTGCGTGGAGTATTGTCCGGTGGCGGAGTGCATGTTCTGGGTGCCGGATGTGGATCATCCGCCGTTTGGGAGGATTTTGGTGGACCCAATTTTGTGCATTGGGTGTAAATTGTGTACTAGCAAGGGGCCGGATGGGTCGTTTTTGGAGGGGTGTCCTTGGGATGCGATTGATATGGTGCCTTTGGCGGAGTTTGAAGGGAAGTATGGGGTGATGCCGTTTTAAGTTTTCTGGTGGTTGAATGAGTCGAAGGATCTAACACAGAGAAAGACGGAATCCACGCAGCCAAGCTTCGGTCTGAACTTCTTCTTCGTTATTGCGGGTGCGTTTCTATTCTTGGTCTTGTTTCCCGATTTTACGTGTGCGGGATACTTAGGTCTTATCCCCCACCCTTCAAAAAACGGGTGGGGCACCCTCCGCAGTGATTATGAGGCTAGGCAAATCGTCAAACGGAAATTCTCTCGCAGCGATTAATTTGTTGATGTGGGGGGCTAGCGGGGTTTGCGGCAGTCGGCGCAGAGGCCGCCTACTTCTGTGCGGGTTACTGTGATTTCTATGCCGCAGTCGCGGGAAATTTGGGATTTCAATTGTTCGTAGAGTTCGCTTTCGAATTCGCGGACTTTGCCGCAGCGGATGCAGGCTACGTGGATGTGGTCGCGCGGGCCGTGGCTTTCGTAGAAGTGACGGTCGCCGCGGAGATGCAGGAGATCGAGCTCGTCGATGAGGCCGTGGCGCTTCAGGAGATCGAGAGTGCGATAGACGGTGACGCGGGTTACACGCGAGTCGAGTTTCTGGGCGCGTTGGAGGATTTCGTCGGCGTCCAGGTGGCGGCGGGCGGTGTCCATTACTTGCAGGAGGACGCGGCGCTGGCGGGTGAGGCGGATGCCGCGGGCGCCGAGTTCGCGTTCGAGATGGCCGGGGAGTTCGTGATTGATGCGTTCGCCGGTGGAGACTCGATGTGCTGGTGTGGCGGACATGTGTATCAGGACATTATACCAAAAGGCGTCAAGGGGCGAGAGAGGCTCGAAGATTCTATGGGGGAATGCAGGAGTTGAAAGGTGACAGCTAAGAGTTGAAGCCAAAGGCGGAGGCTCGGCCGGGAGCGTGGCGGGCCGGGACGCTATGGTTTTTTCGGCGCCGCGGTGCTGAGGCCCGCCGATTTAATCAGGAGCGGCCCTTCGGCAGGATCCACCGGCTTCAGGAGCAACGTATTATTGGCGCCGAGAACGCGGAGGTAGTACACGGTCCCTGCTGCGGCGGTCAGACTGGCCGCCCCGGCCGTCTCGGAGCGCCCCTTGAGCCGCGATTGAATCGCAACGCAGACGCGATGATCGCCCGGTGCGATGGAAAAAAACGCATAGGAAGTGTGCTCGAGTGCGCCGACCCACGAGCCATCAATTCCCGCCCTGACGATGACGCAGCCAATACAAGCGCTGCCGAGCTGCGCGACAACGACGACCGTAGCCTTGCCTGATTCTGGCTGTGGGAGAGGGAGGCTCTTCTTGTCCACCTTCACGTTGAACTCGATTTCGGGGGCACCACACCCTGCAGCGGCGAGGGCTGCTGCACCGGAGTCTTGCGCGAATGTTGGAAGGGCGAACAGAAAGAACGCCAGCATGATTTTCGTCATGATGACCTCAGATTCGAGAAACGCTTGACCGGCTGAAGCCACGACCTACAAAGATTCCCGAGTCCTCCCACTCACGCTACGCGTCTGGCAGCAGCGCTATGAGACGCGCAAACCTTGCAGACCCACAGATAAAAACTTAACTCGAATCACCGGTGGCTTTGGACTGCTTTTAGGATGTCGCTGTACATTACGAAGGCGAAGATGCCTAGTAGGAAGACTAGGCCTACCTGCACGAAGCGCTCTTTCACGGCTAGGCTTAAATCGCGGCGGAGAATGCCTTCGATTGCCAGCAGGAGGATGTGGCCGCCGTCGAGGATTGGGATTGGCAGAAGATTCAGCAGTCCGAGATTCAGGCTGATTACTGCCATGAACTCGAGCAGAGTTGGTAGGCCGCGCTTGGCGGCTTCACCGGAGATGCGGGCGATGCCGACCGGGCCCGCTAGCTGGCGGATCGAGACTCTTCCGCTGAAGAGGC
The DNA here is from genome assembly GCA_963747605.1 of uncultured Acidobacteriota bacterium. Classification (GTDB taxonomy): domain Bacteria; phylum Acidobacteriota; class Terriglobia; order Acidiferrales; family UBA7541; genus Palsa-295. The sequence continues at coordinate 12,637 of CAVVGA010000008.1, read as the reverse complement.
CGACGAGGACTTGGCCGATCTGGCGCATGCCGGAGACGGTGGAGGATGCGGCGTCCTTCCCTGCTTCGAAAAAGGACTGGCGCTCGTAGTCTTCATCGGTGTTGGGGAGCACGCCGACTTGCCAAACTGGTTGGCCTTCGAGGTCTGTGCCCTGCATGGGAGTAATGTCTAATTCGAGTTGCTGGCCGTCGCGACGCACTCCGAATTGGATGGAATGCCCGCCGGATTGATGTACGCCTTCGACCAACTGTTGCCAGGTGATGACGGGCTTGCCGTTCATCGCAATGATGGCGTCGCCGGGTTTCAGGCCGGCCCGGTCTGCGGGCGTGCCAGCGTCAACTTCTGCGATGACGGCGGCGAGCGGAGGATATCCGAAGAGATTATCGGGCGTCGCGAGATGTTCTGGCGTCGTGGCTGAGAAGATCTGGTTTGCGCCGCTGCGCGATACGGCGATGGTGATCGAACTTCCGGGCTTGGCTTTCTCGTATTCCGAGTAAACTTTTTTCCACGTGGGAGTGGGGACGCCGTTTACCGCGATGATGCGATCGCCCGGTTGCACGCCTGTCGTCGGCATGGTTTGCGGCACGGCGACGACGTCGGCGGTTTGGTGTTCAAAGGTTGGCGACGGAATGCCTAGACGCCAGAAAATTCCCCAGAGAATTACTAGCGCGAGGACGAAATTCATCGTGGGTCCGGCGATGGCGATGATTACGCGCTGCCAGCGGGGGCGAGAGAGGAATTCGTATCCTGCGCCGGTGCGTTCTTCGAGCGGATTGTCACCGGCCATGCGCACGTAACCGCCGAAAGGGAGGGCGCTGAGGCGGTAATCGGTGTCGCCGCGTTTTACTCCGAAAAGGCGGGGGCCGAAGCCGAGAGAAAAAACGTCCACACGGACGCCGCAGAGTTTGGCGGCGGCGAAATGGCCCCATTCGTGGACGAAGATCATGATGCCTAGGACGATCGTGACGGTTACCAGATCAACTATGAATGTGTGGAAACTCTGCATAAGACCTCAGCGAGTATTTTAATTCTTTCCGCGCCGCGATACGAGTTGGATTTCAAGACGCGCGAGGCGGCGGGCTTCGGCGTCGGATTCGAGCACATCGGCGATGCTGTGCAGTGATGTGCGCGGCATTTTTTCGAGAACTTTTTCAATCACTGCTGCGATTCCCAGGAAAGGCAAGCGCTTCTCCAAAAATGCGGCTACGGCGATTTCATCCGCTGCGTTTAGCGCGCATGGGAGCGGTCCGCCCTGGTGTGAGGCTTCCTTTGCGAGCGCGAGACATGGAAACTTCTTCACGGGCACGGCTGCGAATTCCAGTTTGCGCAGCGAGGACCAGTCCAGAGCACATGTATTGGACGGGACCCGCTCGGGATAGGTTAGCGCATATTGAATGGGCATGCGCATATCGGTTGGGCCGAGCTGTGCCAGGATTGAACCATCCACAAATTCGACCATGGAGTGAATGGTGGATTGCGGATGGATGACTACCTGGATTTTGTCGAGGTCTGTACCGAAGAGCCATTTGGCCTCGATTACTTCGAAGCCTTTGTTCATGAGGGTGGCGGAGTCAATTGTAATTCGTTGGCCCATTTTCCAGTTGGGATGGGCCAGGGCTTGTTTTGGTGTGATCTTTGGGAAATGCGATAGAGGCGTGTTGCGGAAGGGGCCGCCGGAGGCAGTGAGGATCAGGCGTTTGACTTCTTTGGGTTCACCGGCGCGTAGGCATTGGTGGATGGCGTTGTGTTCGGAGTCTACCGGGAGCAACGCGACCTTGGCGCGGTGGACTGCGGCCATTACTACTTCGCCTGCGGCTACAAGGACTTCTTTATTGGCTAGGGCTATGTGTTTGCCTGCTTCGACGGCTTTGTAGGTAGCTGGCAGGCCTACTACTCCTACGGCGGCGGATACGATTATTTCTGCTTCGGGGTGCATGGCTACTCGTTCCATGCCTTCCGGTCCGAAGAGTATTTCTGGGATTGGCGCGTGCTTTTTTTGTGTGCTTTTTAGGGCTTCACACAATTCTTTTGCGGCGGCTTCTGTGGCTACGCTGATTATCTGCGGGTGGCATTGTGCGACTTGTTCTGCGGCTAGTTTTACGTTGTGGCCTGCGGCTATGGCTACTATTTGGAATTTGCCGGGGTTGGTGGCGACTACGTCCAGGCATTGGCGGCCTATCGAGCCTGTGGAGCCTAGTATGGAAATTCGTTTCATTTGTTTGCGGGATTATTTTATAGGGGATTGGGATGGAATGCGAACTTCGGTTTTGAGTGGTGTGTTGTTGCGGAGGTCAAAAGATCTGGCACAGAGGGCACGGAGGAAAGGCGGAGAGAAATCTGAGAAAGACAGAAGCGCTTGCCGCGGAGGCCCAAAGGGCGTAGAGAAAAGCAGAGACGAAGCCGTGATTAGGCCGACAGCGTCGCTAGCTGGGGCGCAGCAAGCAGCACCCGTGGCTGGCGCGCGGACGTGGTGCGCGGGCTACGATGACGGTCTGAAGAGCGCCGCTACAAATTCAAAAGAAAATTCAAAAACGGATTCAAAAACAAATTCAGACGCGACAGCGGATTATTGGGGGCGGGCCAGCCATTGGTAGAGGAGCCAGACTACTGGGCTGGCGAGAATTAGGCTGTCTATGCGGTCTAGCATGCCGCCGTGGCCTGGGAGTAGTCCGCCGGAATCTTTTACTGCGGCGCCGCGTTTGTAGGCGGATTCGATCAGATCGCCGGCTTGGCCTGCGATGTTTGCGATTCCGGCTATCACTAGCAGGGTGATTACGTCGGTCTGCATCCATCGGGCGAAGAGGACGGCAACGATCATGGAGGCCAGAACGTTGCCCAGGGCGCCTTCCCAGGTTTTTTTGGGGCTTAGCGCGGGAGCCATAGGGACGCGGCCCAGGGATTTTCCGACGAAGTAGGCGAGCATGTCTCCCGCCCAGACCAGGACCAGTGTGAAGAGGACTAATTGGCGGCCTACGGGTTCGAGTTCGTCGAGGCGCACGATGTAGCTGAACGGCAGCACGATGAAAAGTAACGCGGCGGAGCCGATGGAGATTGCGGGGAGGACTTCGTGCAGCGGGCGCTTGGTCAGGAGGCCGAGGATTACGCAGCCGAAGAGAAAAATCAGCAGGGCGGCTTCGATGGAGAGCGTGCCGCCGGCGGCGTCGCGGACCATGGAGATGCCGCCTGCCAGGGTATGCGTGTTCGATGCGGCCGAGCGAAAATTGCGCGTAGAAAATCAGGACCGTGCAGAAGTATGTCCAGAGTTTGAAACCGCGCAGGCCGATGCGGTCGCCTAGATTCAGGAATTCTACGAGCGCGAGGATGGCAACTACGGCCGCTATGCCTGCCAAGATAATAGCGGGCGCCCACCAGACTAACGCTACTACTACTGGAATCAGGACCGCGGCAGTGGCCAGGCGCAGGAGCATTCGGCGCTAGCCTCGGCCTGAGGTGTGATTGGATATGTTTGCTGCGCCTGACGCTTCCCTGCCCCGTTCGCGGGTGGTACTGAGACCGCCGTAGCGGCGTTCGCGTTTTTGGAAATCGGTGAGAGCTTCGAGGAGGCGCGCACGGGAGAAATCGGGCCAGAGAGTTTCGGTGACGTACATTTCGGCGTAGGCGATTTGCCAGAGGAGGAAATTGCTGACGCGCATTTCACCGCTGGTGCGGATTAATAGATCGGGGTCGGGGAGGCCGGCGGTATAGAGATGCTCGGAGATGGTTTGCTCGTCGGCACGGAAGGCGGACATGCCGTTTTCGCGGACTTGATCGAGCATGGAGTTGAAGGCGTCAACCAATTCGGCGCGGCCGCCGTAATTCAGGGCTACTACTAATTTCATGCCGGTGTTTTTCGCTGTGAGGCGCATGCCGGCTTCGATGTCTTTGCGGACGCCGTCGGGGAGTTGTTCGGAGCGGCCGATGATGAGGAGGCGGATATTATTTTTGTGGATGGAGGGGAGTTCGCGTTTTAGATATTCGCGGAGGAGGCGCATGAGGAAATCTACTTCGGCTTGGGGGCGGCGCCAGTTTTCCAGGGAGAAGGCGTAGAGGGTCAGGCATCGGAGTTTGAGGCGTGCGCTGGCCTCGATGATTTCGCGGGCGGCTTTTACTCCGGCGCGATGGCCGGCTACGCGGGGGAGATGGCGGCGCTGGGCCCAGCGGCCGTTGCCGTCCATGATTACAGCGAGGTGCTGAGGTAATTGTTTTAGATCGAGTTTGTCGAGAAGGTCGGCTTCTTCGCGGTTGTTTGCTTTTAAGAGATCGGATGCTTTCACTCGGGCTCACTCGGGTATGCGCGGAGTGAAAAGCTAGCACAGGGTGGTGGTGGGTGCAAGGTTGAGCATAGAAGGGCTGGCGGTGCTATGCCGTGCGGCGCAGCTCATCGGGCATTTTAGCTTCCGGGCACACACTACTACGGGCGACGCCCTACGGTCGCTGAGGCGCGGCTACAAATTCTATTGCTCGCAATGCGGTTGGAATCGCGAAATTGCCCGGGCAGCATTGATCTCCATGGTAAGGCAGGGTCTGCTGGTCGTAGCTCTGGGTGTGATTCTCGCAGCGGTGGTGAGCGTAAGGAACCCAAGCGAGCAGTGGGCGGCGGGAGCGATACTGCTTGCGGCCTCGGGATTGCCGTTGTTTTACGTACTGTCCGCACGATACCCGCTCCGGAAGTTGAGTCAGTCGTCACTGCAACCGGCTTCTGATCAAGCGAGTGGCGTTGCGATATTCGTCACGAGGCCGTTGCCGGGTAACGATTCGAAGACGATTACATTCCAGGACAAGGAGTTCGCTGAGCTGGCCATGATTCCACGGCCGCGAAAGCTAAAAACGACTTGGAAAGGCCGAGGATATTGGGTTTTCGCGCTGCTTGCAGCTGCGCTCTACACGATGTACGCCGTCCCGGCTACTTGGAGCAAGTTGCGCATTCCGCATTCATGGAGTGGGAACGATCTCGTGCTTTTCGTTCCGGCGGCGATGGTGTACGGGTATTTCTTTGTTTTTGTGCGCTACCGAATTCGCGAAAGACAACTTCTGTCCCACGGAGAGCTGGGAACAGGTTACGTCACGGCTGAATATAATGGACCCTACACACAGTCTATTAATTACCGCTTTCGGCGCGCCGATGGAGTGGTGATCGCTGGCCGCTGCAACGATGCTTCGCGGTCCCTCTTCGCAGGTATGACAGTTCCGGTTTTTTACGACGCGCAAGACCCACAGCGCAGTATTCCGCTCGATGCCTCTATGACGACGATCGCTGCTTTGTAGTTGGATCTGAGAAAGTAGCAGAGATGCTTCACTCGCGGTCGCGGGATCCCTCCGCAAAATCACTCAGGCCAGGCAGGATGACGACGCGTAGGAATAACGGCGAGGAAAGATACTTGGCGAGGCGTCATAGGGGATGGATTAGGGAGCCAACTAGGCCGGCACTGGCGGGTTGGGTTATGGCGGCGTAGACCAACACCAAGGTCAGGATGATCATTATTATGCTTATGGCCCAGGCGACTACGTTGAAGGCCCAAGTGTTGGTGTGTTCGCCCATCAGGTCGCGGCGGTTGATCAGGAGAAGGATGAAGATCAGGACTACGGGGAGCCAGACGCCGTTGGCTACTTGGGAGAGGACGAGGATTTTGAACAGGGGGGCGTTGGGGAGGAGGATGATGCCGCCGCCTACGATGATCAGGCCGGTGTAGAGGCCGTAGAACGCGGGGGCTTCTTTTACTTTGTGGTCTATGCCGGCTTCGAAGCCGAGGCCTTCGCAAATCACGTGAGCGGTGGAAAGCGGGAGGATGGAGGCGGCGAAGAGAGAGGCGTTGAGCAGGCCGAAGGCGAAGAGGTAGGCGGCGAAGCGTCCGGCGAGAGGGACCAGAGCTGCGGCGGCTTGAGCGGCGTCGGTGATATTGGTCATGCCATTTTTATTGAGAGTGGCGGCGCAGCAGACGATGATGAAGAACACGATCACCATGCAGGAGATGCTGCCGACGAGAACGTCGAGGCGCGCGTGCTTGTATTGTTTGGGGCCGACGCGTTTTTCTACGAAGCCTGCTTGGAGGTAGAAGAATTGCCAGGGGGCGATGGTGGTGCCGACCAGCGCGGTGAGCATCAGGAGATAATCGGTGCTGTAGTGCAGCGTGGGGGCGACGGTTTCTTTGGCGGCGAGGAGCCAGTCTGGTTTTGCGAGGATGGCGGAGACTACGTAAGAGAGATAGAAGGCACAGGCTACCAGGAATATTTTTTCGACCTGGCGATAGCTTCCCTTCACTACCAGCAGCCAGACTGCGATCCCTGCGAGTGGGACCGAAATAAATTTGCTGACGCCGAAGATTTGCATGGAGGCTGCTACTCCGGCAAATTCCGCGACCGTGTTGCCGAGGTCAACCGCCAGGGCTGCGACCATCACGAAGAAGGTGGAGCGGAAGCCGAATTCTTCGCGGATGAGGTCGGAGAGGCCTTTGCCGGTGACGACGCCCATGCGAGCGCACATTTCTTCGGAGACGTAGAGAGCGATGGTCATGGGGATGAGCGACCAGAGCAGCGTGTAGCCGAAGTGAGCGCCGGCGGTGGTGTAGGTGGTGATGCCGCCGGCGTCGTTGTCCACGTTGGAGGTGATCAGGCCGGGGCCGACTACAGCGAGGAAGAGGGCCAGCCGACGGCGGGTCATGCGGGAGCGGCGGAGGATGTTGGCGCCGCGGGACTTCCACGTGGTGGTGGGTTCCGAGTTAGTGAGTTGGTCGTTCATCCGATTGCGTTCTTTTAGTTCTTGATTCGTTCGCGCAATTTTCAGTCATGCGCGAAACGATGGCTTCCGGGGCTGAAGCCCCGCCCTTCGGTACGTGGAACCAGTCGGTGCTAAATTTTGGCTCTCATGCGGCTTACTACGTCGTCTACGGTGATGTTGCCGATCGGGTGCTGGGCGCCGTCTACTACGGTTAGGCTGCGCAAATTGTATTTGTCGAAAAGTTCGAAGACGTTTTTGTCGTGCGCGTCGGGAGTTACGGATAGGAGCGGCTCGAAGGCTAGTTCGGACATGCGCTGATCGGAATCGGAAAGCAGGAGGCGCGCGATGGGGACGGTGCCGGCTAGGGCGGCTTCTTTATTGATCAGGATTACGTTATCGAGCTGGTCGGGGGAAAGTTCGTGGAAGCGGATGTAGTCCACGACTTCGCCGCGGGTGGCTTCTTCGCCTACGACGACTATTTCGGTGGTCATCATGCCGCCGGCGGTGTTCTGTTCGAATTTCAGGAGGGTTTCGACATCGTGGGCTTCGCGATTTTCCATCTCCTCGAGAACTTCGTTTTTGGTTTCGGGCTCGAGGCTGGCGAGGATGTCGGCTGCAGCGTCGGGGCTCATTTCTTCGATGATGCCGGCGGCGCGCTCGGTGTCCAGTTTTTCGACGACTTGGGTTTGCAGACGCTTGTCGAGTTCGGCGATGGTTTCGGCGGCGGTTTCTTCGTCGAGGGAGCCGATGATGCCTTGGCGCTCGTCGGGGGAAAGTTCTTCCATGATGTCGGCGAGATCGGCGGGATGCAGCGCTTCTAGTTTTTGGCTGGAGAGGCGGAGTTTCACGCGGCGGAGAGGATCGGGTTCGACGAGGTTCACGAATTCCCAGAGAATTTTGCGGGGCGGGAGTTTGAGTTGAATTTGGCGGATGGCCATTGGCGGAACGATCCCTTGAAGCAGGCGGCGGACTGCGCCGGGGAGGCCGACGTCTACTTGAGTGATGCGGAGTTCGGTGTTGCCGTTGGTGCGCTGGTCGGAGAGGTCAATGTCGTTGACGCGGACTACTTTGCGGCCATTCGTGTCTATTATTTGTTGATCGAGGAGGTCTTTGCCTACGGCTAGCCAGGCTTCGTTGGGGTGATAGAGAGCCAGCGCGGATTCGTCGGTGGTGAGGGTGATGCGGCCGGGGGCTACGGAGGCGATCTGATCGTAGCGGGCGACTAGCGGCGCGATATTGGCCGCGGCTTAGTAGCAGGTGCGCGACGCGGTTGGGCTGGTCGGCGGGCTCGACGAACATTTCTTTTACGCGGCCGACGTAGTTGCCGAGGGAGTCGTAGGTCTCGGCGCCGATGATTTCTGTGGCGTGAAGCATGGGTGCTCCTCCGTGCGTACCAGACTACGGTCCAGGACCGGCCGTACAGTGATTAGCGGTACTCAACTGGTGCACGAGTCGCCGCCTACGAGGTACAATTCGACAGTCTGCGGGCAAAAAAAATGCCCGGGCCGGGGATGCAACCGGCCACGGGCGCGCAGAAATCGCCCCTCGTTGCTACAGGCCGGGCCTCGCCTCCCTGTCCCCGCATAACTCGCAGGTCCAGCGAACCGATACGTGCGGGGAAGTTCCCTGCCCTAGCCGAGCGTTCCCGACATGCGCGGCGAGGCGGTGACTTCCCGGTTCCGAATTGGACGGCAGCTCCATTGCGTTGTGCTGTTGTGCTTTCGTCCCACTTGACTAGTAAATGCAGACGGAAAGTTTGTCAAGCAAAGAGTGAGGTTTTGGGGAATTATTTTGCTCGAAAGAGCATATTTTTTGGGGTGATGCCGCGGCGGCGGCAATCGGCGGCGTAGAGATCCCAGTAGGTGGCGCGAAGGTAGTCGCTGTGTGAAAATCCGAAGGCTTGGGCCGCGCGATCGATGGCTTGGGGCTTGCCTTCGAGTTCGAGGAAGATGCCGACGGGGGTTTCATCCAGGTCGAGGTGGAGACTTGGAAGGCGGAAGGTGGTGCGGAATTTGTCGTAGCGGAAGGCGGGGCGGAAGCCTAGGGCGGCGAGGGCTGCGGCGTATTGCGCGAGGATTGGGGGACTACTTGTTCGCGTTCGGCACGGATCTTTGTAGCGAGCGGCGTTTCTTCGGGTGCGCTGATGCTGGAGGAGCTTTGGAGGTGAGGATTACTCGTTCGCGTCGGCTCGCGCCGCGTTGTTGGGCGCAGGGGTTTCGATGCGGAGGCGGAGGAGCATTTCGCGGCGGCGGAGGTCGGACGTCGGGTGTGTCGTAGAGGGTGTTTTGTTCGTGGACGCGGCCGTTGGAGTGAGGCACCTAGCGATTTGATCGACGTAGGATTTCGGGAATATCGGTGATGCGGAGTTTGACTTCGATTTCGGGGTGGGTGTTTTTGGGATTTGCGGCATGGGCGATAGTATAGGAGCGGCATGTTGCCAAAGCTGCACGGGGTGCCAGCATAATCTGGTGTGTTGCTCGCGCTTCTGGCTGCCGAGATTTTCGCTGATCCGGCTTGCTGGAGTCGCGCGGCTTGTGTTCATGAACGAACCTACCACTCCCTTGATGCAGCAGTATCATGCGGTGAAGAAGCAGCATCCGGCGGCTTTGCTGCTTTTTCGTCTGGGGGATTTCTACGAGCTTTTTTATGATGATGCGGTGGTGGCTTCGAAGATTCTGCAGATCACTTTGACCGCGCGGAATAAGGAGAAGGGCCAGGCGGTGCCGATGTGCGGCGTGCCTTATCACGCGGCGGAAAATTATATCGCGCGGCTGATTCGAGCGGGGCACAAGGTGGCGATCTGCGAGCAGATGGAAGTGCCGGGGCCGGGAAAAAAGATTGTGCGGCGGGAAGTGATCCGCGTGTTGACGCCGGGGACGGCTAGCGGGGCGGGGCTGGTGGACGCCAAGGAAAATAATTATTTGGCGGCGGTGGCGCGGAGTGCGGCGGCGGGCGTGGCTGCGGGGCCGGCGCGGGGACGCGCGGCGGGCGGGGTCGCGGAGCGATCGTGATTGGGCTTGGCGTTTGTGGATCTCTCGACCGGCGAATTTCGCGCTACGGAATTTTCTGGGGAGAAGGCGGAAGCGCGGTTGCGGGACGAATTGGGGATTTTGCGGCCGCGGGAGGTTCTGCTGGCGCGGCCGGTGACGCTTGTTTCCCGTGAGCGCTGCCGGCGGAGATGGACGGGCTGGGCGCGGTGGAAACGCGTTTGGATGATTGGGTGTTCGAGAGCGAATTACGCGGCGCGGATGCTGGAGGAGCATTTTCGCGTGGCGGCTTTGGAAGGATTTGGACTGAACGGACACGCGCAGGCGACCGCGGCGGCTGGGGCGCTGGTGCATTATTTGCGGGAGACGTCGGCGATCGGGGCGCGTACGCCGGAAGATTCGGCGATGATTCCGTCGCTGCGTCCGGCGGGAGCTGGGCTCGAGCATCTGGATCGTATCGCTTATTACGAGCAGCAGGATGCGATGATTCTGGATGCGGTGACGGCGCGGAACCTGGAGTTGGTCGAGCCTGCGGCGGGCGACGATGCTTCGGCGACGTTGTTGCGGGCGATTGATGATACTGCCACGGGGATGGGCGCGCGGTTGCTGCGTGGCTGGATTTTGCGTCCGGAGATTGCGCTGCAGGAGATCGAGGAGCGGTTGGATGCCGTGGCGGAATTGAAATCGCGGACGGTGGAGCGCGAGGAAATTCATCGGACGCTCGAGGGGATTCTGGATCTGGAGCGGCTGACCAGCCGGATGACGTTGGGCGTGGCTACGCCGCGCGATTTGCTGGCGCTGCGGGGATCGCTGGAGAAAATTCCGGCGTTGCGGGAGTTGCTGAGCCGGCGGATTGACGCGCCGCAGCCGCGAACCTGGCGCGCGCGGCTGGGCTCGCTTGCGCGAACAACTGGATGAGATGGCGGATGTGCGGGACATGATCGCGCGCGGGATTGCGGATGATCCGCCGGCGGTGGCGAGCGATCCGGGCGTGATCCGGCGGGGATTCGATGCGGAACTGGATGAACTGCACGACATTACCAAGCAGGGGCGGCAGATTATTGCGGCGATGGAAGAGCGCGAGCGGAAGCGGACCGGGATCGGTTCGCTGAAGATTCGCTACAACCAGGTTTTCGGTTTTTACATTGAGATTTCGAAAGCCGAATTTGCATCTGGCACCGGCGGATTACGAGCGCAAGCAGACTCTGGTGAATGCCGAGCGATTTACTTCGGCGGAATTGAAGGAGCACGAGCGGAAAGTGCTGTCCGCCGAAGAGCGGGTGCTGGAGATCGAGCGGCGGCTCTATGGCGAAATTCGTGAAGGGATCGCGCGGGAGGCGGGGCGGTTGCGGCGGACGGCGGCGGCGATTGCGCAATTGGATGTGCTGGTGAATTTTGCGCGGATTGCGGCGGCGCGGAATTACACGCGTCCGGAATTCACGGAGAAAGCGCTCGCGAAAAAAGGCAAGCGCGGGGTGCTGATGATTGCGGGCGGGCGGCATCCGGTGATCGAGAAGCTTGCTGGAGGAGCGCGGCGAGCGGTTTGTGCCGAACGATTTGTATCTGGACGATGAAGCGCAATTTCTGCTGTTGATTACCGGGCCGAACATGGGCGGGAAATCCACTTATTTGCGGCAGGCGGCGTTGATTTCGATTTTGGCGCAGATGGGATCGTTTGTGCCGGCGGTGCAGGCGAAATTGCCGCTGCTGGACCGCATTTTTACGCGCATTGGGGCTTCGGACAATCTGGCGCGCGGGCGGTCGACGTTTTTGGTGGAGATGAGCGAGGTGGCGGCGATTTTGAATACGGCGACGGCGGCGAGTCTGGTGCTGCTGGATGAAGTGGGGCGCGGGACGGCGACGTTTGACGGACTGTCGATCGCTTGGGCAGTGGTGGAGGCTCTGCATTCGGGGGCGCGGCCGCGGACTCTTTTCGCGACGCATTATCATGAGTTGACGGAACTGGAGCAGCTTTTGCCGGGAGTGAGGAACGTGCACGTCTCGGTGCAGGAGGCTGGGAACGAGATTATTTTTTGCGGAGGGTGGAGCCGGGGAGCGCGAATAAGAGTTATGGGATCGAGGTGGCGCGATTGGCGGGATTGCCGGACGATGTGATTGCGCGGGCGCGGGAGATTTTGCGGAGGCACGAGCAGAGCGAGGAGAAATTGACGCAGGAGCTTTCGCCGGGGGCGCGACGGGGCGTGCCGATGGTCGCAGGAGCAGACCGCGTTTTACGGCGATTGATGATTCGGTGCTGGAGGCTTTGCGGGCGGCGGATTTGGATAAGTTGACGCCGCTGGAGGCGATGAATTTTTTGGCGGCTTTGCAGAAGCAGCTTTCGTGAGGCGAAGTCAAAGTCAAGTGATTTACACAGAGGGGACAGAGGAAAGGCGGGAAAAAAATCCGCGAAAGATTAACGGCTTGAACCGCAGGGGCGCAGAGAAAACCGACTGCGCCGGCTGCCCGGTTCGATGAAGCTGAACCCGCCGCTACAAATTCAACTGCAACGGCAGTCCGAGGGAATGTTGACGTCCGGGCAAGCTGGGTCGCAGCAAGCAGCGCCCCTACCGTGGCTGCGCGTGACAGTGGCGCGCTAATTTAGCTTTGAGCGTGTGGCAATGTGTAAACCTCTTGCGAAATGGCGGTTGTAAACTGCGCTTTGGGGCTTCTAGACTCAGTGGAGTGATGCGCATACTGGGAATGATGTCTGGGACATCGGCGGACGGGATTGATGTCGCGCTGGTGCGTATTTCAGGCGCGCCCCCTTCCCTTTCGATCAAATTCGAAGGGCATCATCATGTGCGGTTTCCTGCACGGGTGCGTGCTGCGATTTTGCGGCTTGCCAATGGCGGCACCACTACCACCGCCGAAATCAGCCAGCTGAATTTTTTATTGGGCGAGGAGTTTGCCGCGGCGGCTTTGGCTGCTTGATCAG
>CAVVGA010000007.1:0-133688 GCA_963747605.1 uncultured Acidobacteriota bacterium | reverse complement strand
CAGAAACGCCTTGCGCCCCGCCTCCACGGCCGCGCCCATCGCCTCCGCCATCAGCACCGCATCCTGCGCTTCGGCGATCGCCGTGTTCATCAGCACGCCGTCCGCGCCCAGTTCCATCGCGATCGCCGCGTCCGACGCCGTGCCCACGCCGGCATCCACAATCAGCGGCACCTCGGTGATGCGTTCGCGCAGAATCCGCAGATTCGTCACGTTCTGGATTCCCATGCCCGAACCGATCGGCGCGCCCAGCGGCATCACCGCCGCCGCGCCCGCATCGATCAATTTCCGCGCCACGATCAAATCGTCGTTGGTGTAAGGCAGCACCACGAAGCCTTCCTTCACCAATATCTTCGTCGCCCGAATCAATTCGCTCGGTGTCCGGGAAAAGCGTCTGCTGGTCGCCGATCACTTCCAGCTTCACCCAATCCGAAAGCCCCACTTCGCGCCCCAGCCGCGCCGTGCGCACCGCTTCGTCGGCCGTGTAGCAGCCCGCCGTATTCGGCAAAATGAAAATATTTTGCGCGGTCGATGTAATCGAGCAGCGATTCCTTGGATTCGTCCGTCAGATTCACGCGCCGCACCGCCACCGTGACCATCTCCGCGCCCGAAGCCTCGTGGCCCGCGCGCATTTCCTGAAAGCTGCGGTACTTCCCCGTGCCCACAATCAGCCGCGAATGAAACGCGCGCCCGGCAATCACCAATTGGTCGGTCATCACGATTCTCCGACATGCACAATTCTCGCTGCCTTCGCATCGCCAGATCGACCGCCTGGCGCGCACGGCCGCGGCTCTGTGCGCATGCGGCCGCGGTCTCCATCCGCGTAAAGCCGCGCGATCACGTCCTCATAATGCTCGTTCGATCACGCGCCGCTTCAATCTTCATCGTGTAGGTCAGTTCGCCGCTTGCATATGTGAAATCCTGCTCGAGCAGCGCGAATCGCTTCGGCTTCTCATACTGCGCCAGCGACGCGCGTTAGCCGCTCGATTTCGCGCGAGATCAATTCGTGCACCCAGGGATCGTCGCCATCTGCGCCGCGGCGACACAATTCGCGCCCTCTCCGCTTCGCCTCCGCTTCGACCGCGGCGAAATTCGGCACGATCAAACGCGACGACAAATTTCCGCCGATCGCCCACGACCACCGCATTGGCAATGTACGGGCGAAGTCTTCAGCAAATTTTCGATCGGCGCGGGCGCCACGAATTTTCCCGCCGCCGTCTTGAGCAATTCTTTCTTGCGATCCGTGATGATCAAATAGCCATCTGCATCCAGCTTGCCGATGTCTCCGGTGCGGAACCAGCCATCCGCGGTGAAGCGCTTCGCCGTGTCTCCTCCGGCTTGCGGTAATAGCCCTGCATCACGCTCGGCCCTTGCACCAGAATCTCGCCGTCCTCCGCGATTCGCACCTCCACATTCGGAATCGGCACGCCCCACCGTGCCGACTTTGTTCGCATCGGCAGAGTTCACGGCGATCACTGGCGACGTTTCCGTCAGACCGTATCCCTGATACACCGGCAGTCCAACCGACCAGAAAAATTCCGCCAAGCTCCGGCGCCAGCGGCGCTCCGCCCGAACATAACATTCGCGATTCGCCCGCCCACTCCCTCGCGAATCTTCGAAAAGACCATCCTGTCCGCGATGCTCCATCGCAACTTCAATCCAAGCTCGCGGGCTTGTTTCCGTACGCGCGCCACGGCACCGACTCCTGCGCCACGTGCATCGCCCAATCGAAAATCTTGCGCTTCACGCCGGTCTCGCGATGCCCCTTCTCCACAATGTTTGCGTAGACTTTCTCGAAAAATCGCGGCACCGCGGCAGTCATCGTCGGATGCACTTCCAGCAGCGCCTCGGCACCGTCTTCGATCTGCTCCAGGTACGCCACCGAAACGCCGCGGAATAAATATCCGTATCCGACGTGCGTTCGTACACATGCGCCAGCGGCAAAAACTAAAGCGCCACGTCGTCGGACAGAAACATATTTCTGCAGCGAATCGATCGCATTCGAGCTCAGGTTCGCGTGATTCAGCATCACGCCCTTGGGCTCGCCCGTGGTGCCCGAGGTGTAAATGATCGTCGCGAGCTGATCGCCGGTCGACTTCTGCGCAGCGCGCGCCGGTATTCCGCGACATCCGCGTCGCCGGCCGTTGCGATCAAAGTTTCGTAACGCAGAATTTCGCCGCGCAAGTCCGCTCGGCGGCGCCGCCGAATCACATGTTCGCAGCCCGGCATCGTTCGCGCGCATGCCGCAATCTGCCGCACCTGCGCTTCGCCTCAGGTGATCACAATCACGCGCGCCCGAATCGTTCAGGATGTAGACCAGCCGTTCCACGGACTCATTGAAATAAATCGGCACGCTGGCCGCGCCCAGTCCCATGATCGCGAAATCCGCGATGTGCCACTCCGGCGCAGTTCGGCGCGAAGATGCCCACGCGATCGCCGGCCTTGATGCCCAGTTCGCCAAGCGCTTTCGACAAGCCCGCCACGCGCCGCAGCATTTCGCCTGCGCGAAATCGGCTTCCCAGCCGTTCGCGGTCCGCGAAACATTTGCGCGTTCGGATTGGCGTAGCGATCGACGGCGTCCAGAAAAAGTTCGTTCAGCGCGGGATAGTCCATGTGCTCTCCAGCAACTCTAGCGTATAGGCGCGAGACGCGCAACGCGATTGCCTGCGTGCCTTGTAGTTTCCGCGCAATCTCGCAGCACCCGCGCTACAAATCGCAGCGCCCGTGTGCGATAAGATGCTGCGGAGGATTACCATGTCGAAGCTAGCCACCGAACGACGCATCCGGCTATCAACCGGTGCGCGCGCCGCGCGGCACCGCGCTTTCCTGCAAAGGCTGGCAGCAGGAAGCCGCGCTGCGCATGTTGATGAACAATCTCGATCCCGAAGTCGCCGAGAAGCCCGAGGACTTGATCGTCTACGGCGGGACGCGGAAAAGCCGCGCGCAACTGGAATTGCTTCCACGCCATCGTCGCCTCGCTGCGCTCGCTGGAAAATGACGAAACGCTGCTGGTGCAATCCGGCAAGCCCGTCGGAATTTTTCGCACGCACGCTACGCGCCGCGCGTGCTGATCGCCAATTCCAATCTCGTCGGGCACTGGAGCGATTGGAAACATTTCGACGAACTCGACCGCGCCGGCCTGATGATGTACGGCCAGATGACCGCCGGAAGCTGGATCTATATTGGCTCGCAAGGAATTCTGCAGGGAACCTATGAAACTTTCGCCGCAGCCGCGCGAAAGCATTTCGGCGGCGACCTGGCCGGAAAATTAGTAGTCAGCGGCGGCATGGGCGGCATGGGCGGAGCGCAGCCGCTGGCCGCAACTCTGAATGGCGCCGCGTTCCTCGGAATTGACGTGGACCCCGAACGCATCAAGCGCCGCGTGAAAATGGGCTACTGCGATCGTGATGGTCAACGATCTCGACGAAGCCCTGCGCATCCTGAAAAATGCCGTGCGCAAACGCGAAGCCACTTCCGTGGGCCTCACCGGCAATTGCGCGGACGTGATTCCGGAACTCGCGCGCCGCGGCGTGGTGCCCGACCTGCTCACCGATCAAACCAGCGCGCACGATCCCATCGGCGGATACATTCCGCAGGGCCTCGACGTCGCGCAAGCCGCCGAGTTGCGCAAGATCCGATCCCGCCGCCTACGAAAAGCGCTCGCTCGATTCCATCGCGCGTCACGTGGAAGGCATGCTCGCGCTGCAAAAAATGGGCTCGGTCACTTTCGATTACGGCAACAACATCCGCACTTTCGCATTCCAGCAAGGCGTGAAGAACGCTTACGATTTTCCCGGCTTCGTGCCCGCTTACATTCGCCCGCTGTTCTGCGAAGGCCGCGGCCCGTTCCGCTGGGCGGCGCTTTCCGGCGAGCCTTCCGACATTCACCGCACCGATCAGCTGGTGCTGGAAATGTTTCCGCACGACGAAATTCTTTCGCGCTGGATCAAGCTCGCGCAGAAGCGCGTGCGTTTCCAGGGTCTGCCCGCGCGCATCTGCTGGCTCGGCTACGGCGAACGCGACCGCTTCGGCTTGGCGCTGAACGATCTGGTGGCGCGCGGCGAACTGAAAGGCCCCATCGTGATTGGCCGCGATCATCTGGATTGCGGTTCGGTCGCTTCTCCCTATCGCGAAACCGAAAAAATGCTGGACGGCTCGCGACGCCATCGCCGATTGGCCGCTGCTGAATGCGCTGCTGAATACCGCCAGCGGCGCGAGCTGGGTTTCGATTCACAATGGCGGCGGCGTGGGCATCGGCTACTCGCTGCACGCCGGACAAGTCACAGTCGCCGACGGCTCGAAAGAAATGGGCGAACGCATTCAGCGCGTGCTGACCAATGATCCCGGCATCGGCGTCGCACGCCATGTGGACGCGGGCTATCCCGAAGCCGTCGCCTTCGCGAAAAAGTCCGGCGTAAAAATCCCGATGCGTAGCGAATAGCTGCGGCATCTGATACACCGTTGCCGCGCTTAGCCCGGATCCCCGCTCGCAACACCCGCGCAACAAGAGGAGCCAACATGATCGTAATCACCGGAGCCACAGGAAACACAGGCAAGCCTGCAGCCGACGCCCTGCTCGCCAAGGGCGAAAAAGTTCGCGTCATCGGCCGCGACGCATCGAAACTTCAGACTTTCGTGCAAAAGGGCGCGGAAGCTTGCGTCGGCAGCGTGGAAGATCCCGCGTTCCTGCGCAAAGCATTCCAGGGCGCGCAAGCGGCGTACCTGCTGATCCCGCCAGACATGCAGACGAGCGACTATCGCGGGCAGCAGGAGAAAATCACGGCCGCCTATGTCGCCGCGATTGCCGAGACCAAAGTTCCTTACGTCGTAACTCTCAGCAGCGTCGGCGCGGACTTGACCGAAAAATCCGGCCCCATCCTCGGCCTGCACCATCTGGAAACAAAATTGAACGCCATCAAGGGGCTCAACGTCCTGCACCTGCGTCCCGCCGGATTCATGGAGAATCTCTTCATGAGCGTGCAGCCGCTGCGCACCATGGGCATGCTGCCCGGCCCGGCGCCCGCTGACACGCCGGAAGCGATGATCGCCGCAAGGGACATCGGCGCGTACGCCGCCGAAAGATTACACGCGCGCGATTTCAGCGGCAGTTCGGTGCAGGAACTGCACGGTCAACGCGACGTGACTATGAAAGAAGTCGCCTCGATCATCGGCAACGCCATCGGCAAGCCCAAGCTCGGCTACATGCAGGTTCCATTCCTGATGCTGGAGCCGGCTATGGTGCAGACTGGGATGCAAAAAAGCACGGCGGCTCTGCTGATCGAAATGTGGAAGTCCATGAACGCCGGCACGCTGAAGCCTCACGAACCCCGTAACGCAAAGAACACTACGCTAACTTCCATCGAAACCTTCGTCAGCGAAGTTTTCGCGCCCGCATATTCCAGCATGGCGGCGCAGGCGTAGCGTTCGCCGTCTTTCGAGCACTTGTGGAACGCCCCCGCTCTGCGGGGGCGTTTTACAAAACCGGCCTGACCTATTGACGATTCCGCATCGCCAGTAGTTTTTACTCCCCTCGGCGTTAGTATCGCTTCACCCGTGCCCGACTGCCTCATCACCGGCTGCTCGCAGCTGTTGACTCTGCGCGGATCAGTGCCCCGCCGTGGCAAAGCTCTCAGCGAACTCGGCATCATTCGCCGACGGCGCCATCCTCATCCACGGAGACCGCATCGCCGCCATCGGCCCGCGCCGCCGCATCGAAAAATTGCGCCAGGCTCGCCGCGCGGAAAAAATTGATCTCGCAGGGCGCGTGGTTCTCCCGGGCTTCGTGGATTCGCACACCCACCTGATTTTTCCGCGCAGCCGCGCCCATGAATACGAAAAGCGCATCGCCGGCGCGAGCTATGAAGAAATCGCAAGAAAGGGCGGCGGAATCCGCTCGACTGTGAATAGCCTGCGCCGCGCCACACCGACCGAGCTTAAAACGCGCGCCATCGCCAACCTGAATCTATTCGCAACCCACGGCACCACCACCATCGAATCCAAAAGCGGCTACGGCCTCGACTGGAAGAGCGAACTCAAAATCCTGACGCTGCTCTCCGAATTGCATCAGGAGCATCCGCTCGATATCCACTCGACGTTTCTCGGCGCCCACGTTGTTCCCGCGGAATATCGCAGCCGTCCGGAAGCCTACGTGAGCCTGCTGGTGGATCGCTGGATTCCCACGGTAGCGATGGCCGGTCTCGCCGAATTCTGCGACGTATTCTGCGATCGCGGCGCATTCACCGTCGCGCAGTCGCGCAAAATCCTCGCCGCCGGACGCGCCGGAGGCCTGGTCCCGCGTATCCATGCCGAGCAGCTGGCAAACACCGGCGCGGCGCGCCTCGCCATCGAAATGCAAGTCGGCCAGCGCCGACCACCTGGAAAAAATCAACGCCGCGGACATTCGCGCGCTCGCACTCTCTAATGTGGTCTGCACGCTGCTCCCCGGCTGCTGCTTCCATCTCGGCCTCGACACATTACGCCCCGGCCCGCGCAACTGATTGATGCCGGCGCGATCGTCGGCATCGCCACCGATTTCAATCCCGGCACCAGCCCCACGCTCAGCATGTCCATGATTTTGTCGCTGGCCTGCACGCAGATGCGGATGACGCCCGCCGAAGCCATCACCGCCGCCACCATCAACCCCGCCTATTCGCTGCGCGCGCACGATCGCGCCGGCTCACTCGAAGTTGGCAAGTATGCGGACATCGCCGCCTTTGACGTGGCCGACTACCGCGAAATCCCGTATTATTTTGGTGTGAATCTTTGCGCCTTCACCATGAAACGCGGCGCCATCATCCACGCGAAGGTTCTTTAAACCACATGAAACGACTCGTCGAATCGTGTTCCAAATTTTTCCGAAGGGCGCGATATGGCCAAGGTTGACGCCATCATCGCTGCCATGCGCGAAGTTCCCGGCGTGTATCTGCTTGATCGCGAAAGCGACGCGGACCACAACCGCAGTGTCGTCACCATTGCCGGCGAGCCTGACGCGGTCGCCGAAGCTGCTCTGCGCGGAGTGGGAAAAGCCGCTGAGCTGATCGACCTCACCAAGCATTCCGGCGCGCATCCGCGGATGGGCGCGACCGACGTAGTGCCGTTCATCCCCGTCGAAGGCGTCAGCATCGAAGACTGCGTCGCGCTCGCGAAAAAAGTCGGCCGCGAAATCTGGGAGCGCTATCACATTCCGGTTTATTTCTACGAAGCCGCCGCGCAGCGTCCTGAGCGCAGCAACCTGGAAAATATTCGCAAAGGCCAGTTCGAGGGCTTGCTCACCGAAGTCCCAAAAAATCCAGATCGCGCACCAGATATCGGCGAACAACGGCTGCATCCTACCGCGGGCGCGACGGTCGTTGGCGCGCGCAAATTCCTGGTGGCCTACAACATCAACCTGAACACTCCCGACTTAGAGATCGCGAAAAAAATCAGCAAGAACATTCGCTTCTCGAATGGCGGCTTGCGCTATGTGAAGGCCATGGGTGTGGATCTGCGCGCGCGCCAACTCGCGCAAGTTTCCATCAACATGACGGATTTCGAGCAGACGCCGCTGCATCGCGTCTTCGAAATGGTAAAGCGCGAAGCGGAACGTTACGGCGTTGCGATCGCTAGGCAGCGAAATCGTCGGCCTGATTCCCAAGCGCGCCATCGAACTGACCGCCGCTTTCTATCTGCAGCTGGAAAACTTTTCCCCCGCGCAGGTGTTTGAGAATCGTATCGAGGCTTCGCTCAGCGGCAACGTTACTCCGGAAGGTACCGGCAAGCTGGTAGCGCTCGCACAGCCTTTTCTCGATGCAGTCGCAGGGCCAACAGCAACACCAGGCGGCGGTTCTGTTGCAGCTCTTGCGGGCGCGCTCGGTGCCAGTTTGGGACAAATGGTCGCCAGCCTATCGCGCAAGAAAAAATCGCAGGCCGCTCACATCGATAAACTGAGCGACGCGCTGGCTGGATTTCAAGCCTCTGCCCGCGCTCTAGCGGAAGCGATTGATCGCGACGCGGCGTCCTTCAGCCAGGTGATGGCTGCTTACAAGTTGCCGAAAGATACGTCTGAACTAGAGCGCCAGCGCGACGCTGCAATTCAGCAGGCGTTGCACGGCGCGGCCAGTGTTCCACTCGAGGTCGCTCGCGCGGCGGCGAAAGTATTTGACCGGCTCGGGCAACTGGAAAGCATCTCCAGCCCGTCTATGTATTCAGACATCCGCGTAGGAAGATTGATGGCTGCCGCAGCGGTTCGTGGCGCGCTGGAAAATGTGGCCATCAATCTGGAATCCATCACCGACAGAGAATTTGCCACCAGGCTGCGCGCGGAATCCGCAACTCTTGCTGCGCGTGTCGCTGAAAGTCCGGTCGCGGTCAGCCAGTGATAATTTAGTTTTCAGAATGAACCTAAAGATTTGAACTGAGGGGATACCCCATGACAAAATCAATCATACGAAGCGCCATTTCAGCCCTAGTCGCTTTTGCTCTGGTGTTCGGCACCGTCGCCATCGCTCCCACGCGCACCTCAGCCGCTTCGCTCAGCACATCCATCATCGGGATGTTTCCGAAATCCGTCGGCGAATTTTCCTACGCCGACCTGAAAGCCGCGCGCAAATTTCCCTGGTTCACCCAACTCTACGGCCAGGTGCTGCCGCCGAAATTCCGCCAGTTCGAACAGTTTCTAGGTTCCTCGGGCGTGGATCCGAATTCTCAGGTCGAAGAGATCGCCTGGGCCAACATCAGCAGCGGAAGTTCTGACGACGTCGTCGGCATCGCGCTCGGCCAATTCGATCCTTCCTCGGTAGAGACCAAACTGAAGGCGCAGAAAGTTCCGTCGTTCGAAGTGCAGGGCTATCATCTTTACGCGTTTGGCAGCGGAGCGGCCGCCGGCGACATTCTTTTCGTGTTTTTCGATTCCAGCACCGCCGCTTTCGGCAATCGCACTGTTCTCGAGCACCTGATCAACGTCCGCATGGGCGGCGAAGAAACGCTTCTCACCGGAAAGCTTTTCCCGCTGATCACTGAAGCCAATGGCAACGGAATCATCTGGGCCGTCTTGGACAAAGATCACACGCACCTCGCCATGCAGCAGCTGGTACCGCAGGCCGGGCAATTTCCGCAAGCCGCCGCCATCATCGGGCGCCTGCACGCGATGATCATCAACATCAATGCGGATAGCGGCGTAGATGCGCACTTCCAAGCTGTATGTGATTCCGTGGACGATGCAAATCTGCTGGGCGCGGCCATGCAGGCCGGCATCATGTACCGCCGGTATCAGGAAGCGCAGGGCAATCCATCGCTCGCGAAAACTTTGGATCAGGTAAAAATCACGCCCACCGGCGATCGCCTGAAAATCGAAGCGCCGGTTAGCCAGGAAGAATTGTTGTCGCTGATTCAAACCAGGGCCTTCGCTGCACCGATGTGATCGAAATTTCCAGTGACGGCGGCGGCGGGTCTCGAGACTCGCCGCCGCGCTTGCCTCTAGATCGAACCCTCCCAATTTTTTCAAAGACGCAAAATTGAGGTTGGGATTTCCACGCGCGGACGCTGATCAGCGGCTTCCGAATTGATTTCTTGAATTTGCAGAAAGAGGTAAAACGAAGAGTTAAACGTTTGCCTTGCGCCCACCGTCACAATACTTGATCAAAGTCATGCGCGACACGCCGCCGCTCGTCGCATACTGCACGCGATCCACCTTGGTCATCTGGAGCGCCCTGCTCAATCCAGCCCCAGGATCCGCCGCCGCGTCTCCGATGAACGTATCCAGCCCCGCCGTAGGCAGGGCCGCTCCGCTATGTTCGATTGCGACTTCCACGCGATCCGGATAATCCGAAATAATCACCCGCACAGTCGGTTCCCCGTTCGCCTGCCCTTGCATCAACGGAAACGTCTCGCGGCACGCCTCTTCCACAGCCGACGTAAGTCCCCGCTGGCCCGCCTCCGACAATCCGCAGCGTTGCGATGAATGCTGCACCACAGCACCAATCGCCCCGAAAAAGCGGGTATCTTCGTGCAGGATTAATTCGGTGTGCGCCGGTTCGCTGCTCATTCTGGATGACTCATGGGTTAGTGCTGCTCGGCGTCGGCCACGCGAACGTCGCAAGCCTCGCGGCAGTCAGGACAATAATACATTCCGTCGACGGCTAGCCGGATATTGAATTGCGATTGGCAGAAACAGCAGAATCTCTCGCAGGTGCACTGCGATTCCGGTTTGTCACATTGCGAACAAAGTGTAAGCACCGTCGCCGCCTCTGGGTCGAATACGCGCTCGTCTCGCTCAGCTCATAGTAGGACATGCGCGACGCAGCCACAAGCGCCTTGCACTCCGCGATTCCCGGCTCCGCAAGCGGGCGATTCGACGCGCTCCGCCCCAACGCCGCGAAAATGACCAGCGGTCGCCTTCCTTGACACTCCAAAACTCGCATGCTACGTTCGATATTTCGCCGCGATGATGAGAAACCCTCTGTGAACACATCGGCAGCCGTGGGATTGCGCAAGACCGCTCTGAATTCCTTCCATCGCCGTCTCGGCGCGAAGATGGTCAACTTCGGCGGCTGGGATATGCCGTTGGAATATTCCGGAATTATCGCTGAGCATCAGGCTGTGCGCACGCGCGCGGGCCTGTTCGACGTCAGCCACATGGGCGAGCTGGAAATCCGCGGTCCCGGGGCATTGAAGCTCGTTCAGTGGGTCAGCTGCAACAACGCCGCCAAATTGAACGTCGGCCAGGCGCACTATTCCGGCCTGATGACTTACCGCGGCACGTTCGTGGACGACCTGCTGGTGCACAAAATTTCGGACCAACATTATCTGCTCTGCGTCAACGCCGGAAATCAGGACGACGATTTTCAGCACATCGTCGCGAACAACAAATTCGACGCCGAAGTCGAAAACGCCGGCCCGCGCTATTCGCAGCTTGCGATTCAAGGTCCACGTGCCACTGAAACGCTGCAGACGCTGACCGCCGCGCCGCTCGACGCCATCCGCTACTATCATTTTTCGTTTGGCAAAGTCAGCGGCGTGGATTGCCTGATCGCTCGTACCGGCTACACCGGCGAAGACGGCTTCGAAATTTATTTCGCGCCCGAATACTCCGAGAAACTCTGGGCCGATCTGATGCAAGCCGGAAAACCCGGCGGAATGATTCCCTGCGGCCTCGGCGCGCGCAATACTCTGCGCCTGGAAGCAGGCATGTGCCTCTACGGCCATGAAATTGACGACACCACCACGCCTTGGGAAGCCGGCCTCGCCTGGATCTGCAAAATGGAAAAAGCTCCGTTTCTAGGCAGCGATGCGCTCGCGCAACAAAAGCAAGCCGGCCTGGCGCGAAAATTAATCGGATTCGAAATGCTCGATAAACGCATCGGGCGCGACGGTTACCCGGTGATGATCGACAGCCAGGAAGCGGGTAAGGTGACCAGCGGCTGTCCCGCGCCGTTTTTGAAGAAAAATATCGGCATGGCGTACCTCCCGCCGAATCAGAACGCGGTCGGCTCGGAAATCGAAATCAGAATTCGCGGTCAGGCGGCGCCGGCGCGCATCGTCGCTCTGCCGTTTTACAAGCGTCCGCAATAGCGCGCGCGCATCCAAACCAGAGAGGCAAAATGTACCCAGCCGACTATCGCTACACGAAAGACCATGAGTGGATCAAAGTTCAGGGTGACATAGCCACCATCGGCATCACCGATTACGCGCAGCAGGAATTGGGCGATGTCGTTTTCGTGGACGTGCCCAAAGTCGGCGCCAAGCTCGCTCCCGGCAAATCCTTCGGCAGCGTGGAATCGGTAAAAGCCGTCAGCGAAATTTACAGCCCCGTTTCCGGCGAAGTGATCGAAACGAATCCTCTGCTCACCGCCACGCCGGAAAAAATCAACACCGACCCGCACAATACCGCGTGGCTCATCAAGCTGAAGCTCGCTGAACCGAAGGAAGTTGCAGCCTTGATGGACGCCGCCGCCTACGAAGCCTATATCGCCGAGCAAGCCAAGGAACACTCCGCCTGATGCGCTATCTCCCTAAAAGCCCCTCCGAACGCCAGGAAATGCTGGCTGCGATCGGCACGCGCTCTGTGGAAGAGCTTTTCACTTCTATTCCGGAAAAATTCCGGCTGCGCGCGCCGCTCGATCTGCCGGGCCCGCTTTCTGAATCCGAGATCATTCAATATTTTCAAGCGCGTGCCGCCGAAAATGCGCGCGGCTACGTTTCTTTTCTCGGCGCGGGCGTGTACCAGCACCTGCGTTCTGTCGCCGCCGATGCGCTGATCCAACGCGGCGAGTTCCTAACTTCCTACACGCCGTACCAGGCCGAATTCGCGCAAGGTACGCTCGCAGCGATTTTCGAGTTTCAAACTTTGATGTGCCAAATCACCGACCAGGAAGTCGCCAACGCTTCGATGTACGACGGCTCAACCGCGCTTACCGAAGCCGTGCTGATGGCCGAACGCCTGACCAGCCGCCGCCACGTGCTCGTCGCGCGCTCCGTGCATCCTGAATATCGCCAGGTCCTGAACACCTACGCAAAGAATCTCGGCCTGGAAATTGAGGAAATCGGCTACACCGCCTCCGGCCAACTCGATCGTGCTTCGCTGAAGCCTGAAACGCTCGCGCGCACCGCCGCCGTAGTCGTGCAATCTCCGAACTTTTTCGGCGTGCTGGAAGAGATTCCCGCGCTGGCCGAAGCAGCACACGCTTCTGGCGCGCTGCTGGTCACCGCGATCACGGAAGCAGTTTCGCTCGGCATCGTTCGCCCGCCCGCCGAAGCGGACATTGTCGCCATGGAAGGCCAAGCGTTCGGCATCCCTCCCAGCTACGGTGGCCCGTACGTCGGCGTAATCGCCACGCGCGAGAAATTCGTACGCCAGATGCCCGGCCGCCTCGCCGGACAAACCACAGACGCCGCCGGCAATCGCGGATTTGTCCTCACCCTGGCCACGCGCGAACAACACATTCGCCGCGAGAAGGCCACCTCCAATATTTGCACGAATGAAGCGCTCTACGCTCTCGCCGCCACCATTCATCTCTGCCTGATCGGCAAAGAAGGTTTGCGCGAGCAGGCGCTGCAGAATCTCGCGAAAGCCCGCTTCGCCCAGACCGAACTGGAAAAAATCCCCGGCGTGCGCCGCGTCTTCACCGGCCCCACCTTCAATGAGTTCTCGCTGGAATTTCCGCGCTCGGTGAAAATGATCAACGCCGAACTGCTGCGAGAAAAAATCATCGGACCGTTCACGCTCGGCACGTACTATCCCGAACTCACCAAGCGCGCCGTCGTTTGCGTAACCGAAACCACGCCGCGCGGCGAAATCGAACGCTTCGCCGCCGCCGTGCGCCGGATTCTCGAACGGCCCGTTTAAGGAGCTGTAAGTTTTGAATCCCAAGGTCACCGATCTCGAAGCTCCCATCAAAAACGTGGGCAAAGCACGCGCCCACGTCAGCCAGAACGAAGGCCTGATCTTTGAACAATCCGCCGCCGGCAAACGCGGCATGGAGCTTCCGCCGCTCGACGTCCCGGCAGTAGATCCAGTTACCGCTCTCGGCTTGCAGCACACGCGCGCGGCCATCGAAGGTTTCCCCGAAGTCAGCGAGATCGAAGTCATCCGCCACTTCACGCGCCTTTCCACATGGAATTACGCCATCGATCTCGGCATGTACCCGCTCGGCTCCTGCACCATGAAATATAATCCGCGCGTCAATGAATTCGTCGCGCGCCTCGACGGCCTGGCGAACGAACATCCCGAGCAACCAGCCGAAGTCTCGCAAGGCTGCCTGCGCATCCTGCATGATCTGCAGAAATGCCTGCTCTCCATCACCGGAATGGACGCAGCCACGCTCCAACCTGCCGCCGGCGCACAGGGCGAACTCACCGGCCTGCTGATGATTCGCGCGTATCTGGAAAGCCAGGGCAATCCACGCCACAAAGTTTTAATCCCGGACTCCGCGCACGGCACCAATCCCGCATCGGTCGTCATCGCCGGATACGAAGTTCAGAACATCAAGTCCAATAGCCGCGGTCAGATTGATACCGATCACCTGCGCGATTTTGTCACCGATGATGTCGCCGCGCTGATGCTCACCAATCCCAGCACGCTCGGCGTCTTCGAAGAACGCATCGCCGAAATTGCCGCCATCCTCCACGAACGCGGCGCCCTGCTCTATATGGACGGCGCTAATATGAACGCGCTCGCCGGCGTCACGCGCCCCGGCGATTTCGGCGTGGACGTGATGCACCTGAACCTGCACAAGACTTTTTCCACGCCCCATGGCGGTGGAGGCCCCGGCGCCGGCCCCGTACTAGCCAAGAAAATCCTCGAGCCGTTCCTACCGGTTCCAGTCGTCATTCAGAAACCGGACGGCACGTACGCCCTAGATCACAATCGCCTGAAATCCGTAGGGCGCGTCCGCGCCTTCGCCGGAAATTTCGGCGTGCTGCTGCGCGCGCTCGCTTACACGCTCGCCTACGGCCCGGGGATTCGCCAAGCCACCGAAGACGCCGTGCTCAACGCCAATTACATTCGCAAGAATCTCGAACCTTATTTCGATCTCCCGTACAATCTGCCCTCCATGCACGAAGTCGTCTTCAGCGACGCGCGCCAGAAAGTGAAAGGCGTAAACACCATGGACATCGCCAAACGCCTGATTGATTACGGCTTCCACCCGTACACCACGGCTTTCCCCCTCATCGTTCCGGGCGCCATGATGATCGAGCCGACGGAATCCGAATCGAAGCAGGAATGCGACCTGTTCATTGACGCGATGCGCTCCATCGCCGCCGAAGCCGACGCCACGCCCGACCTGGTGAAGAGCGCTCCCCATTCCACGCGCGTCGGCCGCCTCGACGAAGTCGCCGCCGCGCGCAAACCAATCCTGCGCTGGAAACCCGCTTAGCGTCGCCGCATTGGACGTCGTTGTTGTAACAGCGCACTTTAGCGCGCCATTGGTGGCGCGGCAACCGCCGCTACAAAGACCTCGCGCATTTCTTCGGAAATTGTTTGACGGCTAAAGTAGCGGGTTTGCAAGTGCTACGCGCTCTCAAAACCTAGCCCCGTCGCGTTGCGTCGCCTCTCGCGCGCGCAGCCCGTTTGCTGGCATAATGTAGGTGACCATCAGAATATTGAGGCTTGACTGAAGCACCATCGCATCGCATTAGAAAGAGGGCCAACGTGACACCCGAACAAGCTGCGTTTCTCGCAGAAATTCTTCTGCCCCAAGTACAGAAGGAATATCTAACCACTCGCCGCGTTCTTAAAGCGATTCCGATCGCTAAGGAAAGCTATCGCCCGCACCCGGACTCGCGCAGCGCCCTCGAACTCGCATGGCATATCGCTTCTTCCGACATCTGGTTTCTCGATGGAATCCTTACGGGCAAGTTCGAGATGGACGATGATTCCATGCCGGCGGATCTCGGCAACACCGAAGATATTGTGGCTCTCTACGAAGATGGTTTCGAAACAAAACTGCCGCAAGTCAAAAAGCTTTCCCCAGAGTTATGGGCCACGCCCAGACCGTTCTTCGGCATTTACAATAATCCTACGGTGCTTTACCTCCAGTTCATGCTGCACCACGCGATTCATCATCGCGGACAACTTTCTACCTACCTGCGGCCCATGGGCGCCAAAGTCCCCAATATTTACGGCGGCAGCTTCGACGAACCCTGGACCGAGCCGGAATCCTAGAACTCCGCTCTTCACTGCTCCTGAGAATCGTCCGGTTTTGTGCTGATGGCGCCCGCGTCGGAAATCGTCATGCCGCGCGCGCTCGTGGTGGCGGGGCATTCGGCGTCGCTGTCTTCTCGCACGAATCCGGCGCTGGCGTTCCAGAACATCCTGACTTTCACAGGACACGGCGTGGTCTGCTGACCCTGATCTCCGGAATCCTTACGCTTGCCTTCCAGATCGTATTGGTGCGCAGGCTCTACCTCCAGTGTCGCATCCAGCGTCCCCTTCTTCCGTTCGATTGAAACCGCGAAAGGTTCGGATCGTGTATTGCCGCACGATGCGTACGTGCCGAACTCCGAAGCGATGCGCACTGCGCTGAAGACGTAACGCCCAGCGCCGGAATTAAATCCCGCCGCGAGCCACACGATCTCATGGAATGTTCCCTGCTTCGCCGTGACTTGCCACAGCGAAACATTCGAAAACGATTCCAGGGCCTGCACCTGGAAAATAGGCGCATCATCGTCCGCAAACTTAGCAGCGGCGTTGATTGCAGCCGGAATCACGTATCCGCGCGTGTCGGGCGCTGCGGAAACGTCGGTGGTCAAAACCGATAGAGGCTCGTCCACCAGCGGCTGCGGAAGTATTTCAAACGCAGCGCTCGGACCTTGCGAATTCACGACCACGCCGAAATACCGTGGCCCCAGTGATTGGCTGCCGCGCGAAGCCAGCAGCACCGCCGTTTCCCGCGCCCCGCTCGGAGCGTATCTTCCGAGGATGGTCACAGCTCCCAGTCCCGGAACGTCCGGCGTCTTGTTCACCAAATCATTGTAGATGCTCCAGGCGGCGACGGCGTTCAATGTGGGCGGCTCCCCTTCCTTTACCGTATAGGGCGCGTCCGCACCACTGGCCAAGTAGAAGCGGTGCGTTACGGGCGGAGTGAAGTCGCCGCTTTCGTTGGACGTGCACAAGAAATCCGACTTGGCGGCGTCCCAATTGCAAGCGAGGGATGTTGTGGGCGCGCTGCCACTGTCCCAAACTCCGCAGACGCCACCACCCTCGGCAGCGACGCATTGCAATACAGACATCACCGAAGGATGCAGCGTCCGAAAATCAAGAAGCAGGATTTTCTGCTCCGCCGCTTCGGTGCTTGCGCCGACCTCGCGCCTCCACCAGGACACCTCAAAAATCGGAACCCCGTTGCTAAGGGCCAGCGAAACGGCCGGCCCTGGATCGTTGCCCTTGTCAATTTCGGACTCGGGACCGGTATCGCCTTTGGTGCGCATAAAGAAATCGGACCTGGGTGGGTCGCCGCGCTCGTGAGCGATCGTAAACCAGGATTCCTTTTGATTTCGCACCGCGCGCACATAGACCGATACCGCAGATTCCTCGGCGTCGTCCTCGCCTTGATCCCTCCCCACCGCGTAAATTACAACGCTGTCGTAGGGAAACTTGCCGCCCGCAAACGCCCCGGCGGACAGTGCCGGCTTGGATTTTTGCAGGCTCGCGATTTCCGCCGCAGGAGCAGTCGCAAGATGAAAGGATTTCTTATCGAGCTCGACAGGATTTCCGAAGTTGGAAGAGCAGGAGATTGCGCCGAAGGGTGTGGCCTCTTCCTGTGCCGCGACAGGAGGTGCCACCGGGAAGATCACGACTGCCCAGGCAACCGCGGCTACGAGACGCAGCGCGGACGGCGGTGTCTTCATAAGGCCTCAGAAAGGACAGTCGCCCAAAACCCGAGGAGCAACGCATAACGGTCAGCTTGCGCCGCCGATGCGGCAGCGCAAGAATTAGCTCCAATCCCGCAGCCACCTACTTCTTATCGATCTTGGCTTTTTCGATCGGCAGTCCGCGCGTCGCCGCCGGAGCCACTCTCTGCGTGGAAGTGAGCTCCGCCGCGGCAATCGCCGCCGGGAACAGCGCCGTGCGGCCATCCGAATTCGCCGCTGCAGCCTCGGTGAGGCGGTCGGGCGCTGGAGAAGCCATCGGCACCAGCGCGCCTTCGGCTTCTTTCAGGAACGTCAAGCCTAGCTCCCCGCCGTGCCAGTCAATCGAAATCACGTCGCCCAGCGACACTTGCTCGGTCGCCAGCAAACTCGCCAACGGATACACCACGTGCCGCTCGATTGCGCGCTTCAAATGCCGCGCGCCGTATTTCATGTCCGTACCTTCCTTCAACAAAAATTCCCGCGCTGGCTGCGTCACACGGAACAGGAATCGTCCCTTCGCCGTCTCCAGCACGCGCTGTTGCACCATCCCGAGTTCAATTTCCAGAATTTGCTCCAGCTGTGCCGAACGCAACGGATGGAACACCACCGTCTTGTCTATACGGTTCATGAATTCCGGAGCGAATTTCCGCTTCGCTGCTTCCGACGCGGTCTTCTCGACTTTTTCATCGAGGCCCGCCTTGGTCTCGGCGCGCTGCAGCGGCGCAAATCCCAATCCGCCCGTCATCAGCTCGGTAATTTCCACGCCGCCCAAGTTCGACGTCATGAAAATCATCGTCTGCGACAGGTCGACTCTCCGGTTGTCGCCCAGCGTCAGCGTGGCTTTGTCCAAAATTCCCAGCAGCAACTGCCACAATGCGTCCGACGCTTTCTCGATTTCGTCGAAAAGCAAAAATGAAATCTTCAGCTTCTCGGTGTGATATTGCGCCAGCGCTTCCTGCGTAATCAGGGGATGCGTTTCGCGGTGCCCCAAATATCCCGGAGGCGATCCAATCAATTTCGCAATCTCGTGCGAATGCTGAAATTCGGCGCAGTCCACCTTGATCACCGCGCGCGGATCTCCAAACAGCACTTCCGCCGTAGCCTCGACGACGCGCGTTTTCCCCGCGCCCGTTGGCCCCAAAAACAGCAAATTTCCCACCGGCCGTCCCGGCGAATTCAACCCGGCACGAAACACCTGGTACAAGTCCACTACGGCTTGCACCGCTTCGTCCTGCCCCACGATCTTCCGTCGCAGCCCGGCTTCAAAGTCCCGAGATTCCACGCTGCGTTGGGTTGGGTCTAGTTGTAATGCCTGCGCGCCCACGGTTTTGCTCCCTACCGGAACTTCCTGCCGCTTTCCGGATTGCGCGGTTCCGTTCGCTCGAATTGATCCAGCTTCACGTCGAGCGTTGACCGCAACAACCGTAATTGCGTGACCAGTTCACGGCTTGAATTGGCTCGATCTGCCAATAGCAGCATTGGCGGTGACAGGTCGGCCAGGTCCAGGTTAAGGTTTCGCAACGAATGCATCAGGTTCTGCACGTACGGCGACCGAATATCAAACAGCTCGATCCGGCCATTTACCTGCTCACGCAGGTGCGACCAGTCCAGATCGAGGAAGGGGTGGTTGCGCGATACCTTGCGAACCACATCGTCGGTTATGCGCGGCCGTTCCCCCAACCGCGCCAGATGCAACTGTTGCACCTTGCCCTGCCGGCGCACGTTGTGCACCAGGAAGTAGGTGTTGCCTTTGCGTCGAACAAAAGCCACAACACCTCCTTCTCGAGCCGGGCAAGTTCTAAAATGCTCTGCCCGACTAGACACTTAGATGCTGATACGTAGTGTATGGGTGGTCCACTACGAGAGCAATAGTACGGAAGGTTAGACTTCTCGGCACTGTATCGTATGCGTCATTACTCGTTGCAACGTTTTTAACGCTGGCAGGTGCTCATTTCCTGCGTGACGGTCCTGTGATATTTGACACCATCGCGGCGGGATTTCACCACTTCCGCGGCCCAGCGCTGCGCTTCTCGCGCCGCGCAAATCCAACGCCCCGTTGATGCCGCAGCACCGCCGCAGTTCGATTAAACTGTCAGCAGAGGTGGGACATGTCCTGGGATCCTGTCTATCGGCTGGTGAAACAAATTCCGCGCGGCAGGGTTACTACTTATGGTGACCTTGCTAAATCCCTGCGCCTGCGCGGCGGAGCTCGCGCCGTCGGTTACGCCATGGCTGCCACGCCGCGCGGCCGCGGCATTCCCTGGCATCGTGTGATCGGCGCCGGCGGCAAGGTAACCATACCCGAACCGCACGCCAGCCTGCAGCGCCGCCTGCTCGCCTCCGAAGGCGTGCCCATCGAAGGCACCAGAATTGACATGAAGCTCTACGCCTGGTCGCCAAAATCGCGCTCCAAATCCCGCGCCAAGTCTCGCGCTAAATCCCGCAAACCAAAACGCAAGCCTGCCCGTCGAGTCGCGCCGAAATCACGAGTGTGATATAGAAGATAGCTCCACATTCACTGAGGAAATTGTTCGTGCCGGAACCCATCATTGCCGTCGAAGGCCTGTTCAAGACCTACGTCTCCAACGGCGTCGCCGTCCAAGCCGTTCGCGGCCTCAGCTTTGCAGTCCAGGAGGGTGAGGTTTTCGGCCTGCTCGGTCCCAACGGCGCCGGAAAGACCACCACCGTCGAAATTCTGGAAGGCATGCGCACGCCTGATCGCGGCACCGCACGCGTCTGCGGCCTCGATCCCGAAAAAGCCGGCTCCGACTTCAAGCAAAAAATCGGCGCAGTGCTACAGTCCACTTCCCTGCCCGACAAACTGCGTGTCAAGGAAGCACTCGACCTATTCGCGAATTTCTACACCAACCGCGCCGACACCGAATCGCTGCTGAAACGCTTCCAGTTGGAAGAAAAGCGCGACGCTTTCTACAGCCAGCTTTCCGGGGGCCAAAAACAGCGCCTCGCCCTGGCCATGGCCCTGGTCAACAACCCGCAAGTCGTGTTCCTCGACGAGCCCACTGCCGGCCTCGACCCGCAAGTCCGTCGCGAGATTTACGACATCATCGAGGAATTGCGCAAAGACAAGAAGACCGTGCTGATCACCACCCATTACATCGAAGAAGCCGAGCGTCTCTGCGATCGCGTGGCCATCGTAGACTACGGCCGCATCATCAAGACCGGCACGCCGCGCGAACTGAAGCATTCTTCCGCCGGAACCACGCGCATCGAAGTCCGCCTCGCGCGCCCGCTCACCAACGGCGTCCTGAATTCGCTCGAAGGCGTCGCCGATTGCCGTGATTTCGATGGCACCTACGTCATGCATTCCACGCTTCCCCCGCGCACCATCGTCGCGCTCGTAAAACAACTGGAAGCGGAAAACAACGAACTGCAAAGTCTGGAAATGTTCTCGCCCTCTCTCGAAGACGTCTTCATCGAGCTGACCGGCCGCAGGCTAAGGGACTAAACGAAAAATGGCCTCGAATCCCGTCACCAATACCTGGACGCTCACGAAAATCCGCGTGCGCTTAGCCATGCGCAATCGCACCTTCCTTTTCTTCAGCTTGATCATGCCGCTAGGCTTCCTGTTTTTCTTCGTGCTGGTTTTCAGTAAAGGCTCAACGGGGTGGATTGGCTATATTCTCGGCGCGGTCCTCACCCTCACCGTGATGGGCAGCTTCTGGGGACTCAGCGTCCAGCTGGTAATGTTTCGCGAAGCCGGAATCCTGCGCCGTTTCCGCCTCGCGCCTCTGGGCGCAGGACCGATGCTCGCTTCCAGCATCCTCGCGAATTATTTGCTGGTAGTGCCTTCGGTCATCATCGAAATTCTCGCCTGCAAATGGGCTCTGCACATGCCCGGCTGGGGAAATCTCTGGGCGGTTTTTTTGCTCGTCACGATCGGCTCTGCGGCTTTCTCCGCGTTCGGTCTGATTGTCGCCAGCGTCACCAACACCATGCAGGAAACGCAAGTCATCAACCAGCTCATCTGGACCGGCTTCCTGTTCCTTTCAGGCGCCAGCGTCCCGCTCGCCATCTTCCCGCACTGGATTCAACGCGCCGCCCTGTTCATGCCCGCCACCTACCTTGCGAATGGTCTGGAAGCCGCCACCACCAACGCCTCCACCGTCACCGAAGTCCTCACCGATTTCGCCGCGCTAACACTCGGCCTGCTGGTGGCCTTCGAAATCTCACGCCGTCTATTCCGCTGGGAGCCCGAAGCTAAATTCCCCAATAGCGCCAAGCTCTGGGCACTGGCCGCCTTGATTCCCTTCGTGGCTTTTGGAATTTATGAAAATGTCGCCGGCAACCGCCTCGAACGAATCCAGCACAACTTCCGAGCGCTCAGCACGCGCGAAGCGCCACCGCCACCCTCCGACGTGCACTGAAGCCGTAGCCTCTTGTTCCAATCAAAATTGGCCGCGTCCGAAGCCACGCGAACGCTGGATTTCGGCGCCTCGCAAGAGTAAAACAGTTCCTGGCATTCAGGCCGAGCGCCACTCCCCGGCCGTAAGAATTCCGTCGCAAAGTATCACGGATTCAAAATCCAGCAGTCCACAGGAGAGCCACATGCAACGCACCTCCGCAGCAATCTGGAACGGCACGCTAAAAGACGGACAAGGCAGCATCAGCACTCCCAGCGGCACGCTCACCAACGCGCCCTACTCCTTCCTCACCCGCTTTGAAAACGCCAAGGGCACCAACCCCGAAGAATTAATCGGCGCCGCCCACGCCGGCTGCTTCGCCATGGCCCTTTCCGCGCAACTCAGCACCATGAATTTCACTCCGGAAAGCATCAAGGTCACGGCCACCGTCTCGCTCGAAAAACTCGAAGCCGGCTGGACCATCTCCAAAATCCATCTAGACCTCGCCGCGCGCGTCCCTGGGATTTCCCAGTCCGCATTCGAATCCGCAGCCGCCAGCGCGAAAGTCAATTGCCCGGTGTCGCGTCTATTCAAAGCCGATATCACGCTCACCTCCGTCCTGGAGCAAGCTGCATGATCGTTCCGGTTGTCATCGGCCTCTGCATCATCGCAGTCATTCTTCTGGAAGCTTTCGAAACCATCATTCTGCCGCGCCGCGTCACGCGCCGCTTCCGCCTGACGCGCGCATTCTACCTTTCTCTATGGGTGCCCACCAAAGCCGTCGCGCGCTTGATCCGCTCCACAAAAACCCGCGAAGCATTTCTCAGCTTCTTCGGTCCGCTCTCCCTGCTGATTCTCTTCGCGCTCTGGGCCGCTTGCTTGATTTTCGGATTCGGTTTCTTGTATTACGGCAACACGCCGCACGACCCCACTCGGCCGTCGCTCGAAACCTGTTTCTACCTCAGCGGCACCACGTTTTTCACCCTGGGCCTCGGCGACGTCACTCCCCACACTTCCCCGGAACGCGTCCTAGCGATTTTCGAAAGCGGCCTAGGCTTTGGTTTTCTCGCGCTCATCATCAGCTATCTGCCGGTCATCTATCAGGCGTTCTCCAAACGCGAAGTCAGCATCGTGCTGCTCGACGCCCGCGCCGGCTCTCCGCCAACCGCCTCCGAACTGCTCCTGCGTCACGCCGGCCCGCATGGGCTGGACGCGCTGCTGATCCTTTTCCGTGATTGGGAACACTGGTCCGCCGAGCTGCTCGAAAGCCACATCTCCTATCCCGTCGTCAGTTATTTCCGCTCGCAACACACCAATGAATCCTGGCTCGCAGCTCTCGCAGCGATTCTGGATTCCACCGCGCTGCTGATCGCCACATCAGATAGTCCCTGCTCGCGTCAAGCTCGACTCACCTTCGCGATGTGCCGCCACACCGTTGCTGATCTTGCGCAAGTTTTCTTCGCCAAGCCGCGCCTTGATGGCCCCGACCGCTTGCCTCCCGACCAATTCGCGCGCTTGTTTGCCAGCCTGGAGCAAGCCGGCTATGAGCTTCGCAAAGACGATGCTTCCAAAACGAAGCTGAAAGAATTGCGCGAGATGTACGAACCGTACCTGCACGCTCTCGCGGCCTTCCTGTATGTCGAGCTGCCGCCCTGGATTCTGGAAAGCCACATCACTGAAAATTGGAAAACGAGCGCCTGGGGGCGCATCTCCGGCTTTTCCGGCCGCGGCCATGCCGCCCAAGACATCGAGGAACATTTCTAGCGGTCGTCGGAAACATTCGCGCGCATCTTTCGCGCGGGTCGGGACTCTAATCACCCAGGCCCGCGCAATTGTTTCTCGCTGGAGGAACATCCCGTGACCGAACGACTGGAAAACCTGGAGCGCATGATCCGCGGTGAAGTTCCTGCTCCCCCAATCGCCCAACTGATCGGCTTCAAGCTCGTCGCCGTAAAACACGGCGAAGCTGTCTTCGATTTCGAATCCAGCGTGAAACACGCCAATCCCATGGGCACACTCCACGGCGGCGTTCTCTGCGATGTCGCCGACGCCGCCATGGGCGTTTCCTTCGCATCCACTCTGGACGACGGCGAATCCTTCACCACGCTCGAGCTGAAAATTAATTTCCTCCGCCCCGTGTGGAGTGAAAAACTGCGCGCCGTCGGAAAAGTCGTCAAACGCGGCAACACCGTCGGGCTGGTTGAATGTGACATCACCAACGCCGCTGGTGTTCTGGTCGCGCGTTCCTCATCCACCTGCATGGTTCTGCGCGGCGCACAAGCTTCCGGACGCTGACCATTCCACCGCGCAGCTGTCTGATTTAGGGACGCACGTCCCAGCAACGGACGTTTTGCGCAGCGCACGATAAGCCGACGCGCCACAATCGCAGCAAAATCTCATCCCCCTGCTAACACAAAAATAACTTCCCACGTCTTACTCCACGAAACGCACAAGTCCGTTCGCATCGTCCTAAAAAGGAGCCAAAATGGCCTCATTCCTTAGGGACGTCCGCTTCGCCTGGCGGATGCTCGCCAAAAATCCCGGCTTCACCAGCGTCGCGATTCTCACCCTCGCCCTCGGCATCGGCGCAAACGTCGCCACGTTCAGCATCGTGTACGCCATCCTGCTTCGCCCGCTGCCCTTCCCGCATCAGCAGCAACTCGTGCGCGTTTTCGACGACCTGCGCGGTTCCAACGTGCAGAACATCGGCATGTCTGTCCCGGAATTGTGGGATTTTCAGCAGCGCTCTGGCGTTTTCGAAGATATCTCCGCGGTCTGGCCCATCAACGCGGACCTCACCGGCGGCGATCGCCCCGAACGCATCGAAACTCTCGCCACCAGCCCTAACTATTTCACGCTGCTCGGCGCGCAGCCACGCATCGGCCGCGTGTACACCCAAGCAGAGACCGTTCCCGGATTCCTCGACGCAGTAGTCCTGAGCGACGCCTTCTGGCGTCGCGAGTTTGGTGCTGATCCCAACATTCTCGGTAAGAGAGTTCGCCTCGACAACGACCCCTACACCATCGTCGCCGTCATGCCGCCGGATTTCCGCCACCCGGGACGCACGCTGGAAACAGACGTGGACGCCTGGATCGCCGCCGGATACGACGCCAATCCGTTTCCGCATCCGGCGTTGCGCTCCATCCGCATGATTCCCGGCGCGATTGCGCGCCTGAAACCCGGCCTCACCGTCGCCGCAGCGCAAGCACGCCTGGAAACTTATTCCGCGCAGTTGAGCGCGCAGTATCCCAACGATTATCCGCCCGCCGTTCGCTGGACTCCGCGCCTGGTCTCCGTGCAGGAAGATCTCGTCGGCAAAGTTCGTACCGAATTATTCGTGCTGTTCGGCGCTGTGGCCTGCGTGCTCCTGATTGCTTGCGTGAACCTGGCGAATCTGCTGCTTTCCCGCTCGGCCGGTCGCCAGCGCGAAATAGCTGTGCGCCTCGCTCTCGGCGCCGGACGAAAACGACTGCTGCTGCAAATGCTCACCGAAAGCATGCTGTTAGCGGTCATCGCCGGCGCGATCGCGCTCGTCACCGTCGTCTGGATGAAAGCCTCGCTGTTGCGGCTCGCCCCCGCAAATCTTCCGCGCTTGAGCGAAGTCCATCTCAGCGGCGGCGTCTTGCTCTTTGCCGTGATCGTCTCAATCTCCACCGGAATACTGTTCGGACTCGTCCCTGCCCTGCAGGCTTCGAACGCCAGTCAAGTCTCCAATCTGCGCGAAGGCAGCCGTGGTTCAGGTTCCAGCCGCAGCCACACGTTGCTTTCGCGCACGCTGGTGGTTTCTGAAATCGCGCTCTCACTGATCTTGCTGGTCGGCGCAGGACTCCTGTTGCGCAGCTTCTGGCACATGCTGGAAGTTCGCCCCGGCTTCAATCCTCATGGCATCGTCACCGCGCAAATCTGGATGCCTGTTCCCAACGATCCCAGCACCGATCCCTATCGCCCGCCCGAAAAGCGCGCGGCATTTCTGCGCGAAGCGGTTCGCCGCGTCAGCGCGATTCCCGGCGTCGAAGCTGTCGCGATCGGAGGCAGTAATAGTTTGCCCATGGGAGCAGTTCGCAACGGTTTCCCGTTCGTCATCGAAGGCCGCCCGGCAGATTCCGAGCGCGCCCCGGTGGCCGAGTTTGCCAATGTGAGCCCGAACTACTTTGAAATTCTCGACACTCCGGTGATTCAAGGCCGCGTCTTTTTGGATTCCGACCAACCGAATTCGCAGCGCGTCGCGATCATTGACCAAACTCTCGCGAACCGCTATTGGCCCGACGATAATCCTCTCGGCAAACACATCCAGTTCGGCCAGCCGGACCCAAAAAATCCGTGGTGGACAGTTGTCGGCGTCGTCGGAGACATGAAATCCGACGGTTTCGACGCTCCCACTGCGCCGCACATTTATCTCCCCGCGTTTCAGGGCCCGCCTTACGCCTCGGTCCTGTTTCTGCGCACCAACGCAAATCCGGGAGCGCTCGGCGATCAGATTCGCACCGCGATCCAGTCCATAGACTCGAATCTTCCTCTGTTCGGGATCCGCACCATGGACGAAGTCATCTCCCGCTCCATGGCCGAGCGCCGCTTCGCGCTGGAAATTCTAGCGATCTTCGCCGGAGTCGCGCTGCTCCTGGCCGCCATCGGAATTTACGGTGTGATGTCCTACACCTTCAGCCACAGAATCCACGAAATCGGCATCCGCGTAGCACTAGGCGCCCAGCGCATTGATATTCTCCGCATGGCCCTAGGCGAAGGGATGCGCCTGGTATTGCTAGGCCTGGTCGCCGGCCTAATCGGCGCCGCCGCCCTCACGCGTTTCCTCCGTTCCCTTCTGTTCAATGTCACATCCACCGATCCGCTGGTCTTCGCCTCCATAGCCGCGCTGCTAGCCGCAGTAGCACTGCTAGCCTGCTACATCCCAGCCCGTCGCGCCACCCGCGTAGACCCGTTAGTAGCCCTACGCGAGGAGTAGATTCCAATGTTTGTTCATCGCTCTATTGCTATTTTCGGTTTTGATTTGTTCAGTGCTTTTATCTGCGTTCCTCTGTGGTGCCTTTGATCTTCTCTTCGCCCATCCAAATTGGAGCATTCCCCGAGGACACAACCACCCCACCACAGATTGACACCGCCCCGCCCCTGCTCTACTCTGCCTCAGTAGCCATTTTTAAATATTTTTCGCGGACGGAGCCATCCAATGCCCATCCCCAAGACTGAAAAAATCTGGCACGACGGCGAGTTCATCAACTGGGACGACGCTAAAATTCACGTCCTCTCCCACGTCGTGAGCTACGGCTCTGCCGTCTTCGAAGGCATCCGCTGCTACGAAACCCAGCAAGGTCCCGGCATCTTCCGCCTCAAAGAGCACATGCAGCGCCTGCTGAACTCCGCCTACATCTATCGCATGGAGGTTTCCCACACCCTGGAAGATCTCTGCAACGCCAATCTCGAACTGCTGCGCGTGAATAAAATTGGCGCCTGCTACATTCGCCCCGTAGTTCTGCGCGGCTATGGCGAAGCCGGAGTCGACCCCGTCGGCTGCCCCGTCGAGGTGTACATGGCTTGTTATCCCTGGGGAAAATATCTCGGTGAAGAAGGCCTGCGCAACGGCGTGGACGTCTGCGTCAGCTCCTGGAATCGCCCCGCGCCCAACACCCTGCCGCAAATGGCCAAGTGCGCCGCGAATTACATGAATTCCCAGCTCATCCGCATGGAAGCCCGCGCCAATGGCTACGTCGAGGGCATCGCGCTCGACACCAACGGCTACGTCAGCGAAGGCTCCGGCGAAAATATCTTCATCGTTTCCGGCGACACAGTAATCACTCCGCCGCTCGCAAATTCCGCGCTCCCCGGCATCACGCGCAATTCCATCATGACCATCTGCAAAGACCTGGGCATTCCGGTCGTCGAACAAATAATTCCACGCGAAATGCTCTACATCGCAAACGAAGTCTTTTTCTGCGGCACCGCCGTCGAAGTTACTCCCATCCGCTCCATAGACCGCGTAAAAATCGGCATAGGCTCCCGCGGCCCCATCACCAAACGAATCCAAGAAGAATTCTTCGCCCTAGCCGAAGGCAAAAAGCCCGACCGCCACAACTGGCTGACGCCTCTAGCCGTAGCAGCCGGAGCAGTTCGTTAGCGATGGCGCAGCATATGGCGAAGTAGATCTCCATCTTTTGACCTGTCCCCGTTAATCCAGTAGAATCGCGCGCGGCGTAATGCACTTCGCATGAAACTCATTGCGTTGCGTTTTTTCTGGGAGCGCTGCTTGTACAGTCTCACCCAAAAATTGCTAGCAGAATTCTTCGGCACCTTCGCCGTAGTTTTTTTCGCCGCTGGCGCGCTCTGCGCCGACCAGTACCTGCGCTCCTCCGGACAAGGCAGTATCACCATACTCGGCCTCGCCCTCGCCTACGGTCTCACCGTCGGCATCATGGTTACAGCGATCGGACACATCTCCGGCGGCCACCTGAATCCCGCCGTCACCGTGGGCTTCTGGGTCAGCCGCCGCCTCAGCACGGTGCAGACCATCCTCTACGGCGCCGCGCAACTCCTCGGCGCCGTGGCCGCCGCCTACGCGCTCCTCGTCATCATCCCCGATTCCAGCTGGCGCCCCGAAGCACTCGGCTCCATCACCCCCGCGCTCGCGCCCGATTTCACGCGCCTGCACGGTATGCTACTCGAAGGCGTGATGACGTTCTTCCTCGTCTTCGTTTTCTTCGCCACGAGCGTTGACGCCAAAGGCGCCTTCAACAAAGTAGCCGGCCTGGCCATCGGCCTAGCCGTCACCGTGGACGCTCTGTCCGGCCTCCCCTTCACCGGCGCCGCCGTCAATCCGGCCCGCGCCTTCGGCCCGGCCCTCGTCATGCGCAATCACTGGACCAACCACGGCGTTTACTGGGTCGGCCCCCTACTCGGCGGCGTCCTGGCAGGCGTAATCTACGACCGCATCTTCCTCCCCGACCAGCCTCCAAGCTAGCGCACTCCCTCACCTGTCCCAAAGTTCAGGTTGTCCATTTCGCACCATGCGCCTCCAGCGCGTCTTGCAGCCTCCACAATCCATGCTAGTTTGACTAGACGCTCTTCCCTCGGAGCCTAGGACGATAAATGGCCATCAATATTGACGATCTGCTGCGCCGCGCTGTCGAAAGCCGCGCCTCCGACTTGCACTTGAAAGTCGGCAATCACCCGTATCTTCGCGTTGATGGCATCCTGAATCCGCTCAGCGACGTGCCACGCATCACGCCTGAAGAAATGCTCTCCATGGCCTTCAGCATGATGACCAATCGCCAGAAGCAAAAGTTTAAAGAAACCGCCGAACTCGATATGGCGTATGGCGTCGCGGGCCTCGGCCGTTTCCGCGTCAACGTATTCCAGCAACGCGGTAACGTCGGCATGGTCCTGCGCGTTATTCCCACAAAAATTCGCACGATCGAAGAACTCGAACTGCCGCGCATTCTCTCCACCGTTTGCGAAGAGCAGCGCGGCTTGATTCTCACCACCGGCACCACCGGTTCCGGCAAATCCACCACCCTCGCCGCCATGATTGACCGCATCAACTCTCTCCGCTCCGAGCACATCATCACCATTGAAGACCCGATCGAATATCTGCACCGCGATAAAAAAGGTTTCATCAATCAACGCGAAGTGGAAGTGGACACCGCGTCCTTCTCCACCGCGTTGCGCGCTGCACTTCGTCAAGACCCCGACGTCGTCCTGGTCGGCGAAATGCGCGACCTGGAAACCATCTCCACCGCCATTCTCGCAGCCGAAACTGGCCACTTGGTGCTGTCCACCTTGCACACTCTGGACGCCACAGAAACCATCCAGCGCATCATCGCCGTCTTTCCGCCACCCGAACAAAAACAAATCCGCCTGCAACTGGCCGGCACGCTAAAAGCCGTCATCAGCCAGCGTCTGGTCCGCAAAGCCGATGGCTCCGGCCGCGTCCCCGCCGTCGAAGTCATGATTTCCACTGGCTATATCCGCGATTGCATCATCAATCCCGATAAGACGCGCATGATCCGCGACGCCATCGCCGCCGGCGTCAGCCAGTACGGCATGCAAACGTTCGATCAATCGCTCTTCGATCTCTACTCGCGCAACCTGATCACGTTCGAAGAAGCCATTCTGCGCGCGAGCAATCCGGACGATTTCCGTCTCCGCGTGCAAGGCGTCCGCTCCAGCGCCGATTCCGCCCGGGAAGATATGGAACGCGCCATGTCCGAATTCG
This sequence comes from uncultured Acidobacteriota bacterium, assembly GCA_963747605.1. Classification (GTDB taxonomy): domain Bacteria; phylum Acidobacteriota; class Terriglobia; order Acidiferrales; family UBA7541; genus Palsa-295. The sequence goes on along the minus strand of CAVVGA010000007.1, from coordinate 103,781 downwards.
ACAGCACCAACTCCTCCCGCCGCTAACGGCATCACAAGTGCCCGTCGACGCGGACAAACGCGAGGGCCGGCAGGCGTCACATGGGATCTTGCTCTGGACTTCCTGGATTCTCATGGAAACCGCAGTGTCGGCCATCGTCATATTCCCCATATTCTCGTCGCTTTTCGATAGGCTGTATGCACCTCTCCGACCCGATTGGCCTAAGCTTGTACTTATGCCCTTCGTTGCCCTCTGCATGCTCGCATTTGTATTCAACAAGCTCATCGGAGTTCTATCGCTCGTCTGCGCACTGAGCGTGATCGCCAGCGCCAAAATTGCCATCAGGGCCAAATTCATGACGGCTGCGCTCGACGTCCTCCGTTGCCTCATCCTCTGGTTCTGGGCGAGCAGGTTTCATTTCTAGACGATGCTAGAGCTATTCCTGAATCTCGACCGTTAACAGCCCTCAGCTGTTATGCTCTCTATTTATGCGCCGGTATTCGCCTCCTCGAAAACTCTCTTCCGAGACCCAACTCTATATGTCCGCGCAACGAGCCCTGATGCGCCGCGCCCACTCCGTCTCGGAAATGAAAAAACATCTCGAGCGCCGCGCCGAAAATGAAGATCTGATCCCTGCCGTACTCGCGCGCCTGCGCGAACTCAACTATCTCGACGACGCCAAATACGCCCTGAACTACGCCGCGCAACACGCCAAGCTGCGCCGCCAGGGGCGTTTCCGCATCGCCCGTGAACTGCGCGCCCGCGGCGTTCCCGACCGTTACATCGAATCCGCCGTGGACTCCGTCTTCGGCGAAACCGACGAAGCCTCGCTGGTCCGCGCGCGCCTTACCCGCCGCCTCGCCCATCTCCGCGGCCCACTCGATCAAAAAAAGATCGCCTCGCTCTACCGCAATCTTCTCGGCGCCGGGTTCTCTTCCGACATAATCCGCGCCGAACTGAAAGGCGTCACCCACGGCGACCTCCCAGAACTTCCCGACGCCGACGCAACCGACTCCGAACTCTCGGAGCGGTAATTTGCCGTATAGCGGCTTGCAGCCGCTTTCGCTTCGCCGCAGCTTGCTTTGGCGTCCGTATACGAAAATTCATCCCATCACCGCAAAAAAATCGCCGCGACAGTGAGATTTTTCGCGCCGTCCTTCGTCTAAGCACCACAGCAACCCACGGGGATGTTCGTGAAGCAAATTGGCATCGCAGACTCCATGAAATGGAAGCGTGGTTAATGGCGCAATCCGCAATCCGGTGGAAGCATCTCGACTCCGGACACTTCGCTAGCGACTTTGCCGATTTCGGACAGTGTGCTGCTCCGCGGGACGCACGATTAAATTCGCAGCATCTGCTTCTAAAGGAGAACCACCAATGAAGAAACTCTTGCTCTCGGCAATGGCTCTGGCCCTGCTCTTCAGCGCCAGCGCGTCCCGCACGTTCGCGTTTTCCGGCCCGGCCGCGCAAGCCGCCGCTCCCGCCGCGCAATCCAAGGACAAGACTCCCCCCAGCTACGACATGAAGCCGCAGTCGCTGCAGGACTTCGACATCATGCACAAGAAATTCGTGGACCTGGCCACCGCCGTCCCTGCCGATAAATACAGTTGGCGCCCTGCCGAAGGCGTACGCTCCATCGGCGAAGTTTTCATGCACATCGCCATGGCGAATTACAACATCCCAAATTTAATGGGCACGCCGCTCCCGCCGGGCTTCGATGCGAAAACTTATGGAAAGAACATCACCGATAAAGCCCAGATCATTGCCGAGCTCAATAAATCGTTCGACAGCGCCCACAATGCCATCGACGCAATGACCAACGCCGATTTCAATAAGCCGCTGCCCAAGCTCGGCCCCGATGCCAACTACGGTGACGTGATCTACATTCTCGTCACCCACGCGCACGAACACCTCGGCCAATCCATCGCCTACGCCCGCGTCAACGGCATCGTCCCGCCCTGGACCGCCGAAGCCGAAGCAGCAGCCAAAGCCAAGAAGCAAGCCGCGCCGGAAAACTAGCGCAACGATCGTAGCGTCGGTAGGGGCGCTCTCACGAATCGCTCTGCAGGGCGATTCATCCTGAGATTCGGCAGCGCCGAATCGAAGGGCCGCGTCCCTGCTTCCCATCGCCGCAGCCCCGTCGCGGTGTGTAGGGGCGGCTCTCCGAGCCGCCCTTATTTTATCTCTGACGATGTGACGCGGGCGCGAAACGGCGAAAAAACCACCAGTTAGAAGAAGTTTTCTCTTTTGTTGTGAGCGAGTTCGATGGATTTCTAATACTGGACGACTACCGATTAGAATCGCGTGAGTGGTGAGACCTGAATCGGGAACCGCGGCCGGCGACCCGCGAACAGAGCAGAGGCCGAGTGGGGTGGGCGGCAACGGCGCTGGGCGCCCGGATAAATTACGCGATCTTGGGTGCAATATCGTTTTTTGGTTTCCGTTTGAAATCAACACCGAAGAGATGTGAAAGCAGCGGAGCGGCGGGACAGAATCAGTACAAGCTGGCCGAAAAAGTATTCAACCTGTAACTTTTTGCGATGAAGAATTAGTACACCTGTACTTTTGTCATTGGGCCTGATTCGGCCTCATGCCGCCTCACGCGGCGTCAGGTGGCGTTGCGACCGCTGTAACCCTCTGCGATAATGAACCGTTTCGACAGAGGGTATCCTTGACGACCAAGCAGTGGACCGGCAACGAAGTCCGCAAAACATTTCTGAATTTTTTCGAAGAGCGCGGCCACCGCGTCGTGCGTAGCTCTTCGCTCGTTCCAACGAACGATCCCACGCTACTTTTCACCAACGCCGGGATGAACCAGTTCAAGGACGTCTTCCTGGGAATCGAAAAGCGCGATTACAACCGCGCCACCACCTGCCAGAAATGCGTGCGCGCCGGCGGCAAGCACAACGACCTGGAAAATGTCGGCTTCACCAACCGCCATCACACCTTCTTCGAAATGCTGGGAAATTTTTCCTTCGGCGATTATTTCAAGAAGGAAGCCATCGCCTTCGCGATGGAGCTGATCACCTCGCCGGATTGGTACGGAATTCCGCTGGAAAGACTTTACTTCACAGTTTTCGGAGGCGCGGAAGTTGCGCCCGGTAACACGCTCGGGACTGACACGGAGGCCGCTGACTTTTGGCTCAATGTGGGCGCCGCAAAAGATCGCATCTTTGCAGTCCCGGGCCTGAAAGATAATTTCTGGGCCATGGGCGATACGGGTCCCTGCGGCCCCTGCAGTGAAATTTTCTACGATATGGGCGTCGCAGCCGTTGACGACCCGCGAACGCCGGATTGCGCAGCAGGAAAATGCACGTTCCCCTGCGACTGCGGCCGCTACGTAGAAATCTGGAACCTCGTGTTCATGCAGTTCAATCGCGACGCTTCCGGCGTCCTCAATCCCCTGCCGAAGCCCTCCGTGGATACGGGCATGGGCTTAGAGCGCACCACCGCCGTTCTCGAGCACGTCATCAGCAATTTTGATACGGACTTATTCAGGCCGTTAATCGAAAAAGCGGCATGGCTTGTGCGGGCGCCTGAAGCTGCCGAAAGATTCCGGCCCTCCTACCGCATCATCGCGGACCACGCTAGGGCAGCAACGTTTCTCATTTCGGATGGTGTAATCCCCTCGAACGAAGGCCGCGGCTATGTGCTAAGAAAAATCTTCGACGGGCCCTTCGGCACGCACGCATGCTGCATGCGATCTCGCCCTTTCTGTCGCAAATGTCTTGCGTCTGCGAGATGGTGCCGCAATCGAAATGCAGGAAGCGTACCCCGAGCTGGTAAGAACACGCGACTCGCGTCACCTCGTGTCGCTTGACGATTGGAAGAACTCCAATTCGCGCGCACCGTTGAAGTCGGATTAAAGAAACTGGACGAAGACCTGATGGAGCCCGGACCTCAATACCAAAGCAAACAACAGGACGTGGCTCTGGTATCCGGGGGGAAATGCTTTTCGGCTCTACGACACCTTTGGTCTGCCACGCGACTTCATCGAGGATGTCCTTCGCGACAATGGCCTGCAAATGAAGCCGGCTGAGTTCGAGCGCGCGATGGAGGAGCAGCGCACACGAGCGCGCGCGTCATGGAAAGGTGCGCACAAAGACGCGGCAAATCCTGTCTATTCAAAGCTCGCACAGACGAATAAAACTGAGCAGGAATTTTACTTCGGAACGAAGACGCGCGACGCACGCATCGAAGCCATCGTCACGAAGCAAGGCGCGGTGAACGAAATCAAAGCTGGGACCGAAGCCGAAGTGGTGCTCGATCGCACTTCGATCTACTCCGAATCCGGCGGCCAAGTCGCCGACACGGGCGGGTTCTACGATAATTCCGGCGCGCTGGAAGTCGCCGAAGTACGCGGCGCCTACTACCCTGTCACCGGACTGATCGCGCATCGCATCGTTGCAAAAGAAGACCTGCACGTCGGCGATCACGTGGCGACCATTGCCGATCCCGAACGACGGGTGCGCGACATGCGCAACCACACCGCGACTCACCTGATGAACGCGGCGCTGCGCAATATCCTGGGCACGCACGTGAAACAAGCCGGCTCGCTGGTCGCACCCGATCACCTGCGTTTCGATTTTTCGCATTTCGCGCAAGTGGATCCCAGCGAACTCGCCGAAATCGAGCAGCAAGTGAACGAAGAAATCCGCAAAAACCTGGAAATGCGCACGGACATCATGAATATTGACGACGCGCTCGCTTCCGGCGCCCTAGCTTTCTTTGGCGACAAGTATCCGGAAGCGAACGTTCGCGTCGTCACCATTCCAGACGCCTCCACGCCGCGCGGTTTTTACAGCAAGGAACTTTGTGGCGGAACCCATGTCGTCCGCACCGGCGACATCGGCGTTTTCAAAATCATCGGCGAACAATCTGTGGCTGCAGGAGTCCGCCGCATCGAAGCCATTTCCGGGGATCGTGCGCTCGCCGAATATCAGAAGTCGCTTGCTACGCTGCGCACTGTCGCAGGAATGCTGAATGCCGGCGAAGACGAAATCATCGCCGCGCTGGAACGCCAGTTCGAAGCGACGAAGCAACTGGAGAAGCAGCTCGAGGCCGCTGAAACGCAAAGCCGCAGGCTCGCTGGCCGGCGACCTGGTCGACCAAGCCCGCACCGTGAAGGATATTCGCCTTATCGCCGCCCAAGTGAACGGTTTTGACCGCGACGCGCTGCGCCGACTGGTGGACGCTCTGCGGCAGAAATTAGGCTCCGGAGTCGTCGTCCTGGCGTCGGCCGATGACGGCAAAGTTGCTCTAATCACAGCAGTTACGACGGACCTGATCCCCAGGCTGCACGCAGGCAAAATCGTCCAGGAATTGGCCAAGCTGGTAGGCGGTTCCGGCGGCGGCCGTCCCGATTTGGCAGAGGCTGGCGGAAAAGACACATCGGGTATACAAAACGCACTTGACCAGGTTTACCCCCTCCTCGACCGATTGCTATAATTGCTGTCGTGCCAGATGCTTACGCCGGAGAAGCCTGCTTCTTCGACGTATCCGTGTCTTTCGTTTATAGCTCTGGAAAGTTAAGCGCTCTGCCTTCCCCGAGGCTCGCGGTAAGGTTGTGCGTCGGCGCCCTGAAAAGGCGCTGGCGAAAAGCAGAACTATGAATAAGAACTGCATCCCAGTTGCAGTGCTGGTCGCGGGCGCGGTCTTCGCGCTGTCCACGCCGCTGCGCGCCCAGATTGCAACTCAGGTGGACGAGCACGGAAAGCTCGTCTTCGTGAATGGGGATTCCCCCAAGGCGCGTCGTGGGAGTACTATCAGTCCCACGCCAGGCGTTTCGCATTCTCTGTCGGCGGTTTCGACCGAAGTCTGCAGCGGAAACGCTCGGTGCCAATGACGGACGGCTGGATCGCATTGTTCGCGACGCAGCGGCGCGTCATCAAGTGGATCCCGCGCTGGTGAAAGCCGTAATCAGCACGGAATCCGGGTGGAATCCGCACGCGGTGTCTCGTAAAGGCGCCGTGGGGTTGATGCAGTTGATCCCTGGGACGGCACAACGCTTTGGCGTCGGCAATCCCTTCGATCCCGCGCAGAATGTGGAAGGCGGGACAACCTACCTGAAAGCTCTGCTGGATCGTTATAACGGCGACTTGAGCAAGACGCTCGCGGCTTACAATGCGGGCGAGCACGCCGTGGATGCCAACAGAGGCGTTCCGCCGTATTGGGAAACGCAACGGTACGTACAGAAGGTGCAAGACGCATACTTTCGCCCCGGCTCGGGCCGCGACTCGACGCTCTGGACTCCGCCAAGAAATCCAGTGCGAAAAGTAGTGGACTCGAACGGCCGGGTAATTTTCACGAACGAATGACGCACGTGGTATCCGCTAGAATATTGCCGGCCCGATGGCTCCTCCTAGCCCTGGCGCTAGCCGTTCCCCTATGCGCGTCCGCACGAACCGACCCCAAGATGGATGCGCGCCAACAGTTTGAACGCGCGGTGCGGATGCGGACTACTCTGGAAGGGACGCCGCAAAAAGAACGGTCGTTTGTTGATTACCGCGCGACTGTTTCCGCTTACCACAAGGTTTATCTGATTTCGGCGCAGGCGGAGGAAGTGACGCCTTCGTTGATCGCGGAAGCTGAGTTGTACGAAGAAATGGGGCGATTGTTTGATCCGAAATACTTTCAATCAGCGATTGATTCTTATAATTTCTTGCTGAAGCAGTATCCCGGCTAGCCGCTATCGCGAACAGGCTCTTTATTCCATTGGCTTGGTGCAGAAGGATGGATTGCATCAGCCCGATGTGGCTGAAGCTACGCTGAAGGATTACGTCCGGCGTTTCCCGAAGTCTGATCTTGCAAGTGACGCGCGTGTGGCGTTGAAAGATATCGCCGAGACGCGCGAAAAAGCCAAGGCTCAGGCTCTCGCGCAAGCGCAGGCTCAGGCTCTGGCACATGCTCAGGCGCAGGCCCAAGCGCAGGCAAAGCTGCAGGCGAAGGCCCAAGTACAGACTGCCGCTGCGACGGACGCTTTTCCGGAACTGAACGGCAAAGTGGTGGAGCAGCAGGAGAGCGAGAACGGAACGCCGCGCGTGCTGGATGTGAAGAGTTGGAATACGGAAAATTCCGCGCGCATTGTGGTGACTTTGAGCGACACGATTGCTTTCAATGCTGCGCGAATCGCCGCGCCGGAGCGGGTTTATTTCGATTTGCACCGCGCGAAGCTGACGCCGGACATCACTAAGAAAAACTGGGAAGTTAAGGACGGGCTGCTGAAGTCCTTGCGTCTGGGGCAGAACAAGGACGGCGTGGTGCGGCTGGTGTTGGATGTGAGTGGAGCCCGTGATTATTCCGGTTATTTGCTGGCGAATCCTTACCGGCTGGTAATTGAGGTTCACGCGAAACCCGTTGCTGCGTCTGGAAGCGAAGTTCAGAGTTCGCCGACGCCAGCGCCTGTTGCGCCGGCCGCTTCGCCTTCTGGCGCTGCGGCGAAGAATGCGAAAGCGGAATCCGACGATACGGATGCGAAACCGCGCGCTGTGGCAGGCGAGACGGTTTCTGTGAGCGCTGACAGTAAGGCCGCAGGCGCTAGGAAACAGCCTGCGGCGAAATCGAAGCCGGATGCGATGAAATCGGCCGCGCTGATGCCGCCGACCGAATCGAAGCCGACGCGCGATGGGCAGCGTTCTCTCACACGCACGCTGGGATTGAAAATCAGCCGGATCGTGATTGATCCCGGCCACGGCGGACATGACACGGGAACGATCGGGCCGCATGGGCTGATGGAGAAGGACCTGTGCCTGGACGTGGCGCTGCGACTGGGGCACGAGATCGAAGAAAAACTTCCGGGCGCGGAAGTGATTTACACGCGCAAGGACGACACTTTTGTGCCGCTGGAAGAGCGCACGGCGATCGCCAATGAGGCGAAGGCGGATCTATTTCATTTCCGTGCACGCCAATTCCAGCCACGACGCGGCGGCGCGCGGAATCGAGACTTATTATTTGAACTTTGCCACCTCGGAAGAATCCATGGCGGTGGCGGCGCGCGAAAACGCGTTGGCGCAATCTTCGCTGCGCGATTTGCAGGACATCATCAAGAAAATCGCGCGTAACGAGAAGGTGGAAGAATCCAAGGAACTCGCGAGCGACATTCAAGATTCGCTGACTCACCGGTTGCAGCTGGTGAGCCAGGACGAGCGGAATCGCGGCGTGAAGAAGGCTCCGTTTGTCGTGCTGATCGGCGCGAATATGCCTTCGGTGCTTTCGGAGATTTCGTTTATCAGCAACCCCAGCGACGAAAAGCTACTGCGCAAGACCGACCAGCGCCAGCGCGTCGCCGACGGCTTGTATCGCGGCATCGCCTCGTATCTGGAAAGCCTCAACAGTCTCTCCTACGATCAGTCCAAGCTGGTCTCCGCCAACCGAGCCTCGGGCGGCGGATCTGCAACAGTAGCTTCCGACGGGAACCCTAAGTAGAATATTGGCGTCTAAGAAAGGGACACCATGCGCCACGCCATACCTTTGATTATTCTATTTGTGCTTGTAGCCGCCCTGCCTGCGTCTGCGCAGGGCGTTCTGCCGAATTCCTTCGGCCGATGGACCGGCAGCGCCAAAGCGGGTCTGAATCCGCCTGTTATAAACAACGGTGACCACATTGCGAGCATGGGTGCCAACCAGCAAGCGGCGGCTCGGCAGGAGTATGGGTTCGTTTCTGGGGAGGAAGGGACGTATTCGTTCGGGCCGGACACGCTGCAGGCCACTGTTTATCGCATGAAGGACCCCAGCGGGGCTTATGGGCTGTATTCCTATCTGCGCACGCCGGATATGGCGCGATCGGGATCGAACGAGCACTCGGTAATGTCGCGCGGGGAAGTGCTGGTGCTGACCGGCAACCTGGTGGTGGATATACACGGCAGCGATCTGATCAAGGATGCGGACGATTTGAACGCTTTGGTGAGCGCGGTGTCGTCCAAGGCACAGCAGGGTCCGCTGCCGACGCTTACCGAGCATTTGCCGACGAAGGGATTCATCGATCGTTCCGACAAATACATTCTGGGGCCGGTGACGCTGAACCAATTTTTTCCGGTGTCGCAGAATGACTGGCTGGGATTTTCGAATGGCGCGGAGGCGGAGGTCGCGCGATATCACGTGGACGGGCGCGAACTGAATCTTTTGATCGCGGACTTCCCGACTCCGCAGACAGCGCAGAAAAAATTGAACGAGTTGCAGCAGGACTATCACGTGAACGCAGCGAACCCGGACCAGAATGGTTCACCGGTGTTCGCCAAACGCTCCATCACGCTGCTGGTAATCGTGTTCGGCGCGCGTACGCAAGCGGAAGCGGATAAATTGTTGGATCAGGTTCAATCCGCAGCAGAAGTCACATGGAACGAGCCAACTTTTCAATTCAAAGAACCGCCGATCACTACGATGATTGTCGGAGCGATCATCGGTACCGGTGTCATCTGCTGCTTCGCGTTGATTTCGGGGATTGCGTTCGGAGGATTTCGGATTGTAGTGAAGCGATTCTGGCCGGATAAAGTGTTTGATCGCAGCAGCACGATGCAAGTGCTGCAATTGGGGCTGGGCAGTAAACCCATCAATTCAGAGGACTTCTACGGGATAGAGCGAAAACTACCGAAGTGACCACTCGGTGGAAAAGCTGCTTTTCTCATTCTAAAGTCATTATCTTCAGTGACTTAACGACGGACCAAAAAGCACCCTTTCCTGCTTGACTGATTTCCGCACCTCGTACTAGACTGCGACCGAGGAAAGAGTTCTGCCGCCCACCGCGCAGTGGCCGTGGAGCTTTCTCCCCTCGAAGGCCCGCTGCAAGGCGGGCCTTCTGCTTTTTAGTACGGGTAAATTCCGTCCCACTGTTGCTTTCGATTCCTGATTTCCTACAGCAACGATGACACGACATCCGGTCATCGAATACCAGTACTTGCTGAAGCAGAATCTGGCCGCCACGACGAAAGCGAGTTGCGGATATCTGCGAAACGGTTGCCTAGGCACGTCTGCGGGATCGAGAGTTGCGTGCAACTCTTGCGGCGCGATGTGATTCAGAATCACCAAGGGGATTGACGGAATGTTACGCGCTTTCCTGGACGTCACGCATTTTGATTTTGCAGCTGGGATTCCGGTGTTCGGAATGCCGGGCATCGTGTTCTGGGGTTATTTTGCGGCGGCGGTACTGCTGGTCGTTGGTCTGGTAAAAATCACCAAGGATGAACTGCCGCAGGCGCACGGGCTCGACAAGATCATGCCGTTCGGGCGTTTGTGCTTCGCGATTCCGATGGCGGTGTTCGGAACGGAGCACTTTACCGTGACGGCGGACATCGCGACGATGGTTCCGAGTTGGATACCTGCGCACACATTTTGGGTATATCTGGTAGGCGTTGCGCTGATTGCCGCGGCGCTGAGCATGACGGTGAAAGTGCAATCGCGTGTGGCGGCAACGCTGCTGGGAGCGATGTTCTGTTTGTTCGTAGTGCTGATGGATATACCCGCCGCCCTGGCGGAGCCGGGCAATAGAATTTCTTGGACGCTGGCGTTGCGAGAACTTGCTTTCGCCGGCGGCGCTTTGGCTTTCGCGGGATCGCAGATGAACGCGAAGCGCGCCGGAGCCGGCGCAATTTTGGTAACCGTTGCGCGAATTTCGATCGGAATGGCGGCGGTGTTCTATGGCGTGGAGCATTTTCTGCATCCGACATTCGCACCCGGCGTTCCGCTAGAAAAAATCATCCCAGAGTGGATACCGGGGCGGATATTGTGGGCTTATCTGGCGGGCGTGGTGCTGCTTGCGGCCGGACTGTGCCTCCTGGTGAACCAGAAAACGCGGCTGGCTGCGACCTGTCTGGGCTTGATGATTTTGCTGCTGGTGTTGTTCGTTTATTTGCCGCTGTTGGTGAAGAGTCCGGCCGACATCGTCAGCGTGAATTATTTCTTTGATACTTTGGCTTTCGGCGGAGCGATTCTGCTGCTGGCTGGGGCCAGCGGCGAACGGACCACGGTGGGTGCCTGATTCCTGGCGCGATCCGCAGAGCACGGATGATGTGCTTGCGGAGCGACGCGCCGAGAACCTTCCGGGAATTGCGAACCATCGCAAGATTGAAAGTCGCTGCATGGCGATTCTGGTATGCTTGGAGCTACATTCCATTTCATAAGCCAGCAGCGCGACTCGAAATGGCGCGCGTTTTCACAGGTTCCAGACGCTGACCAGCGGATTGTGGAACTAAACAGCGGCTTGTGGTGAATTCCTGGTACAGCCAACGGAGATGGGCGGGATTGCAGCGATGAATTTGTCGCTCAGCGACCACGCACGGACGAGTGTTCAGAAAGCGGCCCAGAGCCAGGGGTTACAGATTTAAATGAAAACGAGATGTGCGCGGCCCGTAATTTTTGGATTGGCGTCATTTGCAATTGCGCTACTTGTGCTCGCTCCATGCGGTTACGCTCGGCCACAAGCGAACGGGCCGCAGCAGGATACCCAAGAACTACCGGGGCAGCAAACACCGGTACTGCAGACACCGGCGCAGCAGCCGGCAGCACCAAACGCCGCGCCAGCACCGGCGCAGGCCGCGGGCAACCAGAAACCGGCCGATGCCAGCAATGAGGCCAGCCAGTTGCAGCCAGACCAAGGAACGAAGGACCGGTTGTTCTTCGCTTTGCCGAACTTTTTGAGTCTGGAAAACTCCGCGCACGTGCCGCCGATGACGGTGAAACAAAAATTCCAAGTGTCGGTGCGATCTTCGTTCGACTACATCCAATATCCTTGGTACGGCGCGCTGGCAGGGATCAGCCAGGCCCGGAACAGTGAACCGGGCTATGGGCAGGGCGCGGAGGGATACGCGAAGCGCTATGCATCGCAATTCGCGGACGGCACGATCGAGAATTTCATGGTGAACGCCGTAGTGCCGTCGCTGCTGCGCACCGATCCTCGCTACTATCAGATGGGCCATGGAAGCGTGCTGAAGCGCACCGGCTACGCGCTGAGCCGGCTATTCGTCACACGCACCGACTCCGGCCACAACACGCTTAACGTTGCCGAAATCGGGGGCAGTGCGGCGGCCGCGGCAATCTCCACCTATAGTTACCATCCGGAAGCGGACCAGACTGTTTCGAATACCGCGACGGTGTGGGGCGCACAAGTTGGGTATGACGCGATACGAATCGTGCTGAATGAGTTCTGGCCCGACATACGGCGCAAATTTCATAAGCGTAAGAGCGAACCGCAGCCTTAGTTAGCGCGATTGTCTAGAACGTCTGCATTACGAGCTTCGGAAGCAACTGCAAAGGCTGGCGGTCTGAAGGCCGCCGCTGCAAATTCAACCTTCCCGACCCACTTAGAGACTAGAACACTCCGCAAGAAAGGCGGATCCCTGTCTGCGTCCCGCGCCGGCCGAAATTCGGCAGGAGAGATCCTTCGGCCGGCTTGAGGCAAATGCGCCGGCCACAGCAACACGACGCTGTTCGCATCGTCAGAAAAAGCGCGGGACTTCGTTCGGGATGACACGAAGTTCTTGGCCTCAGCGGCTGAAGCCGCTGTGATTCTCCGATCGTTACGGCACGGCGGAAGCCGTGCCCTGACGAAAAGCGCTATTTCTCACGCAGAGCATCGCCTCCCCCGGATGGTTGTCTTATTCACAGATCTATCGCGAGCCGCTTACGGGCGCGTCTAAGCTCTTCTCTTTCTCTTCAAGCGTCGCGAGATTCGCTCTCAAGTATTTAGGTGGCTTCCGATAGTACCTACGAACAGGACACCTAATCCGTCCCGCAGGTCAGTGTCGAAGCGACACTGGTACTGCTCGCCTGTCACACCACATTCAAGGCCGGGTCGGGCCTGCCTGCAAATTAGAACCCAGTGATTTTCGCTCCGAGAAATTTCAACCGGTTTAACGCTGCAGCCGCACCATCGTCTTGCCTAGGAGGGTACCGTGCGCCGCTGCAGTCTTACCGCAGTGGTGTTGTCTCTGGCAATGATGAGCGCGAGTTGTGCGCTGGCACCCACGGGCTTCACATCACCGGATAAGCAAACGTTGACCCTTTCGCCTTCGCAAGCCTCGGTCCGTGTGGGATCAGCGCAGCCGTTCGCGCCGTCGCTGGCCGGAAACAGCTGGACCTGGTCTGTGAATGGAATCGCGGGCGGGAATGCGACTCTGGGCACGATTGACGCGAACGGAAACTACCGCGCGTCGGCGGTGTTGCCAACACCCAACACCATCACGATTGCAGTGGCGGAGTCTGCGAAGCCGACTGAGACCGCGAGTAGCGCGGTGACACTGCTGAATCCGATACCCGTGGTGACGGGAATTTCGCCGCCGCAAGTGAATGTGGGGACGTTTACGTTGACGATCACCGGCAGCGAATTCGTCAGTGGCGCGACGGTTTCGTTCGGAGGCACGACGCTCACGACGAGCGTCGTATCGAGTACGCAATTAACCGCGAGCGGGACGGCGACACCCGCGCAAGTGGGATCGGTGGCTGTGGACGTAATGAATCCGGATCCTGGTGCGAGCGGCTGGAACAATACGACCGCTTTGGTGGTGGGAACCATTACCGTGGCGGCAAACGTTGCAGATCGGTTGCTGGAGCAGACAACTTTCGGGCCCACGACTGCGCTGATCACGCAGGTGCAGTACAGCGGGTTGCAGGGATTTCTGACGGCGCAGTACGCGCTACCGATCACGAAGTATCCGCTGCCGGCGTCGGGTGAGAGCGGGCTGAATGCCGTGCAGCAGAGATTCTTCGTACAGAATTTGACTGCGCAGGATCAATTGCGGCAACGAGTGGCGTTTGCGCTGAGCCAGATTTTCGTGATTGGCGGCGCGAAGATCGGAGATCCGACGGGGTACACGAACTACTTGCAGCTGCTGCAGAATGATGCGTTGACGAATTACCGGCAGATCATGCAGGACGTGACGCTTTCGCCTGCGATGGGTGATTGGCTGGACAGGGTGAACAACGGCAAGCCCAACACCAGCCAGGGCGATCACGCGAATGAGAACGATGCGCGCGAGTTCATGCAGCTTTTTACGATTGGGACGTCGCAATTGAATCCGGACGGATCGTATCAGCGGGATTCCGGCGGGAACCAGATTCCGACCTACACGCAAAATACGGTGCAGGAGTTTGCTCTGGCATATACCGGTTGGACGTACCCGCTGGCGCCCGGCGCGACGCAACAAACCTACAATCCCGCGTACTGGACCGGGCCGATGGTGGCGCTGGATTCCAATCACGAAACGACTGCCAAGCAATTGCTGGTTTATCCCGGAGTGTCGGGCGGCAGAATGCTTCCCGCTGGACAATCGGCCTCGCAGGATCTGCAAGGCGCGCTCGACAACGTGTTCAATCATCCAAACGTGGGGCCGTTCGTTTCGAATGAGCTGATTCAGCACCTGGTGACCAGCAATCCGAGCCCAGCCTACATTCAGCGCGTGGCTAGCGTATTTAATGACAACGGCTCGGGCGTACGCGGCGATATGAAAGCAGTGATCACCGCGATACGGATGGACCCGGAAGCGCGACGCGGGGACGATCCGGCGACGGTCGTGGGGACTGATGGTCACCTGCAAGAACCGATTCTGTACATGACCGGCTTGCGGCGGGCTTTCGGAGCTACCAGTGACGGATCCAACCTCGCGTATTACGGCAGCGGCATGGGGCAGGAAGCGTTGTACTCGCCGAGCGTTTTCAACTTTTATTCACTGAGCTACGTGATTCCGGGAACGACGATGTATGGCCCGGAATTTCAGATATTGACGACGGCGACTTCGTTGAATCGCCTGAATTGGACGAACCGTTTCGTATTCGGTTCGATCGGGTTTGGCACGACTGTGGATTTTTCTGGTTACGCGACGCAGGCGTCCAATCCCAGCGCGCTGCTTGGTTCGCTGAATACTTTGATGCTGCATGGGTCGATGTCCTCGGACATGCAAAGCTCGATTCTCACCGCGATGCAAGCGGTGCCGGCGGGGAGCAAACAAGGATTGCAGCAGGCGCAGGCGGCGATCTATTTGATTGGGACTTCATCGCAATATCAGGTGCAGCACTAGATGCGCAGCGGCGCGGCCGCGGGAGTGTGAACATGGCTCGGAGAAACGGAATTTCACGCAGAGATCTCTTGCGTGCTGGGTGTTGCACCGCTGCGTCCTTTGGCATGACCGCCGCTTTGGGGCGGCTGAATATGATTCACGCGCTGGCGACGTGGTTTGGCGTTGGAGCGGCGGATTTGCCGACCGTATTCCCGAATCTGCCGAATTTCACTACGTCGACGCTGAGCTTCTTGGGGTAGCCGCGGCGGGTTCTGGTGAGGGCGCGCGCTATCCGGGTTCTGGAAGCGGCCTGTCTTTGAATACGATTCGCCAATCGAGAAGTTCGTCCACCATGAGTTGACCGGCTTCGGCGACGATCAGGTTCAAGGCTGCGTAAGAGATTATCTCGTGGCCCTTGGCCCGCGGAGCGAGCTCCTTGGAAATGTGCTGTAGAGTTTGCAGCATGGCGTGGGAGCGTTTTTTTACGCGCTCAAATTCAGCTTGGGTTCGTATGCCTGCCAGCGCAGCGCCGAAGGCAGGAGCGGCAGTCGCAACCAGTCCGACAATTATTTCTGTCAATATCGGCACATCGCGCTGCTGAGATTTATTCCACAAGATTACCAAGGCGATGAACGCCGCCACGAACGCGGACACAAAAAGGCTGAGGCCTACATACCTAAACCTGGAATCGAGTTTTTCGAGCCGATCCGCGTTGTTTTTGTGATAGTCAATCTGACCGCGAATACCAGCGTTGCTATCGAGAAAAGATCGCACTGAATCAAGATAGGCCGGGGTGAGATCGCCGCCGACGATTCCGATTTCCCGCCGCAGGGCCAAGTAGTGCCAATACATCCAGGTACCCTTGGGGTCGCCAGCCGAGAGGTATTTCGGCAAATGCGGCGAGGAGAGTTCTCCGGGACCTAGGGGAATCAGAAAGAACAGTTGCCGCAAATACTCTGCGAGCAAGCGGTAGTCAATCCACTTTTCATGCCAACGGCGATTCCGACCGATCCTATAAATAATGAATATGGCGGCCAGAAATCCCAGTTCTAAGCCGATAAAAACATAGGTAGCGGCCTCCCGCTTTAATGGTCCCAGGGCGTAGTGAAGGAATGCGCAAAAGACCGCCAGCGCGCCCATGAGGTAGTTCATCGCGAAGGCCGTGCGATAGCGATTCGCGTAATATTCGGCGAGGCCATTCGCCCAGCCGTAATGGTCGCAAAGACGAGCGGTGTCTATGAGCGCAACCGCGCAGTCGGAGAATGCGCCAGAATTCTTCAACACTGCAATCCACTCGTCCACGCCGGACAAAGCGAAGTCGGGAGCAAACAATTTGGGCAAGGTGAGACGAAACAACCATAGATTGCGAAACGGTAGCCAGAGCATGCCCCAATTCCACCAGGGTTGCTGTTCGGAAAAGTAGTCTTGGGGAGAGGTGGAGAGCTCGTCCTGTTTTTCTTTTTTGGTGTGGCGCGGAGGATTGAGCAAGGTGCGCAGCTGGTCGAGCAACCAGCCCTTGGCTTCGTCGGAAGAATCCCATTCGTCGTTGGAACGGCGGTAAAGGATGCGATGCGGAGCGGCGGATTCGATGCGGATGGTCAAGATATTGCGCAAGCCCGCTTCGGCGACGATCTGCGCGGTGCCGCCTTCGCCGCGCGGATCTTGACCGTCCCAAATCGCGAGGAGAACATCGGATTGACTTAGAACGACGCGGCCGGCTGCGAGGTACGATTCGGATTCGCGGTCGCGCGAGCCATCCAATTCCAGGATCGCGGTGGTGGTCTGGGTGTCGTCCAGCAGGCGATTAAACTCCTGGACGGAGGCGTCTTTTTCGAAATCGCTGGCGTACTCGTCGCGGGCGAAGGGCAGCGGGCATTGCAGCTCGTATCCGAGTGTGCTTGCCTGCTGCGCGGCGTAGCGGTCGGCACCTTCGGCGAGCGAGGAAACCAGGCGCAGGATCGGTTCGTCGCGCTCGCGATAGGAGGTGGAGACGTGCGGATGCTCTTGCGCGAATTGTTTGAGCGATTGCAGCACCGCGTGAATTTGCTTTTGCAGCTGGTCAATATGGGCGTGGTGCAAATCTCTGGGCTGGTGGCCAGTGATGCCGACGCGCAAGGCGAGCCTGGGTTTCGGTGGTTGCGATTTATGCATCACTCACCTGCTTTGACGATGCGATATCCCAGAGCGAGAATGGTTTTCAAGGTTTCGTTGACCATGACGCGGTCGTATTCCTTCTCGGATTCCGAAAGATTTTCGTAGGGCACCAGGCAGGGATGCGTGCGCTTCACGTCATCACGATGCGCGCCGTAGGTCCAGCCATCGCGGAGGCGCTGTTGCGCCCAAATCTCATGCGCGTTGCGGGCGAGGCCTTCGAGCAGGGGCTGCAGATCTTCCAGGTTCGCCTGCGAGGTATCCACGGGGTGCGGAATGTAGGTTTGATCGGGCATAGCCGCTGAAATCTCCGCAGGCGATTCTGGCCGCGATGACAAAGGCGCGCGGCGTCACTACGAGATTTATATCAAGCGGTGCAGAGGGCGGCAACTATAGCAGAAATGGGACGCGGTTCAGAAGAGGTTGGCGGGCTGGCCGACGAGGTGTTGCGCGACGTTTGAAATCACGTTCAGGACAAGGATAAAAAATGGAAGGGGCGGCGCGGCGTCTTCGCGGTGTGACATGCGAGCGCCAGCGCCGCCGAATCGGGAGTTAATCAACTTCCATAATTCGCGTGGCCTTGACGACAGGGGATTTCTTCTGCCGGTCGGCAAACTTCTGGGCGCGATCGCGATCAATGTAAACGCGGGCAAATTTTTCGCCGTCGGCGTAGTAGACGGTTACCTGCCAGTGGTGGTGCTTACGGCGCTTGTCGCGCTTCATGCGGCTGGTCTTCTTGAGCCTCTGCTTAGTCACGATGTGTGGGTGCCTCCGCTCTGGGGACTATGGCAAGTTTGGAAGGGCCGCGCAAGTAACAAGTTAGGGGTTAACGTTCGTATACTTGGTTTGGAGACCGACATGCGCTTGAGTGCCAATTTGGCTGAATTAAAGTGAAAAAATAGGGAGCCCTGCAACATTTCCAGGCATCCAACCGTATAAGCAAGTGGGGCACGAAGAAACGGCTGGGGGAGGAGCACGGTGATGCGCTGGGCATGTGACATGCAGATAGAAGACTTGCGGGACCATCCAACGGAATTGATCGTGCAGCTGCGCCACCTGTTGGCCAGTGGTACCGAGGCAGTTCCCGATCCGAAACATCCTGAGTTGTATGAGATTAAGAGCGACGCGCAGGTGTTTTACGTGCACATTTCTCCCGCAACGGGAAAAGTGCTGCTGGTCGCTACCTGGCCTGCCGAGAACGTGTGGGAGGAAATGCATACCTCCGCCTAGGGTGCTTTGTGCACAGGGCCTACAGCGCTTGTTGTGCTAACGCTTCTGCACCGGCTGTTCGTTTGTCAGATCTGAGGCCTTGAAATTTAGGTCGGTGAGAATCTGCGGTTTCAGTTTGTAAATGGTTGGGGCTTCGCTGGTGCGCGCGTAAACGAATCCGCCGGATTCCTTCGAAATTTCAATTTTCAGGGTTTTTCCGCTTTTGTCGGTGAGGACCGCTTCGAACGCGGGCTTGGCTAGTGTGGCAAGTTCCGCGGGCGTGGGATGGTCGATGATTTCGTCGGCCGTGGCTTGCTGTAGCGGTATAAAAAGTTTGTCCAGGCTTACGGGGTTTGCCTGCTGTTTGTCTTTCTGCTGGTTATCCTGCTTCTCCTTCTCCTGCTTGGGAGCCGTTGCGTCGAGCGCCCAGTCTGTTTCGTTCTTGCGCGTGGCCAGCATCGTGCCGCTGGCGTTGTGAATCTCCGCGTGGGTAATCGTGGCCGGATCGAACTGAACGAGCTTCTTGTCGCGCAAGTCGCTGAAGCTTTCCGTGAGTTTTTTGTACAGGCTCTGATTGATGCGGAAGATCGTGGGACGCGTGGCGTCTCTGGCGAAATATTCGTCGCCTTCCTTCTTCCCTACTAACAGTGTCGCGGTCTTGCCCTTGGCATCGGTGGTGGTGAAGGAAATTGCCGGGCTAGCGAGTCCGTACTTTGCGAGATGATCCGGCGTTTCGCTGGCGATCGTGGTCATCCTGCTGCTGGCGACGGCCGCGAAAAGAGCGTTGATGGCGTCGCCATCGCCGGGCACGGCACTGGGCTTCGTTAATTTCCAGGCGTCATGATCTTTTCTCGCAGCCAGTTCGCCCGATAAATTCTTGAGGTCGAACGAAATTACGTCAGGCGTGGCGAAATGCAGCACGGCATGATCGCGCAAATCCTGCAGAGGTTTATCGGCGCTGACCAGCAGGGACTCGGGCAGGAGGGCTACGTCTTTCCCGCTGTCCACGATGGCGTAAACCGAGACGCCAGTGAAATCCTTCTTGCCCAAGCGCACGGAATGCTTCGCGCCGTTCTTCATTTGAAAATCGAGCGCAAGGTCCGGAGTTTCCAGGCCAAATACTTTCAGGCGATCGGGCGTACCCGGCTCGGTCTGTGCGACGCGGACTGAGGCGAGTTGCTGCACGATTCCCTGCAGTGACGCATCATCGGCGCTGGCCTGCAGCGGCTGGGTAATTTGCCAGACGCCATTTTGTTTTTCGAACTGGATTGGTTGTGATTTGGGGTCGGCCGGGTAGGAGACGGTCAGCGAAGAAATGTCATCGGCTTGTAAGGTGAATGCGGGCTTGGCGGTATCGGCCGGCGGGTTCGCGGCTTCTTTTTGACCGCGCTTCCAATCGAAATAATAGGCGGCGGCGCCGCTAATGACGGCGGCGAGCAGAACAATTAGTGTGGATTTCTTAATCATGGCGTCTGGAGATTTTTATAAATCCCTTTCATGCGGGTTAGCGGCGTTTCCACCAGATGTAAACGCCGGAGAAGATCACGAGTCCGGGAAGAAAGACGAGATCCAGCCAGTGCAGCGCGGCGGATTGAGCTTCAGACAAGGTGACGCGGCGGTTTGTCGCGCTCTTGGGCCGGATGGAGATCAGGTCTTCGTCCTGGGTGAGCCAGGCAACGGTGTTGAAGAATAGGTCTCCGTTCCTCTGTTGAGTGACCCAGGCATTCGCGGCGAATTGCGAGTTGCCGATCAATACCAGACGCGCGTCCTTGTCACCCACTTTGCGATTCGCCGCAACACCCAATGAAAGTGGGCCAATCTTGTCTGTCTTGGAGTCGAAAGATATTTTTTTCTGGCCGGGCTCGAGTTTGGGAATCGTGAAGCTGCGTTCGGACGTTTTCAGCAGCTCGACCGTCTGCGGAATGGTTTTACTCTTGTCCGCGATTGAAGCGGTGCGCGCGAGCGGGAAGAATGCCACCGAACCCTGGAAGCCCTTGGTAATCGGACTGGAACCAAAATCCTGCACAACGGGAATAATCGGACCGCCGCCGAAGAGTTGGCCCATCCCGCTGGCGTCCACCACCACGTTGCTGCCCACATCCACATTCCACGCCTGGAACAGGTCATCGAGTCTCGGCTCCGTCGCGGGATCCACCATGATCAGAGCGTCACCGCCGGCGTCTAGAAATTTTCCGAGCAGCACGGTTTCTTGCGGGTAGTAGGACTGTTTCGGCCCGGCCATCACCAGAGCGCTGCAGTCGGCGGACACGCCGTTATCGGCAATAAGGTTTATCGTTTTCGTCGTGTAATTCTCTTTCTTCAGACCGGCATCCACCTGCGTATAGCCGTCCTGCGAACCATCGCTGAGAGATTTTTCGCCGTGCCCGGTGACGAAGCAGACTTCCTTCGCCTTGCCGCTCGTCACCTTGACGATCGCGCCGGTGACGTCTTCTTCGCCCAGCTGGCCGTGCGCACTGGCGTCGAGATGATTTTTGCGGATGCCGTAGGCGACGACTACATCGCCCATGTGCGTTGCGCCGAAGTCCTGCGCCACTTCGGGCTTCTGCTGCGGGTCCACGAACTGATATTTGAAATGCGGGCTAAGCGCCTTGTACTCGGTCATCAGGTCGTCGAAGGTGGTGTTCGGAGTCTTGTCAAAGCGCGCGACGGTGACGTCCTGTTTCAGGCCGCCGACGATATTGCGAGTCTGGTCGGAGAGCGTGTAGAGCTTTTCGGTGGTCAGATCGAAAGTTTTGTGATGACGGAACCCGACGAAATTAATGACGCCGAGAATTGCAATGACGGCGAGCACCAGAATTGTGGTGTTAGTTCCCTGCTGCGCGCCGCGACCGGAAAACGCTCTGACGATGGCGCGAAAACCGAGAACCACCGCAGCCAGCAGGAAAACGCCGCCGGCGATCAGCAGCACTTTGCTTGTGGTGAGCAGTTCGCCCTGAATGGAATAACGCACGCCGCTGGCGACCAGCATCGCCACGCCCACTGTGCCTATGAAACTAGCTATCTCTTCGCGATCCCATTTCATACTACAAGTTCCTCCATGAATTGTGAGCCGCGCGCGATGGAATTAAGCACGGCGCCAGCGCATCGAATCAATCGAGCGCACGGTTAAGAAAACGAAAAGAAGCATAAAGCTGAAATAATAAACCAGACCCGAGGTATCTACGGTGCCGCGAGCGAAATCGTCGTAATGGCGGCTGGCGGAGAGATATTGCAGGACGGAACCGAAGCCGCCTTCGGATGTGTGGCCGAGATCCAAAACCCAGAGAAACAGGAACGCGACGAACGTGAGTACGGCCGCTATGAGCTGATTTTCAGTGAGCGAGGAGATGAAGGTGCCGAGCGCGAGCAGCGACCCACCGAGCAGCAGAATTCCGGCGTAGCCCGCGAGCAGCATGCGCCACGGCGGAATCGGATCGCTATGCAGATACATGTAAACCACATAACTGGCAGTGGGCAGAAGCATCAGCGCGAACAGTGACAACGAAGCGAGGAATTTCCCCAGGACGATCTGAATTTCGCTGATCGGCGAAGTCATCAGCAATTCCATGGTGCCGCGTTTGCGCTCTTCGGCGAAGACGCCCATGGTGAGAAACGGGGTGATGAATAGAATGAGCGTCGAGAGCAGGCCGAGAAATGCGCGCATTACCTGGCCGGGAACGTCAAACTGCGGAGGCGCGCCGAACTGCATGCTCTGCATTTCCATCTGAAAAGACTGTTGAATGACCGCGGACAGGAAGAAATTGAAGAAGAACGCGCTAATCAACAAAAACAAGCCGATGCAGACGTAAGCGACCGGCGAAACGAAGTAATGCCGCATTTCCTTGCGATAAATGGCGTAGAGGTTGTGCATCGTTTTTCAGACTCCTTGGTAAAAATGCCGCATGGCGGTTAGTTTGCGGATGCCTGCGCGTGCGCGGCGTCGTCGGTGGTCAATTCCAGGAAAATTTCTTCCAGACTCAGGCTGACGCCGCGCAATTCGAAGAGCGGCCAGCCATTCTGCACGATTTTCGCGGCGATGGCGCTGCGAATGTCGGCGCCTTGCGCGGTTTCGACGATCGCGACGAGGCGCGTGCCACCCGGGAGTTGCTCTGCCTCCACCCGTGTGGTGCCGGGAACCTGCGTGAGCGCATCGCGCAGAGCCTTTTCCGGCGCTTCCACTTCGACGCGGATTTTCTGGCCGCCTTTGAGCTGGGAGGTCAGATTTTGCGGCGTGTCCACGGCGGCGATTTTGCCTTTGTTGATGATCACGACGCGGTCGCAGGTCATGCTGACTTCCGGGAGAATGTGCGTGGAAAGAATGATGGTGTGATCGCCCGCGAGACCTTTGATCAAATTGCGGACTTCGATGATTTGCTTGGGATCGAGGCCAACCGTGGGCTCGTCGAGGATGATGACGTCTGGATCGTGGACCAGGGCTTGCGCGATGCCGACGCGCTGTTTGTAGCCGCGCGAGAGGCGCTTGATCAGTTGCGCGCGGCGATCTTCGAGATTGGTCTTGTGCATCGCGTCGGTGACGCGCGCGGCGCGTTTATCGGATGGGACGTTCTTGATGCGCGCGACGAAATCCAAATAATCCTCGACGGTCATATCGGGATAAACCGGCGGAGCTTCGGGCAGGTAGCCGATGTGGCGGCGGACTTCCAGGGAATCGCCGAAGACGTCGAAGCCGGCGATCTTCGCGGTGCCGGAAGTGGCGGGCATGTATCCGGTGAGGATGCGCATGGTGGTGGTTTTGCCGGCGCCGTTGGGCCCGAGGAAGCCGAGAATTTCGCCTTTGTTGACCGTGAAAGAAACGTGATCTACGGCCGTGACGCCGCCGTAGGCTTTCGTTAAATCCTGAACTTCTATCAATGCATTCCTCCCGCTGAGAGTAACCCGGCGAACTGCCGGACGATTCCAAACAAATGTTTATACTAAAAAACGGCGCAAATTGAAAATCGGGCGGGAAATTGACGGCGGGTGATTTTGCGGGCGCGCGGACGAGCCGTGACGCCACAGACCTAATCTTGGATGCGGACCTGGCTCGAGCAGTTGCCGAACTGGTGTGGCGCGTTGTTTCTCAGTATCATCCCCAGCAAAACGAACCGGGAGTTTGCACCTTGAGACGATTCCTTGCTGCGTTTGTGGTGGCACTGGTTGTTGCGTTGCTCGTTGCTCCTGCTGTGCGGGTGCGCGGGTCTTCGATGCCGTTCAATGTGGGCATTGTGAAGAAGAGCATCGTGTTCCTGTACTACCCGAAGGGGAAGGATTTTGAAGTGGGCACGGGTTTTCTGGTGGATATTCCGGTGCAGGACGACCCCGCGCGCAGCTTCATCGCGATCGTGACGGCGCGGCACATCGTGGATCCGAAGTGGGAGGGCTGTTCGCGGGCGAATCCGCAGGAGATTTATGCGCGCGTGAACGCCAAGAATTTCAAGGTTGGGCAGACAGAAGACGGAACGGTCGACGTGCCGCTCGGTTTGGTGAATGCGGGAAAGAATGTTTGGTACGCGAGCACGAACGATCGCGTGGACGTGGCGGTGATTCCGGTTTCTTCGACGCAGGTTGAAGAGCTGCTGCACAACGACGTTCGCTTTGTTCCCGTCGCGGACTTCGCCACCAAAGCCGAAACGGAAAATTACAGGGTGGGCATCGGCGACCAGATGGTGACAGCCGGGCTGGTGCCGGCTTTGCTGGACACGCAACGCAACTACCCGGCGTTCAAATTCGCGCGCATTTCGAATATTCCCGAAGAGCCGATCTATATGAGGTGAACGCAGGCGGACCAGGCGCTGCCGCGCGACGTGTGGCTGCTGGCCGGAAATTTGGTTGGCGGCAACAGCGGCTCGCCGGTGTACCTGCTGCCGCCGGTGCCTTCCTCGCTGCATCGCGTGATGCTGATCGGAATTATTGCGGGAGCAATTCCGGACGTGGACCTCGGCCAGATGGTCCCTTCCGAGTATGTGTTTGAGGTGATTCAGGCGCACTACCCCGCCGCTAATCTTTATCGCGGGCACAGCGAACACAGCATCATGAAGTAGCATCCCGATTTTTTTGGCCAGCGGATGTGCGGGTCCAGAGCTCAGACTTATTTTTGCTCCCGGCAAAATCAGCGATAGGCGCTACGCGCTTTCGTCGAAGCCCATCTCCACGTCCGGCAGTTTGTCGCCTTCGCTTGCTACCCATACGTACAAGGTCGGCAGCAGGAAGATGCTCAGCAGCAGTGCGGCAACCAGGCCGCCGACGATGACGATGGCAAACGGGCGCTGCGAATCTGAGCCAATCCCGCGCGACAGAGCTGCCGGCAGCAAGCCGAGAGTGGCAACCAGCATGGTCATCATGATGGGGCGCAGGCGCAGCACGGCGCCTTCGATCGCAGCGCCTTCGATGGTGTGGCCGCGCGCGCGCAATTGATTGATGTACTCGAGCATGATGATGCCGGTCTGCACCGAAACTCCGAACAACGCCAAAAATCCCACGCCCGAGGAAACGCTGAAGTGGGTACCGGTGAGCAGCAGAGCCAACAGGCCGCCAACGGGCGCCATGGCCACGTTGCCCAGAATCAGCAGCGCCCACTTCACAGAACCAAACATGGTGTAGAGAATCACGAAAATTCCTAGCACGGTGAGTGGCAACACCAGCATGAGGCGCCGCTGCGAGCGTCTCTGGCTTTCGTACTCGCCGGCCCAGTCAATGCTGTAACCGACGGGGAGTTTCACCTGCGCGTTCACTTTGCGGATGGCTTCTTCGACGGCACCGCCGAGGTCGCGGCCGCGCACGCTGTATTTGATGGCGACGTAACGTGAGTTTTCCTCGCGATAAATCTCCGAGGCGCCGTCGCGCACTTCGGTTTTCGTAAGCTCCGCCAGAGAGACCCGCGCGCCGGATGGCGAAAGCAGGCGAATATTTTCGATGGCTTCCTGCGTGCCGCGGTAACGGGCCTGGTAGCGCATCACCAGATCGTAACGCTGTTCGCCTTGCAGCACCTGGCTGACGGCGTTGCCGCCGACGGCGGTCTGAATGGCGTCCTGAATGTCGGCAACGTTAATTTGGTAACGCGCGGCCTGTTTGCGGTCCACGACGAAATTCAGATTGGGCTGGCCGATGACGCGAAATACTCCCAGATCTTCGATCCCGCGGACGCCGCGCATGATCGCGACGATCTCAACGGCTTTCTTTTCGAGGAGGCGCAGGTCGTCGCCGTAGATCTTGACGGCCAGCTCGCCTTTGACGCCGCTGACGGCTTCTTCCATGTTGTCTGAAATGGGCTGCGAAAAATTCCACAGAACGCCGGGAATTTTACTGAGTTCGCGGTCCATCGCGCCGATCAATTCGTTCTTGTCGCTGTCGAATACAGGACGCCATTTCTCTTTTGGCTTGAGGTCCACGAAATATTCGGTGTTGAAAAAACCTGCGGTGTCTGTGCCGTCATCGGGTCGGCCGACTTGCGAGACCACCTGGGTTACTTCCGGAAAAGACGCGAAGACAATGCGCGCCTGATTCATGATGCGCGCACCTTCTGTGGGGCCGGTGCTGGGCGCGAGCGTCCCGCGTGCCCAGATGGCGCCTTCATCCAGGTGCGGCAGGAATTCGGAGCCGATCACGTCGCCGAAAGTGAGAAAGGCCGCCAGGCACACGGCCAAGCCCGCCCCGGCTAGCGTCACCCAACGATGCTCGATGGCCCAGCGCGCGGCCTTGCGATACGCGCCCTTCAAGTAATCCATCACTGGATTGCGCCATTCGTGGACGCCTTTTTTGAAAAGCACGCTGCAGAGCACCGGCGCGATAAGCATGGAGAATATGAGCGCTCCCAGCAGTGCGAACGCGACGGTCCAAGCCATGGGCCGGAACAGGCGGCCTTCGACGCGCTGCAGCGTGAAGATCGGCAAGTACGCTGTGATGATGATGGCGATGGCATAAAAAACCGGGCGTTGAACTTCGAACGCGGCGTCGCGAATGCGTTCCAGAGTGCCCTTATTGTTCGTATCTCCGTGGGTTAGATGGCGGACGATGTTCTCGACCATTACCACAGCGCCGTCCACGACCATGCCGAAGTCCAGCGCGCCCAGCGACAACAAATTGGCTGGGATATTCTTCAAGTTAAGGCATAGGGACGCGAACAGCAGAGAAAATGGAATCGTCAAAGCCACGATCAACGAGCCGCGATAGTTCCCCAGAAATAAAAAGAGAATCACGGAAACCAGAAGGATGCCTTCGCTGAGGTTATGTAGGACGGTGTGTGTGGTGTAACGCACCAGGTCGCTGCGGTCGAGAAACGGAACGATTTTTACGCCGGGCGGCAAGACGGTATCGTTCAGTTCCTTGACCTTCGCGTGTATTCCCACCAGCGTGTCGTCTGAATTGGCTCCCTTGCGCAGGAGCACGATGCCTTCTACCACGTCATCGTTATCAACGATGGCGCCGTCGGAGCGATGAATGGCCTTTCCGATCTGGCCCAGGCGGATTTTGGAACCTTGCACCACGGTCGCGATGTTTTTTATGGTGAGCGGCGTACCATTTTTTGCGACGAGCGGCGTCTGCTCGATATCTTCGACGGTACTAAACAAGCCCACGGCGCGAACGTTGATCTGCTGCAGACCGGCCTCGATGAAGCTGCCGCCCGCGTTGGTATTGTTGTTGGCGAGTTGTTGTTCTACCTGGGCGATGCTCAAGCCGTAGGAAACCAGTTTGTTGGGGTCCAGCTGCACTTGATACTCGCGGGTGATGCCGCCGAAGCTGGAGACATCCACAACGCTGGGCACGGACTTGAATTGTTTTTCGAGCGTCCAGTCCTCGATAGATTTCAACTCCATCAGGTCGTAGCGGGGATTGGTGCTTCGTAGCGTGTACCAATAAATCTGGCCTACCGGGCTCCAGTCCGTGCCCATCTGCGGCTGTACATTCAGCGGCAACGTGGCCTGCGAAAGGCGCTCGAGAGCTTTCTGGCGGTTCCAATCGTTTGCGGATTGGTCGTCGAAGATGAGCATGACGCTGGAAAGCCCGAAGAGCGAGACCGAGCGGAGATGTTCGAGATGCGGAATTCCGTTCATTTGAATTTCGATGGGAATGGTGACTTGTTGTTCGACTTCTTCGGCGGCGCGGCCAGGCCATTGCGTGATGATCTGCACGTAGTTGTTGGCTACGTCCGGATAGGCTTCCACGGGAAGGTCGTGGAAAGAAATGGCACCCCAAATGAGCAGCAGGACGGCGAGCCCCAGAATAATGAATTGGTTGTTAAGGGCGTAATTGACGAACGCGCGAATCATTGGCTCTCCAGCGGGTCTGGTTGATGGGCTTTCACGTATTCCTCCACCACGCCGTGCGCGGCAGCATCGCTTGTGGGCGAAGAATTTCCGCAAAACGCGCCGACATGGGCACAGACAAACGGGATCTGTCGCTGGATTTCGGGGCTATCGCAAACTTCGCCCCGCGTGGGTGCGGGAGATAGATCAGTACGATTGCCGTGAATCGTTACGCGCGAGGAACGGATGATCTAGTCCAGCGAGTTTCTAGAGGTACAGAACTGCAGAGGGAGGTGCTCTACCAAGTTGAGAGATTAAGAACGGGCTCGCAGAAAATTCCTGATGCGACGGCGAGGCGGCGCCCGCTTTTAATCCTGCATGCGGAAAGCGTTCGACGGCAATGCAAACTGCCGCGCGGGAAGGCGGCGGAACGCCAACCGCGTCTGTCGCTCGATCGGTCGAGGAGTTCCAGCGGATCCGCGATTCGCGGAACGCGTCGGGAAACGCGGAAGGCTCTGCACGGGTGAAAGTTCCGTGACCATCGTTGATAAATATCGCGACGGGCTGGCCGAGCCAGGTCGTCGTTAGAATCAGGTCAGGGATCTGATCGCCGTTCACGTCGCGAGCAGCGATCTGCAAACCGCCGGAGGGCGCCATGAGCGAAATTGTTTGCTGCCCTGCCGCGCTCAACTGCAGTTGAATCCAGTATTTCGTGCGCGCCGCGTTGCCTTGACCGGTTTGCACGCCGACCAGGTCCGGACGATGGTCGCCGTCGAAGTCCGCGACCGCAAATTGCAGGCCGGGTCCGACCGAAGTGGTGGACGGCCGGACGGCATGGGCGCCGGCGGCCGCGCCAGTTGCCCAGCTTGGCGCCACCGTGCAGGCAAGCGCACCTGCAATCAGCCAGGTAAGGAGAAAAAGAGGCAGCAAGCCGCGCACGAATGCCGCAAATGCGGGTCTGTCGAACCGGCGAGGAGGAAATTTGAACATTGGTTTGAAGCAAGCTACGGCGATTACCCTCGCGAAAAAGTGAGTTTACAATACCGGTTCACAATCCGCCAAGAAAATCCCGGATGTTGAATCGCGTGCGCTAGAAGGTGAAGCGACCGCCGATTTGCGCGGCGAACGCGTTGCCTACGGTGGTGCCCGGACCGAAGAAATCGCCGAGCGCACCCGCGGGAACGCTCAACTGCTTGAGGCTGGTGACGGGAGTGAAGGTGGAGCACGTGGGCGGATTCGCGCAGATGCCGGTGATGTTGGAGATGTCGTTCACCGGCACGGGGAACGCGCCAATATTGGTGACGTAGTTCGCGCCAGGATTATTGCGATTGAAAATATTGAAAAATTCGACGAACGGAGTGGCCGTGAAGCGTTCATGGAAGGTGAAAGGACGGCTGACGCGGAAATCCCACTGGATGTACGGAGTTCCGCGGAATTCATCGAGCGAAGTCTTGACGCCGTTCACGGTGATGCGGTCCGTTCCGTCGGTATTGGTGATGGTGAAGGGGCGGGCGGATTCAGCTTGGCCGAGGAGTGAGACTTCGAAACCCGCGGGAAGATGGAATACGCCTGCCAGGACGAAACGATCGGTGACGTCTTCGCCGGAGGGGCCGTAATCGCCCTTGGCAAAGGGATCGAGCGGATTGCAGACGCCGTTTACGTAGTCGAACAGCTCAGCGAGCACGCAGCCCCAGGTCTGCGCTTTCGAAAGCGTGTAGTTGGCGATGAGATTAAAACGCCGCGAGACGTTGCCCTGCAGATGAATCGAAAGGCCGTTGTAGCTGGAGCGATTGTCGCTCTTGAAGAGCGCGATGTCTGGCGCGTCTGTCGGCAAATTGATGCCCGCGGTGTAATCGTAGCGACGATAGCCGTGATTGCCCTCCTCGTGGGTGTAATCGGCGCTGACGAGCCATTGGGCATTGAACGCATGCTCGACGCCCGCGGTGGCATGGATGGCGTACGGCGTCCTGTAGCGGTTGTCAATCAACGCGCCCGCGGAGCCAGGCTGCAGGCAGCCGGGGTCTGTGGGCACAACGCAGGGGGCCGATGGCGCGTTCACGGCCTGGAATGCGGTGACCCAGCCGTTCTGCGCGAGGTCGTTGTAATAGAGGCCGAAACCGGCGCGGACGGCGGTGGACGCTGACTGTCCTAGGGAGTATGCGACGCCGAGGCGCGGTGCGAAGGCGCGGCGATCATTCTGCGGGGCGCTAATAACCAGCGGGATGCCCAAGGCCTTTAGCGTGAGAAAGGCCGGATTTTCCAGCTGGCTGCGGCCGGAGGCAGTGAACAATCCCCAGGTGGTGTCATAGCGCAGACCGTAGTTCACGGTCAGGCGGGCCGTAACGCGCCAGGAGTCTTCGACGTAAAGCCCCAAGCGCTGCAAATTCTGCACGAAGCTGCCACGGGCGGCAGGGGTTGCGGTGCAAGTGATGCCTGCCGGAACGGGCTGCGTGCACGTGAGGTCGTGGTAGAACTGAGACGGATTTGCGGCATAGAAGCTGGGATTTTCCGGATACTGAATGAGGGTTTCGGCATTGGCTGCGAGCGCGCCGCTCAGCACCGGCTCATGGATGAAATTAATTCCGAAGCGCGGGGAGTGCTTGCCGATGGTGTGCGTGACGTCGTAACGGAACTGATATTTTTCCTGGTTGCGCAGAATCGGAAACGCGGTAATGGGCGTGACAAACTGATTGTCGCCGAAAGTTTCGAAGCCGGAAATGGTGCTGTCGGTGGAACTGAAAGGAAAGGCGAGAGCGTATCCGAGATTTCCGTTGCGGGTTTCGGTGTGGTGCAGGCCGCTGGCTTCGAAGACGAACGAGCCCACCCAGGCGGGGGTGAGGAGGAATTGCTGGCTGACCAGCAAATTCACGTAATTCGATCGCGACGTCGCACCGGTGGATGGCAGCGTGGCTTGCTGCACGAGATCGTTGCCGGTGGTGTAACGATCCAGGGCGAAGCGCAGGAACCATTGCGAGCGGGGGGATTGCGTCCAATCGAAACGCGTGGTCGCCAGGTAATCGTGAAACGGAACCGGAGCGCTCTCCGGTACAGCAACGGAATTCACTTCCGGTACCAGGCCAGCCGTGGCCAAAGTCGCGAGCGCGTTGAATTCCGAAATGCTCGCAGGGCTATAAGCGATGCTGGCGTCTTCATGAACGAATTCGAGCGAAGAGAAAAACCAAAACTTGTCCTTAACCACCGGGCCGCCGACGGTGCCAATGTAATTCTGGCGGGAGAAAGGCTGTTTGGGTTCCGGCGGAGGATTATCAATCGGCAGCCGCGCATTTAGTGCCGCCGCGCGTTCATAGACGGCGGCGTCGCCGTGCCAGTCATTGGTGCCGCGCTTGGTGGTGAGCACTACGGAACCGCCGGTGGTGCGGCCGGTGTCAGCATCTTCCTGCGCAGTGCGCACGACGAATTCCTGGACGACGTCAGGCGAATAGTTTTGCAGGAAACCGCCGATGTAGTCGTCGGAGTTGTCGCCGCCATCCACCGAAAGCTCCACGTTCAGGCCGGAACTGCCGCCGAAGGAAACCGCGGTGATGCGCGCTTTGGTGGGATCGGAGGGTTCGACTGGCTCGGTGCCGGGCACGAGGTAAGCGATGTTGGCAAAGCTGCGGTGGCCGAGCGGAATATTCTCCAGGTCGTAAGACGAGACCGCGCCTTGGTGCACCGCGCTGGAAACGTCGAGCTGCTGGGTGCTAATCGAGGACGCCTGACCTTGCACCTTCACGGTCTGTTGCACGACGGCAGGCTGGAGCGTGGCCGTGATTTCCCTCACCATGCTGACCACGACAGCCAAATCCAAGCCTGCCTCGGCAAATCCCGGGGCTGTGACTGTGACGTTGTACTGGCCAGCGGGCAAATCATCCACGCGGAAATCTCCATGGTTATCGCTGGTAACGGAGCGCCGCAGGGCAGAGGCGCGGGCATGCACCACGATTGTGGCATTCGGAACGCGGCCGCCCGAGGCGTCGTCGACGTGACCGATGATGCTGCCGCGGAAAGCCTGTGCCCAGCAAATCGCGGTGAAAATAAATACCGAGCAGAACAGCACAGCGGCACGCCACAGTTTCACGATCCGCTCCTGCTTCGCCAGCTGATGAGAATGTCTGCCGGCAGCGGTCCCGCGTTACGGGATGCGTCCGGCTTTGCGGGACGGCTGAACTTCGGCGTGTGCGCGGGTTGCGCGAAAAACTAGCGGCAAGGTCCGGGCAACGAGGTTCAGCTAGTCTGCATCCTTATGGCTGACCAATGGGGCGCATTATCGCAGAACGAATCACTGGCTGGTACAGGGTTTTGCGGCGGCGAGCGAGCCGGTGGCCGGGTGGAGATGTGCGTTGACACGCTGCGGCGGTTTTGTTATTCAACTAGTTTCGTTTAAAGAGCCAATGGTTCGATGTGGGAGCAACTCCCTCCGTTCCGGGCGGATCCGAAAAGAAATCCAAGGTGCTATGACGACATTGAAGGTGTATGCCCGAATGAAAAAGTTAGCGGCGCTGCGGAAGGACGGAAGCGCCCACGGTCGCGCGCGCTGGAGCGGACTGCCGTCGCTCGCGTGCGCTCTGGTTGCTTTCCTGTGCGTCACGATGATCTCGAGCTGTGGCGGCGGCAACGGTTCCATCACGCTAGCCGTTACGCCCAAAACAGCCACCATGGATCAGGGGCAGCCACTGCTTTTCGTCGCTACGCTGGGCGATGATACGAAGAACCTGGGAGTGACCTGGCAGCCTCTTACCGGTTCCGGATGCGCCGGGACCAGTTGCGGCACTTTGACCAACGTCACGCCTACTTCGGTGACGTACACGGCACCGGCGGGCCTGACGACCGGTATTACTGTGAGCTTGGAAGCCATTGCTAAGGCAAATTCGAGCGTCACCACGACGTCCACCATCACCATCGTCCTGCCGGTGACCTTTACGACCACGTCTCTGCCAAACGGTTCCAATGGCGTCGCCTACAACCAAACGATTGTCACCACAGGCGGAGTGTCGCCGATCACCTACGCGTTGGGGACTGGCAGTCTGCCTGCGGGCCTGAAACTGAATAATGTGGGAACGGTGATCGGAACTCCCAGCAGTTCGGGAACGTCCACATTTCACGATTAACGCGATTGACGATGGGACGCCGCCATTGACCGTGCCCTCGCCAATCTACACAATCACGATTAATCCGCCGCCTCCGCTTTCCATTACCTCGACGGCGATGGCCAACGGGATTGTCGGCACAGCTTACAGTTCCGCGATTGCGTCTTCAGGTGGCGTTCCGCAATTGACGTGGAGCGTTCCGCCCGGAACCTTGCCTCCAGGACTTGAACTGAATACTTCCTCAGGGCTCATCAGCGGCACACCAACGACGGCGGGCGTTTACACATTTTTCCCGACGGTCACGGATTCCGCGATTCCACGGCAGAAGTTTACTGCAAAGACGGGCGTGACGATTTCAGTGCTCACCGTGTCGCAGCCGCAGTCGGTGACGCCACCGCTGCCTCCTGGAGACGTCGCCGTGGGCTATACCGCCAGTCTGGTGGCTACTGGTGGAGTGGCGCCGTACACCTGGAGCATAACCAACGGTCAACTACCTTCTGGCCTGACGCTTAATTCCAAGCAGGGCACCATTTCCGGCATACCGATCCTTACGACCACCGCCAATTTCGCGGTAGAGGTGGAAGACGCCAATTCGACGAAATCCGCGCCGCAAAACCTGAGCATTGTGATTAATAAGCCGGGATCCGCGATTACCAATTCGCTTTTCAGCGGCGCTTACAGTTTTCTGTTCCATGGCTTCGATTCGGGCGGCAACGTGGAGATGGCGGGCAATTTCACGGCCAACGGGAACGGCACGATTATCGCCGGACAACTGGACAGCAATCGTTCGGGCGGAACTCTGGGCATCTTCACCGGTTCCACGTTTAGCGGAACCTACACGGTGGGAAGCGATGGACGCGGCACGATGCAATGGATCACGACGAACAGTAAGGGAGCGACGTCCACTACGAATTACCTACTGGCGGAGGATTCTGGCGGGAACTTCCACATGATCGAGAACGACACGACTGGCACGCCGCAGACACATGGATCGGGGGTCATGAAGCCGGTGGTGGGAGGCGCGTTGTCCGGCTCATTTTTCAGCGGAAATTATGTGTTCGAGCTCGACGGACAGGATAACCAGGGGAAATCGGAAGTGATCGTGGGTGTTACGCACGCCGATGGCGTTTCCCAGCTTACTCCGGGAATGTTCGACGTTAACGACGGGGGCACGTATAGTTCAGCCGTACCGGTGACCGGAAGTTTTCAGGTGGGTGCGAGCAACGTCAAGGGCCTTTTGTTCCTGACGTATCAGATTCCTAATTCGGCGCAAGTAATCGCGGCATACACTTTTTATTTTGTTTCACCGTCGGATATTTTCCTGATGGCGGTTGACCCCACCGACGCTACGCACCCGCGTCTGGGCGGCGAGCTGATACTGCAGCAGGCTTCCACGGTGTTCGATGCCACGGCTTTGAACGGCGTCAGCGTGGCAACGGGCAGCGGCCTCGATGGCAGCAACGCTATTGTTCTGGCGGGGCTGTTGAGCGGCAATGGAATCAGCGGCGTGGGCGTCAGCTACGATCAGAACGAGGGCGGGACGGTCAGCTCGGGCAACACCGCGACGGGAACTTATATCGCCGACCCCAGCACGAATGGGCGCATGGCGTTCACAGGTCTAGGGTCGCGTATTGCCACGGCTTACTTGACCGCGCCGAATCAGGGAATATTGATCGGCTCGGATTCCGCGGTTACGTATGGTTTGCTACAGGCGCAAACTTCGCCGCCCTTCTCCAGCACTTCGATAATGGGCGGATACACGTTGAGCGCTGAAACCACGCTGGATCCGGCGGCGGTGAATATCACGGGACAATTGGATTCACTGACTGGCAACGGGACCATGACGGGAATCCTGGACGAAGCGGACAATGACGGAACGCCGCACACGGATCAATCGGTGGTGATCCCGAACTACGTGGTGGCCCCTACTGGCCGCGGCACGATGCAGATTGGCTCGACGATCGGCTTGCCGTCGGGCATGGTGATCTACGTCGTTTCGCCGAGCAGTTTCAGCGGAATCTCTACTGATGCGAATCCTGGCAACGAGCACCCGGTCGTCATGTACTTCAACCACTAGTTCGTCTAAGTGCCGATGGGGCGGGAGCGGTTGCCAGGGCGGCGCGGAGGCAATAACGCTTACTTCTCGTCCTTCTTTTTTTCCTCGAGCTTCAGCGCTGCGGAATTGATGCAGAAACGCAGACCGGTGGGATCGGGGCCGTCGTCGAATACGTGCCCTAGATGCGCATCGCAGCGGCTGCAGATGGCTTCGGTGCGTACCATGCCATGGCTGATGTCGCGTTTCAGTTCCACGTTATCGGCCGCCACCGGCTGGTAATAGCTGGGCCAGCCCGAACCGGAATGAAATTTCGCGTCGGAAGAAAATAGCGGCTGGCCGCAGCAGACGCACATGTAGGTTCCTTCGGCTTCCTCGTTTTCGTATTCGCCGGTGAAGGGCGGCTCGGTTCCCTGCTTGCGCGTTACGTAATATTGATTGTCGTTCAGTTTGGCGCGCCATTCGGCATCGCTCTTGCGTATTTTTTCGCTCATGGCGATAGCTTACACGAGGTTTCTATTTTCTGTGAAGTGGGCACGGCGGTCGAAAGCGCTGCCTGGTCGGATATAATAGGTGGGTAGAGCGGGCCGCTGGCCGATAATCGCGCTCGCGATGTTGTGTGCGCGCCTGATTAATGCGGCGGGGTCCGCGGCGGCGAATCGCTGGCAACCGCATCTTCATCGAATCCATTGGAGAAAATTTGTGAACGAAGTGTTCATCTGTGATGCAGTACGCACGCCTTTTGGGCGCTACGGCGGCGCGTTGGCGACGATTCGCACCGACGACTTGGCCGCCATTCCGATTCGCGCACTGCAGGAGCGAAATCCGGGCGTGGATTGGGCCGCCGTAGATGATGTGATCTACGGATGCGCGAACCAAGCCGGTGAAGATAATCGCAACGTGGCGCGCATGGCGTCGCTGCTGGCGGGATTGCCGAAGGAAGTGCCGGGCGCGACGGTGAATCGGTTGTGCGGCTCGAGCCTGGACGCGCTGGGCGTTGCTGCGCGCGCCATCAAGTCTGGAGAGACGGATCTGATGATTGCCGGTGGAGTGGAGAGCATGACGCGGGCTCCGTTCGTGACCGGCAAGGCGGACAGCGCCTTCAGCCGCAACGCGGAGACATTCGATACGACTCTTGGCTGGCGCTTCATCAATCCGCTGCTGAAGGCCAAGTACGGAGTGGATTCGATGCCGGAAACCGCGGAAAACGTGGCGGAGGAATTTCACGTGGATCGCGCGGACCAGGATGCTTTCGCTTACCGCACGCAGCAGCGCTGGGCGCGCGCGAGTGCCGCCGGTTTTTTCAAACGCGAGATCGTTGCGGTGCCTGTGGCGCAGAAAAAAGGCGACCCGAAGATTTTTGACATGGACGAGCATCCGCGCCCGGACACGACTCTGGACGGTCTGGCGAAGCTGAAACCGATCGTGAAACCGAACGGCACCGTCACCGCCGGAAATGCATCTGGCATCAACGACGGAGCGTGTGCGCTGCTGCTGGCTTCTCAGGCGGCCGTTGCGAAGTATGGCCTGACGCCGCGTGCGCGCGTCCTGACGACGGCCACAGCTGGCGTGGCCCCGCGGATCATGGGCATGGGACCAGCGCCCGCCACGAAAAAGCTGCTGGAAAAAACCGGGTTGAAAATTTCGCAGATGGACGTGATCGAATTAAACGAAGCTTTCGCGGCGCAGGCGCTGGCGGTGAGCAGAGAACTCGGCTTGCCCGACGACGCCGAGCATGTGAATCCCAACGGTGGTGCGATCGCGATCGGGCATCCCCTCGGCGCCAGCGGCTCGCGCCTGGTGACCACGGCGGTGTATCAATTGCAGGCGATCAAAGGACGCTACGCGCTTTGCACGATGTGCATTGGGGTGGGCCAAGGAATTGCCGCGATCATCGAACGCTGCTGAACAACAGCGCGGCCGCTGCGGCTCGGTTCAGCTAGTTGCAGCTAATCACGGCTGACTACGAGGCATGTGATGTCGTCGTGCTGCGCGGCGACCCCAACGAAATCATCGAGATGTTTCATAATTCCCGAAAGTGTTACCGCCGCTCGTTCCTTTGTTCTCGGTTGCAGCAGTGCGAGCAGGCGTCCTTCGCCAAACTGCTCGTCCCTTTCGTTGTGCGCCTCGGTGACTCCGTCGGTGTAAATTACCAGAAGATCGTTGAGTTCCAGCATGGTGGTGCCAGCCACAAACTTTTCGGTCAGCTCGATTCCGAGCGGCATGCTGTCAGAGCTCAGCCGCTCGATGCTGCCGTTTTGCCGCACGAGTATGGGAGGATTATGCCCCGCTGAAAGATAGCTGAGTTCGCCCGTGACGGGGTCCAATTCGGCCAGGAACGCTGTGGTGAAGCGCCGGCCATTGAGATTGTTGCCGCACGCCAGCCGATTGAGGCCCGTGACCAATTGCGATAAAGAACCGGGCGCACCCGCAAGCGCGCGAAGGCTGGCTTGAAAGTTCGCCATCAACATCGCCGCCGGCACGCTCTTGCCGGAAACGTCGGCGACGGCGATAAGCAGTGGACCGTCGGCGGCGCGGCGAAACGCGTCGTAGTAATCGCCCGCGACAGTGTTAGCGGGGCGCGTGGCGAAAGCCATATCAATGCCCGGCACTTCCGGCGGAACACGCGGCACCAGCCAGCGCTGAATTTCGCGGGCGATCTCGATGTCGCGCTTCATGGCCACGTGATCGCCCAAAACCATAACCAGCAGGATCAGCAACCCCGCGAAGGCGGCGAGAAATTCCACTTTGGTGGTGATGAGTAGAAACTCGAACCCGATAAGCGATAGGAACGCAAAAAAGAGACTAGAAACCAGCAACATGCGGCGAGCCGGCGAAAGTTTTCTCAGTATGCCGGCAAACAGTGCGGCGAATATTTTGAATGGCTGCTTCCAAGCCTTCTGCGAGTGCACCGCGTGCCAGTCCACATCACGCTTATACAGGCTCGAGCTGGCTTGAGCTTCGGCCTTAAACTGCACCCACAGGTCCGCGGTCTCCATGCCGGCCGTTAATTGGCGCCAGCCGTCCTTGGAACGCCACAGCGTGCGTTTGGCTTTGGTCTTCAGGTTATGCGCGAAATTGTGGAGCTTCGCCCGTCCGGATCCCGTCGTTACGCGAAGCCCTTCACTGACCAGGGTAGCCACATTTCAACCATACGCGCTTTGGCCGCGTCGCGCTTATCAGGTTTTTCAGGCATTCTTGGATGTGAGTTGTCCTGTTCCTCGGCAATGGGTTCTTGCGGCGGTTCGGATGCCTGTAAACTCCGCTTGTATGGCTAGGTACTATTTCGAGTAGAACTTTCCGGCACCACGAAAAAAAATCTCGTAGCAAGATTACGGCCACTTCCCTAGGTCTTTACCTATTAGCAAGTTACAGGTAAACCAGTATTGGCAGCAGACGTGCACTCTCGCATAATCGAGTCTCGTCGATGAGCTTCATGACAGCGCGAGACAGCAGCAATCGAGAACGGAGACCCAGTCGTGAGTACAAGAGCTCTAGTTGGCCACCCAGCAGTAAAGGAAACGAATTCCGCCGAGGATATCCCAAGCCCTAGATGGGCAGAGCGCCTTCGCGCGCTGAAGAATATTCCCCCGGTAATGAAATACGTTTGGGATGCGGCGCCCGCGGTGGCAATCGCGAACTTGGTTTCGCGCGTGGTCGCAGCGTTGATTCCGCTTTCGATGTTGGCAGTCACCCGCCTGATCATCGCCGAGATTTATGCATTGCATGCCACCCAAACACCGCTACCACATCATTTCTGGTGGCTGGTAACGCTGGAATTCGCGCTGGCTGGAGTTGCGGCCGTTTTGATGCGCGTGACCGACTTCTGCGATACCGCTTTGGCCGAACGGTTTATGAAGCACATCAGCGTAAAGCTGATGAAGCACGCCGCGAATCTGGATTTGATGTCCTACGAAGACCCGGTTTTCTACGACAAGCTGGAGCGCGCTCGTGTGCAGAGCACCGACCGCGTGCAGATGATCAAGATTTCTGGCCGGCTAATTCAAGAAACCATCACGACGGTCAGCCTGGCAGCAGGGATTTTCGTTTATTCGCCGTGGCTATTGATCGCGCTGGTGGCCTGCGTGGTACCGGCATTTCTGGGCGAAACGCATTTCGCGTTTCTGGGATATTCGTTGAGCTTCCAGCAAACTCCTGCACGCCGCGAACTGGACTATTTGCGATTGCTGGGTGGCACTAAAGAAGGCGCGAAAGAATTGAAGCTCTTCGGGCTTGCGCCGTTCCTGGTTGGCCGTTATTCGGATGTTGCTACCGAGCTTCACGACCAGACCATCGGCGTGGCGCGACATCGGCTGCTGATTGGCGCGCTGCTGGCGCTGGTAGGCGTGGCCGGTTACTACGGGACTTATGCGTTCGTGATTTATCACACGGTGATCGGCGTAATTTCGCTGGCCACGATGATTTTTCTGGCCGGCGCGATCGGTGGCGCGAGCTCCAACATTCAAGCCGTCTTCACCACGTTTTCGGAAATCGCGAACCAGGCGCTGTTCATGACCGACCTGCTGGAATTCTTCGCAGTGAAGCCGAAGATCTTCTCGAAGCCTGGCGCGTTGCCGGCTCCCAAGAAGATTCAGCAGGGTTTTGAATTTAAGAATGTCTCGTTCGCGTATCCCGGCAGTTCGCGAATGATCCTGAAGAACGTCAGCTTCAAGCTGGCGCCTTCCGAGCGCATCGCCATCGTCGGCGAGAATGGCCAGGGCAAGACGACCATCGTCAAGTTGCTGACACGCTTATACGATCCGACCGAAGGCCAGATTTTTCTCGATGGCAAAGACTTGCGCGAGTATGACCTGGAAAGCCTGTGGCAGGAAATCGGCGTAATCTTTCAAGATTTTATGCGCTATGAGATGACGGCTTCGGCCAACATCGCGGTGGGCCGCATCGAGGAACGCAACAATCCTTTCCAGATTCGCGCGGCTGCGAACAAAAGCCTTGCGGAACAGGCGATTCGTCGGCTGCCCAAAGGCTTCGACCAGGTGCTGGGTTCGCGCTTCGAAGGCGCCGTGGATCTTTCCGGTGGCGAATGGCAGAAGATTGCGATCGCTCGCGCGTATTTGCGTGACGCGCAGTTGCTGATTCTGGACGAGCCTACGGCGGCGCTCGATGCGCGTTCCGAGCACGAAGTGTTTCAGCGCTTTTCTGAATTGACGGAAGGCAAGATGTCGCTGCTGATCTCGCACCGCTTCTCCACCGTGAAGATGTCCAATCGCATTCTGGTCCTGAAAGACGGCGAGATTGCCGAGCAGGGCCAGCACGACCAGCTGCTCAAAGTGGGCGGGCATTACGCGGAGATGTTCGAGTTGCAGGCCGCGAATTACCGCTAATTTTTCCGAGGGCTGATCTCTATAATGCGTGCTTGGCGGTCGGATTGACTGCCGGAGAGAATCGCTCTACTTCCCCACCCCTGTTTCTCATGGCGTTGCACGCGGGTGCAAGCCGACCAGTTCCTGCGGCGCCAGCGGCTGATAGGATTTGAATCCGGCGCGTTCCATGCCGCGTTGCGCCTCCGGGTTCTTCATGAAGGTGTCCCACACAAACGAAGTGCGCGCGTTTTCCGCCATCACCATCGTAATTCCGGAGTCTATACCGACGACGTCGCTGTCGTACCAATTGGTCAGAGGATTGAAAGCATCCACGAAGCCGTAGCGGCTCCATGTGCCGGCGCCATAGCGATTGTCAATCGTACGCAGCACACGCATCGCGGGACCCGGCAAGAAAGGCAGCGAACCCGCCGCGGCGCATGGAACGATGGTGCCATCAATCGGGCCTGTTTCCGGCGGGCCGCCCCAGACCCTGTAACCGTTGATGGAATCCGACGCGGTGATGCCCCAAAGGTCGTCGCTGTAATCGGGGAACCGGTTTGCCAGGCTCAAACAAAATCGCCGGTGAACGTCCGTGGCGAGAATCGAATTCTGAAAATAGTCCGCGTAGAGGTCGCGCTTGCCGCGGAAATCAAACCAGGCCTGCGAATATTGATGGACGAACAATGGAGCATAGGAGCCGATGAATTTGATCCCGTCGAATTCGAAGATGGTGCGCTTCCAGGCGTCCCAGGTAGCGCGGAGCGAGCGCGTGGGAGGTAGAGCCGAGGCCCAGCAAATACATCATCATCATTTCGCTGTAGCTGTCCCAGCGATATTGCAGGAATCCGGTTTCGGGGCTCCAGCCGTGCGGAAGGATGCGCGTATCTTCGGACAACCAGTTCCAATCCACGCGATTGAAAATCTGGTGCGCCAGATCGCTGATCTCCGAATGCTCGAAATGTGCGCGGCAAGTGAGAATTCCGCACAGGAGTATGGATGTGTCAATCGAGGAAAATTCGGACTGCCAGAGGCGCTCACCGGTATTGATGTTGGCCCAGTGATAGAAAAATCCGCGCTGGGTGGGCAACTTCTTCCACAAGAAGCGCAGGGCATTGATCACGCGTTCCCGGGCAAGAGTGAAGGAGACATATCCGCGCTTTTCACCGATGCACAGCGCGGTCAAGCCGAATCCGGTGGCCGCGATGCTGCTCACCACACCGTTGTCCGAGGAACGCACGTTGCAGCGGTCCTTCACCATCCCGGTGCTGGGATTGGTTTGATCCCAAAAAAACTGAAAAATCGCCTTCTCGAGTTCCTCCAGAAAGGAATCGTCTCTGGGAGAGAGGTAGGTGGGGGCTGGAAGCTGCGAGGCAAGCGGGGTGGCCTGGCGGCTGGCAACGGAGTGCTGGAGTGAAAGACCTCCGGCGATCGGAACGCCACAGGCGGAAAGCGCCGCCAAATCTTGCAGCAGTTCGCGGCGCGATAGCCTTCTTGGCCTCAATATGTCCCTAGTCGGCACAATTAATGTTAGACGAACCGCACAGCGAATGAAACTGCGGACGAAAGGAAACTAATGACTGTTTCGACGAATGAGCGGTCTGTCTGGATAGGTTATATTTCACGCGCAGGCTTCACCCCAGGACGATGCGCACCTGATGCACCGCGCCGTCGTCCATCAGGTGAATCGCGGCGGAGCCGGCGAGCAGTTTTCCGTCCAGCTCGGTAAGAGCCACGCCGCGCGCGACACCGGACGGATTTTCGACCGTGATTTTGTAGGTAGCCGAATGGTAGCGGAACTCGATGCTGTATCCCGGCCAGCTGCGCGGGATGCAGGGGTCAATGGAGAGCGAAGTTCCGCGCACGCGGAATCCCAAGATCGCTTCGATTCCGGCGCGATAAAGCCAACCCGCCGAGCCGGTGTACCAAGTCCAACCGCCGCGGCCGACGTGCGGCGCTTCGGCGTAGATGTCGCCTGCCATGACGTATGGCTCGACCTTATAGCGCTGCACGTTGGCGCGCGTATCGGCGCGGTTGATGGGATTCAGCATGCGGAATAGCTCGGCGGCTTTGTCGCCATCGCCCAGCTCCGCAAACGCCATCAGCGTCCAGGTTGCGGCGTGCGTGTACTGCCCGCCATTTTCGCGAATTCCCGGCAGGTAGCCTTTTATGTAGCCGGGATCGTGATCCGGATGATCGAAAGGCGGCGTGAGCAGCAGGATCAGCCCGTCGGGGCGGCGAACGAGTTGCTGGTCCACCGCCGCCATGGCGCGGGTGCTGCGGCCGGGCTCTGCGGCGCGGCTGAGAACGGCCCAGGACTGCGCAATCGCGTCAATGCGGCATTCCGTGTTCTGCGCCGAGCCCAGCGGCGTGCCGTCGTCGAAGTACGCGCGGCGGTACCACTCGCCGTCCCAGCCATCGTGTTCCAGCGCGGCCTTGAGGCTGCTGACGTGCAGGCGCCACGTCTCAGCGCGCTGATGTTCGCCGCGGCCATCCGCGAGCTTGGCAAACTCCGCACAAAACGGTGTGCAGGAACCAGCCGAGCCATACGCTTTCGCCCTTGCCATCCTGGCCCACGCGGTTCATGCCGTCGTTCCAGTCGCCCGTGCCCATCAGCGGCAGGCCGTGACTGCCCACCTTGAGGCTGCGGTCTATGGCGCGCGCGCAATGCTCGAAGAGGGTCGCGCGAGTTTCCGAAGTGCGCGGCTGGAAATACGATTCCTTCTGCCCTTCCGCCAACAGTTCACCTTCGATAAAGGGAACGGACTCTTCGAGCACGGTCATGTCGCCGGTGGTTTCGATGAACTGAACGACGGCATAGGGCAGCCAGAGCAGATCGTCAGACATGCGCGTGCGGATGCCGCGGCCGGACGGAGGGTGCCACCAATGCTGGACGTCGCCTTCCGGGAACTGGTGCGCGGCCGCGCGCAACAATTGTTCGCGCGCCACGCCGCGTTTCGCAACATTCAAAGCCATCACGTCCTGCAGTTGGTCGCGGAATCCGTAGGCGCCGCTCACCTGGTAAAAACCTGCGCGGGCCCAGACGCGGCAGGATAATGTCTGATACAGGAGCCAGCGATTCAGCAGCACGTCCATGCTGGGATCGGGAGTGGTAACTTTCACGGTGCCAAGG
This sequence comes from uncultured Acidobacteriota bacterium, assembly GCA_963747605.1. Lineage (GTDB taxonomy): Bacteria > Acidobacteriota > Terriglobia > Acidiferrales > UBA7541 > Palsa-295. The sequence continues at coordinate 60,622 of CAVVGA010000007.1, read as the reverse complement.
ATTTCGTCCCAGCGACGCGTGACTTCGCCGAGAACTTTGTCCAGATCCGCGGTGCGATAGCGCATCAGCAAATCGCGCGCTTGATCTTTGTTTTCCGCTCTGGCCCAGGAAGAATACGATTTCGGCTCGCGCGCCCGCGCGCAACTCAATCGTGGTCTGCAGCGCGGCGCATGGATCCAGGCCCGGCGCCGACTTTGCCGGATAGCGGCCCGGTTCGCTCCAGCGCCGCGGGACATTCCGGCCGGCCATTGCGGCCGAAAAATTCGGTGCGGTCGCCGGTGAAGGAAGATTTGCTGCCCGCGCAGATCGGCGAAGGCGATGCGTCCTGCCGAACTCACCGTTCCAGGCGCTGCGTGCCAGGATAGCTTTCGATCGAGGCTCGATTTCCGTGATGATGTACGGCGCAGTGGCACTGCGAGAACTGCCCAGCACCCATTCGGCATACGCAGTCACGGAAATGCGGCGCACGCGGTCTGAATCATTCCGCAGCGTTAGCCGCGAGATTTTGATCGGATCTTCCGCGGGTACAAATTGCAAAAGTTCCAGCGCGATGCCGTGCGATCCGTGCAGGAAACGGCTGTAGCCCTGTCCATGACGCGCTTGATAGCTTGCGCCTTCGTCGCGAATGGGCAGAGCCGTGGGTGTCCAAACTTCGCCGCTGACTTCGTCACGAATGTAGATCGCTTCTCCCGGGGTATCGAAGACGTGATCGTTGGACCACGGCGTAAGCTGATTTTCGTGGCTATTGAGCGACCAGGTGAAACCCGAACCGGATTCAGAAACCAGAAATCCGAAATTCGGGTTGGCCACGACGTTGACCCACGGCTCAGGAGTGCGCAGGCCTTCATTCAGAGCGATTACATATTCACGCCCGCGATCCGCGAAACCTCCGAGACCATTAAAAAATTGCAGAGCTTGCCGCGGCAGGCGCGATTCCGGCGACTTCGTGGCGCGTGGCGCACGCGCCAACGCGCGTTCAGCAGGTTCCGGATATTGCGAACGCACAATCTGCTCGGCCAGCGTACCGCGGCGGCTCAACAGCACCGCGCGCGCCACAGACTGCAGTTGCGTGCGCGCCTGCGGAGTGAGCAGATCGCCGCGCAACAGGTAAATTTTCCCGCTCACGCCGCCGGAGTCCGGCGAAAGCCTCAGTTGGCTGCCGCGTACCAGCGCTTCCAGGGAGTCTTGCAATTCCTGCACGTAGGACGCGGCCTTTTCGTTGATGATGACCACGTCCGCCGACAGTTGCTTCATGCGCCAGTATTCGTGCGCGCGCAGCATTTGCCGGATGATGTCCACGTCGTCGGGATCATCAATCCGCGCGAGAATGATCGGCAAATCGCCCGAAATTCCCTGGGACCACAGCGTGGAAATATCCAGCGAGCTGCGCGCCAGCACATCGGCGGTAGGGCGCAGCGACGGATCCACGTACAGCACGGCATTTGCAAGCCGCTGGAATAGCAGCGCCTCTTCGGAAGTGATCCCCAGGTGATGCAGTTGCACCTGTGCCTGCGTCCAAGCCAGCGTGTGCGTGCGCTCAAAGGTTCGCGCGTCGCGATATTTGTCGGCGAGATCCAGAACCTCTTCGCGCGTGGCCGCGGCAATGGTGGAAAAAATCAAATGAACCGTGCCACCCGGCGGAACGCGCACCGTGCGGCGCAGGCTCAGGATCGGGTCCAGCACCGCGCCAACTGTATTGGAAAGCGGCCGGCCATCCATCACGGACACGGGATCGCGCAGATTGCGCGTGCGCCCCACAAAACGCGCGCGGTCGGTTTCATATTGCAAGTCGCCGACGGTTTCCCCGTCCGTCACCAGCACGTGGGCCACCCACACAGACGTTTCGTCATCGGAGCGCTTCCGGCGCGTGGCGATCAGCGCGCCAACGTCCGCCACGAATTCAGTTTCGACGAACAGCTTCGCAAAAGCAGGATGCGCCACGTCGGCTGCTTGCGGTGTGAGCGAAAGTTCCGCGTAGGAAGTGACTTGAATTTCGCGCGCGCGGACGCCGACGTTGCTGATCGAGATGCGCCGCACTTCCGCGTCGTCTTCGGAGGAGACCACCACTTCGAGCGCCGTCGTCAGCGAGCGGTCGCGTCGGATGATTTCGGCATGGTCCTCGAAAAATACGGCTTCATATTCATCGGCTTCGACACCCGCGGGCTGATAACCGGCCGACCACACATTCCCCGATTGTTCGTCGCGCAGGAAGATGTACTGGCCCCAGTTGTCCAGAGTGAGGTCTTCGCGCCAACGAGTGATCGCGAGATCGCGCCAGCGGCTGTAGCCCGAGCCGGCAGCGGTGAGCATTACGGAATAGCGTCCGTTCGAGAGCAATTGCGTGCGCGGAATCGCATCGTGCGGCGTGCTGAAACGGCGCACCAGCGGCGGGACCAGTTCACGCACTTTCGACGCCGCGGAAACTTCTTCCGCGCGCGGACGTGCGACCAGCACATCGCGCGGCGTGCGCTCTTGCAACAGCAATTCCGTGGCGCGCACGATCGGTTCCGCATGGAAACGATCGCGCATCGCGCCGCCATTCAGTATGTCTGCCAGCGCGATGATGGACATGCCCTGGTGATGGGCCATGTAAGCGCGAATCACCGCGACATCTTTTCCTTCCGGCAGACGGCTGCTGGTGTAATCGAGCGACTCGTAAAATCCGTAGCTGCCGGCAGCGCCCGCGCGCGCTAACCTGGCGAAATTTTGCACCGCCGCGACGGGATTGATCATCGCGGCCAGCGCCGTCGCATACGGCGCGATTACCAAGTCTTCGCTGAGCCCGCGCTTTAGCCCCAGGCCCGGCACTCCGAAGCCCGAGTACTGATAGGTGAAATCCATATCGCGGGCGTTGAAGGCCGATTCGGAAATTCCCCAGGGAACGCTGCGCTCTTCACCGTATTCGATCTGACGCACGACGACTTGCTCGTAGGTCTGGCTCAACATGCTATTGGCGGGGGAGCGCATCACGAGCGCGGGCATCAGGTATTCGAACATCGAGCCGGACCAGGAGATCAAAGCTAAGCCGCGGCCGACGGGCGTGAGCGCGCGGCCCAGCCGGAACCAATGCGACGCCGGCACTTCTCCTTTGGCGATGGCGATAAAGCTGGCCAGGCGCGCTTCGGAGGCCAGCAGATCGTAGCAATTGCCGTCCAGCGTTCCGTCTGTGCCGCGAAAGCCGATGGAGAAGAGCTTGCGCGAGGTATCGAACAGGAAGGTGAAGTCCATCGCGTCGAACATGCCTTGCGAAGAGTGCGCGATCGCGACTAGGCGACGGGTGAGAGAGGAAGCATCCCGGCCTGAGCCGTTGAGAGCGACCGTAAGAGCATCAATGCGCTGCAAAATTTCGCGATTCGCTATGGCGTCAGCAGAGAATTTTTCGCGCAGCGTTGCCAGTTCGCGTACCGCGGATTCACAACGATCCGGCACATCGGCCAGAGCCGGCAGGTGACGAAACGATGGTTCCATGGCCACCCATTCGGGCGCTTGTTCCTGCGGACGCTCCGCCATAGCCTGCACTTCGCTGGGTTCCAGACGCAGCCACGGAATCATAATGCGCGCATCGCGCGCGTAACTTTCCAGATTGGCCCGCGCGGCCTCCGCCCAAACGCACAATTCGGATTCTGCAGGAGCGCCCAGTTCCTGCGCCAAAGCCTGGGCGATATCGGCCACGGTTTGCGCGCGCTCCTGAATCTCCAGAAAGCGCGCGGCCCATTCGCGCGGGCCAGCGGGAACTGGATCAAGCAAGGCAGCCAGCGAATCCAGCGCGTTGGCTAGCTGTTTGCGCGTTACGGTATGCGTGCGCTGCGTATCCGCGATTTCTTCTAACGCTTCACGCAGAAGATGCAGCGCGTCGCCCACTCCCATGAACGGGCGCGACGCGGCGAACGGTTCCTGGATGATTTCGCGGCAGCCGTTGCCTAGCACCAGCAAATTGGCGGCGAGGTTTCCGCTGTCAACGCTGGAGACGTATTTTGGATCGAGCGGAGCCAGGCGGCGCGTGTCGTACCAATTGTAAAAATGGCCGCGGTACAGCTCCAGCTGACTCATGGTCTGCAGCGTGGCTTCCAACCGGTCGGCGGCTTCCAGTGCGCCCAACCAACCCATGTCTCTGGCTGCGAGCGTCGAAAGCAGATATAGACCAATATTGGTGGGCGAAGTTCGATGGGCAACTACAGGCTTGGGATCTTCTTGAAAATTATCCGGTGGCAGGAAACGGTCTTCGGCAGTTACAAATTTTTCAAAGAAGCGCCAGGTGCGGCGGGAAATTGTGCGCAGAGCCTTGGTGTCAGCTGCTGATAACGGCTCGACGTCTTCAACCGGAGGCGGAATGCTGATCCAACGCGCCACCGCTGGTGCTGCAATCCACAGCGCAGCGAACGGAATCGCCGCCCACAAGGCCTGCGGACGCGCGACCGCCACCGCCAAGAGCGCCGCGGAAGCCACCAGGACGCTAGCCACCATGCGTCCGTAGGTAGCCAGCAGACCCAGGTCCACGGCGTGTTTGGCCTGCGCCGCGGTTACCCACTGCAGCAGATTTCGACGCGTGAAGAGCAAACGAACCAGCGTGCGGACGATCGCGTCGGTCATCAGCCATGCCTGATACGCGATAAATGTGATGGTCAAACCGATTTGCGATGCGCCCAGCGATAGATCGGACAGAACGTCACGGAAATGGCTGCGTTTGGAAATGCCGCTTAGCCGGGAATTCAACCCAACGAGAAACGGAATTAACGCGGGAATCGCAATCGTCGCCAGCACGAAGCGCGTCCACACCCAGGGCGACACCTGCGGCACCATCCACCCCGCGAACATGAGCAGCAGCATGCATGGCGCGGAAAGCGTGCGGCGCAGATTGTCCAGCATCTTCCAGCGGCTGATCGCGGGAATCGAAACTTTGCGGCGTTCTTCCTTCGAGAGTCCGCCGTGCCCGAAAATCCACGGCAATAGTTGCCAGTCTCCGCGGGCCCAGCGATGCTGCCGCGCGGCCGAGACTTCGTAATGCGACGGAAATTCGTCGAACAGCTCGATGTCTGTGGCCAGCGCGGCGCGCGCGAAAATGCCTTCGAACAAATCGTGACTCAGCAACGTGTTCTCTTTGACCTTGCCGGCCATCGCGGCCTCAAACGCGTCGAGATCGTAAATTCCCTTCCCGGTGTACGAGCCTTCGTGGAACAAATCCTGATAAACGTCTGAAACCGCCGAAGCGTAGGGATCGATTCCACTCGGCCCGGAAAAAATTCGCTGAAAGAGCGAGCCTTCGCGATCGGTGGGAAGCGAAGGCGTCACCCGCGGCTGCACCACGCCGTAGCCCTCCACCACGCGGCCCAGTTCCGCGCTGAATTGAGGCCGGTTCAACGGGTGCGCCATGGTTCCCACCAGTCGCGCCGCGGTGCCGCGCGAAAGGCGCGTATCCGCATCCAGCGTGATGACGTAGCGGATCATCGGAATCGATTCCGGCATCTGGCCGCCGACGGGCATGAAATTTGTCTGCGTCGAGCCGCGTAGTAACTCGTTCAGCTCGTGGAGCTTTCCGCGCTTGCGCTCCCAGCCCATCCATTTCCGTTCGCGTTCGTTCCAGGTGCGCTTGCGGTGGAACAGGAAGAAGCGCGCGCCGCCGCCGCCGCCTGGAGCGGGACCGTGCGCTTTGTTCAAGCTGGCGATGCCACGGGCAGCGGCGGCCAGCAGTTCGTCATCGCCCGGCAGGGTTGCCGTGGCCGCGTCCATCCAATCGGTGAGCAGCGCAAAGCGCAGGTCGCCATCCACGTTCGCCAGGTAATGAATTTCCAGGCGCTCAACTTGTTCCTTGATCGCGTCCTGCGAGATCAGCAGAGTAGGAACCGCGATGATGGTGCGCAGCTCCTGCGGAACGCCATCGCGCAATTCCAGGCGCGCCAAAGTGCGCGGGCCCAGTAAATCGGCCACGACTCGATTGATCAGCGCAATGGCGAGATCCGATGCGGGCACCGAAGCGAGCAACGCGAAGAGTGCCAGAATGGGCGCGTTCACTCCCAATTCACGCGCGTGCGCCAGCGGCAATGCCAGAATCAGCGCGGTCATTAGCGCGATCGTGCCAAAATACCCGGGCACGGCGGCTCGCACGTACAGGCGCAGTAGGCCGCGACGCCAAGCCACGTGGAATCCGAGTTCTCTTTCGAAATCGAGCCGCCCGCGGGAGATCAGGTAATAACCGGGGTCGGCTTTGCGCTCGTCGGGCGGCTGGCCATCGTTGTGAAGGGCGGCGCGCGCGTGTTTGGCGCGCTGCACCGCGCGCTGCGCGACCTCGATTTCGGAGTGAGGCGAACCCCGCGAGAGATCCTCGATCGCATGGCGGTAATAATCGCGCGTCGCAAAATCCATGTTGCCGAAATCACTGCCGTTGCGCAGCACTTCGTCCACCGGGCTGACGCTCTCGAAAAACGCTTCCCAATCGAACGCGGAAGTCAGCCGCATGCTGGTGATGATGTTGCGCACCGTCACGCTCATGGCGGCCTGCTCTTGATGCTCGGCGCGGACAATTTCATCTGCCGTGGTGCCCTGCGCGGCGAGGCGTTCATCGAGCCACACAAGAATTGGGCCAACCTTCGGATCGAGGTCGCGCAGGCGCTGGACCAGCTGGACGGCGAACGAGCGCTCGAGAGGTTTGTTCTCGAAGCGGCGCAGAACGGCGGCGGGTGAAACGGCTGTTTGCCCCGCGGCGCCGAGTACGCGATCGGCGAGGATGTCGGCTTCCACGCGCGCGTTGCGGCTGCGCACGATGCGCTCGGCAACGCGTCGCAGATTTTCCACGAGCACGATGCGCAAGGTGATGGCAACGGCCCAGAGTTCGCCGATGGTCAGCGGCTGCACGCGCTGGTAGGCGCTGACGAAGCGGCGCAATACCTCGGGATCGAAGCGGCTGTCGTTGTGCGCGACAAACGCCCAGGCGACGCCAAACACGCGCGGAAATCCTTCCAGGTGGCCGGAGGCGAGCTTCGGCAATTTGCGGTAAAAACCGGGAGGGAGATCGTCGCGAATTTCGCGCAACTGCTCTTCAACGATATAAAAATTATCTACGAACCATTCGGCCGCGGGGGTGATGGCCTGTTCGTGCTGAATGGCGCGCGCTGTGGCCCGGTAATATTCCAGCAGCACGCGACCGTTTTCCAGCACGCGAGGAATCAGCGGCCGCCCTTCCTCGGGATCGGTAACGACGAGCTGTGCGGCAGCCAGGCTTTCCGCGTGCTGCTCCAGGCGCTCGACGCTGAAAAGCTCGGCGCGAATTGTTTCCTCTGGCTCGGAAAATATGGGCGGAGGTGGTTGGGCCGGCTTAGCCATCTTCTAGCTTCAATTCTCCAATCATTTCATTTCGTTACCGACCACCGGAAATCTGCGACCCGCGCGTTCCGGCCGGCAGAAGGCAGCAGCAGATCCGGCGGCCTTCGGGAGGGGCGGCCGCAAGACAGAAGCACCAAGGCTCTACGAGGTGGAATTTTACAGGACAGCGCCCGCAATAGAACGATAAATCGCCGCGCATCAGGCAAAGCAACTCCTAGCGTAAGGGGAATTTTGGGGCAGCTATGCAGGAAGTCACTGCTGGACGCGTGAGGCGAAATCTGCGCTGACTCAGCGCGGGCGCGTCGCTAGCGCAACGCGGATGACTACGCGAGACATCAACTGAAACGCAGAGAGGTGGTGACCCCAGGGAGTACTCGAACCTTCAACTGGCTGCTCAAGGGACCGTCCAAACGGAATTAGCGTGAAGCGTCCACGGAAAATGACCGATCACTGGAAACCGGTAGGCGCACCGCGAACTTGCTACCTGTGGCATCGGAATGCACCAATTCGATCCGGCCCCGGTGAGCTTCGGCGATCCAACGGGCGATCGAAAGACCGAGCCCCGCTCCGCCGTCCATGCCGCTTCGGGAGCGCACTCGATCCGCGCGGAAAAATCGTTCGAAAATCCGGGATTGCATATCAGCAGGAATACCAGGGCCGCTGTCCGTTACGCTGAGTTCATAGCCATCCGGCGCGGAGTCGCATGTGACAGTAACATTTCCGCTCTCAGGCGTGTACTTGATTGCATTGTCCAGAAGATTCAGAATCATCCGGCGCAGAAGGTCTTCATCCGCGCAACGGGCATTTCGTTCGCCGCTACCACCGACCAACGTAATGTTCTTGGCCTGAGCGAGGGCGCGTGCGGCGCGCACACAGTCGGCGACGAGTTCGTCCAGATAGAAGTCGCTCTGCGCCAGACGATATTCGCCGGCGTCCGCGCGCGTGAGCGTGAACAGGTCTTCTACGATGCGGGCCAGGCGTTGCGCCTCCTCATGGAGCACGGCGAGCGATTCGCGATACTCCTCGGGCGAGCGTGAAAGTTGCGACAACGCCACTTCCGCCTCGCCGCGCAGAATCGAGACCGGCGTGCGCAGCTCGTGCGAAGCGTCCGAAATAAAGCGGCGCTGGCGTTCGAACGACTGATCGAGGCGATCCAGCAGATCGTTGAAAGTTTGGGCCAACCTGCCAAGCTCATCGTTCGGGTTGCGGACTGCGAGCCGATCGTGGAGATTTACGGCGCCGATGCGCTCCGCCTGCGCGCCCATGGCGGCAACCGGAGCCAAACTTCTGCGCGCGAGAAAGTAACCGCCGACGCTCGCGAGTAACACGCCCAGCGGAATCAACCAGGCGAACGCGACGCGAATCTCCACCAACATTTCATGCTGCGCATACAGAGAGCGCAGAATCACGAGCGACCAGGTCTGGCCATTCGCCGCGAATCGCACGGCGTACGCACGTAACCCGCCTTTTTCCGCGGCGATGTGCTGGTAGGTCCGGTCCGATCGTAAGGCCGCTTCTACAAATTGCTGGAAGCCGCTGGAAGCAACAGCGCGCGCGGCGATCGAATTCGCCGCGGCGCTGGAAGGCAAGACGTCCGCCGAGTTCGCGACAATTTTGCCGGCGGAATCCACGACGAGCAGAGTATCGCCGCGCACGCGGTGCTCGAGCATTGCTTGCCGAGCGGCATCCTGCAATCCACCGGGTTCGTCCGGGTCCTTGAGTTCATCCTGGAAGGTCACCAGATAAGAGTTGGCGAGTTCTGCAAGGTCGGCGTCGGCGCGGCGATTTTCAGCTCGGGCGAACAGGAAGTAACTGGTGAGGCTAAAAACCAGCAGAAGCAACGCCAGCACCACGGAGTACCAGAGAGTCAAACGCGCGCGCAATGTATCAAACATGATTCTTCCTGGTCGGCGAACTCGATTTCTTTCTCGCTGGATCATAGGCGCGGATATTTTCTTCCTCCAGGCCGAACAGGTATCCTGCGCCGCGGCGTGTGTGCAAAAGCGGCGCCTTCGAATCCGCGTCAATCTTGCGCCGCAATCGGTTGATGTACACTTCAATCAAGTTCGAAAAGGGGTCAAAGGATTCGTCCCAAACATGCTCAGCAATTGCGGCGCGCCCCACAACCTGGCCAGCGTGACGTGCGAGAAATTCCACCAGCGCGTATTCTTTGGTGGTTAGCCAGATGCGGCGGCCGCCGCGCGTTACCGACTGACTGGAAGTGTTTACCACCAGATCCGCGACGGTAACGTTTGCAGGCCGAAGTTCACCGGAACGACGCAATAGAGCGCGGAGGCGCGCGAGCAGTTCGCGAAAGGCGAAGGGCTTGGCCAGGTAATCGTCGGCGCCCACGTCGAGACCCGTGATGCGATCATCGACACCATCGAGCGCGGTTAACATTAGAATCGGCACGCGATTTCCCGCCTTGCGAATCTGTTTGCAAACCGCAAAACCATCCGGACTTGGGATCATTACGTCCAGTATGATTAGGTCGTAGGTATTGATTTCCGCCTGATACAGAGCGGCATCGCCGGTGGTTGCGGTGTCCACCGCATATGCTTGTTCGCGCAGTCCTTTCAAGACGAAGCGCAGAACACCGGGGTCATCTTCCACCAGCAGCAGGCGCATCGCGACATCATACTGCAACCCGCCGATTCTGTTGCAAACTCCGGGCGGAAATGGCGGATTGCTACAATCTTCCGCTGGCCGCCCATTTATCCTGCGTTTAACTTGGGTGTGCCATGGTTCGCACCCGGAGCTGGGCTGCTCCCTTTAGATTTTTGGAGGAATTCATGTCGAAGAAAATCGCCGCTGCTTTTTTCGCGCTGTTCCTATGTTCCCTGCTGACTACCGCCTATCTCCGCGCGGCTGCCCAATCTGGCGGCGCGTCCGGCTATCATCTGATCAAAAAAGTGAAACTGGGCGGGGCGGGCGGCTGGGACTATCTGGAAGTGGATGCGGTGACGCATCGCTTGTTCATTTCTCGCGGCACCCACGTTATCGTGGTGGACGCCGAGCCGGGCAAAATCATCGGAGACATTCCCGATACGCAGGGTGTCCACGGCATCGCACTCGCCGGCGAATTCAACAAAGGTTTCACCACCAACGGCCGCACGTCCGATTCCACGATCTTCGATCTCACCTCACTCAAGGTCCTCGGCAACGCCAAGACAGACAAGGATACAGATGCGGTCATCTACGACCCTTTCTCCAAACGTGTCTTCACTTTTAATGGCGACGCCAATACCGCCTCGGCCATTGACGCGGCTTCCGGAACACTCGTCGGGACGTTTCCTCTCGGCGGCGGCCCAGAGTTTGGCGCCAGCGACGGCCACGGCAAAATCTTCGTCAATCTCGAGGACAAGAGTGCTCTTGTCAAATTCGACGCCAAAACGCTGAAGATCGAAAATACCTGGCCGCTGGCGCCGTGCGAGTCTCCCTCAGGCCTGGCGATTGACGCCGCGCACGAAATCCTGGTGGTGGGCTGCCACAACAAGCTCATGACGTTTGTGGATGGCAACTCCGGGAAGGTTATTGGCACGGTTCCCATCGGCCAGGGCGTGGATGCAAACCGCTTCGACCCCGTAACCGGTTACGCGTTCGCGTCCTGCGGCGATGGGACGATCACCATCGCGCACGAAGATTCGCCCACAAAATTTTCGCTGGTGGAAATGCTCCAGACCCAGCGGGGGGCACGTACGATGGCCCTTGACTACGCTACCCACACCGTTTATACGGTCACTGCGGATTTCGGCGAGACTCCTGCCGCGACGCCGGAACATCCGCGCCCGCGGCCAGCGATCATTCCGGATACGTTTACGCTGCTCATTTACGGTAAGTGAGCGCTGATTGAGTTTGCATCGGGTTTGCACGGCTGCAAAGCGGGCGACAGCTCGAAGAACATCTCTGTAACAAGAGTGATGTTCATGGCTGTCGCTCGATGATTCACGCGCGGCGAACTTCGTTCTGGGACTTCTTCGCGCTCTACTTCGTCGACGGCTCCCCATCCAAAGCGTGCACGATCCACGGTACGATCACTTCCTTAAACATCACTGGATCAGGCCAAACGCCTTTCTGTCGGCCCAAGTGCCCACCCTGCGGATTGATCCATCCGGTTTTAGGCACGTCTCCGGCGCTTAACAGGCGATACGTATCGGAAATCGGCACCTGCGTATCGAGCACGCCGGACAAGATGAGCATCGGCGCAGTGGGTTTGCCTATGAGGCCCTGCGTCACCAGCGACATTTTCGGGAAAATCTCCAGCAGTTCGTCGAGATTTTTGACGTTGTCGAAAATGGACATCATCGCCGGCAATTGGTCGAATAAATATTCGCGGTTGCCCTGCAGGCCGTTCAGCACGAATTCTCTCTGAAACATGTCGTGAATCGGCGGCGATTGCACGCTGACGGCCTTCAGACGGCTTTTTTCGAGGATGGCCATCTTGGTGCCCCAGTACGCGCCCCAACTAACGCCGTGAAATTCGACTCTGGATTTGTCCACTTCCGGGCGGCTGTAAACGTAATCAATCACGCGCGACAACATACGGTCCGCGGTAGGACTGGCCTTGATGGGAGCTTGCCCGGTGCCAGGACCATCCACGGCGATATATCCGATGCCGAAGGGCAACACAGCCGAGAAACTTTCAGACAGATCCTCTTTGCGGCTGTCGAGGCCGTTGATCGCGATCACCATTGGCACGGGCGCCGGTGGCATTCTTGGGAAAGCGCAGGTAGCCGATGATTTCCTTGCCTTCAAAGGGGATGTGCACCACTTCCATCGGCGGATCCCAGAATTTCGTGTGCGCGCGAAACGCTTCGAGAGCTTTCTCGTAAGAGCGCTGTTTGCCGGGAGAAGACGGGACGGGCCAGCGGCCGAACGAATAAACGCGCCAGGCGCGAATGTAGTCGGCGTTGGCTTTGGTAGGATCGGTCTTTTCGAGCGACTTTGCTTCGGCCATCCACTTGTCGCCGACGGCGATGAACGCTGCGGCCCATTGGTCCGGGTCGCGCGTCTTGATTGAGGCGAACGCCTCTCGCAAGTCGTCAGGGTTTTGACCGATGCACGGATACTGGCCATTTTCGGCACGCGTGATCGCTTCGGCTTTGATTTCCTCGATGGTGCGTTCAGGGCGCTCCTGTTGAGCGTTTGTCGCGCGCGAACCAAAACGGTAAGCGAAATAGCGCAAGCTGCCGCACAAATTCTTGCGATGAGGAAGGTAATCGTACTTCGCATCAGACCGGGCCCCTTTTCTGATTTCACTGCTCTGCAGGACTGGATTGCATTGATTGTACGAATTCATTGGGAGTCAGGAAGTACGCTGGCCCCCATTTGTCATCTGTCACGTTGAGCGATCTAGAAAATGAGTTTCAAACCCAACTGAATTGCCCGACTGCCACCGGATCCAATCACTGGATTAGAAGCGGCTACGTCAGGCGTGGCGCACCCGCATCCGAATATTCCTTGCGCCCCGGTCGAAGGATCGTTGTGGGCCCAACCGTTCTGGCCGCCAAAGGGATTCGCAAAATTGGGATGGTTGAGAATGTTGAAGAATTCCGCGCGGAATTGGGCGCTGAAGCGTTCGTGAAACGTCCAAGTCTTCCCGACCGAGAAATCCCAGTTGCGAAATCCCGCATCGCGGAATTCGTTGCGTCCCATCGTGCCAAAAGTCCCGAGCGCGGGTGGCAGCAATATCGAGTTGCCCTTGGTGAAGCAGCCGAAAGCCCCCAGCGCTGTGCTATTCAAACCAGTAGGATTGCCGCCATCGAGGGCAAGCGCTTGCGCGGCGCATGCTGGATTCGATTGACTCGGCGAGTACGGGATTGGTCCCGCGCCCGAAGTGAAATCCGAAGGACTGTCCGAAGAAATTCCAGCGATCATTCAACGCGCCGGTGCCGCTGACATCGGTCCCGGCGTCCATCACGCCCCAAGGCTGAGGACTATAGAGAGCTGACGATGGAAGTTCAGTTCCCAGCCTTTCAACATCTGCGCAAAGCCGTCGCGGCCCGGCACCGCGTAAGTGATGGTGAGCGTGCCGCGATTCCGGATATCGAAATCGCTGCTGGCGTATTCCCGGCCCGGGTGGGTGCTGTCAGATGGCAAGCCCAATCCCGCGCCGAAATCCCAGTTCGCGCCCACATTGTCGAGAGAATGCGAATAGGTGTACGCCGGCGACGAAAGTGAAATGATGATATTCGCGGCCGGTGAGCGTCGTCTGCAGGCCGTTGTAGTTCGATCTGTAGCCATTACTCATCTGGTAGATATTCTGCAAGAACGGAAATGCCAGGTTGAAGGGCCGAGCCGCCTGCTCGGCGCCGCCATCGGACGCGCAGCTATTGAACGCGGGAGCGGACGCCTGGCAGGCTGGAAATTGCCGTCGGTGTCCATCCCGAACCTTCCGCAGCCTGGTTAAGATCGCGGATACTAGCGAGATTTGATCCGTGATTGCCGACGTAAGCTACCTCGAGCGAAACATTGTTGGTGATGGCGCGCTGAACGTTCAGGGTCCAGTTGTACACGTAAGGCGAGCTGAGATTCGGATCGATGCCCAGGATGGAGCAAGGGCTGGCGGCGTTACAGGTCAACGGAGTGGTCGGGAAAACCGTGCCGGGACCGTTCCAATTCAGGCCGCCCGGGCCCGGACTGAGGTTCACGGTTCCGACGGCGATCGTTCCGGTTCCCTGCGTTCCGCCCGGACCGACTCCCATCGCACCTGTGGGGATCGTGCTGATCCCCAACGAATTGTTGAGGGCAAGGAAGGACTCCCAGTTAATCGTCTCGTAGATGATTCCGAAGCCCGCGCGGAACACGGTCTTGCCGTCGGCAAAGGGATCCCATGCGACGCCCAATCTCGGGCCGAAGTTGTTGTAATCGGGGTGGTAGGGTTCACTGATCTGCTGGCCCACCTGCTGCAGACCGGCCGTCGGGCTGAAATTACCCAGCAAATTGTTCTGTTCTTTCACGACCGTATTGATCTCATAGCGCAGGCCCAAATTGAAAGTGAGGGTCCTGGTAGCACGCCAGTTGTCCTCGATGAATCCGGCGATGCCCCAATTGTGGATGTGGCGGGTGGGATCGCCGACGAGCAAGGTGGCGGAGTCCGGAAAACCCGCGAAATAAGCTTCCAGTGAAGTGGCTGTGGGGAACGGAAAATCCGCGGAGTTGAATCCGAATTTGATTCTGCCGCGCGCCCCGCCATATGCGCCGCCCGAAAAGGTGTCGCGGTGAACTTCGCCGCCAAATTTGATGTCGTGCTTGCCGATAATCCGCGAAATATGGTCCACGAACTGCGTGCGCGTGTCCGGTCCTTGCACTTTCGGCCAGTTAAATCCGCCCAATTCTTGCGGGAAAATATAGAAAGGGGCGATGTTGATGCGCGGCAATCCGCCATAAAGCGGATTGGTTACCCCGGTATCGAGCCCGTAATCGCTCGCGGGTTTCGTGTGATCGTTGGTAAATGTTGGTTGGTAAAGCCGGTTGTAACCGAAGCGAGCTTCGTTGACCCACCGTGAATTGGGAACGTAGGTCCAGTTGACGCCAGCCACTTGTGCCCGCGTATGGATTTGAGTCAGCCATGCCGTCTGGAGTTCGCTTGCATCGCTGACAGTTCCATTGTTGTCGCCATAAAAGTACCTACCGCTGATCGTGTTCCGGTCGTTGACGTGGTAGTCCACTTTGGCGATAGCGTTGTCCGAACTGACGCTGTTGGGAAGGCCGAAGTTGATCGTGGTGGTACCGGCCGGGTTGGTGCCCAGATTCGTGGGGAAACCGGTGCCGTTGCATGTGACCGGGGGACCCAAAGTACAACCGCCGATTTGCAAGCTGGCAGGACTGACGGGTACGACACCCGCTTGCAAATCCTGGATCGCATTCACCAGACTGTTCGCGCAATCTCCCGACGCGATAAACGTGCAGCCAGATCCTCCCGCAGGGGTTGCCAATCCAACGGTCGCCGG
Organism: uncultured Acidobacteriota bacterium; assembly: GCA_963747605.1. Taxonomy (GTDB): domain Bacteria; phylum Acidobacteriota; class Terriglobia; order Acidiferrales; family UBA7541; genus Palsa-295. The sequence goes on along the minus strand of CAVVGA010000007.1, from coordinate 45,353 downwards.
CGTCGAAATCGTTCCGATGTTCCCTACGACGTAGCGCTGGCCTTCGTACCCTCCGAAGAAAAATAATTTGTCTTTGATGATTGGCCCGCCGACAGTGCCGCCGAACTGCTCTAGGTTGCGGGGCTGCTTTGTCTGATCAACCGTATTGAAATAGTTACGCGCGTCCAAAGGAGTGTCGCGGCCGAAAGCGAACGCTGTGCCGTGCAGGGCGTTGGTGCCTGATTTCAGGCCGACGTTCACTATCGCACCTGGTTTCCAGCCATATTCGGCAGGAGGATTTTCGATCAGGTTGAATTCCTGAATCGCGTCAATCGGTAAGATCGTTGCTGAATCCCCCGCGATTCCCGCGCCGTTGATGATGCTCTGGCCTGAAAAAGGCTCGCTGTTGAACAGCCCATCGACAAAATAGCCGTTGTCTTCCGCTCGCAGGCCGTCGGTGCTGGTGGTGGAAAATCCGCCCCCGGGATAGCGCATCACGCCGGGACGGAGCTGCAAGAGATTTTCGTAATTGCGGCCGTTGAGGGGTAGATCCGTAATCTCGGCATTACTCAACGTTCCGCCCAGAGTGGCGGAAGTCGTATTGAGCAGCGGCACCTCTTCGTTCACAACCACCGTTTGCGTGGCGTCTCCGGGTTGCAACACCACGTCAATTCGGAGGTCGGCACCGACTTCCAGCTGAACGTTGGTGCGCTCGAATCGCTTGAACCCGGACCTGGTAACCACTATCCGGTAGACTCCGGGTTCAAGATTTGGCGCCAGGTACTCGCCTGCTCCGTCGGTCGTCAAACTGCGCGTCGCACCTCTCTGAACATCCGTGATTTCCACCGTCGCCCCCACCACTACGGCGCCGCTTGGGTCACTCACAGCGCCCAGCAATTGGCCCATCGAAGATTGGGAAAACAGAGGGCTGGACAGTACAAGCACGCCCAAGACGAACACCAAAGCACGAGTCAAACTTTCTCGAAACGGGTGTACGTGCGAGCCCCTCAGTAGCGGTTGCATATTCATGTTTTTCCCCACCCCTGTGCCAAAAGGCGCTAGAGCGCCAAATGTGGTATGACAGCCCTACCACCCAACGATTTGCCGTGTCAAGGTAATTTTTATTCAATCCATTTGTATTTCTGTGGTATGATGGCTATACCAAATGTCACTCGGCGCCCAATCCTTGCTTATTTCGCGGTTTCCTCCCGCTTTTTCGTGCTTTTCGTGCGACTGTTCTATTGGCGCTGCAATTCGCGCCTGTGCCCAATTAGTGACTCGGAGGAGTGCGTCATGAGCATTGCGACTACGAATCCCGCCACCGGTGAAGTGCTGAAAAACTTCGAGCCAATCTCCGATGCGCAGCTGGAGGAGAAGCTACAGCGAGCTGTGGAAGCCTTCAACAGGTTCCGCAAGACGACTTTCGCCAGCCGCGCAAATCTAATGATGAAGGCCGCGGAAATTCTGGAAGCCGACAAAGAGAAATTCGGCCGGATGATGACCACCGAAATGGGCAAGACCTATCGCTCTGCGATAGACGAAGCCGTGAAGTGCGCTTGGGTGTGCCGCTATTATGCCGAGCATGCCGAGAAGTTCCTGGCGGATGAAGCGGCGGACGTTCCGGGAAGCAAGAGCTTTGTGCGCTATCTTCCGCTGGGCCCGATTCTGGCGGTAATGCCGTGGAATTTTCCTTTCTGGCAGGTTTTTCGTTTTATTGCGCCGTCGCTGATGGCCGGAAATGTCGGTTTGCTGAAGCATGCATCGAATGTGCCGCAATCCGCGCTGATGATTGAAGAAATTCTTCGACGAGCTGGATTCCCCGAAGGGATTTTCCAGACGTTGCTCATCGGCTCGAATAAGGTGGCTAAGATTCTCGCCGATCCTCGGATCAAAGCCGCAACCCTCACGGGCAGCGAGGGCGCTGGCATCCAGGTGGGCATCGCTGCGGCGACCGACATCAAGAAAGTCGTTCTGGAGCTGGGCGGCAGCGATCCATTTATCGTGATGAAGAGCGCCGACCTCGAACAGGCCGTTACCATCGGCGTGAAGGCGCGCGTGCTCAACAATGGCCAGTCCTGCATCGCGGCCAAGAGATTCATCGTCGCGGAAGAAATCGCGGAGGAATTCGAGCGTCTGTTCGTAAAAAAAATGGAAGCGCTGAAGGTGGGAGATCCCTTTGATGAACATACCGATGTCGGGCCACTATCATCGGCGGAAGCACTGAAGGAACTGGACGCCGACGTGCAAAAAACGATTCAGGCGGGAGCGCGATTGGTGACCGGCGGGAAACGACTGAATCAGCCTGGAAACTACTATCTTCCGACGGTGCTCGCCGATATTCCCGAGGATTCTCCGGCCTCGTGCGGTGAATTATTCGGCCCGGTCGCATCCCTGTTCCGCGCGAAAAATGCGGAAGACGCCATTCGAATTGCGAACAGCAGTCCATTTGGCCTGGGCGCGAGCGCCTGGACCAACGACCCCGCCGAACGCGAGAAGTTCATCAACGGCCTAGAATCCGGAATGGTGTTCATCAATCGCATGGTCGCGTCGGACCCGCGGCTGCCATTCGGCGGAGTCAAGCGCTCCGGCCATGGGAGAGAGCTGGCGATGTTCGGGATTCGTGAATTCATGAACATAAAGACGGTTTCGATCGAAGGTGCCTGAGGCACTGACGGAACGAGCGGGGCCGAGCCGTATAGGACGCGGGGCTAACGGGACCGATACTCGATGCCTTTGATTTGAGCCAACCGTACGTGGTAAGTCGGTCTGGCCACCGGAAGTCTAGCTGTCACGGAGCAGGAGGTTGTATGTACAAGGTAGTTCGGACATCGCGCCTGTACGAACAGATCGTTCAACAGATCGAAGATTCGATCACGAAGGGCACGCTCAAGGCCGGCGACCAGCTCCCCTCTGAACGCGAACTGGCTCTGAAATTCGGCGTGAGTCGCACGGCGGTGCGCGAAGCGGTCAAAGCGCTGCATGAGAAAGGCCTAGTCGAGGCGTATTCCGGGCGGGGAACATTCATAACCAACGGCACATCGCAGGCGGTTCGGCAATCCATCGATTTGCTGATGCGCATGGACCAGCCGGGCGGTTCCGCATACTTGGCTGAAGTGCGCCAGATTCTGGAGCCCGAAATCGCGGCGTTGGCTGCGACGCGTATTCAGGAACCGCAGCTCGCGCTGATGCGCGAAGCATTTACGGTGATGAATGAAGCACTGAAGGATCCCGACGCCTACATCGAAGCGGACTTGGACTTTCACTTGGCGCTCGCCGAGGCCGCGGAAAATCCGCTGATTCTGTCGCTGCTCGATTCGATTGTGGGGTTGCTGCGCGAGCAGCGCATCCGGATATTTTTTGAAGATGGCGGACCGCAGCGCGGCCAATATCATCACGCGCGAATTCTTGCGGCCATCGAACGGCGCGACGCGGAAGCATCGCGTGCGGCAATGCGCGACCATCTGCTGCAAGTCCGGGAGGATTCCCGTCCGCATGAGCACCGCGGCGCGGTTTCCGATTCAAACTTCTGAGCGCGGCGAGGGCGAGAATGGCCAATCTAGGTTTTGTCGGACTGGGCGTGATGGGCAGCGAGATGGTTAGCCGTCTGCTTAGCAAGGGCCACACCGTCACGGGCTACAACCGCACGCGCGTCAAAGCACAGCGCTTGATTGATCGCGGAATGAGGTGGGCTGATTCACCTCGCGCGGTGTGCGCCGCGGCAGACGTCACCTTCTCGATGGTGACGAACGAAAAAGCGCTGGCCGCGATCCTGGAAGGCCCCGACGGAATCCTGAGCGCAGTCGCGCCGGGAAAATTTTTGATTGATATGAGCACGGTGAGTCCCCACTACAGCCGCAGCGTTGCCGCCAAGGCGCGCGAAAAGGGCGCGGACATGATTGACGCGCCAGTTTCGGGCAGCGTGATCACACTTCAGGAAGGAAAGTTGTCCGTGATGGTTGGCGGACGCCGGGAAACTTTCGAGCGCCTGAAACCGATTCTGGACGACATCGGACCGAAAGTGACTTACGTTGGGGACAATGGGCTGGCGCTTTCGATGAAAATTGCGACGAACCTGAGCCTCGCCGTGCAAATGATGGCGTTCTGCGAAGGCGTGTTGCTCGCGGAAAAAAGCGGGATTGCGCGCGAAGTCGCCGTGGATGTACTGACCAATAGCGCTATTGCTTCACCGATGATCAAGTATCGCGGCCCGTTCGTTCTGACCATGCCGGCGGAAGCCTGGTTCGATGTGAACATGATGCAGAAGGACATGCTGCTCGCGCTCGACATGGGCCGGGCGCTGGACGTTCCGTTGCCGACGACTGCCGTGTCGAACGAATTTTTGACCGCCGCGCGGGGAATGGGCTTCGCGAAGCAGGATTTTGCGGTGGTATTTGAAGTGCTGGCACGGATGTCCGGAGTAGAGAAATGACAACGGTGTCTGACCCAACAAGAACAAGCGCTGGCGTCGGCGTGGAAAAGTGGTTGCGCATGTACCGCCAGATGATGGCGATCCGGCTGTTTGAAGAAAATGTAAATGAATTGTACACGCGCGCGCTGATGCCGGGCCTGGCGCACCTTTACATCGGAGAAGAAGCGATCGCCGTGGGCGTTTGCGAAGCACTGCGGCCGATGATTACATCACCAGCACGCATCGCGGCCATGGGCACTGCCTCGCCAAAGGCGCGTCTCCGAAATTGATGTTCGCCGAATTGCTCGGAAAAGAAGCTGGATACTGCCGCGGGAAAGGCGGTTCGATGCACATCGCCGACCCCGCCACCGGGAATCTGGGCGCCAACGCCATCGTTGCGGGAAGCGTGGCCATTGCGACCGGCGCTGCACTCTCGGCCAAGACCTTGAAAACGGGACAAGTCGCTGTTTGCTTCTTCGGTGAGGGCGCGCTCGGCCAGGGCGTACTCTACGAATGCATGAACCTCGCGCAGCTCTGGAAGCTACCGGTTATTTACGTCTGCGAAAATAATATGTACACCGAGTACACGCATTTTTCGGAAACGACGGCGGGAGATATTCCCGCGCGGGCCAGCGCTTTCGGGGTACGCGCGGAAACGGTGGACGGGCAAGACGTGCGCGCGGTGCATGCCGTCGCCAGCGACCTTGCGGAGCGCGCTCGTCGCGGCGAAGGGCCAGCATTTCTGCTCGGCAATACTTACCGTTACCGCGGGCATCACGTCGGCGATATCAACCGCGAATATTACCGCTCGAAAAAAGAAGAGCAGCAATGGTTGGCGGAGAGTGATCCGATCAAGAATTTCGCCGAGTGGCTGAAAAACCAGAAGCACGCTGACGCCGACACCCTCAGCACGATCGACTCCGAACTCAGAGCGGAAATGGATAAGGCCGTGAAATTTGCCGTCGCCGCGCCGTACCCGGGTGGGGACGAAGTTGACCAGGACGTGTATGCCTGAATCCGGGATTCGTGAAATAACCTTCGCCGAAGCGGTCCGCGAAGCGCTCGCGGAGGAAATGCGCCGCGATTCTCGCGTCTTCATCATGGGCGAAGATGTGGCCGAAGCTGGCACGCCGTTCAAAGTGCTTTCCGGTCTCGTTGAAGAATTCGGCACTTCGCGAGTGGTGGACACGCCCATTTCAGAAGCTGGATTCACCGGCGTAGGAGTAGGTGCGGCGATGACCGGGCTGCGTCCCGTCGTGGACATCATGTTCGGCGATTTCATCACGCTGACCATGGATCAGATGGCCAATCAGGCGGCAAAAGTACATTACATGTCGGGCGGAAAGTGGAAAGTTCCCATGGTGATGCGCACGACGCTGGGCGCGGCACGGCGGTCCGCCGCGCAACACTCGCAGTCACTGCACGCCTGGTTCAGCCATATTCCCGGGTTGAAAGTGGTGTTGCCTTCAACGCCATATGACGCAAAGGGTCTGCTGAAAAGTGCGATCCGCGATGATAACCCGGTGATTTTTTTCGAAGATAAGATGAGCTTCAAGTTGAAGGGACCGGTGCCCGCAGCGGATTACACCATCCCTCTCGGCGTCGCGGACGTCAAGCGCGTCGGAACTGATATCACGCTGGTCGGCACCAGCAGCATGGTGCAAGTCGCGCTGGAAGCCGCCGTAATGCTGGAGCAGGCCGGAATCAGTGCGGAAGTCGTAGACCCGCGAACGACTTGGCCGCTCGACGAACACACTTTGATCGAGTCTGTGAAAAAAACATCGCGCGCAATTGTGATTGATGAAGGCTATGGCCGCTACGGCGTCGCAGCCGAAATCGCAGCTACGATTGCCGAAGGTGCGTTCCATTACCTTGACGGACCAGTGAAGCGCATGGGCGCGATGCACGTGCCGATTCCTTTCTCGCCCCCGCTAGAAGATTTAACAGTGCCCACCGGGCAGACCGTTTTTCAAACAGCAATGAAGCTTTGCGGCCGGTCTTGATTTTGTAGTTTCAGGAGGATGGCATGGCGCTACCTACGCATGGAACGATGGCGGTTGATTGGGAACAGCGCATTGACTTCGATCGGCTGCGCACGGAACGTCTGCAGCGCGTGAAGGATCTGCTCGCGAAATCCGAAATGAGCGCGATTTTGTGCTTTGACATGAATAACGTGCGCTACATCACTTCGACGCACATTGGTTCATGGGCGCAGGACAAAATGAGTCGCTTCACGTTGCTCACACGTAAGAGTGAGCCAATCCTGTGGGATTTTGGTTCGGCCGCAAAACATCACCAGCTGCATTGTCCCTGGCTCGGCGAGCGCTCGCGCGCGGGGATTCCTTTGCTGCGTGGCGCGATGTCGCCTGAAATGGGCCGGGCTGAAGACGTCGCCAAAAAAATTCGCATCGAACTCGAAGAGCACGGATTACTTCACGAGCCGTTGGGAGTAGACATCATCGAGCCGCCCATTCTTTTTGCGCTGCAGCGCGAAGGAATCAAAATCGTAGATGGACAACAGCTCATGTCCGACGCGCGCGTCATCAAGACGCGCGATGAAATCGCGCTTCTGAATACCTCCGCGATGATGGTGGATGCGGCCTACGACGAACTTTATCGCGCGATGAAGCCCGGCATGCGCGAAAACGAAGCCGTGGGCCTGGTCAGCAAAGTTCTGTACGACCTGGGATCCGAATACGTGGAAGCCGTGAACGCAATTTCCGGCGAACGCTGCAATCCCCACCCGCACGTATTTTCCGACCGCGTGCTGCGCCCCGGCGATCCCGTTTATTACGACATTCTGCATTCCTACATGGGCTACCGCACCTGCTATTACCGCTGCTTCACCATCGGCTACGCCTCGCATGCCATGATTGATGCGTATAAACGCTGCCGCGAATATCTGGACGCGGCGATTTCGCTGGTGCGTCCCGGCCGCACCACCGGCGAGATCGCGGCGCTGTGGCCGAAAGCGCAGGAATTCGGATTCCCCAACGAAGAAGCGGCATTTGCTTTGCAGTACGGACACGGCATCGGTCTGGCGATCTGGGAAAAGCCGGTCATCAGCCGCTTGGTTTCGCTGGATCATCCATATGAGATCAAGCCTGGAATGGTATTCGCACTGGAGACTTTCTGGCCTTCCACCGATGGATGGGCTGCGGCGCGCATTGAAGAGGAAATTGTGGTGACCGAAACGGGCCACGAAGTCATCACGCGTTTCCCGGCGGAGCAATTGATGGTGGCGGGCGCGCATTACTTCACCGTGAATGGACCTTTGTCCACGACGCGCGAATCCGAGGCGGCACCCAGCAAACGCGTCAAGGAAATGGTCGAGGCCAGCGCGAAAACCGAGCGAGTCGGCGCTACGGACTAAGAACTGAGCTTTTTCCCAGAGGAATGATGGCTATCAGTGTGGTTATGCCCGCGCTCGAATTGACGCAGGAAACCGGCAAGCTGGTTTCCTGGCGCAAAAAAGAAGGCGAAGCTGTCGCCAAGGGCGAGACTTTGCTTGAAGTCGAGACGGACAAAGCCGTCGTGGAAGTGGAAGCGCTTGCGGACGGATTTTTGGCGGGCGTGCAGGCGAAGGCAGGCGACGTCATCGCCGTAGGGCGAACGATTGCCTGGATCGTGGCCAAGGGCGAATCGGCTCCCGCGGATGAAGCGCCCGCTGCGGCGTCCATCAATGCCACCGTCATGGCACCGCGCGCCGCCGAATCCGTTGCTCCATCCACGGGTGTCGCGACTTTCGGCGCGCGGATGAAGATGTCACCGAAAGCTCGCCGCCTCGCGAGCGAGCTTCACGTCAATCTCGACAACGTGCGCGGTTCAGGACCCGGCGGAGAAATTCTCGCGTCGGACATTGAGGCTGCCGCAAAATCGCTCGTGCCAACTGCCGCTGCAGCATCCTCTGGCGCTAAACTCGAGACGCTCACGGCCATTGGCCGGTTGATGGCAGAGCGCACCACGCAAAGCTGGACCACCGTTCCGCATTTCTTTCTGGTTCGCGAAGTGGACGCAAGCGCACTGCATCCTACGCGGGAAAAACTTGCCGCTTCCGCCGCGACCAATTCCGGCGTCAAAATCACTCACACAGATTTGCTGATTGCGCTCGTAGCCCGCGTTCTAGTGCAGCACCCGCGCATAAACGCCAGTTGGACGCCGGATGGAATTCAACGTCATGCCGCCGTGAATATAGCTATCGCGATCGCTGTAAACGACGGGGTGATCGCGTCGGTGATTCCCAGTGCGCATGTCGCGAACATCGCTGAAATCGCGATGCTACGACGCGACCTCGCCGAGCGCGCCAAATCCGGCAAATCGCGACCGCAGGATTTCGCAGGCGCCACATTTACAATCAGCAACCTCGGCATGTTCCAGATCGATTCCTTCACGGCGATTATTCCGCCGCCGCAGGCGGCAATCCTGGCGGTCGGCGCAATTACCGAGCGCGTCGTCGCAGCAAGCGGACAGCCTGCCGTCCGCAGCATGATGACGCTCACGCTTTCGTGCGACCATCGCGTTGTGGATGGCGCGCGTGGCGCGCAGTTCCTGAATGACGTGGCGAAAGCAATTGCCGAGCCGCAGAAGTACCTGGGCTGACGCGACGCTTACCTTGTGTCAACGCCACCCTCAGATTCAGTTGCCGAACAGCAGGATTTGAAACGTTCCGGATGCGTTCGATGGCACCAGGAGTTCGTGCGTCTTGGAATTCAGCGCCATCGTTTTCGAGCCAGCGTGGGTGGGGATACGCTGCACTGCCCTATATTTGTCGGGCGAGTCCTGGTGAAATACGTCAATCGTCCCTTCTCCCGTGGAATTGAATACCAGGCCGGTGACCGCATCGTACGCGCTTGCGTCTACGTGGTCGCCAATCGGCAGAGTGACGATCACGCTTCCGGTGTCCGAATTGACGACGGCCATCACCTTGCTACGGCAGCCGATGAAAAGGCGATGCTGCGCGCGATCGATGGCCATGCTTGACGGGCGTTCGCACGGCGCCAGCGGCCAGCGATTCTTCACCGTCATGTCGCGCGCGTCAATGCGCAGCGCCTCATTCTGATCCTCGAGATTCACGAAAACATTCCCCAACCCATCGGCTACGGCGAATTCCGGGCCTCCGCCCAGTGCAATAGTGCCAAGGACTTTGCCGCTTGCAGCGTCAATCACCGTAGAGCTGGCGCTGCCGCCGTTCATCGCGAATACGCGATGCGTGGACGGATCGTAGACAATGGCATCGGGTTTCTTGCCGGTGGGCACCTGCGAAATCGGAGCGAGCGTCTTCAGGTCGAAAATCGTGACTGTGGAGGCCTGGCCGTTGCTGATGAACCCACGCCCTTCTTCCGGTGCGAGTGCTATACCGTGGACGCCGGGCGTGTCCGGAATTTTCCCAGTGACGCTGTTCGACGCCAGATCCATTACTTCCACTTGCGTCTCATGCGATATAAAAACTCGCTGGCCGGGTTCATCTACGATCAAGTAATCCCATCCGCCGGCTCCGCCAACAGGAATCGTTCGTAATAGACGATAGCCCGCAGCGGCAAAGCTCGCACCAATCGTGAACAGTACGCAGACGCAAAGAATCGGGTATTTTTTCAACGAAGCCTCACTTTTGACGCAATCGAAAGTGTGACTACCGACAGGATCCCGAGCCGGAATCATGAAACGTCTTTCCTGCTTCGGGCACAAATTCCCAGTCGTAGCTCTTGGCATGGAGCGTGAGTTTCAAAACGCCGTACGTGTCCGCATTGCGGACTTCACTCGTTGGCAGAGGCGTCGCGAAAGGGCGATGGCTCTTGCCACCAGTCCCGGCCACGAATTCCCGGATGCCACGCGTCGCATCCGGCTTGCCTTCGGGATTCTGCGGCGCGAAACGCTCGTAATCGTGATCGTGTCCATTGACGACGACAGCGGTTCGCGCCTCGTACAAGTCCTGCCAGAACGCCTTCACTTCCGGATCGTTGCCATGCTTCGCGCCGGAACTGAATAACGGCTTGTGCCAGTAAGCCAGGGTGCAAGCAGCCGGATGCGATTTCAAATCCTCGCGCAGCCACTTCTCTTCCGCTGAACCTTGCTGGCAGCCGCCGACTTCGGCGCATTCGCTATTGAGCACTACGATGTGCCACGTTCCGAGTTCGTAGCTGTAATAGCCTTTGGCCGGATCGCCCGCCGCTGCGCCAAAATAATCGAAGTACGGAGTCGCGCCGCCGGAATGAAATTCGTGGTTGCCGACGGAAGGACGCGTCCGCGCCCTGTGCCGGCCCCACGTAGGGTCATAGCATTTCGCGAATTGCTCGGCCGTGCCGCCCTCATACGCGTTATCGCCAGCGGTGAACACCGTGCCGGGAATGCCGTCTAGAAGCTTGGTCGTCGCTTCCGCGCCGGAAAGGTCCGCGCAGTCGGCAATGTCACCGGCACCGACAAGAACCGCCTCGGCTGTGCTTGAGGATTGCACGAATCCTGGCCGCGGCGTAGAACCGCCCGGTTGTCGCCGCGTTGAATCAGTTTTCCGGTCGGCATGATCGTCACGGCTATAGCTCTGCGGGCAGCTCGCGAAAAGCGCAAGGATCGAGATGCTCAGAAGCGTGGCTGGTTTGCAGACCTGGCCTAAGTTCAATTTCTTGACCTCGATACCATCGTTCACCTGCGAGAACTTTAAAACCTCAGCCGCAGCATGAATTGCAGTTGCCGAGCCAGGCCGGTGCCCACATTGTCGTTGAAAAAATTGTCGTTGTTGTTGTTGTGGCCGTTGATCGTATTGATTTGGCCAAAGTTGCCGCTCCCGGCCGTGGTGCAAACGAACGGGGCGGCCGTGTTGCAATTGAAATCCAGGGTCAGATTCGAAGGATCGGCAAATTGCGTGTGATTGAAAATATTGAATGCTTGAACACCGAGCTCCAGACTGAACCTCTCCGTCAGCGGCGTTTCTTTCATCAGTTGGAAATCGATTTGCCACACGTTCAGTGTCCGAACCAGTCCGTTGGATTCGTCGCCATAGCGAGTGAGAATGTTGCTATTGGGATCAATCGGGGGCGCCGCGAATGCGTTGGCGTTGATTAGTTCGTATTGGTTCGCGGCAGTGGGGGTCATGGTTAAGGGAACCCCGGGGATAACATCCGGACGCTCGCTCGGCCCCGAGTTGTTGTCGGGAATCTGATTCACCGGAACATTCGCAAGAACCGTCAGGGGATGGCCCGTATGCCACATACCGATGCCGCTGATCTGCCATCCGCCGACAAGTTTCCCGACGGCTCCGCCGGATTTGAGATATTTCTGGTTTGGGCCAAACGGCAATTGGTACACGGAGTTTACGACGACGTTATGGCGAATGTCGTAGATGCTCGGGCCGCGCTCACAAGGCATGCAAAGTGCGTTCTGTGGCGCGTTGGATTCGCCGCCACCCACGTTCCCGTCATTGATGGAATGCGAGTAAGTGTAGTTTGCCTGGAATGAGAAGCCGTTGCTGAATCTCCTCTGCAAGGAGAGCAGGAGACCCTGATAACTGCTGCCGCCGTTATCCTGTTTCACGTCCACGTCGCCAAAGAAGGCTTGCTGGCCCGTGGCAAGCACGGTGACAGGAAACGGATCGAGTGGGCGGGTGCAATTCGCTCCGCCGGAACTCTGGTAGAGCGTCTGGTCACAAAGATTTTCGTAGTTGCGCGCAAACAGCCGGACCCCGTGCGTCCCGAGGTAAGAGGCAGTGGCCAGGAAGTTCGCAGGCAGTTGCTGTTCGATCGTCAAGCCCCACTGTTCGACGTACAAGTCACGCCGCTGGCGATACAGCGCGCGCGGTTGCAACTCCGAAGTCGAAGTGGTGCCGAAGTCCGGCGGATTTTCCAGATAACCGGGACCGAATTGCAACACCGGCGGTGTGCCGCCAATCCCGGAAACAAGTGCCTGACGGGTGTTGTCGCTCTCCAAGGCAGCGTTCTCGTCGTCGTTTTGCGCCGCACCGTGGTAAATACCGAAGCCGGCGCGTACCACCGTCTTGCCGCCGAACCGACCCGGCGCCCACGCCAGTCCAACGCGCGGGTCCCAATTCCTATAATTTGGGTACAGTAGAGCGGGATTTTGTGGACAGCCCGCCGGCTCACTGAAAATGGCGCGGTTGGCCGATCCCGTTCCGAAACAACTGCCCTGAAAATTCTGCAGATCGAATACGGTAGTGCTGTTATGAGCTTCGTTCGGCACTCCGTAATATTCCCAACGCAAGCCCATGTTCAGCGTGAGGTTCGGCGTGACTTTCCATTCATCCTGGAAATACGGAAGGATGAAGGTATGGCGCAAGTAATGTAGCGACCAGCTGGACCGGTAGAATAGGTTGCCGATCGTGTTGTTGATCAGGCTGAGATTGTCCGTATAGTTGATCGTGTCGTCCGCCGTAATTCCCTGATTCAAGCGCACGCGGCGATATTCGATTCCTGCTTTGAACGTGTGCCGGCCGTGGGTCCAGACGACGTCATCAATGTAGGAGAACGTCGTACCGACCTCGTTGTCGGTGTTGCAATCGTTCAGGGCTTCGAAGTTGTCAGAGCCGACGGCGAGCGGAAAATTGCAGATCTGCGGATTGTGGAATGGCGAACGGTTAATTCCAAACTTGAAAGTGTTCAGCAGCGTGGGAGTAAACGCGTGCTCCAGCGCCATTATGTAATTCGCCGGATGATTGAAGATGCCCTGCTGGTCCAGGGAGTTGCCAAGCGGTGCCGTGGTGGCAGCGATATCGCGCTGCGCCCTGGCATAGAACGTCGTGTTCTTCGAAAACTGGTAGTCAAAACGCGCCAGCCAGGAGTCCTCCTGAATAATCGTGGTGGGCGCGCTATTAAATTGATCGATTCCGGTGCCGTTGGGATTTGTCGGATCAAACGGCGCCGACTCAGGATTTGTAAATGCGGCGTCGGGAAACACGTGTTTGGCCGGGCAGCCTAGCGCTTGGTTTTGTGCAACGGCGGATTGTCTCCACGGCCACGCCTGAAGCATCCCGCACAACACAGGAGACTGTGTCAGGATGGCCGCTTGCAATCCGGGATCCGGAACCGCGGCGTTGGTAGTGGCGTTTTGCAGTTGACGCAGACCTTCATAACTCAAGAAGAAGAATGCCTTGTTCTTCTTAATCGGCCCGCCGAAAGTGCCGCCGAATTGGCCCAGCCGAAACGCTGGAATTTGGGCGGGGTCGATGAACTCGCGGGCGTCAAAGACGGAGTTGCGCAGATAACCGAATGCTGTGCCGTGGAACGCATTTGTTCCCGATTTCGTCACCACGTCTACTTGACCGCCCGCTTGCGAGCCATACTCTGCGTCGTAGAGCGCTGAATCCACGCGGTATTGGGCAATCGCATCTTCCGAAACCTGCAGGCGGGTGGTTGATTTCTGCGCCTGCTCCTGAATTCCCGTGGCATCCACTCCATCAAACGTGAAGTTGTTGTCGTCGCGCGCTCGCCCCGCAAACCGGATCGTCCGCTGGTCGCCTCCGCCGTCGTCCTGCGCCCAGGGCGAAAGCAGGGTTAGTGTTGACCAGTTCCGTCCGTTGGTAGGCAGATTATCAATCTGGTCCGATTGAATGACGATGGCGCTTTCCGCGCTGCTCCTTTCGTAAGGCTCGGCTTCGGCGTTGACCTCCACTCTTTCGGAAATCGCTCCCACGGACAAAACAGCGTCCAACGTGTGCGTCTCGCCGACTTGCAACTCGACTTCGATAATTTGCTTGGTTTGGAATCCGTCGCGCGAAACGATCACGGTATATCTGCCGTGCGGCAGGGCAGGAATTCGATAAAAGCCATGGTCGTTCGTGACTCTTTCGTATCCCAATCCGGTTTCTAGCTCTGTGATTTGGACGCGCGCGCCGGCGATCGTTCCGCCCTTGGAATCCGTGATCGTCCCTTCCAGGGTAGCGCGGTCTGTCTGGGCGCGAACGGTCGCCGGCAGCAGCAACGCGAGAAGCGCCAGGATGCCGATCGGCAGGGGCAGGACTCTGTGAGCACAACCTGCTTTGAGCGGTCCGAACGGAAAATCAATGCGCATCGGGCTCTCCCCTGCACTTGTAGCATCAGGAATCGACGTGCTCATTAGGCGCGACAGAGAAGTATGGAGCGTGAACGGATCTTGATGGGAACTTGAATAAAGCCTGAATTTTTTTCAGATTACGCCAGCGGCAGATACAGGATCTCTCGAATGAATCCCGGGACCCTGCGCGGCGGGCAAACATAGGCGGAACAAGGAACCCGTGCCACCCTGACTTTCCGCCGTGATGGTGCCACCGTGCATCTCGGCAATCCATCGGGCAATGGCGAGACCCAATCCGGCTCCTCCTGTTTCGCGGGAACGCGCGGAGTCCGTGCGATACGAACGCTCGAAAATGAGACTTAGTTCTTGCTCTGGAATGCCGATGCCCGAATCGCGGATGAGGATTTGAATTTCCTCTGCTGCAGCGAGCAATTCAATTTCGCAAAAGCCGCCGTCTGGCGTGTACTTGATGGCATTGTCGAGCAAAATCAGCAGCAAGCGATCGATCGCGATCGCGTCTGCTCTTACCCAAACGGGCCCACCGGGCGTGCGCACGTCAATGTCCAGCGATTTGCCTCCAGCAAGCAAAATGGCGCGCTCCTGCGCTTTGCGGACATGGATGTCCAAATCAATCACGCGCAGTTCCATGCCCATCGCGCCGGCGTCGGCTCTCGCCAGCGTCAAAAGATTTTCCAGCAGGCTCGTCGTTTCTTCCGACGTGCGCAGAATCTTCGCCAGGGCTTCGGTGTACTGCGCATTCGTCCGCGGCTTGCGCAACGTCACTTCGGCGACGGTGCGGATCACGCTGACCGGCGTGCGCAAATCGTGCGAGGCGTCCGCGGTAAATTGCGTGATCCGCTTGAACGAAGTGTCAATGCGTTCGAGCATCGCATTGAGCGCCTCCGTCAGCCGCCGCAGTTCATCGCGCGGCCGCGGCACCTCCAGGCGCTGCGACAGGCTATCCACGCCAATGCGTTCAGCCGTGTCAATGATGCGCTTCACGGGCGCCAGCGATCTGCCACTCAGCCAGTAACCCAGCAGCGAAGCCAGCACTACCAGCAGCGGCACGGTTTCCTTTTCGATGTCGCGGAAATTGTCGAGCGCGCGATCGAAGGGTTCGGTGGGCACTGCCGCGCGCATTTCGTAGGTATGCCCATCCGTCTGGATTTTTTGCGACGCGATGCGATATTGCACGTAATTCAGATTCGTCGTGAAGAACGCAGGCATATCGCGGACATCGGGAAGCGGGCTGGCGGCTTGCAGAAACAATGTCGAACAGAAGATCCAATTGTGATTGGCGTCAGCCACTCCGAAGACGGCTCCGTTCGGCCACCAGCTCGCCAAATCCGCCAATTCTTTTTGAAGCTTCGCGTCGCCTCGTGGAGCGCTTCGTTCCAGCAGCCGCTGCAAGCTCTGCAGATTCCTGCTGGATGCATCGTTGACGGTGACTTCAATGCTGCGCCGAAATCCCACGTCACCAATCCACACAAAAATACTCAAGGAAGCCGCCAGCACCACGAAATGGAGCGCAGTAAGCTTGGTGCGGATTGTCAGATTCATCAGAGCGCGGCCAGTCCCATCGAGTAGCCCAGTCCACGATGAGTTTGAATGAGTTTCGATTGCGAATCGCTTTCGACCTTCTTTCGCAGAAGACGAACGTAGGCGTCGAGCGTATTTTCTTCCACCTCGCGGCGATTTCCCCAGACGTCCGCGATAATTGCCTGGCGCGGGACGACCTGACCTCTGTTCCTGGCCAGTACTTCCAGTAATCGGAATTCGGTCAGCGACAGATAGAGTGGAACGCCGCGGCGAAAAGCGTGCTGCGCTGCTATGTCCAGCACCAGATCTCCGGCTTCCAGAACATTTTTAGGTTTGCTGCCGCTGCGCCGTTCCAAGGCCCGCACGCGCGAGAGCAACTCCAGGAAAGAAAATGGCTTGGTGAGATAGTCGTCGGCGCCTGCATCCAGTCCGCGAACAACGTCAGCCAGCGAATCGCGAGCAGTCAGCATCAGCACTAGCGTTTCTCGGCTGCGGAGCCGCAATTGCTCAACCACATCGAATCCGCTTAGATCGGGAAGCATCACGTCCAGCAGGACCAGATCGAAATTACCGCCTTCCGACTTTTGCAGCGCGACCTTTCCTTCGCCACACAGCTGAACGCAGAATTGCTCCTCTTCTAATCCGCGAACTAATGCGGACGCCAGCTCGGGTTCATCTTCAACGACGAGTATATTCACAGGCGATCTGCAGGCGAGTGTATCGGCCAGTGTGTGACAGCAGGATGAATGGAAAGTTACCGGAGCGTCACGCGCCGCAATTACTTTGGTCGGTCATCAAGCACACGTATGAGTGCGCCGCGAAAATGGAGTTGTTCGGCCAGTGCGCTTGAGCGGCTGCGCGTCCTGGCGCGACTGCGCAGGCATATGCCATCAGTGACGGCTTCACCGTACTAAATCCCGCATCCAGCGATGCGTTTGCGTCTAGCGCTTCCCCCCTTCGTGTTAATCCTGGGTTTATCTGCCGATCACTAACCTTGTGGCAGCGGTCGGGGCTCATCGTTGCGGTGTCCCGCCTCGATAAATTTATGAAGAGAGCTTTCAAACTTCGATACCTCGCCGAGCTTCTGCTGCTTTCGGGCGCGCTTGCAACCTGTGCGCGCGCGGCGCAGATAACTGCAATTTCGCCAGCCAAATCGCTGAACCTGCAAACGGTACAGGCAACCGCTACCTCAGATGCGACGATTCGGCTGACGCTGGATGAAGCGCTGTTGCGCGCGCGGCAGAACAGCCCGCAATTTCAGGCCGCGCTGGGCGAGGCGCAGATCGCGCACGAAGACAGCAAACAGGCCCAAGACGCGCTGCTGCCGTCCGTTGCATACAACAACCAGGTGCTCTACACCCAGGGCAACGGCGTCGGTGGCGTGCGCTATATCGCGAACAACGCCGTGCATGAGTACATCAGTCAGGGAAATGTGCACGAGGCGCTGGATGTAGCCGGAATCTACGCAGTCCGCCGCGCATCGGCTGCCGCGGCGGTGGCGCGCGCCCGCGCCGAGATTGCGTCACGCGGCCTGGTTGTGACTGTCGTGCAGAATTATTTCGCAGCGCTGGCCGCGCAACGCAAAGCCGATCTGGCGCAGAAGGCGGCGGACGAGGGCGAGCAGTTCTTGAATCTAACGAAAAATCTCGAAAGCGGAGGCGAAGTGGCGCATTCAGACGTCATCAAAGCGGAATTGCAATCACAAGAGCGCCGGCGTCAGCTCCAGGAGGCTCGCCTGGCTTTGCTGAACTCGCGGCTGGATCTTGCGGTGCTGCTCTATCCGGACTTCAGCGATCGCTTCGAATTGACGGACGATCTGCATGCCAGCATTCCGCTGCCGACGCTTGGTGAAGTCCAGGAGCAAGCGAGCCGCGAAAATCCGGAAGTTCGTGGCGCAATCGCCGCGGTCGAGCAAGCGAAGGACAGCGTTGGATTCGAACGCGCGGCATACCTGCCTACTCTGAGCCTGGACTACTTTTACGGAATTGACGCGTCGCGGTTCGCGACCAACAGCATTTTCATGGACCAGCAGATCCCCAACCTTGGTTCTTCGGCATCCGCCACGCTGAATATCCCCATCTGGAATTGGGGCGCGACGCAGAGCCGCGTAAAGCAGGCGCAAATCCGCCAGGCGCAGTCGGCACGGGAGCTTTCCTTCGCGCAGCGCAAGCTGCTGGCCGAAATTCAAGCGCTCTACAATGAAGCGGATACCGCGCTCAACGAATTATCTGGGCTGAGCCGGTCCGCGGAACTCGCCGCGGAAAGTTTACGGCTCACCACGCTGCGCTACAAAGGCGGCGAAGCCACGGTGCTTGAGGTGGTTGACGCGCAGACCACGGCGGCGCTGGCCGCTAACAGCTACGAGGATGGCGCGGTGCGCTACCGCGTGGCGCTGGCGAACCTTCAGACCCTCACCGGAGTCATGTCCACGCGATGAGATTCAAGAAAAAACATACAAGGAGAGCGTATCAGCGCCATCTGCTTCTTGGCGCGGGGCTCATCGCGATTTTGTGCGTGGCCGGTTGTGGTTCATCCCACAAAGAGAAGGCGCCGGTCGTCAACGTGGAAGTAACGCCCGCGCGCCGCGCTCCAATTTCGCAAATAATTTCGGCGGAAGCGCTGATGTTCCCGCTGCAGCAAGCGATCATCGCTCCAAAAATCACTTCCACGATTAAGACCTTCGAAGTGCAGCGCGGCTCCCGCGTACGAAAAGGGCAGTTACTGGCGGTGCTGGAAAATGCCGACCTTTCCGCCGCGTCCGAGCAGAGCAAGGGCGAATTCGAGCAAGCCCAAGCGGGTTATATCGCGACAACGGGAGCAAGCCTTCCCGAACAAATACAGAAAGCGGAGCTGGACGCGGCTGCGGCGAAGGCCGGGTTCAACGCGCAACAGAAGGTATATGAGAGCCGCAAGGCATTGTTTGATCAGGGCGCAATACCGCGGCGCGACCTGGACTCTGCGGAAGTGGGGCTGGCGCAAGCACGCAGCCAGTATCAGCAGGCCGCAAAACAGTTGGATGATCTGCAAAAAATTGGACAAGAACAGGCGCTGAAATCCGCCACAGGTCAGCTTTCAGCCGCGAAGGGGAAATATCTTGGAGCGCAGGCACAACTGAGCTATTCCGAAATCCGCAGCCCGATTGATGGCGTGGTCACAGACAGGCCGTTATTTCCCGGCGAGCTGGCCGCCGCGAATCAGCCGCTGCTCACCGTGATGGATACTTCGAAGCTGATTGCCAAAGCGCATATCGCGGCTGCTGAGGCGTCGCGAGTGAAGGCGGGCGACCCGGCGCAAATTAAACTGCCGAGCGACGAGAACCCTATCGAAGCGCGCGTTACGCTTGTCAGTCCCGCGCTCGATCCGGGCAGCACTACCATCGAAGTTTGGGTGGAAGCAGCCAAACCTGATACCCGCATCAGGCCGGGCATGACGGTCACGATCGCCATGACCGCGCAAACGGTGAAGGACGCGATCGTGGTGCCCGCAGGGGCCGTGCTGAAGAACGCGGAAGATGCGCCCTACGTGCTAGTCGCCGGCATCTGATGGCATCGCGCACGCGCACACGGTAGAGGTGGGCATACGCGCCGCCGATGCGGTGCAGATTCTCTCCGGCGTGAATGCCGGCGATGCCGTGATCACTTCCGGCGGATATGGCCTGCCGGACGGTACGGCCATCAAGACCGCCGTCGCGAAACCGCCCGAAGCCAGCACGGAGAGGGATTAGCCAGGATGCCCGCTACTCTTCGTCCGGAACGTTCAGGCGAGAACGCGGCGGCTGCGGGAGGGCCGTGGTTCCAGCGATTGTCGCGGCCCATTCTGTTCTTGGTCGCGAGCGTTGCGTTAGTCGGCGCGTACCTGGCGTTCACCGTTCCCGTCTCGGTGTTTCCGCAGACGGATTTTCCGCGGATCGTGATCGGCATTGATAATGGCGTCACGCCGATCGATCAGATGCTGGTGACGATCACGCGGCCGATCGAAGAAGCGGTTAACGCAGTGCCGGGGCTGCAGCGCGTGGTCTCCACCACCAGCCGCGGCTCCGCTGACGTGGATCTTTTTTTCGATTGGAACAGCGACATGGTGTTGACGTTGCAGCGCGTTGACGCCGTGGTCGCACGGCTGCAGGCGGAGCTGCCACCAACCGCACGAATTGAAACGCATCGCCTGACTTTCGCAACTTTTCCAATTCTCGGATACAGCTTGACGTCCGATCAGCTTCCACAAGACAAGCTATGGGAAATCGCCACCTACGACATCAAGCCGCGCATCAATCGTCTGGACGGTGTGGCATCAGTTTTGATTCAGGGCGGCCGCGTCCCGGAATTTCAGGTAACGCCGGACCCCGCGCGCTTGCTGGCCAGCAATATCACGGTGACCGATATCCTGGAGGCTGTTCGTCGCAGCAACCTGATCGATTCGCCGGGTCTGTTGGATCATGATCACCAACTCGTATTGGGCTTGGTGAGCGGCCAGGTGCACACGCCGGAGCAAATCGGGCGAATCGTAGTGAAAACGTCGGCAGCCGGAGTTCCCATTCGCGTCGGTGATATTTCCGTCGTAGCGCCGTCCGTCGCGCCCGTTTACACCGTGGTCACTGCCAATGGCAAACCCGCCGTCCTATTGAGCATCAATCGCCAGCCGGACAGCAACACACTCTCGGTAGCTGACGAGGTCCACGCGAAGATTGCCGAGTTGCAGACCACGTTGCCGCCGGGCGTACATCTGGAGCCGTTCTACGATCAGTCCACCATCGTTCATGATTCCATCTCGAGCGTGCGCGATGCTGTGTTGCTCGGCCTGCTGCTCTCGTCCGCGATATTGGTACTATTCCTTCGCGATTGGGGAACGTCTTTGGTCGCTGGCCTGGTGATTCCCGCGACGCTGCTGCTCACCTGCATCGTGCTAAAAATTGCGGGGCAAAGTTTCAATCTTATGACGCTGGGCGGCCTGGCGGCGGCAGTCGGCTTGGTGATTGACGACGCAATCGTGATTCTGGAAAACATCGTGCTGCACCGGGACGCCGGCGAGGACCGCATGCAATCCATCCAGCGAGCTCTGCGCGAGATGACCATTCCGCTGGTGGGTTCCACCATCACGCCCATCGTGGTGTTCTTGCCGCTGATTGCGGTGACCGGAGTGACAGGCAGCTTCTTCCGCGCGCTGGCGATCACCATGACAGTTGCGCTGTTCAGCTCGCTGCTGCTGGCGCTATTGTGGACGCCCACGCTCAGTCAATTCCTGATTCGCAAAAAAGCGAGTGAGGCGAAGTCATCTGCGGCTGGATCGGAATCCGCGGTGGATGCGAACGGGGCTGCTCGTATAGTGGAAGAAGACGCGCCTACCGCCGGTTTATTCGCACGCCTGGTGCGTTTTTACGAGCGGGTTATGCAAGCCGTGCTACAGCGCCCCATGATGCTTGCGGCTAGCTCGGTGCTGATTGTGGCGCTCTCCGTGGTTTGCTACCACTTTCTGGGCAGCGATTTGCTTCCGGAAATGGACGAAGGCGGTTTTATTCTCGATTACTACACCCCGCCGGGAAGTTCGCTGACGGAGTCCAATCGCATTCTGCAGCACATCGAACAGATTCTCCGCGAAACTCCGGAAGTGGAGAATACTTCGCGCCGCACCGGACTGCAGCTGGGCCTGGCGGCGGTTACCGAAGCGAATCGCGGAGATTTTACAGTTCGACTAAAGCAGAAACGGGATCGCGGAATTGATGAAATCATCGACGAGGTTCGCGCGAAAATTAAACAGACCGAACCGGCGGCCGACGTAGAGTTCGTCCAAGTACTGCAAGACATGATCGGAGATCTGACCAGCGCGCCCGAGCCCGTGGTCATTAAAATGTTCTCGCAGGACCCACAATTGCTGTTGAAGTCGGCGCCACGCGTCGCCGACGCTATCGGCAAAGTTCCGGGAGTCGTGGACGTGCTCGACGGAATCGAGAACACCATCAGCGGGCCTGCCGTGACGTTTCAAGTGGATTCCGCTGTGGCATCGCACGCCGGTTTTACGCCGGAGGAAATCGCTGTTGACGCCTCTGCAATTCTGGAGGGCGAGCCCGCGGCCACGCCTGTGGTGCTGAACGACCGGGTCTATCCGATTCGCGTGCGTTTTCCCGCGGAAAACCGCTCGTCACTCGAACGCATGACCAACACGCTACTTGCCAGCTCCACCGGACGAACCGCCACACTAGGATCGCTTTCGACGATCTCGACCGATCCGGGCCAAACGGAAATCCGCCGCGAAAATTTGCAGCGGCTGATCGAAGTAACTGCCCGTCTGGAGGGAGTGGACCTGGGCCGAGGGGTTGCCGCAGTGCAGAAGGCGGTGAAGGATTTGCAGCTGCCTTCCACGATCCGAATCGAATATGGCGGGGCTTACCAGGAGCAGCAAAAATCATTCCGCGATCTTTCGGTGGTTTTGTTTTTGGCGTTGCTGCTGCTGTTCGTGGTCTTGCTTTTTGAGTTTCGCACATTTTCGGCTCCGGCCGCGATTCTCGCGTCCGCGCTACTTTCTTCGTTTGGCGGGTTGCTCGCCCTGCTGGTCACCGGCACCACGTTCAACGTGGCTTCGTTCATGGGGATGATCATGGTGATCGGCATCGTCACCAAAAACGGCATCCTGCTGCTGGACGCTGAACAACGATTCCGCGGCGTTCGGTTGTTCTGCGCGCGAAGCGATGATTCAGGCGGGGCGCCGGCGGTTGCGTCCGATCTGCATGACGGCGCTCGCCACGATTGCCGGAATGTTGCCGCTGGCTCTGGCGATTGGCGCGGGCTCGCAGATGTTGAAGCCTCTGGCGATTGCGGTGGTGGGTGGAGTGGCGAGTTCGATGGTGCTGTCTCTGGTCTTCACTCCCGCGATCCATTATTACCTTGGCGCGAGAGAAGCTGCCGACGTCTAAATTCGCGGTCCTGGGCGGCTCCCTTAACGGCTGGGCTTTGCAGCCGGAGAACAGGAAGTTAAGGATCTCTTCAACGAGCTAATCGATAAGGAAAATACCCGCGATCTGCCGCGCGGGCCCTAATGATTTTTTACGTTGTTTTTCCTATTATCTGCCATGGAAGCGAGGATTGACCCAGGCACGCCACTCCCGCCGGTTGCTGACATGGTGCTGAGTCGGCGAGGCGAGAGTTACACGAAGCGGCGCGGATACTCTACAAGCCGGACCCTCGAGAGCTTGGTGACCCGGGGAGGAATCGAACCTCCAACCCGCTGCTTAAGAGACCGTCCAAATAGGACCAGCATCGAATGCGATAGTCTGCTTATCAGATGGGATGAGAAGGCCGGTCTCCAGCGGGATGCGATACGCTCCCAATGATCGAGGCGCTCGAAGCGCACGAGAAAAGGAGACCGGCGATGAAGAAGATTAGCACTGTGCAGATACTTGGGAACGAGATTTTCAAAGAGCAAAAGCTAACGATCGGTGTGGATCTAGGGGATCGTTGGTCGTTCTACTGTGTTTTGGATGAAGCAGGCAAAATCATTCTGGAACAGAAAGTAGCGACGACACCGGAAGCGATGAAGCAGACGTTTGGAAAGATACCGCGAAGTCTCATCGCCCTGGAGACAGGAACACATTCGCCATGGGCGAGCCGGCGGCTAACGGAGCTGGGGCACGAAGTGATCGTGGCGCACGCACAAAAAGTAGAACTGATCACCAAGAGCAATCGCAAAGATGATCGGCACGATGCGCGGACCCTGGCAAGACTAGCGCGAATTGATCCTGAGCTGTTGGGGCCTGTACGGCATCGCAGTGCCAAAGCGCAAATTCATCTGACGGTGATCCGGGCACGGGCCGAACTGGTGAGTGCGCGCACGGCCTTGGTGAACGCCGCCCGCGGGTTGGTGAAATCTTATGGCCAACGACTGCCTAAGTGTGGCACACAACAGGTGAGCCGGGAGTTAGCCGCGGGATTAAGCAAAGAGTTGCGCGAGGTTCTGGAGCCGTTGCTCCAAGAAATCGAATCACGGAACGAGCGCATCCCGGAGTACGACGAGCGGATGGAGAAAATCGCCCAGGAAGTGTACCCGGAAGTGTTCTTGCTCAAGCAGGTGAAGGGTGTGGGAACGCAGATTGCGCTGACCTATATCCTGACGATAGAGGACCCGTATCGGTTCGCGAAGAGTCGCGAGGTGGGCTGTTTTCTGGGGTTAAAACCTGGACGCAGGAACTCTGGGAACAGCGAGCCACAGAAGAAAATCAGCAAAGAAGGAGACCGGTATCTGCGAACCATGATGGTGCAGGGAGCGCACTACATTCTGGGGCCGTTTGGAGAAGACAGTGATCTGCGGAGATGGGGGCTAAAGCTGGCGGAACGAGGAGGGAAAAATGCCAAGAAGCGAGCGGTAGTGGCCGTGGCGCGAAAGTTGGCGGTACTGCTGCATCGGTTGTGGGTGAGCGGAGAGGTGTACGAACCATTGCGTAATAGTCAGAAGGCGATGCGGGCAGTGGCTTAGAGTTTCGATCTGGACAGCCGAGCTCGACCGCCGAGTCCAGGTGACTGCGACTAACTCCTGGAGCCCAACTCCCACCGCAAAGGTGCGAAGAGAGGACGCTTATCAGGTAGCAGCACCTACTGAAACGAGAACACCCACCTAGCACCGAGCGAATATCGCTCACAAAGAGTGCGGATGGAAGGATGGCGACAGGGGCGGCTTGGCTGAGTAGGAACTGATTCTAAGAAAGAAGAAAGTCAAAGTGTGCCTTGACATCAACCGGCCTTCTCATGGAAGGAGTTAGTTGACTCGGAGAGGCTCACTCGCTTCTTTTGAATTGTTTCATGAGAATCCGCTGCAGTTCGAGGGCTACCTGCTCTCGCGCACCCAGATGCCTGCCGCGAAAGAAGGCGATCCTAATTGTAATGTCGAAATTCGGATGTTCGATAAGACTCAATCGAGCGCGCAACGAGTGCGTCCGCAGAAAGCTGGCCCGTAACATTCCTACCCCAACATTTCCGGCAATCAGCGACAGTTGCAAGTCCGGATTGTGCAGTTCGGCTGCAACAATGAGAGGAGCACCGAGCCGTTCAACCCGATTCTTTATCTGTTCTCGCACCAGGCACCCGAGTGGATTAAGAACCCAATTCCGCCGATAGAATTCTGAGCACTTCGACGATCGTGGACGGGTGGATGTTCGTGCTTGAACTAGTCGCATCGCTTCATGCGCGAGAGTTATGCCTTCCAGTTCCGGCGGCAAGGTCGTTTCAATGGGCAAGACCACCAGCGCCCCATCCAGTTCCCCAAGATGCAGGCGTGCCAATAGCTCGGGACTCGTGTCATTGCAAGTGCTGGGTTGCAACAAAGGAAATTGCTTACCCATTTCTATAATAACCTTCGACATGTCGGGCAGCGCAATGGCGTGAGAGAGGCCCAGGCGAAATGGTCCCACCGGTGGTGTGTTCCCGGATGTGGAGGACTTGAGGTCGCTCAGCGACGAAAGGATCGCGCGGCTCTTCGCCACAACGTCCAGTCCCGCTCGCGTCAACTTTAAAGGTTTGAAATGCCGGTCCAGCAGAACAACGCCAAGTTCAACTTCTAAGCGCTGAATCCTTCGAGTTAATGCTGAAGGCGTAAGGTACAGATCCCTCGCGGCGCGCTCCATCGAGCCGCTTTCGGCTAATGCAACGAGAGCTTTGAGTTCCGCTAGCAACCTTTGATCCCCCGGGGTTTAGGATGAACTAGATCTTGCACCGTACGCAAGTTAATTGTACCTATTTTGAACTTGCAGCAATAGCGTTTTGAGCCTATTTTAATTTTGCTGCCTGAGAGCGAAATGACGATACGACATGATCCTCAGTCACCGCCAGCGGACTGGACAACCAAGCGAATTTTCATTGGTCCGAATGGCTTGCGCGCGGGATGGCGCCTGCTAATCTTTATGGCGATCGTAGTGGCAATGTCGACCGTAGCGCGAATGATCATTAGGCGCTTCTTCCCGGCCGCGCTGGCTCCGGCGCAACTGACACCTATGAGAATCATCGCGCCGGATCTACTTTTCTGCATCATCTTGGCGGTTGCGGCCTGGATCATGAGCAAGATTGAAGGCCGCACGCTGGGCCAATATGGCCTTCCCAGGAGCGAAGCGCTGAGGCAAAGCTTTCGGGTAGGACTATTGATAGGCCTGCTCGCTACCAGCAGTACGGTGCTTGCAATTTTCGCGCTGCATGGCGTACGGTTCACAAGTGCGGCGATCCATGGCACCGCGATTTTGACCGCAGCGGCCGCCTGGGGGCTGGCATTTTTGCTTTCCGGCTTGGCCGAAGAATTTTTGTTTCGCGGATACGCGCAGTTCACACTGACGACTGGCATGGGATTCTGGCCGTCCGCATTTTTGTTCTCGGGTTTATTCGGGCTGGTTCACGCTGCCAATGGCGGAGAAACCGTTTTGGGAGATCTGTCGGTGGTTTCGTTCGGTTTGTTGTTGTGCCTGTTTCTCCGCCGGACTGGAAATTTATGGTGTGCGGTCGGCTTTCACCTGGGATATGACTGGGGTCAAACGTTCTTGTACGGTGTTCCAAATAGCGGCTTACTACCCTCCCAGAATCTTCTCAACGCATCGTTTAGTGGGCCGCGCTGGCTGACCGGCGGAACGGTCGGGCCTGAGGCCAGCGTCGTTTGCCCGATCGTCTTGGCCATCGTGGCAATCATATTCAGCTTGAAATACCGCGACGCGCGATATCGACCGTTGGGCGCGCCGTCAGCTTCCTGAGTCGAGCCACGGAGAACGCAGAGGATCTCAATCTGGTCAATGAGTGCAACGGGGATTCATCGTACCCCAGAAGCTGCTTCGACAGCTTTTCGATGTGGCACCTACCTCATTGGGGCGGACTGGCATTACGACGTCCCTAACTCCCGACTAACAGCTTGTTGAAAAACCCGTTTCTTCTGCAACTTTAATTGAAAAAACTCGTCTGAAGTACAGAAGCTCAAGGAGGCGAGTGAATGCGCGGAGACGATAACCAGCAGGAAGGAATGTTCAGCTACGTTTCGCCAGAGAAGCGAGTCCCAGCGGACCATCCGTTGCGGCCGATCCGCAAGATGGTGGATGAGATCCTGAAGGAAATGTCGCCGCAGTTTGCGAAGTTGTACTCGGACGTGGGGAGACCATCGATAGCACCAGAGCGCCTGTTTCGGTCCCTGCTGTTGCAGATCTTCTATTCGGTACGCAGCGAACGCATGCTGATCGAGCAACTGCAGTACAACCTGCTGTTCCGCTGGTTTGTAGGAATGGAGATGGACGAGGCGGTATGGAATCACGCGGTGTACAGCAAGAATCGGGAGCGCTTGCTGAATGAAGAGGTCGCCGAGACGTTTTTCCAGCGGGTGCTGGAACGAGCCAGGCCGTTTATGTCCGATGAACATTTCACGGTGGATGGAACGCTGATTGAGGCCTGGGCCAGTCAGAAGAGTTTCCGGCCCAAGGACGGGACCGGGAAGCCTGCTGGAGCGGGAGGAGAGGTCGACTTTAAAGGGGAAAAGAGAAAGAACCAGACCCATGAATCGAGCACCGATCCCGATGCCCGATTGTGGACGAAGTCGCGAGGGAGCCAGGCGAAGCTGAGTTATATGGGGCATGTAATGATGGAAAACCGCAACGGACTCTTACTGCAAACGTTTCTGACGGAGGCGAACGGCAGAGCGGAGCGGGATGCTGCGCTGTTGATGGCCGAAGCCCTGCCGCCGGGAAAGCGAGTGACCATGGGAGGGGACAAGGCCTACGACACGCAGGAATTCGTAAGAGAACTCCGCGGGCTGAACATCACGCCGCACGTGGCGCAGAACACGACCAATCGGAGGAGCGCGGTGGATGAGCGGACCACGCGGCATGGGGGGTATGAGGTGAGTCAGCGGAAGAGAAAACGAGTGGAGCAATCGTTCGGGTGGATGAAGATGGTGGGGATGCTAAGAAAAGTGAAGTTGCGAGGAATCGAGAAGGTAGGGTGGCTGTTTATCTTCACCGGAGCCGCCTACAACTTGTGCCGCTTGCGAAACCTGATGGCCAGAGCATGAAGGAAGTTTCGATTCGGATCCGCTGAGTAGATAGAACAACCCAAAGCACTCCTTCACAAATCAGCAAAACCTCAAAACTTCAGAACGAAAAGCTCGAAAAACCGAATTATTCAACAAGCTGCTAATCGGGAGTTAGGCCGCCGCTACGAAACGAGGATGGTCATTATCAACGGTCGCGGACAATGGAGCCGAAGCCTGCCGTGCCGGGTGAGAACACGGTTCTGCGCATCGTGTCTGGAGTTGATCCATGATTTGGCCAATCGTCGGGCAAATAAAAACCGAATAGCCGCGTCTATAGCGCTAGTACTTTCGTTTAGCAATTTCGGGACTGGACAATCTAGTGAACATGGATAGTCTCTGCAAGGCAGGAGACCTTTCGTGCGACTTCAAGACCAGCACCGGACCGTGAAGACAGAATGGCACCATTATTGGCGAGCCGATCGCAAGCGGAAGACTGACCTAATAATCATAGTTTTTGCGTCTATCTTCGGTTTCGCGGTCCTGATCGCGCTGATGGTTTACATCAGCTCTATATCGCAACACTAGTCCATAATTGCTGATTAATCAGAGCACACTCGAAACGCGCGTGTGCCTGATGATCCCGCTTGCCGGAATCGCGCTAAATCCACAGGACGGTTAGCGCGTTACTTAGGATTTGCGGTCGCAACTTGTATCGACTTTGCTTTGTACAAGTTTGTGACGCGGACTCGGACAAGCCAGTAAACCAGCAAAATAAGCGGAAGCAGGGTAAGAACTAGATATATGCCGGTACTGAATAACGCCGGAGATAGATGTTGTCCCAGGCCCACCGCCGACAGCAATCTGAGTGGCCGATTGGAAGGCCCCATAAAAAAAGATCCTGCTGCGATAAACAGCCCAAAGCACATGCGCCAGAGGTGCCGCGCGATACGCTTCGCTCCAACAACACCTCCACCGACCAGCATGCGAACGTCGCCGGCGGCTGCCAGCAGCATCACGGAACCCATAAAGAAAGACATGCCAACGGGAACTCCGTCTGGTGAATCCATCCCACTGCGCACGATTGAAATACCATTCATCCAAGTGAGGGTACCGAGCGCCAAGGGTATCAGGAGCAGAAGCCAATCAAAACGGGCCGTTTGTCCGTCTTTGCGTCTGGCGGTGAGCCATGCGGTGAGGATCAGGTAAAAGGTGAAAACTCCGCCGCCGAAGTTACTGGGTTGATGTCTGACGATGGCAAGGTAGGCCGCCAAGCTCCCCATGGTGAGCATGGCTACCACAAAGATTCTTCCCGCCAGTGCGTGACGAGCGGAACCTTTGCGGAGGATTATTGCAGCGGTGCCGGACAGCAAACCCACCGTCCCACCGGCGATATGAACAAGCAGAATGGGTGAATAGGGCATCAGCGTCTCTTGGAGAAGTATACGGGGAAGATAGCCGGAAGGATTCACCCGATTCGGGCAATAACCTAAGACTGGCTGCGATCGTCGTCTGTTTTTCATTAGCGCTGAATTTCCTTGCACTGCACACACGTCCACAACTGCAATCGGTTCAACAGAACCAACCGACCGAATTGACCACGGTTCTCCCTTCAGGAAGCGGACAGGTTGGTCATGGAGAAGGTATTCCACTCGCCGACCTTCCAACCTTGCCCTGTGCCAAGTGAACCTCTTTTCAGTCATGTGACGGGTACGACCTTTGCGATAGGTCAACACGTCAAAGCCCATGCTCAGCAGGTCCCGAAACAGTTTGGGACTCCAGCCGCCGCGGTCAAAGACAACGGTGGAGTGCCGGTTTGGCCCCAGGAGTTCGTGTACTTCGCGCAGCACGGGCATCAGCATACGGGTCATTCCGGCGTTCGCATCGGCAGTGACCACGAACAGGGGATCGCCGCGCTGATCGTTGACCCAATAATCGGTGCGGGTGCGGCGAGATGCATGCGCGTCACATAGGCCTTCGGAATCGTGTGTTTGCCGTGGTCGGCCCAAACATGGCCGTCAATATAGAGGAACCCCAGCACCTTTCCACGCTCGGCGATGCGTTGCCGAGCGATCTCACGACCGAGTTGATAGCTGCCCTTCAGAGAAGCGAGACATGCGAGTTTTTGGCGCAAAGTCTTTATTTCGGGCATGCGGTCCAGACCGACAATGCGACCCAATTCTCCAGGCTGATACTCTTTGAGAGCTTCGGGCTGTGGGATCCTCAGGAGCGCCAATAGAACATAGGCCACCAGAGTTGTTCGCAGTCCGTAGAACGAAGGGCCGAGGCTACCGTAAATTTTCTCTGCCGTCGAAAGCAGGCCACTGGCAACGAGCGTTGGAATAGCCAACAGCACACCCGCTCTTGGCAGGCTCCGTGCGGAAGCAAACACGGGAAGAGCATCGTCGAGAAGTCCCATGGCGGCCAGGAGGCGATCCATGGATCGATCGAGAGGGTTGGCATCGAGACTTTTCGCCGCCGAATCGGTGAGTAATTGCGCTCTCTGGCGTGGAGGCTGTTCCGCAGCGGAAGGCGGAATCTCGATCAACCTACTCACCGTAGCCGTTGCCCGCTTTGCTTGCAAATCAGCTTCCGGCAAGAAGGGGAGATCTGGTTCAGGATCAGGATCAGATTTCCAGCCCAGCCGACAAAGACTTTTCCGGACAGCCGTTTCGCTGAGGCCCAGCCGCCCAGCAATCCATCGATTGCTCATCTCCTTGGTTTCCAGACGGAGAATGGTTTGGTCTCGCTTCTGGGTTTTCTTGTGCCCGGAAGGCCTTCCCCGCGGACGCGCGAGAGCACCCAGCCCACCAGTCCGAAGGCGCTCCTGGTAGCGGCGAAGCGATCGGGCCGAGTAACCGAAACAACGTGCGATATCGTTCTGATCTGCGTATCGCGACTCGAAAAGCAAAACCATGGCGTATGCCTCGGCGGTGCGATCTTTGATGGAGTAGTGGGAAAAGACGACGCCGTGGACCGAAATCACTCGCTGGTCTTCCTCGGTTTGAATACAATCGCGATCGTTGACGAAGACGGTACCGGAGATTTCAGCAGGGTGGGTAAAAAGCTCATCTCCATGGGGAGGGGCCAGACTCATTGTTTCTAAGCATGACCTACCTGCTAGTGATTTAAAAAGCGGACAGTTTTGAGTTCGCACCCAGGGAAGCGAAAAACCAAGCCAGCTGTGGTTCCGGAGAGGTCAGCAATAGAAAAGAACGGGCAGTTTTTCCTTCAGATTCGTGGAATCCTAAATCATGAACCTATTGTTGCGGAGGCAAAAAGCGGACAGTTTTAGGTTCGCACCCGCTCGTGAACAACTGGTGTATTTAAACCCTTTTGGGGCTATGTCAGGAGTTCTGAACTTACGGCGTTTCAGCATGGGAGAACGTTCCGATTCCCGTCGTCTTCACCATTGTTATCAATCACTACCTCCGCCTTTGTTCGCCGCTCTCGACGTCGCGCTCCGTGTCGCCAATCTTTTCAAATGCGAAAATCGCGGCACCGGCAAAACACGGCGCGCACATCGGCTCGTCGTTGACGACGTGTACAGCGGCGACGCTGACGTCTTGACGCTCGAGATGCGGCTCACATTGGTTTCGGGGGCAATCGTCCGTTTCCACGGGCGCCTCCGCCAGGTCGGAAACCATTTTTACGCAAAGCGCGGGAAGCAAACAACAGGACTTGGGCGACGAAGTTCGGTCGCTTAACAGACGGTTTCAACCCCCCTCCGGGACTACACCCTGGCTACACCTGTTATGGTGAGATTGACGAAGCCCCTGCAAGCATTCGTTTTTAAAGGGAAAAGTGGTGAGCCGGGGAGGACTCGAACCTCCAACCCGCTGCTTAAGAGACCGTCCAAGCGCGATTAATATGAAGTGCGACAGTTTGCTGTCGCGTTGATTTGTCGCGCTGATAGGGCGCTTTCTGCCTCCGGTGATTTGTTGCCATGTACGACTATTTGCCACGAGGTGTGGGCACAAATTTGGGCACACTTCCTGCAACGGAAAGCCTTAGCAATTGTTAGCATTTGACCGTTCTGTTATTGCGCTGTTCTCAGGAGTAAATGCAGCGGCATTCCGTCTGTCAGTCGGGGGTGACGTGAACACGAGGGGATACCACGGATCAGCGCGTTGGCTCGGCCGCAGGGCCGCTAGTGGCCGCATTTTCGCGCAAGGTCTTGGTAAGTCGCCGAACCGCCCGTTTGAAGTAGAACTTTACTTGATGTCCGGTTTCGGCTGCGTTTATAAGATGGGATGAGAAGGCCGGTCTCCAGCGGGATGCGATACGCTCCCAATGAACGGCGCGCTCAAGGCGCAAAAAGGAGACCGGCAATGAAGAAGATTAGCACTGTGGCGGTGGAAGGGATTCAGATTTTCGAGGATAACCAGTTGACGATCGGTTTGGATTTGGGAGATCGCACCAGCCGTTACTGTATTTTGAATGAAGCGGGCGAAATAATCTTAGAACAAGAACTGCCCACGACAGCGAAAGGAATCGAGCAAGTATTCGGCAAGATTGCGCGCAGTCGGATCGCGCTAGAAACCGGAACGCATTCCCCGTGGATCAGCCGGCAGTTGAGCCAGTATGGTCACGAAGTGATTGTGGCCCACGCGCGCAACGTGCGACTGATCAGCCAGAGCAGCCGGAAAGACGATCGGCTGGATGCTCGGACGCTGGGACGGCTGACCCGAATCGATCCCGCATTGCTCAGTCCGGTGCGGCATCGCAGTGCCAAGGCACAAATGCATCTGACGGTCATCCGGGCCCGGGCGGTGCGGGTCAGCGCGCGCACGGCGCTGGTGAATGCGACAAGAGGGTTGACGAAATCCAATGGCCAGCGGCTGCCGCAATGCGGGACCGAACAGATCCATCGGGAGATCGCCCAGGGACTGAGCCAGGAGTTGCGAGACGCTTTGGATCCGCTGCTGGCGGAAATTGAATCGCTCAACGAACGCATCGCGGAATACGACGGACGCATCGAGCAAATTGCCAAGGAAGGCTATCCCCAGGTGACTCGGCTGAAGCAGGTAAAAGGCGTAGGGCCTCTGATCGCCTTGACCTACGTTCTGACGCTGGACGATCCGTACCGCTTTCGGCGCAGCCGAGACGTGGGATGTTTCCTTGGATTACGGCCGGGTCGCAGGAACTCGGGCAGAAGCGAGCCGCGGCTGCACATCAGCAAAGAAGGAGACCGTTACCTGCGCACGCTGTTGGTGCAAGGAGCGCACTACGTAATGGGGCCCTTCGGACAGGACAGTGATCTGCGGCGCTGGGGACTGAAGCTGGCTGAGCGCGGAGGAAAGAATGCCAAGAAGCGAGCCGTGGTCGCCGTAGCGCGGAAGCTGGCCGTACTGCTGCACAAGTTGTGGGTCAGCAAAGAGGTGTACGAACCACTGCGGAACAACCGAAAAGGGATGGCACAAGTCGCATAGAGAGCAGCAGGGTGTGGATTTTAACAACCGAGCTCAACCGCCGAGAGCAGGTGACTGCGCCCAAGTCCTGGCCCCACTCCCGTCGCGAGACGCGAGCCAAGGTCGATTATCAGGTCGCAGCACCTACTGAATCAAGGACGCCCACCTGGCAGCGAGCGACCATCGCTCAGCAAAGACTGCGGATGGAAGGATGGCGACAGAGGCGGCTCGGTGACAAGGTTAGGATCCACAGATAGGAAAACAAAAACTCATTGACTCCGACCGGCCTACTCATGGAAGGACTTGGGCGATCGGAATCGCCGATCACATGGCTTGACGCTGCCAAGGAAGCGCCCTAGAATTGCGGTCAGCCCGCCCGTCCCCCCGCCGGGGCGCTAGCACCAGCCCTTCCCGACGTTCGCAATGGAGACCGACCATGGCTCGTCTATTACAGATCAAATTAAGGTCTTTGCTCCCCCCAGTGTGGATTGGCAGCCTCGCAATACTGCTCGTGTCCGTAGCTGTGCTGGCAAACTGCAGCGGCTCGGGCTCGGGCTCGACCATGCAAACGGCCGGAACGGGTAGCATAAATGTGAGCATGACCGACCCACCCAGCTGCAAGTTTCCAAACGGCGACTTCCAGCACGTCTACGTGACGATCCGTTCGGTGCAGGCGCACACCAGCGCCACTGCCGACGACAATTCTCCAGGATGGCAGGAATTGGCGCCGCAGCTAGTTACGCAGCCAGTGCAGATGGATCTCTTCGCGGCAGGACCGAATGCATGTCTACTCACGATGCTGGGATCGAATACCGCGCTTCCCACGGGCACCTACCAGCAAATCCGCTTGCTGCTGGTTCCGAACGACGGAAGCGGTGGCCCTGTCCCGGCAAGCAATGCCTGCGGCGATCAAGGCTTCAATTGCGCGATTCTGCAGGACGAGAGCGTACATGAACTGCAACTCTCCAGCCAGGCAAACACGGGGTTGAAGATTCCACCGGGGCAGATTCAAGGCGGACCGATCACCGTCGCAGCCGGGCAGGACGTTGATCTCAACATTGATTTCAACGCCTGCGCCTCGATCATCGAGCAAGGCAATGGTAAGTTCCGGTTGAAGCCGGTGATGACCGCAGGACAAGTGAGCACCAACAATACGGGTATCAGCGGACACGTGGTGGACGCAGCGACGATGCAGCCAATCTCGGGCGGCACGGTGCTCGTCGCGCTGGAACAACTGGAAGGCTCGCAGACCGATGTGATCTTCATGCAGACGGCCGCGGATTCGGCGGGCAACTTCAATTTTTGCCCGCTGCCGACTGCGGCTACGTTCGATGTGGTGGTCGTCGCGATAAATGGTGCTGGATTGGCTTACAACGCAACGGTGGCAGTCGGTGTGCTTGGTGGGACCAACCTGGGAGCGATACCGTTGATTCCAGAAACAGGGGCTACGCCGGGGCCCGCGACGCTGCAGGGATTCGTAACCGCGACGAACGCATCCGCGGCGGCAACCATTGACGCATCCGTCTCCGCCTTGCAGACAGTTACCTTGCCCGGCGGAGCGAACCTTGCGGTAACGATTCCAGCGGAAAGCGGCTCGGTCTCGAACATTTCCGTGGAGTCGAATGCGGATTGCGCGGCAACCGCACCTGCGAACACAAATTGCGCTCGGTACACGCTGATCGAACCAGCCAGCAACCCAAGCGTTGGAGTCTTCTCCTCCGGGAAAATCAGTTACGCCGCGCCAGTGTCCGGCGATGTGCTGTATTCGGTGGGCGCGAATGCCTTTGTGCCGTTGGGTGGCGGTGCTGCCGATTGCTCGCCGCCATCAATTACCACCAGCTTGGACGCGAACGGGAATCCTTTAAAGGTCAATCCCGGCGTAACGGTCACACCGGACGAGCTCGATTTCCGGAACTGTTCGTAGCGCAATTCGTTGCCGATCATCGCGGGTTTCCGAACTCCCACGATATGAAGTCTGCCGCAATCAATGCCTGTGCTGAATTCGGGATTCGATCGCGGGCGCTAGTGGTCCCGTCCCGCATTCGCGTTGGGCGACGCCGCTTCGGCGATGCGAAACAAAGCCAGCAGAGATTCAAGCACGATCCGGACATAAAGGGTCCAGAAAAAGAACCCCACGAGCGCTCCAATCAAGTTGATAAGCCCCTGGGTCGGGGAGGTTTGAAAGCCCACGACCACGACCGCGACAGCGGCGATCAATCCGACCAACAGGTGCAGGCCGTAGAGGATCCTTCGATTGTTGGTCGTCACGCACTCACGAAATGAAAAATCGAGCAACGATTCAAAAAATCCTTTACCTTGCGCCATCCTTCGCTCCTTTCTCGTCGGCCGCGCGCCTGCGGCGGCTGCATAGACTCGATTGTCGTTTGTTGGAGTGTCATCGCGGACCTGGCCTAGAGGTCAGGCATGTCCTAAGATCCAACCAGGCAGATGGGCAAATTATGGATTGGGCACTTTGCTCTCCCTACGTTGTGGGCCAACTGCGACCTTGGCGGCCGGCTAACTCCCGGTTAGTCGTAACCGGAAAAGTCAAATTGCCTGGAATCCAAATGGACGGTTAGGGCGTTATAGCGTTAATCAGGACTTGTCCGCGCTCGAAGAAAGTTCGCGGTAAGTCACCGAGAAGATATAATTCCTGCGTGCGACAACCTATGCGGCATGTAATGGCGCTTCGCGTTTCCAAAGCGGTTCTCGTTTTTGCAATCGCACTTTTCTACACGATTCTGGTCCTAAACAACATCACGGATTACGGCTCCAACTACGAGTTTGTCCGCCACGTCCTGATGATGGACTCAACCTTTCCGGGAAACCACCTCATGTGGCGCGCCGTCAACTCGCCGCTTGTACATACGGTCTTCTACATCGGCATCATCGCCTGGGAATCAGTCACTATGCTTCTATGCTGGTGGGGTGGTGTTCGGTTGCTGAAATCGTATCGTGCGGACAGGGCGCAATTCGCCGCTGCGCTGAACGTCGCCGTGATTGCGCTGACGACGAGCCTGCTGATGTGGTTGGTGGCATTCCTCGATGTCGGGGGCGAATGGTTTCTGATGTGGCAGTCGCAAATATGGAATGGGCAGGAAGAGGCATTCCGAATGTTTACCATTGTCGGGGTGGTGTTTTTGGTTGTGGTGCAACGCGAGCCAACTCCCGATTAGTCGGGTGGTCTCAATGGGTCGATGCAACACCATCTAATATGAAATTTCTGTTCAAAGGTGGTGTGTATGGCTCAAGGGAAACGAGTGGCGCTTTCTGCGACGCAGCGGACCGAGCTATGGAGCCGTTGGAAGGCAGGGCAGTCGCTGCACGTGATCGGGCGCGCCTTCGGCAAGCCGCATAACTCCATTTATGGTTTTTTATCGCAGCATGGTGGGATCGTTCCGTCCGTTCGGCGGCGCTCCCTGCTGGTACTCACTGCGGTTGAGCGAGAGGATATTTCTCGAGGGCTCGCTTGCGGCTCGTCGATTCGCGATATAGCTAAAGCTCTGGAGCGCGCGGCATCGACAGTGAGTCGGGAGATCGCACGTCATGGCGGCCGCCCTGAATATCGAGCCCAGGAAGCGGATCAGCAAGTCTGGGAGTCAGCTTTGCGGCCCAAGCGCTGCCTTCTGGCTATCCAGGTGAAGCTGCGGAAGGTTGTTGCGAGTAAACTGATTCTGGACTGGTCGCCGCAACAGATTTCTGGATGGCTGAAGATCCAGTATCCCGCGGACGAGAGCCTGCGCGTGTCCCACGAAACGATTTACCGCAGTTTGTTCATCCAAGCCCGTGGAGTGCTGAAGAAAGAGCTGCTGGGGCACCTGCGATCCAAGCGCCGCATTCGCCGCTCGCAGCACTCAGGTATTTTTAAAGACGCGCGCGGTCAAATCGTAGATGCCATCTCCATCCGGGAAAGACCCGCAGAAATCGAGGACCGCGCCGTCCCCGGTCACTGGGAAGGCGATCTGATTGGTGGCACAAAAAACAGTCACATCGCGACGTTGGTGGAGCGACATTCGCGTTTTACTGCCCTGGTCAAGGTGCGAAGCAAAGACACGGCTGCGGTCGTCGCCGCATTGAGCCGGCAAATTCGCAGGCTTCCCACATCCCTGCGACGCTCGTTGACGTGGGATCGTGGGCTGGAGATGGCTAAACACAAAACCTTCACGGTAGCCACGAACGTGAAAGTTTACTTTTGTGATCCGCACAGCCCCTGGCAACGAGGAACAAACGAAAACACCAATCGCTTGCTGCGACAATACTTGCCGAAGAGAACCGACCTATCCAGCTACACGCAATCTCAACTGGACAAGATCGCGCTACGGCTCAATCAGCGCCCGCGAAAAACTTTGGGCTTTCAGACTCCAGCGAGTAAACTGCGCGCAAGTGTTGCGCCGACCCCCTGAACCCGCAGCGTTTACCAGGTGGCGCAAGAAATTCGGTGCGCCTCTACGAAGCAAAACGCCGGCCGGGCACGGGGCCCAGCCGACGTTTTTGCGATTCTACTGAGTTTTAGTTCGTTTACCTGTCACCGCCGGGGTCGTGATCCTTCGGGAAGAAATCGAAGAGATCGCTGATGGCCGGGCTGTTTTTCGGGACGTAGGGGTTGTCTTCATCGGCGCGCGGATTCGGGAAATTATCTCGGCTGCGCGCGGTGAGCGGCTTCAGGTGCCAGTTGCGCTCGATGAACTTCAAGATCGAGACGTGATCGGCGTAGGCGTGGCTCACGTGTCCGCCCTTGGTGAAGTGGGAGATGACGATGAGCGGAATGCGCGGGCCGTCGCCGAAGAAGTCGAGCGGTTGAATGTAACCGGAGTCGTACAAGCCTCCGCCCTCGTCCATCGTGATCATCAGCGCCGTGGAGTCGAAGAGGTCCTTGTTCGCGGTAAGGTGGTCCATGATCTTTTTCACCATGGCTTCGAACAGGTCTTCCTTCGAGCTGGCCGGGTGGCCGTCGAGCAAGCCGTCCGGCTTCACAAACGACACGGCCGGCAGCGTCCCGTCGTCCACCGCGTTGAAGAAGTCGATCGTGTCCATAATGTGCGCCGTGCGCTGGGCCGTGTTCCCCATAATCGCGTTGGTGTATGACTCGAAGTTGCAGATGTTGCAGTAGCTCCTCCCTACTTGCACAGCCGGATCGGTGCTCGTTGGATCGTTCTGGAGCGCCACGGCGGCATCGTACGCTCCGCCGTAATAGGCCCATGAGATTCCCTTTTCGTTGAGCGCCTCGCCGATCGTGCGGACATTGCTCGGTGGTATGGAACCGCCCTTTGCGATTCCGGCCGTGTCTACGGTGCCGTCGGGCAAAAAGCCCGGGTTGTCGTTGTTGACCATATAGAAGTGGTTTTTCTCGCAGTTTGGATTCGGATGGTAAGGCAGCGACGCCAAATAGTCGCGGATCGGATCGATACCGGGCTGTGAGGCGTCGGAGCATTCGGCGAAGTTGCCATCGAAATTGATGTCCACGATGTATTGGTCGTTTGAGCCAGCGATCGGATTTGGATTCGCAATGTGGGATGGCGGAGTCGTGGGATTACCGTTGCTGTCGGTCCAGAAGATGGCGTCGCCGGAGCCGAGCATCACGTGGTTCGCGCCGGTGCCCCCCATGAACGACTGGTGGAAATTGTCGCTCATGGAATATTCATCGGCCAATGCCTTCAGGACCGGCACATCTCCCTTCTGCATGTTGTAAAACCCCATGGAGTTTCCCTCGCCATTGTCATCAACCAGGCCAGGCGTGACAAAGCTGAAGGGATCCGGCTCACTCGTATAGTTGGAGATGACGAAAGGATACAAGTCATTCAGGCAACCGGAAGGGTTCTCGCGGGTGGCATTCCTGATGTCGCAATCGGATTGCTGCCACATTTCGAATAGCCGGTGCGTGGTGTCGCCGGTGTAGGAGTCGTAGGGAAGGTTTGGCCCCGCGAGCGGGAATGGCCCGTTTGGCAAATGATCGAAATTCGCTACTCGCGAATCGGCATCGAGAATTTCGCCGGTTACGGGATTGAGAAACTCGCCTGTTTGCGCAGCCCCGGACGCTCCGGTGGTCAGCAAAGGCAGAGCGCCCTCTTCCAACGACGGCTCGATGGCTGCTAGTACGAAAAGAGGCGTGCAGACTGGCGGCACCTCCGAACCTGTACATATTGGCGGAAATGGAGGCGGCTCTCCCGTGACCGGGCTCGGTGAAAAGTTCAACGACGGCTCCGGGAGGATTTGGTAGGGGGCCTTCTCATGGTTGTCGAGGCTGACGTAATACGTCGTCTTGAACGGCGCGATGGCCTGGAACTGCGCGGCTTTGCCGAGATTTTTGCCGGCGGTCCCGTCGGCCTTTATGATCCCTTCCGATAACAGGTTGCGGACGTGTTCGCCGCTGGGTGAAACATACGTGGCGAAGAGGTGATCGAACGAGCGGTTTTCGCCGATCACAACGATGAGGTGCTTCACGTGCGTTTCGGTTTTCGGCTTGTCGTCGTTTTTGTCGTCGCCATTTCCCGGGTGGGCTGGAGTAGGAAGCGGCGAGAGAATCATGGCGGCCAGGCTCACCCACGCCATTACGCGATGCCGCCACGTCCAACGGTGAGGTGTTGGCATACTTTTCCTCCGTTTTTGTGGTTCAATTTTGACCGGGACTTCCATTTTGACTTCCCGGCCGACCGATAACGTACACCCAACCCTGTCGGCGTGCAATGCTCCGGCCAGGTTTTTGACTGCACAACCTTTTCAGTGGTTGCGGAAATATCCCAAAGCCGAAAACTGTCGCATCTCCCACTCATTTCTCAGACACTTTCCCTTCTCCAGTCTCGATTGGCACCGAAATCTGTTTCGGTCTACGGCTCGCCTAACAGAGCCGGTCTAAGCGGTCGTAAGTCCTGGTTAGTGTTACCGGACATCTGCTTTTGGCTCGATTCGACTTGGGCGTTAACCAGGAGTTGACTTCTTATTCAGCAAAATCTCAGAGAGTCAGAAATTTGGATTCAGAATGGGTATTATGGTGAACATGGCGAACGTGTCGGTTGTTGCGGTGTTGCTTTTCGCTACCGTACTGCAAGCTCCTCAAACGGTGGATGAAACCTTCGAGCGTCTCGCCAAAGTCGAAATATTTGCATTCGGTCCTGTGGGTTATGCGGGGACCACTTCGGCTGGCGAAAAGGATTACAAAGCGATCCTGTCTCGTCCTACGGCGCTTGCCGATTTCGAGCGTCTTTATTCATCGGGCAATGTGATGGCGAAGGCCTACGCGCTCGTGGGGATTCGCAACTTCAACCCTGAAAGATTCATCGCACTGGCTCAGCCCATGCGCAATTCGAAGCAGCGGATTACGACCATGCGCGGATGCATTGTCTCGCATGAAAGCCTTGGAGCTATCGTTAAACAGATCGAGTCTGGTAGATATTCCCGCCAACAGGAGTCAACTCCTGAGTAGTCGGCGAACCGGATTGCGACCTGTAAAGCTGTTGGAATGATTGTCTGACAAGGAGGAAATTGATCGGACCGTGCGGGCACAGCTCCACTGATGCCATGGGGTTGCCACGGGAAATCGTGAAGCAGACCCTTAGAGCGGCGGTTCGGCTACGCGGACGCCTTACGTTTCGCGTCGGCAACCTTGGATGCCAGAACGTCCACTTTGCTGATATCGGGAGCCTTTGCGAAAAGGTCGGGAGCTTTAGCCATCAACGCAGCGGCCACTTTGCCTGAAAGATGAGCTTGGCGACCCGCTTCGTCGTTGAAAGTATCGAAGATTCCGAAAGTAGAAGGTCCCATGCGCAGGGCGTACCACGTGATCGTACCTTGCTCTTCTTCCACAAGCGGCACGGCGCTCTGGAGGAATTGCTCTACTTCTTTTTCCTTGCCAGGTTTTGCTTCCAATCTCGCGTAAAAGGCTAGTTTGACCATCGCATTTTCTCCTTTATAGTTCGGCCGGCGGGCCGCATTACGTTTAATGGCGCCCTGACAAGGGGCGGGCAAGTCCCGTCTCCTAATGTGACGTTGCGAAAGGATTCGCGGATGCGAATAAATTGTAAAAATAAACGCGCGATGCGGACCGGGATTCTTTCCTGGCGCCAGCATTACTGCGTCCCCTGCTCGATGGGTGGTTCCACTGGTGCTACGAACTGCGTTCTACTTCATCCCGAGTGCCATGACCGGGTCCATCGTCAGCGTCTTCTCGTTTCGAAACCGCGTCTCCGCTAAAGAGGCGTTCGAAGGGCTTGAGCTGGGTGAAGGGAAACTTTCACGCCCAGTTCTGAGAGGGCCGGGCGGCCGCAAGCCCGCACGCGTAACCGGAAACTTGAAATCCTAAGGGTTCCTGTCGGGTTTGCTGGTGTGTCCGCATGACGGGTTCCGACAGAATGGTTCCGACCCAATGCAACGCCTCTTAAATCCAGCTCTCTTGCTAGCTTTGATCGGATTCGCACTTATGATGGATGTGTGCGTTCGCCGTCCTTACGTTCCTCTGGGCGGTATCCGCCTTTGGCCTGTTGTGGACGTGGGTCTTGCAACGCGCGTGGAGTTCTTCGTTGGAATGTTACTTTTCGTCCTGGGCATATGGCGTTTCTGGAGCGATTCAAAAACCAACTGGAGGTAGTCCCAAAGGTAGTCCCATTCGCGGGCGAACGAAGATAACGCCAAAAACACGCTGTTTTATTAAGGAAGTGGTGAGCCGGGGAGGACTCGAACCTCCAACCCGCTGCTTAAGAGGCAGCTGCTCTACCATTGAGCTACCGGCCCACTGAAAAAATTGTAACACGACTGAATGCTGCGCCCAACCGCCGGCGCTGATCGAAAAATGTGCAGCAGCGATTGCAATGCCGCGTCCTTTCCAGCGAAAAAATCTACTTGTGACGGCGCAGCGTCGCCGCGATTTCCTGCGCTACTTGCCGGGCGCGGACAAGGTCGCCGGGACCCAGTGAAATAGCCGCCACACGCGCGTGACCGCCGCCGCCGTATTTTTCGCATAGCGAAGCGAGATTCACATCCGCGGATGCTTCCTTCCAGGGATTGGTGCCCACCGAAACTTTCGCGCGCAGTGGCGAGGAGCTGACTCCCACCGAATACAGCGCATCCGGAAATAAAAAGTACGGCACGAATTTATTGTAGCCCTCGAGGTCCAAATCGCTGACGTCGAAAAAAATCACGCCATCGCGAAAATCCCCGCGCTCGCGAAATACGTCAAGCGAGTTGCGGTGGCGCTCCAGCAGCGGCCTCAGATATTTTTTCACGATGGGTAGTTCGACCATTTCCGCCAGCGACTTGTAGGCCAAGTTGGGGATCAGCTTGGGCACCAGGTCGGTTTCGGGCGCAGCCTCGATCACCAGCGCCAGCTGCGTGGCTGGTTCCGTCAGGCTGACGGCGTCCGCGGGCGAGGCGAATTGCGCGCCATCAATAATGTCACCCCAGTGGATCAGGTTCGCGAGCGGCTTGGCGTCAAACCCGAATTTTGCGGAGGCGATGGTGGCCAAAAATTTAGTGCAGGATTTATAGGTGGGATCGTAGAACTTCTTGCCGGAATGGTCTTGGCGGAAATGCTCGGCGTCAGCGGGCGTCAGAAAAGCACTCTGATGATGGTCGAACCACCAAGTGAGCTTTGGCGAGCTGGAATATTTGAAATCGACGATGGCGTTTTCGTCGCCGTCGAACGTGCCGTCCTCGAACGGCTGCGAGGCCTTGTGCGTCATGCCGGTGTAGAAGAATTCGGCTGCGGGATTGATGCGCTCTTTGTAAAAGCGCGTGAAAATCGCGGCGGAGGAGGCTCCGTCGAAGCATTTATCGTGGAAGCAAACCCGGACCTTCAATTGCCTCTCCTGAGCACCCCCGCGGCAAGGAGCTCCGCGCAGGGGAAAGCCAACAACGATGGACGTTCAGTTGGCTAAAGTCAAGAGCGAACGAGAACGGGTGGATTCCGCGGCGGCATTTTGGAATTTTGCCACTAATCCCGTGATGGGCGTCAGGCAGGCCGCGGCTGCTGCGGTAGAAAACCGGGCCCTGCCAGGAATTATCGCGGCGGATCGCTTCAGGACTTTCCGAAAATTTGATCCGCCAGATCGGCAGCGAGCGGAATCCGGAACTTTTCGCCCTGGTACGCCTTGACCATGAGCAAAATCCAAAGTACGAAACCAAGTAGGGAGACGAGCGCGAGGAGTCCAAAGCCCATCGAAAATCCCCCCAGCCCCGGCGAAACGAAAACCATCGCCAGGACTATGCGGATGACCGTGAGTCCACCAAACACCACGATTGACTGCGCGGCATGGAACCGGACGAAAGGACGCTTGTCGATGAAATAGAAAATCAACCCGGTGATCCAGCCCAAGACGTAGCACAGCAGTCCCGCAACATTTTCGGATAGGCCGGATTGCGTGCTAGCAGCGGGGGCCATGGCAGTTGCTACTCCCCCCTCCTGCGGCGCGCCGCAACTGGGGCAGAACGC
The DNA here is from genome assembly GCA_963747605.1 of uncultured Acidobacteriota bacterium. Classification (GTDB taxonomy): domain Bacteria; phylum Acidobacteriota; class Terriglobia; order Acidiferrales; family UBA7541; genus Palsa-295. The sequence goes on along the minus strand of CAVVGA010000007.1, from coordinate 1,630 downwards.
CACGCCGTCAGCAACCATGGTTCCGCACTTGGTGCAATGTGGCACGAACTTCCTCCCGAGGATGGGGCGTCTCTGTATGGCATTTGCCGCGGAGACTAACAAAAACGACGGGCTGCCGCAAGCGCATTCAAGAAAAATGTTGGATGTAGGCTGGCTGACAGTGCTACCGAAACTGCGGCAGCGCGCGGACCTGAAATCCGGCGCCAATGTTATACTGCGGGTTCCACCGCGGAAGTGGCGGAATTGGCAGACGCGCCAGCCTTAGGAGCTGGTGGCCGAAAGGCCGTAGGGGTTCGAGTCCCTTCTTCCGCACTCTTCTTTCGAATTATTCGTGCGGACTCTTGTTGTCTTGCAGATTACTCTTCCACTGAACGCCAATCGCTACAGCCCGATTTGCCCCAGCATGCCGCTCAGGCGGGTTAGCTCAACTTCGGCTTCCAATATTTCCGGCTTCAATTTTTCTTCGAATTCCTGGCCTAGCTTGCGCGCCTCTTCTCGCAGCGATTCCAGTCTCTGCTTGGCCGCATCATGTTCGCGCTTCAATTGCGCGGCGGCGTCTTCGTTTGGCTGATTCATCTTAGCCCTCCCCGCTGGCAGTATAGCGCGTGTTCTCGGATAAGCGCCAAATGCGCCGAAACGAACTCACGGTGCAATGCGCAGCGCACACAAATCGAAATTTCATTTCCGTCCCAATCGGCGTTGACGCGCGCTTATAGATTCTTTATACTGGAGTTTCTGATGCGGTTGCGTTTGGCCGCACTTCCCTGCCGTCCTCCCTCTCGATTTTCGAACAGGTGAAAGGCAGACTGGAAACAGGGTGTTCCGCAGTCCTTCCCCTGCAAAAAATTCCATGACCGAGTCAACCTGCAAGCGTGAAATCGAGCTGGAAATTCCAGCCGACGTCGTAAGCAAAGCCAGCCAGAAAGTGGAGCGCGATCTGGCGCGCGTGGCGCGCATTCCCGGCTTCCGTCCGGGCAAGGCGCCCGTCACCTTGATCCGCCGGCGCTTCGCCGAGGACATACAGGGCGAAGTAGTGCAATCGCTCGTGCCGGAATACCTGGAAAAAGCGCTCGACGAAAAGAAGCTGGTCCCTGTAACCCGCCCGGAAGTGGACAAGGTCGAATTCAAAGAGGGCGAACCGCTGAAATTCCGCGCGGTGTTCGAGGTGCTCCCGGAATTCGAGCTGGGCGACTACAAAGGCCTGGAAGTTCAAGTGGACGAAGTGGACGCGGGCGACGCCAAGGTTGACGAAGTTATTAAAGAAATGCGCGAGCGCGCCGCATCGTTCGTTCCGGTGGAAGGCCGCGCGGCGAAAGACGGCGACTACGCGCTGATAAAACTTTCCGGCATGCCCGAAGGCGGCGGCGATCCCGTCAAAGCCGACAACATCATGTGCCACATCGGCGCCGAAGAAACGCTGGAGAGCTTCACGGAAAATCTGCGCGGCGCGAGTCCTGGCGAGACCAAGAAATTCCAGGCCAAATATCCGGATGATTATCCCGACGAAAAGCTCAAGGGCAAAACGTACGACTACACGGTAGAAGTCCAGGCGATCAAGGAAAAGAAGCTGCCCGATGTGAATGACGAGTTCGCAGTAGAGGTGGCCAAAGAAGTGGGCGGCGTGACCACG
>CAVVGA010000006.1:0-76800 GCA_963747605.1 uncultured Acidobacteriota bacterium | reverse complement strand
GGCACCGACGGTGTCTTCCAGTTCATTGGAATCGACGCCGTTCTGGAGGTTCTGCAGCGTGGAAACGCCGTTGGCGGTGAAAACGTTGAAGGTGAACAGGGCGCGCGACGAGAAATTAGTGTTGTTGTTGGAGTAGACGTCGCGGACCTCGGCGCCCCACTTGATGGTATGGGATTTTACGATTTTGCTCATGGCGTCGTACCACTGATAGGTACCTTGCTTGCTGGCCTGGCTATCGGCATCGCCCAGGCCTGGCAACCGAAGCCGAACGGGCCGCCCTGACCGCCCTGAAATGACGGGAGCTTAAAGTCGGCTCCGATTCCTTCCGGGTCGATGAAGCCGAAGCTGTCAAAAGTGGGGACTCCGCCGCAGCCGAAAAGTTCATTGATGCGATTCGCGCCGAAGCGAAATTCGTTGATGAAGCTATCTCCAAAAGTGGAGGTGAGGCCGACGGAGAGGCTTTGAATCTTGTTGTTTTCGCTGACGTCTCCCAAGCCGCCGGGGAGAAAATCATTGTGGAAGGGGTTGGGGTCGCCGAAATAATTGTAGGTGTAGCGAGCGTAGAGGTTGTTATGCTGATCAATTTTATGGTCGATCTTGATAACCGCGTCTTCGTCTTTTTCGCGCGACTCGCTAGGAAAGAAGAGCTGGCCGGTGATGCCGTCGGAATTGACCTGGTTGGGCGCGGGATAGAGCGCCAGGATTTGTTTCATGACCGGATCCAGGCCTACGCCGGTAGCGTTGTTGCCAGAGCCGGGAGTGGTGACGTTGATGGCTTGGCTAGCACCGGTTTGCGGGTTGGTGTAGGTGAAGATGCCGGATTTGAAGGCGGCGGTGGGCACGACGGTGCTGTTGGTTAAGGTGGTGACGAAGCGATCGCCTTGATAGTTGAGGAAGAAGAAAGTCTTGTCTTTGATGATAGGACCGCCGATGGAGCCGCCATAGAGGTTGCGCACGTAGGGATTCTTGGCGGCGGCGTCGCCAGTGAGCGGGTCAATCTGGTGATTGAAGTAATCGCGGGCTCCGAGCGCGTCCCAGCGGCCGAAATAGAAAAGATTGCCATGGAATTGGTTGGTGCCGCTGCGGGTGACGACGTCAATGATGGCGCCGTTGTTGCGGCCGTATTCGGGCGCGAAATTATTGGTGAGCACGCGGAATTCTTCGGTGGCGTCCGGATTTTCGGCGATCAGGCCGCCGAGCGGGCCAGGCACGTCGGCATCGTTGTTATCGGCGCCGTCGAGGAGGAAGTTGTTATTGCGCTCGCGTCCTCCATTTACGGAGACGCCGCCTTGGCCATCGGATTGCGTGACGCCGGGGCCGAGGAGGACGAGCTGATAGGGATCGCGCAGGATGAGCGGGAGTTCGGTCATCTGGGTGTGTTCGACTACGTTGCTGAGTGTGGCGTTCTCGGTGTCGATTTGCGCGACGTCGGCAGCAGCGACTTCGACGGTGGAGGAAACGGCGCCGACTTCGAGCTTGGCGTCGAGGGTCATCGTTTGATCGACGGTCAGGGTAATTTGCGCGAAGCGGGCGACTTTGAAACCGGCCTTGGTAAAACTGAAATTGTAGATTCCGGGCGGCAGGCTGGGGATCGTGTAGGCACCGGTCTCGGTAGAGGTGGTGGAGCGCTCGATGGAGGTGGCGGCGTTGGTGGCCGTGACGGTGACACCGACGACGGCCGCGCCGGAAGTATCAAGGACCGTACCGGTGACCTTGGCGGTCTGTGCGCGCGATATGGATGCTGCCAGAGAATTCCCAGAACGATGAAGAAAATCCCGATGCCTGCGAAAAGGCGATGCCGAAAATTCATGCCGATCCCCCTGTTGAGACACATTCCCGAAGAAGCGCACTGACTGCGACTCGCGATGAACGAATTGGCAATTGCATCTGGGTAGCCAGAGATTGTCAAAAGCTTGTCTCTGCTTAAACGTATGATTACAAAAGGAATACAAGTGACAGCGCTGCGGAGTAGGATCGTTCATCCCAGCGTTGGAATCAGGTGTGAGGGAGCCGTATGAGTTTTCGGACAGCTCGGAGTTTTCGAACCGAGTTTGTCTGGCCGGCGAGATTTGCGGATGGAAACGACTGCCGCGGTGGTGGTATAAGGCTGCATTTAGAGCGGCACGGAAAACCGATCCGGGGGGCGGGGAGAGGGATTGGCAGGCGATGTCCTGATTCTGACAATGGCTGGTACGGCAAGACCATTGACCGGGGCGTAGGTAGTTCGTAAGATTCCCGTTACCCCTTGACGGGGGTGAACGACGCGGCGCCGCGTTGGATGAAGCATGCTACGGACCCGAAGTTGCTTCGTAGAATCCTGCGGAGAGGTATCGCGCGTCGCAAGGGTGGACGAAGACTATGAAGCTGAGGGTCGTTTTGAGCGTAGTTGGTGAAGTGCGCCGTGCGAGACTGTTCGGCTGTGCGGGGATTGCTGCGCTCGCGATTCTGTCGCTGGCCGCTTGCAACGATACCGTATCCAGCAAGCAGGTGAAGGCGCGGCCGCCGGCTGCGACACCTGCGCCGGTTGCTGCGTTCCGGTATGAACCGCTGCCGTTTCCAGAGCACACCGTTTCCTTGGCTTGCTTGTACGACACCCGCCCTGCTATTGATGTCCTGATTGACAAAGTGCAGGTGATCTTCAACACCGCGCAGAAGGAGTACAAGTCCGGCGATTTCGAGAAGGCTCATGCGGATTACGACCGCGCGGTGGCGTTGATGCTCGCGAGCGGATTCCAGGTGGATTCCGATCCGCGGCTTTCGGATCTTTTTGATCAGATTGGCGAAACTTTGCATTCCTACGAGCGCAGCGCGCAGCAGGATGCCGAGGAAGAGGAAGCGGGCACCGGCACGCCGGCGCCGATTGACGAGCTGGCGGACATGACTTTGCCGAAGGGCGATCCGCGACTGGCGGGGCAGGCGGAAAAAGAATTGATGCGCGTGCCGCACGACCTGCCGCTGACGGTGAACGATTCGGTGCTGCAATATTTGAGTTACTTTACGACGCCGCGCGGGCGCGCGACGGTGGAGCATGGTTTAGATCGCTCAGGGCGCTACAACGACATGATCCGGCGCGTGCTGAAGGAAGAAGGCGTGCCGCAGGATTTGATGTATCTGGCGCAGGCGGAATCAGCATTTCAGCCGACGGCGGTATCGCGTGCAGGGGCGCGCGGACTGTGGCAATTCATGCCTTTCCGCGGCGAGGAATACGATCTGGACCGGACATATTATGTGGATGAGCGCAGCGATCCGGAAAAAGCCACGCGGGCGGCGGCGCGGCACATGCGCGATCTGTACGACATGTTCGGCGACTGGTATCTGGTGATGGCGGCGTACAACTCCGGGCCGATGAACGTGGTGAAGGCTGTCGAGCGGACCGGCTACGCGGATTTCTGGGAGTTACAGAAGCGTCACGCGCTGCCGAAACAGACGCAGAACTACGTGCCCATTATTATTGCGCTGGCGTTGGTGGCTAAGGATCCTTCGTTGTATGGCGTGCAAGTGGCGCCTGAGAAGCCAGCGCCGGTGGACGTGATTCATCCGGCTCATGCGATTGATTTGCGTTTGGTGGCGGATGCTACCGGAGCGGACCTGGACGATCTGCGCGAATTGAATCCGGAGATGCTGCGCAGCGTGACGCCCAACGATCCGAATTTCGAATTGAATCTGCCCGCGGGATACGGCGAGAAATTTTCGAACGTGATCAGCCAGGTACCGCCGGACAAGTGGACGAGCTGGCGGTTGCATACCGTCGAGCAGGGCGAAACGATGGCGGACATCGCGCGGCATTATCACGTGACCGTCGCCGGGATCGAAGCGGCGAATCATCTGGAAGCGCACGCAGTGGTGCCGGCGGGATTCATGTTGAATGTGCCGGCTGCGCCGCCGGCGGTGCGGCTGGTGCATTACCGGGTGGTGCGCGGCGATACGCTGGAAGGAATCGCGGAGCGTTTTGATGTGAGCGTTTCGCAATTGAAGCGCTGGAATAATATTCACGGGGCGAGCGTGCCGCGCGGTTCGCGCTTGAAAATTTATGCGGGGGGCTCGCCGGATGATTCCGGGCGCTCTGCTGTTGTTGGAAAATCCGCCGCGCATGCTGCGGGCGACGGCAATGGGGCGGTGACGGTGCGCAAAGTTTCGGCGACGGCGACTGCGTCCGGTGTTAGTGATAAGCCTGCGAGCGTGGAGCATCATGTGAAGCAGGGTGAGACTTTGTACTCGATAGCACATGCTTACAAGACGAGCGTTGAGAGTATCCGGCAGGCAAATTCATTTCTGGACGAGCGGCCGTTGAAAGCTGGCGATGTCTTGACCATTCAGCGTTGAGCGCGTCGGTATTTTCGGTGTGTCTGTAAACTTCTAATTCTGCATGGCTTACCTCTTGCTGTAACCTTTTGTTACCACCTCATTTTGGCGACTTCCTTAATTATTCTTTGCTGGCCGACGTTTTCGCGGCCTTGCATCTTGACAAAGTTCCGGCACTCCGTTTATAAGCGCGCAGGGCCTAATACGACTTTTTTGAAGCCCGACATCCAGGGAGGGATCAATGTTTCACGCCAAACAGCATGATGAAGAGGATGACGAACTACCCCGTTACGAAGAGGAAGAGGGGGAAGAAGGCGCGGAACTCCCTCACGGAGATATTGTAGAGGAAGTGGAAGAGATTATTGTGGAGGAAGAGCCGGACGGAGAGGAAGCGCCGGCGGCTGCTCCCAAAGCCAACGCGCCGGCGAAGAAAGCGGCGAAGAAGAGCGCGCCGAAGAAGAAGGCGGCGGCTAAGAAAAAAGCCAAACCCAAGAAAAAAGCTGCTAAGAAAAAGGGCAAGGCCAAGAAAGCTGCCAAGCGCAAAAAGCGCTGAAGTTTTTCTGGCGCAGGAATATCAAGCGGGACCGCGCGCTGCAGGTGGCGCTGCGGTTCCGCGTTTTTTTGCTGCGGTGCGGGAGTTTCCGCTGCTGTCGGTTTCGTAGAATTTAGTTCCCTGCCTCTTTGTTCCTTTGCTGTTTGCCTGCGCTGCTATTTCTAGGCTTCTCGGTCTCACCGCTTCGAGCTTTGTCGTACCGAACGGAGCGTTGGCGCGTGTGCTAATTCGAAACATGGCTCGCGGATTGAGGTGGCGGTGCACCTTTGCGGTACGTTCCCAGTTTGGCAATAATTCTCTTGCGAGGTGGGTTTATTGGCCGTTAGCATGGGCGCGGGATGGCGCTGGCGGTCGAACAGGTGCGTAGAATGCGTGGCGGGGCGCAATCGCATTTGCTGTGCTGCTCGAATCAGGCGTATTACGTGGTGAAATTCCAGAACAACCCGCAGGGGGGCTGCGGATCCTGGCGAACGAATTGCTGGGTACAAGATTGGCGGCGAGGCTGGGGTTGTCAGTGGCGGAGCCGGAAGTGGTGGAGGTGCGGGCGGAGCTGATCGCCCAGACCGAGGACCTGGTGATTCAGCTGGGGCGCGGCAGGCCATGCGGCTGATCGAAGAGAGCCGGCGAATTCGCGCTCTTGCGGCGTGTGCTTCCCGAGGGCGACGAGAACCTTTTACATCGCTCGCGCCGGAGTTCGACGCGCGCTGCGCGGGCCGGCGGCAGCAGTCGCATTCAATCTGGAAAAGCTGGACCTGAGCCTTGCGAACGTTTTGCAATTGAGTCCGCGTACAGGCTGTTGGGGGATAATTTCGACGCGGAGCTGGACCGGCGGTATCGCGAGCAGGTGACTCCGCCGCGGCAGCGCCGCGGGTTGCTGCAGAATACGCGGGACTGGATGCGCGACAAGTTGAACGACGTGTTCCGGCGACACCGGATTCTGGGAAAGCTCGAGCACCGTGTGCGCGTGGAGGGCTTTACGCAACCCGGGGATCCCATGAGGCTGGATTACAGCTACCAGAACGGCGTGCGCGGATTTATCCATTCGGTTGCTTTGCGGCGCGATTTGCCGCAGGCGAAAGCCTTGGCTTACACTGCTGGGTGCATTCATGCGCGCGACCGGCTCGCGGAAATTACAGCCATTACCGACACGGCGCCGGACAGCGAAAATCCGCGGCACGTGTTCGTGGAAAAGCTTTTTGCGGGTGAAGGCTTACGCATCGTGGCTATGAGCCAGGTGGAGGGATTCGCCGAGGACCCGCGACTGCGGATCCAGTGAAGTGACCAGCGGATTCAGTGAGTTACGCACGGAATTCAGGACGCTGCGCTGCGGATGGATTGAAAATCGCTGCGCAGGCGGGACGCTTTGGCCGGCGTGTCGGTGCGCGGGAAATTCGTCCGGCTATTACGAACCGGTGCCGAGCAAGCGGCTTGATCTCTTATTATCGTTCGAGTACTGTCTGCCCAGCAATTCGTAAACACGAGGCTCTGGCTTGCCCCTTCCGCACCGGATGTGATCGAGCTTGCTTTCGGCCATACCAAGGAACAGCTCTTGCGTCCGTTTCGCTTCGCGCAGTGGGCGCGCCTGGCGTTCGTCGGAGTTTTGGCCGGCGAGTTGGAGTCGTTGAACGGATGCAACTTCAATATTCCCTCGAATTATCACGCGCACGGCACGCAGCACTTCTTGGCATCGCCCTTGACTGATTTCTGGACCGCGCATCCCGCGCTGTTTGCCGCACTGCTGGCGGCTTTTCTGCTGTTGTGGCTGGGTTTCGTGACGCTGTTCACTTATATCGCGAGCGTGATGCGCTTCATTTTATTCGACAGTGTGGTGGACCGAGAGTGCCGCATTCGCCGGGGCTGGTCGCGGCGGCGGCACGCGGGGGTTCGTTTGTTCTGCTGGCAGGTTGCATTCTCGCTGGCAACGTGGCTTTGCTGTCGATCGTTGCCGGAATCCCGGTCGGGGGCGCATGGCTGCTGCGCTGGTTCAAGCACGCCAGCGAGCACGTGCTGGGGCTGGTGCTGGGCGGCGTCACGCTGTTTCTGGTCCTGCTGGTGCTGCTGGTGGTGGTGGGCGTCATCCATGTAATGACCAAAGATTTTGTAGTACCGCAGATGGCGCTGGAGGACATCGGCGCGCTGGAAGGCTGGCGCCGGCTGTGGCCGCAACTGGCAGCGGAAAAAGCCGGGTATGCCGGATACATCGGAATGAAAATCGTGCTGGCCATTGGCGCGGCCATTATTTTCGGGATCATTTCGGTCATCGCGCTTCTGGTGCTGCTGATTCCTATCGCTGGCGTGGGAGCGCTGGCAGTGCTGGGCGGGAAGGCGGCCGGTTGGGATTGGAACATCGCGACGATCACTGCAGCGGTGGTTTTGGGGTGCGTGGCGCTTGCGATTCTGCTCGTGGCGATGGCATTGATTTCCGTGCCGGTGGCGGTATTTTTTCCGGCTTACGCGATTTATTTTTTCGCGCCGCGCTATTTGCCGCTGGGGGCCTTGCTGTGGCCGCCACCTGCGGCTCCCGAGGCACCGGAGACACCCGGCTAGCCGCGTGTTCTGCTAGGCCTGTGTCAGGCTGTGAACCTGGCGCACGGGTTTCAGTGTTTGTGCAATCCGGCTGAGTTTAGGCGCTGGAATCTGCCGCGACGCTTGAACGGGTGAAGGATGATTTACCTTCGACAATCTCCCATTTTCCAACATGTGCTGATGCGCCTCCCACCTTCGAGAGTTTCCCTTCTTCCAGCATGTGCTGCTGCGCCTCTGGCCACAACGGAATTTCTGACGACTCCTGGGTCCAGTGCACTATTGCGGCCTCATCGCACCAGTTGAGCAGCTTGGGCATGGCTTGGCGATGCGCGCCGCGGGTGCGATAGGCGTGCATGGCCGCCTCGTCCTGCCAAGCCGTCATGGTCCAAAAGACGTATTTTGCGTTGACTAAAAGCCTGCCGCCGAGAAAACCGTTGCTGCGCTCGACCTGGCGGACTGACTTGAAGGTGTCCCACAGGAATTGCGGGAGATAGAGGAAGGAACGGACTCGCAAACGCGTGACGGAAATCAGCGGCATGTTTTCCCCTTACGGCTGGAGCGCGCTCCATTTTGGCAACTCGCGGCGGCCGAGGAGGACTTCGGCGGCCCAAGTTCCGAGGTAGGACGAGAGTGCTACGCCGTGACCGGCATAGGCGCCCAGCACTAGCGCGTTGCGGATAGCATCCTTGCTGTGCGACTTGATCCGCTCGCCGCGTCGCGCCGCTTTGCGGATGCCAGTCGAAGACCGGCTTCCAGGAATCGCGGAACAGGATGGGGCCGCCCCAGCGGCGGGTGAATTTTATTTTTTCCAGCGCGGGATGCAGGTGCAGGACGCGGTGTTCCAGGCGATCGAAGGCCGCGGCTGGTTCTTCGGCAGCGATGTCCACTTTCTCGAGGTCGTCGGCATCGGGTGATTGCACCAGGCCCGCGCCCCAGACGATGGAGCGGTCTGGGCGGACGCGGCCCCAGAGATAGGGAAAATCCACGGTGTAGAAAGGTTTTCTTGCGGACAGGCCGATGGCGGTGAGCACTTTTTCGCTGACCGGGTGGCTAAGGATGGCGAGAGTTAGCCGCGGATGCATGCCGGCTAGGCCCGATTGCGGGAGGGACAGGGCATTTGAGGCGAAGAGTATTTTCGCGGCTGAGATTTTTCGCTGTCTTCCCGCGGCCGGTAGTGAGGTGCAGTTCGGGCGAGGCGCTCCAGTTGATGTGTTGCACGCGGTGATTTTCGTGGATTTGCGCGCCGTGGCGCTGGGCGGCGCGGGCGAGGCCGCTGACGAGTTTGCCGGGATCGAGCGTGCCTCCGGGGACTTCGTTGACTACACGCAGCGTGCCGGAATCATTCCATTCGATCAGTGATGGCTTGGGCTTTGCTTTTCCGGATGCCAGGCTGGCGCGCGATTTCCCACGCGCCCGTGAGTCCAAGATCGCAGCGCACTTTTAATTTTTCCAGGATGGCGCGGAAACCCGCGAGGACGTCGCCCAAGCCGGGTTGATTGCCTGCGGCGGTTTCAGCGAGGACCATGCCGCCGGTGCGTCCGCTGGCGGCTGCGCCGATGCGCGCGGCTTCGAACACGGCTACGGATTTATCGGGGGCTAGTAGGCGCAGCCAGGCGGCGGCTGCAAGGCCGGTGAATCCGCCGCCGATGATGGCGAAGTCTACGTGGGTGGGGAGTTTATGGCGCGACGGGGTAAAAGAGATTTTCCAGGGGGCATGGCCCCAGGGGTCGAGTTTCGGGGAGCGTGACATGATTCAGACTAGGACGTTCGGAACTGAGAGTTGACAGCTAGAAGCTGAAAGCAAAAAGAAGCGGCGCCTACGTTAACAGGCTTAACTTTTAACTTTCGACTGTTGACTGTCAACTCTGCTGCGCTACGGCGGCATTACAAAATGCTTTCCGTCCAATTTTCTAGCGTGTGCTTTAGCTTGGCCATGAACTGGTGGGCTACGGCGCCGTCTACTACGCGATGATCGTAGGAGAGCGTGAGATAGACCATGGAGCGGATGGCGATCGCGTCGTCGATTACCACCGGGCGCTTTTCGATTGTGCCCAGACCCAGGATGGCGACGTTCGGCTGATTGATGACCGGCAAGCCGAACAGGCCGCCGAAGACGCCGGGGTTGGTGATGGCAAACGTACCTTCGGCGACTTCGTCGGGCTTGAGTTTCTTGGCGCGGGCGCGTTCGGCGAGATCGTTCATGGTGCGCGCGATGCCCAGGAAATTTTTCTCCTCGGCGTTTTTGATGACCGGAACGATCAGGCCCCAATCGAGAGCTACGGCGATGCCGATGTTGCATTCCTTGTGCAGGATGATGTTGGTCCCGTCCACCGAGGAATTGACGGTGGGAAAGGCGCGCAGGGCTTCGACGGCGGCGCGCACGAAAAAAGGCATGAAGGTGAGCTTGGTGCCGGTGGTTTCTTCGAATTTGTGCTTCATTTTGGCGCGGAGGGTGGCGATGGCGGTCATGTCCGCTTCGTCCACGGAGTAGACGTGCGGGGAGACGTGCTTCGAGAGGACCATGTGCTCGGCGATGCGCTGGCGCATGACGGACATGGGCTGGACTTCGTAATGGCCGAAATACATTTTTTCGCGCGGGACGGCATTTTCCAGGACTGCGGAGGCGCTGATGCCGCCTGTGGCTGGTGGAACGCCTGCAGGCCGAGCTGGCGGCGGTGCGGAAGCCGGAGCTGGGCTTGAGGACGCCGCGGCTGGTGCGCCGCCACCTTGCACCGCGCTGAGAATGTCGCTTTTGCTGACGCGTCCGCCTGCGCCGGTGCCAGGAACCTGGGAGACGTCGATGTTATTTTCGCGCGCGATTTTGCGGACTAACGGAGAGCTGCGCACTTTTTCGCCGCTGGAAGCTGCGGCTTGCGGTTGCGGCGCGGGTGCGGCGGGTACGGCCGGCGGAGGCGCGGCGGATTTCGCAGCGGGCGCCGGCGCGGCGGGCATGGCGGCTTCGGGTTTCGCGGGCGCGGCTGTGGAACTCGATGCGCCGTCGCTGGCTTCGATCACGGCGACTACGGTCTGGATCGGAACCGTCTGGCCTTCACCGACTTTGATTTCTTTCAGCACTCCGGCCGAGGGCGAGGGAATTTCCGCGTCCACTTTGTCGGTGGAAATCTCGAACAGCGGCTCATCGCGCTCAATCTTGTCTCCGGCCTTCTTCAACCATTTGGTGATCGTGCCTTCAAAAATACTTTCGCCCATTTGGGGCATGATGACGTCCACAGCCATGGTCTTCTCCTGTAGGTCCGAACGCGCGCCGCGGGGCTAATTGCTTAGCAGCCAAAACTAGGCGGCGCTGAGACATTCCTCGTGCCACACGCCGGGGATTCCCTGCAGCGTGTAAATCTCGTCGCCGCCAGTGAAGAAATCCACGGCCTTCACCTTGGCGATTTTGCCGGCGAAGGCCAGCTGCTCCGGCTCCAGCTCGTTGTGATACTGGCCGGCTTCGAGAAATGCCTCGAGGAAAGCGCGGTCGGCGATTTTCACTTCGCTGCCTACTTCAAATTCGGCGTTGTTGATGCCCTTGGTCTTTCCCATCGTGTCGGTCCTGCCTTTGTCCGCTTAGTATTTTGCCAGTTCGCGCGCGGCCGCGACTACTTTTTCGGTGTTGGGTAAAAAGCGTTCCTCGAGAGGCGGCGAATACGGCACCGGAGTATCGAGCGCGGTGACGCGGGCGACCGGGCCGTCGAGATCCTCGAAAGCGCCTTCAAAGACGAGAGCGGCAATTTCGCCGGCGATGCCGCCGGTGCGCGTGTCTTCGTGCACCACCAGCAGCTTGTTGGTCTTTTTTACAGATGCGAGAATTGTTTCTTTGTCGAGCGGAAGCAGAGTGCGCAAATCGATTACTTCCGCTTCGATGCCTTCTTTCGCGAGTTCGATTGCCGCTTCCATGGCCGTGTGCGCCATCGCGGCGTAGCTGACGATGGTTAGATCGCGCCCGGGGCGGCGCACGATGGCTCTGCCGATGGGCACGGTGTAATCGCCCGGCGGCATTTCTTCCTTCAGCCGGCGGTACAGATATTTGTGCTCGAAGAAGAGCACGGGATTGTTGTCGCGAATCGCGGACTTCAGCAGGCCCTTGGCATCCGACGGCGTGGAAGGATAAATCACTTTCAGCCCGGGCGTGTGCACGAAATACATTTCGGGGTTCGCGGAATGAAACGGGCCGCCGTGGACTCCGCCTCCGGAAGGGCCGCGAATAACCATGGGCACCGGCGCGCCCCAGAGGTAATGGGATTTTGCAACGAAGTTGGTGACCTGGTTGAAGCAGCAGGCGATGAAGTCAATGAACTGCATTTCGGCGACGGGGCGCAGGCCGAGAAAGCTCATGCCGCAGGCCGCGCCGATGATGGCGGTTTCGGCGATGGGAGTTTCGATGACGCGTTCGCGGCCGAATTTCGCGAGCAGGCCGTCGGTGACTTTGAAGGCGCCGCCGTACACGCCGATGTCTTCGCCGATGGCGACAACAGCTGGGTCACGCTCCATTTCTTCGAACATGGCCTGGCGGATCGCCTCCACCATGGTGATGGGGCCGGAAGTGGGGACGACCTTGGAGGACAGGTTCGGAGCGGTGTGGGACATGGTCAGCGCCTCCCCTGTTTATCCTGCGGATTTTTTGTGAACGGCTTGCCCTGGGCATTTTTGCCGAAGGGCTTTTGGCGCGGGCCTTTGCCGAAAGATTTCTGCTGCGAATTCTGCGCGAAGGATTTTTCTTTGGGCGCGCGCGTGTAGGCGGGCTTGTTTTGCGGGTTCTCGGGACTTTGGCGGAAAGCTTTGTCTTTGGGGCCGCGACCGAAGGGGACGCGGGGCACCGTTGGATCATCGGCGGCAACGCCCGCAGCTAGATGCGCTGGCTGCGGCTCGGCCCGTTCTGGCGTGGGCGCTGGGGCGGACTTTTGAATTGGCGGACCCGCCGGTGACGCGGCGACAGGCACGGGCGCCGGCGTGTGCGCTGGATTTTTCGCGCCGTTGCCGCCCGCGATTGCGGCTTGAGTGTACGCGGGAAGATCTCTGAGGCGCCAGGTGGGGTCAATGCTGGACTTCGGCGGCATTACTTCGGCTTTTGCGCGCTTCCAGTCAGCTTCGATTTTGTGGCAGCCGTCGCAGTACACGCCTTCTTCGGCTAGTTCGGGCGGAGGGAGCGGCGAATCTTCGGCAAATTTCTGCTCGACGTCCAGTTCGCGTTCGATGCGCGCGTCAATTTCGGATTTGGCGGCGGCGTCCCAAATTTTATTTTCAGTTAAGTATTTTTCGTACAGAGTGATGGGATCGCGGGCCTTCCAGTAATCGAACATTTCCTTGGGAACATATTCGGCGGGGTCGTGCTGGGCGTGTCCGCGCATGCGCATCGTTTTCACTTCAATCAGGCGAGGGCCGCGGCCCGCGCGACATTCCTTTACGGCTTCTTTGGCGGCTTGATACACGGCAACGACATCGTTTCCATCCACGATGGCGCTGGCGATGCCGTAGGCTGCACCGCGGTCGGCGAGATTTTGTATGGGGACCTGGCGCGAAACGGGAGTGGAGTATGCCCACTGATTATTTTCGATGATCAGAACGAAAGGAGCGCGCTGCGACGCGGCGAGGCCCAGGCCTTCGTGAAATGCGCCGGTAGAACTGCCGCCGTCGCCGATCCATGTAAGCGCGACGATATTTTGTCCGAGATAACGGCCGGCCATAGCGACCCCGGTCATCACCGGGATTAAATCGCCGAGCATGGAAATAGGCGAGACAATGTGGCGGACTTTCAGGTCGCCGAAATGGCTGGTGCCGTCTTTGCCCAGCGTCGGCGAAGTGAATTTGGCCATGTGCTGGGTGAAAATATCGCGCGGCGGGACGCCTTTTACCAGCAGCGCGCCGATGTTGCGGATCATGGGGGCGATCCAGTCGCGTTTTTCCAGGGCGTAACAGGTGCCGACGGAGACGGCTTCCTGGCCGAGGCTGGAATAGAGACCGCCGACAATTTTATTCTGGCGGAAGAGCCGAACCATGCGCTCTTCGAGCTGACGATTGAGCTGCATATAATAGTAGAGGTCGAGGTGTTGCGCTCGAGTGAGCGGTGAGGCCTCGGGTTGGGTCATTGATTGAGTTGGGGATTGGGTCATGCCATGCTCCCTTTTAGTTCCAAAACCTCGCCGGGGCGTGGCGCGAGCGCGTGTTGGACGTGCTGATGCAATTTTTCCTCGAGATCGGCGCGCGAGACTTGCAGCATGTTGCGCTCGAACAGTTCGCCGAAATGCGCGGCCAGCTGGGGCCGGACTTCATCGGTGCGGACGGCGCGATCGAGCACGCATTGCAGAGAGGTGGCGCGCTTGCCGGCAATGCCGCACGGGACGATTAGATCAAAGTATCGCAGATCGGTTGCAACATTGTACGCGAAGCCGTGGGAAGTGACCCAGCGGCTGAGGTGGACGCCTAGGGCGGCGAGTTTTGCTTCGGTCGGGGGCTGGCCGACCCAAATGCCGTGGCGGCCTGCGACGCGTTCGGCTATGACATTAAAATCGGCTGTCGTGCGGATCATGATTTCTTCGAGTTGCCGGACATACCAGTGGACGTCGCGACGGTGTTCGGTGAGATCAAGGATGGGGTAGCCGACGATCTGGCCGGGGCCGTGGTAGGTGATGTCGCCGCCGCGGTCTGTTTCCTCGAACGTGACGTTCATTTGGGCTAGGAGGCGGTCGCTCGCGCGGAGATTCTCGTTTTTTCCGTTGCGGCCCAGCGTGATCACATGCGGGTGCCCGCAGAAGAGCAAGACGTCTGGGATCGCGCCGGCTTTGCGGGCTTCGACGAGTTGGCTCTGCAATGCGCAGGCGCGGGCATAGGGCAGAAAGCCTGCGTTCACTTGCCAGCAAATTTTTTCTCTTTGGTTCACGAGCCTCTCAGGTGCTCCAGCGGTTGGCGCGCCGCGGATTCATTCTAATAATTGATGCTCAAGCCGCGCACGGAATTGAATGCGTCGCCCATTGCTTCCCAAACTGTGGGGTGGGCGTGGATTGTGGCGGCCATGTCGTCGAGCGTGGCTTCCAGGCCCAGGGCCGCTACCGGTTCGGCGATAATTTCTGTGGCGAGCGGGCCGATGGCGTGCACGCCTAGAATTTCGCCATACTTTTCTTCGGCTACAACTTTGATGAAGCCTTCGTGCTGGCCGAGAATTGTGGCTTTGCTGTTGCCGAGGAACGGAAATTTTCCGGTCTTTACCTGGAAGCCGGCGTCGCGAGCTTGTTTTTCGGTGAGGCCGATGGAGCCGATCTGCGGCTCGCAGTAAGTGGCGTTGGGGCAGCGCTTGCGGTCGAAGGGCTGCACGTCTTTTCCGGCCATGCGGCCGACGGCAATGATTCCTTCCATGGAAGCGGCGTGCGCGAGTTGCGGCAGGCCGGCGACGATATCGCCGATGGCGTAGAGGTTCGGCTCATCGGTTTCCAGGAAGGCGTTGGTGTGGATGAAACCGCGCTCGAGTTTGGCTTTGGTTTTTTCCAGGCCGATATTTTCAGTGAGCGGGCGGCGGCCGACGGCGATCAGAACTTTTTCGGCGCTGATGGTTTGCGCTTTGCCGGTTTTGTCCTTGTAAACGACCGTGGCGCCGTTTGCGTCTTTCTTCACGGACTCGACCTTGGCTTCGAGTTCGATTTTGATGCCGCGTTTCACGAGGGCTTTGTGAAGTTCGGCGGAAATTTCCTCGTCTTCCAGTGGAACGACACGCGGGAGGGCTTCGAGGAGTGTGACTTCGGAGCCAAACGTGCGGAAAATGGAGGCGAATTCAACTCCCACCGCGCCGCAGCCTACTACGATCATGGATTTTGGGATTTGCTGCAGGCCGAGAATTTCGCGATTGGTTAGGACTGTGGTGCCGTCAATTTCTACACCCGGCAGCGAGCGCGCGGCCGAACCTGTGGCGACCAGGATGTTCGTGGTTTCGAGTTCGGTGATTTTGCCGTCTTTTTCGACGGAGACGCGGCCTGGGCCGGCGATCCTGCCCCAGCCGGTGATGGATTCGACTTTATTTTTCTTGAACAGCAGCCCGATGCCGCCGGCGTGCTTTTTTACGATTTTGTCTTTGCGCGCGAGGATGGCGGGCCAATTGACTTTTACATCTTTCGACGTCGAAGCCGAATTCTTCGGCGCGTTTGAAATGATCGTAAATGTCGGCGTGGTGCAGAAAAACTTTGGTGGGGATGCAGCCGACGTGCAAGCAAGTGCCGCCGAGGAAGGGATCTTTCTCGACGACGGCGACTTTCAGGCCCCACTGCGCGGCGCGGATGCCGGCGACGTATCCGCCGGGACCGCTGCCGATGATCACAACATCGTATTTAGCCAAACCAGTCCTCCCCCAAAAGCTGTGCGTCGCGCGAAATGGTTCCGTTCATGGAAGGATGTCCAGGATAGCGGATAAGGATTGCGGCTCTTCCAGGCTCGCAAACGTAAGATTTTAACAGCGGCGTGGGTTGGCCGCAACCCTGAGGACACGCAATCCCGCAGCCGAACCTGCAGCGCATCAGCGATTGTCGCTACGATTCGATGGTGGCGGCCGACTCAGCGGTGATGTATATCCCAGAGACCATCCAGAATTGCGGCGAGTCCCGCAGTGAAAATGAAAAGTCGGCCAATCCACGCTGGTTCTATCGGCGGCAGCACTTGGTTCGTCCCGAGGCGCCCTGGGTAAAACTTCCCTCCAGGCAGCAGCGCGATCACGATTGCTGCGACACCGATAACGATTGCGATCACCGATCCCTCGGTGGGCTAAGCCAGATCCCTAGCCAGCGAATGGTAGCACCTCGACAACTCCGGCCGAAGAAGATTGCGCAGTTGCGGGAGCCGTCGAGCCTCGCAGCCACCAGTTGACAGAAGGATGCATATTTAGGCGTCAGCGAACACGTATTTTGACGACACTGCGGCACAGGAGCGCGTTGCGGGGGTTTGCTGCAGGCTGTATAATCTTGGCTGGACGCTTGGGAATGATACGGATTTTTGATTTACAGGGCGGTCCGAGGAGCGCTGGATGTCGTTTTCTGGATTGTATTTGACGCGCGTGTGGCTGGGCAGCAATTTTTCGGCGAAATTATTGCCGCCAAAGATTCGTCCGCTGGCGGCACACGTGAAGCTCACCGAAAATTGCCAGGCGAAGTGCATCAGCTGCGATTATTGGAAGACGCGCTGGCACGACGGAATCAAGGCGGATCGCGCGGTTGAGCTGCTGAACGAGATCGGGGCGGCGGGTATTCGTTCGCTGCGGTTTACCGGGGGCGAACCGCTGCTGCGCACTGACCTATTCGAGATCATGAGGCGCGCGGACATGCGTCCTTTTACGGAAGTGATCCTGCAGACCAACGGATTGCTGATCAAGAAGATGCACAAAGAGATCAACGCCTCGCCGATTACCAAGGTTTGCATTTCGATTGACGGGCTGGAAGAAACGAACGATTTGATCCGCGGAATTGACGGGTATTTTGATCTGGCGATGCAGGGCATCAAAGCGCTGCGCGGGAAAAAAGTTTCGATTGCCGTGACGCTGAATCGGATTTCCGCGAAGGAGCTGGGCAAGCTGGCGGAAGTGGCGCACGGAGTGGGAGCGGAGGTGCAGTATAACGTCCTGAGCCAGAGCATTTATTTTATTAAGGATGCGGACATGGATTCGATGTGGCCTGAGGGCGGCGACGTGAAGGAGATCGCAAAATTCCTGCGCCAGGACCTGAAACGGCCTGAATACGAAGTGGAATACGTAACCAAATATTTCAAGCGGCAGCTGGTTGCGGAGCCGCCTTGCATCCTCGGTTATCTGCAGATGTTCGTGCTCTCGAATGGCGACGTGATGACCGGATGCTATCCGCTGCAACCGGTGGGAAATATTCTGAAGGACCGTTTGGCAACGATTTTGGCGTCTGAGGATTATGTGCGGCAGTGTGAGGCGATGGTGCGGCGGGAATGCCCGGGCTGCACTTGCGGCGTCGAGAGTTCGCTGGCGATGCAGAATGCGGCTTCGAGTGCGTTTTTTGAGTTGGGGCGGCTGATGCACAAACAAATGCCGGTGAATATGGGAATGCGGGCGGAAGTGGCGTCGGCGGAAAACGCGTAACGGCCCATTGTTGGCGGGCGGGACTTCGGCAAAACATAGCGGACGCGCGACGGTCAATCAGCTTGCCAACAGACATAGTTCCTCCCAGACTCCTCCGGTGCACGCTCTATCTGGGACTCCAGTTTGGACCGCCTTGATTGCCTCTGACGTTTTCTCCTCTGTGGGCGCGCGGGTTGCCATGCGCGTAATCGCCGCTCGGAGCCACTCGCGATGACATTCTTGGTCTACATTCTTTTCCTGCTCGCTGCGGGGATCACTCTGCGCGCTGACGTTTTGCGCAGGAGGCTCTCTTTCCGTGCGCTGCCGGTTGGCATTTGCTTACTGCGCTTGATGTGACTTGTGTGGCGGCGACCGCGGTGCTGCGTTTGGGTTGATTCCTCTTGCGGTTGTTCATGGCAGCGTGCCGCTTCATGCGCCGGCGACTTGGGGGATTGCGGCGTCTGGGTTGCTTGCGGGTTTTCTTTGGAGTGAAGGCCGGAAGCAACTGCAATTTCAGCGGCCGGCGGGAATTGTGTTTGGCGAATGGCTGATACTTGCCGGCGGATATCAGCTGATCGAATCCGCGGTATTCGGCGGGTCGGCCGCGCGTGCCGCATGGCGGGGTGGCGGTTGCTGGCTTGTGGCGTGGCGATTTTGGCGGGCGGAGCTGTGATCGGCGTGATCGTTCCACGATTTGTGAAGCGCTACGAGGGGCATCACATTCTGGATCGCGTGAGCGAGCAGGAGGATTTCGTTCAGCCGGAATATGTGGGGGCTACGCCGGAGTGCCCGCATCCGGAATGGTGGCAGATGGTGGACTCGCAGAGTTCGGAGCTGGAGGTGCTGGATTTTCTGAAGTCCATCGTGACTACCGCGAAGCCGCGATTGATTGTGGAGACTGGGACGTTCATCGGCTATAGCGCAATCAAAATGGCGGAAGCGTTGAAGGCCAACGGATTTGGAAAGCTGATTACGATCGAGTTTGATCCCGCGATTTTTGCGAAGGCCAAGGAACGGATTGACGCTTCGGGGCTCGGCGATTGGATCGAGTACCGCAATGCGTCGAGTCTGGAAACGCCGATTGAGGGGACGATTGATATTTTTTTCAGCGACAGCCATTTGACGATACGCGAGCAGGAGATACGGAGATTTCTGCCGCAGATTGATGCGCGAGGATTGATATTGGTGCATGACGCTAGTTCGCATTTTAAGGTGGTGCGCGAGGCGGCGCTGCGTCTGGAGCAGGAGGGTTTGATTTCGGTGGTGCTGCTTTCGACGCCGCGTGGTCTGGTGATTGCGCAGAAGCGGGAGGGGCGGAAGTAGAGTTGCACGTGGCGATATTGAAACTATCGGGATGAGAGTGCCGTATAGTAGGCAGGACTTGCGAGGGGCGCGATGACCACGAATGGCGACACGAGCGGTTTGCCTGCAGCCGCGGGAGAGTTTCAACCCGTGGCAGCGCAGCGGTCGGGGATCGAGAATATTTTCATGGGGCCGAACGGGATGCGCGCCGGATGGCGGCTGCTGATCTTTATTTTTCTGTGGCTCGCCTGCATCAAGGCCGAGGGATGGGTGTTGAAACACGTTCCCGGCGTGGATGCGTGGTTCAAAGCGCAGGATCCGAACCTGTTTACCCCGCGGCTGGCGATTTTTAGCGAAGGCATCATGTTACTTGCTCTGCTGGTCGCGACCTCTGTGATGACGCTGATCGAGAAACGCACCTATGCGGATTATTATTTGCCGCTGAATCAGTTTTTGGGGAAGCGGTTCTGGCAGGGCGTGCCTTACGGGTTCGCGATGCTGTCCTTGGCGCTGGGGCTGATTGCGGCGTTGCACGGCTTTTCGCTGGGCAGCGTGGCGCTTTCTGTCGCGGATGCGGTGAAGTATGGCGGGCTGTACGGGATTGCGTTCCTGATGGTGGGACTCTTCGAAGAATTTTCGTTCCGCGGGTACATGCAAGCGACGCTGGTGCCCGGAATCGGGTTCTGGCCGGCGGCGATTGTTCTTTCGATTTTGTTTGGCGCGATCCATTTGAGCAATGGCGGCGAAGCGTGGTTCGGCGCGGCAATGGCGGGATCGTTTGGGGTGCTGGCGGCGTTCGCATTGCAGCGAACCGGAAATTTATGGTTTCCGATTGGAATGCATGCGGCGTGGGATTGGTCGGAGACGTTTTTTTATTCCGTGCCGGATAGTGGGTTTTTGGCGAAAGGGCATTTGTTTAATTCAACTTTTCACGGGCCCACATGGCTTACGGGTGGGACGGTAGGGCCGGAAGGCAGCGTGTTCGCGTTCTTAGTGCTGATCGTTGGCGGCGTGGGGATTCATTTCATATTTCCAAAGAAGCTGGTGGGTGTTTCGTAACGGTTGATTACGGCGCAGCGTCAAGAGCTTTAACGCAGAGCAAGGCGGAGGGGACCGAGAAAGCTATCCCAGGTGCGATCAGTTCCAGACTTTCTGCGCTTCGCTGCCTCCCATCTTCGCTACTTCCCTTCGTTGCTGCTTTCCCGGCTTCTGGAATCCTTTTCCGCCGATGCAGCATCTATCACAAGCCGACCTGGAGCTTGCTTCCTGGATTGGGTGTCCGCGCTGGTGGCGGCTCGGGGTGACGATTAAAGGACGAATTTAGACCGTTACCATTTGTCGCTAACTTGCGGGCGCTGATTTGACAAGGGAAGTAGGTGCCGTTAAACTGGGCGGCTTCGAGCGAGCTATTGGGCCTCGCATAGGGACTGAACGATGGACAAGAAACGATTGGAGTACTACAAAAAGAAATTAGCCACGCGGCGCGAAGAATTAGTCCGCGGCATCGCGCGCACCGAGCAGGAAGGGCGCGAGGCGGACGAAGATCCGACGGTGGATCTGGGAGACAAGGCGGCGAATTCCTACACCAAGGAATTTTTGTTCGGCCAGACGCACAATGACCGGTCGTTGCTTGCGCTCGTGGATAACGCGCTGGCTCGGATTAAGGACGGCACCTACGGCGAGTGCAATTCCTGCCACGAAGAGCTGCAACAGAAGCGGCTGGAAGCTGTGCCGTGGACGCGGTATTGCATTACCTGCCAGGAAAAGACGGAGCAGGGGCAGCTGTAAGAACAGGCAGCGGTTGGGTTTTGTGGCGGCGGTTCCGATTCGTGGGACCGCCGTCTTTTTTTTTCGCGTGGCGACGGTGGAAATTTAAGACGACTGGAACGGCTGCCCGGTCCCGCAAAGCGGGGCCGGGCGCTACAAGATCCAACGCAAGTGCAAAGGCTGCCATCCCGCTATGGCAGGATGGCAGCTGCAAAGTCAAAAGCTTCGCCTCCGTGCCGTCTTCCAGCCGACATCACTGTGCGTAGAATTACGGTCTATCCTTCCCTGCGGTGGTGGAGTAGCGTTCGCCGGGCCCCTCTAGCTTGCCGACTACATTGTGATATTGCGAACCGCCATTGACGCGCTGGCTGCTGTGCTCTTCCCCGCGCCTTGCCGCATTTGTGGGTCTAGGCTTTTGAATGCCAGCCGCATTCCGATTTGCGATTCATGTCTAGCGTCGTTCCAGCCGATAGTGCACCCGATGTGCAAGTGTTGCGGGCGGCCGTTTCCCAAAGCAGTCGCGGTCGAGACTCCTGCTGTGATGGCTGCCGAATCCGAACTGCCGTTTGCCGCAACTACAGCGACAACCGGGACCGCACTCGCAGTGACGGCGGCTGGCGACCCGAATGCCGACGCTGCGCGATGGCTTTGCCGGCTGTGCCGCGATGGGTACTACGCTTTCGGCCGGGCGCGCAGCTACCTGCTTTACAACGACGCGCTGCACCACGCGATTCTGCTGCTGAAATATAAAGAAGTAACCCGCCTGGGCGTTTGGTTCGCGGAGCGGTTGGCGGAGATTGTGGCGCGGGAAGGTGAGGCGTTTCCGGCGGACGTGAACGTCCCGGTGCCGCTGCATCCTGACCGGCAGCGCGCAGGCGGTTACAACCAGGCTGAGCTGATCGCGAGGCCTGTGGCGCGGCGGCTGCAATTGAAGCAGGGCGCGTATTTGCTGATGCGCACGATGCCTCGCCCGGCGCGATTGGTGCCGACTCGCAAGGTGCACTGGGAATCGGTACGTGGCGCGTACGCGACGCGCAAAGGCCTGCTGGTTGACAAGTTGCGAGTTCTGCTGCTAGATGATGTATTGACGACTGGCGCGACCCTGGATTGATGCGCGCGTGCCTTGAAGCAGGCGGGTGCCGCGACGGTGATGGGGTTAACGGTAGGGCGAGTCGTACCAGGCTGGTCACCCCCGGGTCCGCAGCAGCATTTGCAGCAAGCTACAGATTCAAGCTGGAGAAACCAACAGGGTGCGACGAGCATCCTTAGAACCTAGGGAAAATCGTCGAGCGACGCAAAGGCGGCGCAAATGGAAATGCGGCTCAAGCATGGCTTACGGCCCCGGCCCGCAATCGGGCTGGGCGGAGTCGCGCCGGAGACTGTCGCCCCGGTTAAATCTGCTGCAAGCCGTCCTTCCGTGATGCAAGCTCCCGTGCTGGTGCTAAACGCGACCTTCGAACCGATCAACGTGACCGCTGTGCGCCGGGCGCTGGTGCTGATGCTGAAGGGCGTCGCCCAGGCCGAAGAAACCAATCACACCGAAGTTCATTCCACGCAGAAGGCGATTCAGGTGCCGTCGGTGATTCGTCTGCTGAGCTACCGGCACATTCCGCAGCAGAGCCGGGCGCTCTCGCGGAAAAATATTTTGCTGCGCGATCGGAATACCTGCCAGTTTTGCGCGCGGGCGTTCCCTGCTTCGGAGCTGACGCTGGATCATGTGATGCCGCGTTCGCGGGGCGGGCGCTCCACGTGGGAAAATCTGGTGGCTTGCTGCTACACGTGCAACAACCGCAAGGGCGATCGCACGCCGGAAGAAGCGGGAATCAAATTGCAGCGGCGGCCGCGGCCTTTCACGCTGCACACTTCGCGGCAGTTGATGCGATTGATCGGACATCGCGACGAGAAGTGGCGCAAGTACCTGTTTTACTGAGATTTGTGAATTTTTTCTCGGCCTGCACTTTCATGCAACCTTTTCCAGCCGCAGGCGTCTAATTATTTAATCGCTTCTAGGACACACCCCGGGAAGTGGTTCTGGCTCAACCCAGGCCGCTTCCCCTCCTTTTTTGCAAGAGATAAATTCCCCGTTCGATAGATCGCTTACTGGCGGAAAATAATTTTCAGGCCGCGGCGCCCATTTTCGGCCAGGCCGATTCTGGTTACGCGGATTTCGGGCCAGAGATATTTCAGCAGCGTCTCGGTGGCGGAATGGAAACGCGGGCCGGGCGAAACGAGCCAGACGAGCGGCGGCTACGGGCCAATCGCAACGCCCGCGAAATATCCATCGCAGTGAAAATCGCCTTCGCGTTGATGACGGCGAACGCGCAGCCAGTCGTCCACGGCTTCTGCGGGCAATTGCGGATCTTCAGGAGCCTTTAGTTCGATTAAGAGCAAACGGCCCTGGCGCGTGATTCCCCGTAGATCGAGCACACTCTGTCAGCGGCAGCTAGCGCGGGAACCTGCGAATAAAAATGGCGCGTGTCGAGTAGCGCGTCGAGTTTCGCGGGATCGTGTAGCACGATCGATTCGAGCCATCTTGCGGGCGCGCCGCGATACAGGGCGTGATTGGTGTCGCTGGCTAGCGGAATGCGATGCAGGTCGAGTTTGGGGAGCAGACGCTCGAGCGCGCGTTCGTGCGCGGCGGTGAGGAGTTCGGTGGAATTCCCCAGGCCGAAAAAGACTCCTTGTTTGATCCAGCACGCGAATTGCATGCCGTGAAAAGCGAGCGCGACTTCATGCGCAGCGGCGGGCAGGCGGTATTGGATGGCCGCTGCGTTTCCTGGCAGCATCGCTCGGACGCGCCTGATTGTGTCGTTCGCGGCATGCAGTACGAATTCGATCTGCTCGCACGGGACCAGCCAACTTTCCAGGTTTCCGGCATCGGCGGGTTCAATTTTCTGCATGGCGGCGTCAGGCTCGCGCATTTCGTAAATTTCGGCTCGCACGGAAGCTGCAAGCGCTAGCAGGCGTTCGCGTAGGCGCTGGCTGGTTCCTTGCGGGACGAAAAAGCGCAGGCCTTCGATGGCGCGGCGATGGGCGCGAGTGCGCGTCCAATCCAGCCACAAAATTCCAAACGCCAGAATATTTTCTGGCGGTGGCAGCGTCTTCACTGGGGCGGCCGCGAACAGCGCCCATGCGTGCGAACCTTCGTGCATGATGGCGCGGACGTACCAGCCGGAGAAAGAATTTTCCAGGTCGGGAGCGGCGATGAGCGAATCCACTACGGCGTCTGGAAATTTTTCGGCTAGGATGCGCGCGAACCGTGCGCGGAATTGTTCGCAAGTGATGCGTCCGGCGGGTCGAGGCGAATCGGTGCGCAGAAATTCCAGGCGGCCAGGCTTGGCGCGGCCGAAGCGCTGAACTTCCAGCACGATACGGTCGGCGGCATTTTCTTTTACGCGCAGGACGCGGCGGGTGAGATTGCGCTCGTCAGACGGGAGGTGCACGCGCGGATTTTTGCGTTCAACGCGGCGCTCGAAATGCAGAGTGGCTCGTTCGGCGAGCCATGCTCGGTCTTCGCGCACTTCCAGGCTGCCGGACGCCGCGAGATCGCTAAGCGCGCGATCCAGGGCCGCCCAGTCGTTCCTAGGCGAATTCAACTGCACACGGTCATGGAAACTCTTTGCCGCTTTGGAGAAGCTGCGTGCGGCTATTGCAGTATCAGGCCAGTAACTCGTATGGAAGGATACTCTTGATTCCATTCCGCGGGAACATGTTCGAGCGTTACGTCGAACGGGCGGCTCAGACCAGCGTTGAGAGATGGGCCATGGTTGGGTCCGATGACCAATTGCGAATCGCGGAGGATTACTTGGTTGAGAGCGTTGCGAAATTCGACGGTGACTTCCATGGCGCGGATTGACTGCACGCCATCGTTCGACATCATTCCATTTACGTAGGTAAATTCCTGTTTCAACATGTTGGTGGAGCGCGACATGTGCAGGTCGCTGAAATGGATGCGTTCGGCGTAGGCTTGTTCTGCGGATCCGAAGGGAAGTTTTTCAGCAACAGCCGCGCCGGGCATGCCGAAGATGCGCGTGAGCAGGTAAAATCCGCCGAACAGCAGGGCCATGACTACTACTCCGGCGAGAAATGCGGCCGGAAAGCGGCGGCGCGCTGCGGTGTAGGAACTTTCGCCCGGTTCCATGGGTTGGATCCCTCGCGCGCCTTAGCGGCCGAACGCTAGACGCTGAATCAGCGGTTCGGGCAAGCCGCCGGCGCCCATGCGTTTTTGCACTGCTTCGACATCGTAAGGCACACGCCAGAATTGCACAGATTTATTCGCGACATCCGCGATCACGAACGCGGCGCGCGTATCTCCATCGCGCGGCTGGCCGATGGAACCGGGATTGAGCAGGTAGGTAGTGCCGTCCTCGATGACTAACGCAGCGAAGGGTTGCCCGGCCGGGGGCTTGAAATGCAGCACGGCGACTTGATCGTCGTGAAGAGTGAAACCACCCTGCAGATGCGTGTGTCCGAAGAAAGTGATTTGCGCGGGAGCGTCGAGAAGGCTGTCGAGAGCCTGAGCCGGCGCGAAGACGTATTCGTCTTCATCGCGGAAGGCGCCGTGAACCATCACGAAACCATTTTCGTTGAGCGGGCCGGTGGGAAGTTGCTCGAGCCATTCGCGATTTTCGGGGCGGAGCTGGTCGCGAGTCCAGAGAGCGACGGCGCGGGCTACTGGATTGAAATCGTCGGCGTTGGCCAGGCCGGAGCCGGCTTTATCGTGATTGCCGCGAATGGTGATAGCGCCGATTTCGCGGATGCGATCCACAACTTCGTTGGGATCGGGACCGTAGCCGACTACGTCGCCGAGACAGATCACTTTGTCCCAGTGGCCCTTCGCGGCGGCTAGAGCGGTGTCGAGTGCGGTTAGGTTGGCGTGGATATCGCTG
Source organism: uncultured Acidobacteriota bacterium (assembly GCA_963747605.1). GTDB lineage: Bacteria > Acidobacteriota > Terriglobia > Acidiferrales > UBA7541 > Palsa-295. The sequence goes on along the minus strand of CAVVGA010000006.1, from coordinate 51,404 downwards.
AGAATCAGGTAGCGCATGCGCTGCCCCCAGAGGCAGGATGCGAATTATAGACGAAGAGTGGGCGGGTTGCACGAAATCGCGCGGGGAACTTTGTGGAACTGGCGGGAATTGAGGAATCGGCGGGCCATCAGCGGATGAACATGCAATCGCCGTAGCTGTAGAAGCGATATTCGGCCGCTACGGCGTGGTGGTATGCGCAGAGGATATTTCCCGGTCCGGCGAGGGTGGCGACGAGCGCTAGCAGGCTGGATTGCGGGAGATGGAAATTCGTGAGGAGCTGATTTACTACGCGGAGGGGTTTTCCGGGGTAGAGGAAGATCGCGGCCTCGGATTTTCCGGGGGTTAGGATGACGCTACTGCTGCCGCTGCTGCTTGACGCGGCCTTTTCTGCGGCGTCTTCGAGGGCGCGGACGACTGTGGTGCCGATGGCTAGGACTGGTCGCGATTTATTTTGCGCATTCGCGATTGCTTCGACGGTGGCTTCGGGAATTTCGTAGGACTCGAGATGGATTTTGTGGTCTTCGAGGCGCTGCGTGCGCACTGGCTCGAATGTGCCGAGGCCTACGTCGAGAGTTACTTCGGTGATCTCGATGCCGCGGACTCTGATGCGCTGCAGAATTTCGGGCGTGAAGTGCAGGCCTGCGGTAGGCGCGGCGACGGCGCTTCCCTGCCTTGCGTAGACGGTTTGATAGCGTTCGCGATCGGCGGGTTCGTCGCAGCGCTTGATGTAGGGCGGCAGTGGAATGCGACCTAGGCGACGGAGCGCTTCGGGGAAGCCGGTTTTCGAGGTGAAGCGCAAGACGCGCAGGCCGTATTCGCCGCGGCTTTCGGTTACCGCTTCGAGTTCAGGTTCAGCTTCGCCTACGCGCTCGCCGAAAATAATTTTTTCGCCTACCGAGATTTTTCTGCCGGGGCGCACTAGAGTTTCCCAAGTGTCGGATGAGAGTTGGCGGACGAGCAGGACTTCTATGGGCGTTTTCAAGTGTTCGTGGCGCGCGGAGTTGTGGATGCCGGGAGGCTCGGCGTGAATTCCGACGCGGCGTCCGAACAGGCGCGCGGGCAGGACGCGGGCGTTGTTGAGGATGATGAGTTCATCGCCACGCAGCAGGTCGGGAAATTCGCGGAATTGGCGATCGTCCCACGCGCCGGTGGTTTTATCGACCAGCAGCATGCGGGAGGCGTCGCGCGCTGCTAGCGGGTGCTGCGCGATGCGCTCGGATGGCAGTTCGAAATTTAGTTCGTCGAGATTCATTTTGTTTGGCGCTGGTTCTTTGCTCGCCGCAGACTTCACAGCGGATTGGTTGTGACAGCGGTTGCCAGAACTGCACGGCGCGGCGTTACACTACTTTGCGTGCTCTCGTGAGTTCCAAGGTCGGGCTGGCGCGCGAGAGCGCGTGCGGGAATCATTGTAGCGAATCAGCGGTCTAATCCTCGAACATCAGGCGGGAAACGTGACCGAAGGGGCGGTAGTGATCAGCACGCGCGGGGTCGAGCGGCTGCGCTCCGGGCATCTGTGGGTGTATCGGAGTGATGTACGGTCGGCGCAGGCTGAGGCTGGGGCGATCGTGCGCGTTATGGATGAACGCGGGCGATTTCACGGGCGCGCATTTTACAGCGACAAATCGCAGATCGCGGTGCGTTTGCTGACGCGCGAAAACGTGGTGGTGGACCGGGCGTTTTTTACCGAGCGATTGCGGCGGGCTGCTGCTTATCGCGAGACAGTGGTGGAAGAAACCGACGCCTACCGGCTGGTGCATGGCGAGGCGGACCTGCTGCCTTCGATCGTGATTGACCGTTATGGAGATTACCTGGTGCTGCAGACTTTGAGCCAGGCTTCGGAGCGACAGAAGGCTTTGATCGTGGAGATTCTGGTTGAGCAGTTTTCGCCGAAGGGGATTTTGGAGCGCAATGATCCGAAGGTGCGTTTGCTCGAAGGATTGCCGCAGAGCGTGAGCGTGTTGCAGGGAGAAGTGCCGCCTGAAATTCTGGCGAAGGAAAATAAGATCACATTTGTTTACGATTTGGCGAAGGGACAGAAGACCGGATCGTTTCTCGATCAGCGCGAAAATCATTGGGCGGCGCGACGGTATGCGTCGGGCGAGGTGCTGGATTGTTTCAGTTACCAGGGCGGGTTCGCCTTGACGGTGGCGGCCGAATGCCAGCATGTGGAAGGGATTGATATGGGCGCGGCGGCGGTACAGGCGGCGCGGCGGAATCAAGAATTGAACGGGATTAGGAATGTGACATTTCGCGAAGGGAACGCTTTCGACGTCTTGAGGGAGTACGACGAGGTGGAGCGGCGGTTCCGGATGGTGATTCTGGATCCTCCGGCGTTTGCGAAGAACCGGGATAGCCTGGAGGCCGCGACGCGGGGTTACAAGGAGATCAATCTGCGGGCGCTGAAGATCCTGGCTCCGGGCGGATACTTAGTGACGTGTTCCTGCTCCTACCACCTTAGCGAGGCGCTGTTCTTGCGGCTGATTGCGGAGGCGGCGAACGATGCGAAGAAGAATGTGGTTGTTGTGGAAAGGAGGACGCAGGCCGAGGATCATCCGATTTTGTTGACGATGCCGGAGACGCACTACCTTAAAGCTTTAATTCTAAAGGTGATAGAATAGAGAAGGATATGGATGTGCTTGAAGCCAATGCGGGTACGAAATACTTGACAATTGTACACGCATATTTTATCATGTTTTCGAGCTAACATACTGAATAGACGCTCGTACGAGCATTCGGAGCCAGGTATCCCAGGACCGTTCGCACGCGTCAATACAGAGTGAGAAGGTTAGATCATGCTGAGTTTTGATAAATTGACTGTGAAGGCCCAACAGGCGCTGCAGGCGGCGCAGGAAATGGGCGGGCGCGAGGGCCAGCAGCAGATCGAGCCGCTGCATTTGCTGTGGGCGTTGCTGGCGCAGGGCGACGGTGTGGTACCGCCGCTACTTGAGAAGCTAGGGGTTTCGCCGACGACGCTGGCCAGCGAAATCGAAAAACAGATTGCGCGGCTGCCGAAAATTTCCGGCGTCTCGCAGCAGTATTTGGCTCCTGCTACCAACAAGATTCTGGAGACGGCGTTCGAGGAGGCGCAGCGTCTGAAGGACGAGTACGTTTCGACCGAGCATATTCTGCTGGCCATTTCGGCGGCGGAAAAAGATCCGGCAGCACAGGCGCTGCTACGCGCAGGCGCTAGCCATGACGCGATTCTGCAGGCGATGGCTACGATTCGCGGCAGCCATCGGGTGACATCGCAAAATCCGGAATCCACCTATCGCGCCTTGGAGCAGTACGGGCGCGACCTGACGGACTTGGCGCGGCGCGGCAAACTGGACCCGGTGATCGGGCGCGACGAGGAAATCCGGCGCGTGATGCAGATTCTGGCGCGGCGCACGAAAAATAATCCGGTGCTGATTGGCGAGCCGGGCGTGGGTAAGACCGCGATTGTGGAGGGCCTGGCGAGCCGCATTGTGGCAGGCGACGTCCCCGAGGTGTTGCAGCCGAAGCGGATTGTTTCGCTGGATTTGTCGGCGCTGCTGGCGGGCGCGAAATATCGCGGCGAATTTGAAGACCGGTTGAAGGCGGTGCTGAAAGAGGTCACCGAGTCCGACGGGCAAATTATTCTGTTCATCGACGAGCTGCATACCTTGGTGGGCGCAGGCGCGGCAGAAGGTTCAATGGACGCCTCGAACATGCTGAAGCCGGCCTTGGCGCGCGGCGAATTGCGCGCGATTGGCGCGACGACGCTGAACGAATACCGCAAGTACATCGAAAAAGATCCCGCGCTCGAGCGGCGTTTCCAGCCCGTGTATGTGGGCGAGCCTTCGGTGGAAGATACGATCGCGATTCTGCGCGGGTTGAAGGAACGTTACGAAGTGCATCACGGCGTGCGGATCAAGGACGCGGCGATCGTGGCAGCGGCGATGCTTTCGCAGCGCTACATTACCGACCGGTTTCTGCCGGACAAGGCGATTGACCTGGTGGACGAAGCGGCGGCGGGGCTGCGCATGGAGATTGATTCCCTGCCCCAGGAAATTGACGTAATTGAGCGGCGCGTCATGCAGCTCGAAATCGAGCGGCAGGCGCTGCGCAAGGAATCGGACGCGCATTCGCGCGAGCGCGTGAAGCAGGTGGAAAAAGAACTGAGCACGTTGCGCGAGCAATCGAATGCGTTGAAGGGGCGCTGGCAGACGGAGAAAGATGCGATTGGGCGCATCCGCAGGCAGAAGGAAGAAATTGACCGCCTGAAGACGGAAGAGCAACGCTTCGAGCGCGCCGGGGATCTTTCAAAGGTGGCAGAAATCCGTTACGGCAAATTGGCGGCTGCGGAAAAAGAATTGCAGGCCGCACAGAACAAACTGGCCGAGCTGCAAAAAGATCACCCGATGCTGAAGGAAGAAGTCGGCGAAGAAGAAATCGCTAAAATCGTAGCCAAGTGGACGGGCATTCCCGCGGGCCGGCTGCTGGAGGGTGAAGTCCAGAAGCTGGTGCACATGGAAGAGCGCTTGCGCGAGCGCGTCGTGGGGCAGGAAGTGGCGCTGGAGAGCGTGGCGAACGCGATTCGGCGCAGTCGCTCGGGCTTAAGCGATCCGAATCGGCCGATTGGGTCGTTCCTGTTTCTGGGACCGACCGGAGTGGGAAAGACGGAGTTGGCGCGAGCAGTGGCGGAATTTTTGTTTGATGATGAACGCGCGATCGTGCGGCTGGATATGTCCGAATACATGGAGAAGCATTCGGTGGCGCGGATGATCGGCGCGCCTCCGGGGTATGTGGGTTACGACGAGGGAGGACAGCTGACCGAGCAAGTGAGGCGACGGCCTTATTCCGTGGTGTTGCTGGATGAAATCGAGAAGGCGCATCCGGACGTATTCAATGTGCTGCTGCAGATATTGGAAGATGGTCGGCTGACGGACGGCAAGGGCCGCACCGTGGATTTTCGCAACACGGTGATTATCATGACTTCGAACGTGGGTTCGAGCGCGATTTTTGATCTGCTGGAAAAGGATCCGAAGCAGGCGCGCGAGCAGGCCATGGCGGCGCTGCGGGAAATTTTCCGTCCGGAATTCCTGAACCGCATTGACGATATCGTTCTGTTCCGTCCGCTGGGCAAGGATCAGATTGAGCACATCATTGATCTGCAGATGCAGCACCTGGTGAAGCGGCTGGGAGAGCGGCAGATCAAATTGCATCTGACTGCGGCGGCGAAGACCCTGCTCTTTAGCGAGGGCTACGACCCGGCTTACGGCGCGCGTCCGATGAAGCGCGCGATTCAGCGGCTGATACAGGATCCACTGGCGATGAAGATTCTCGATAGCGAAGTGCATCCGGGCGATGATGTGAACGTGGATGTGGATGCGAAGACCGCCGCGATGAAATTTTCGCGGAAGGCTGCGAAGGCAGGCGCCGCCTGATTTAATTTATCGGGCGCCAAGGCTGAAGAACATGAAAACATTTAAGACTGCTTTTTTGCTGACGGCGTTGACGCTCCTGTTGCTGTTTATCGGCGAAGGACTGGGCGGAGCGAATGGCATGACGATCGCGCTGGTAGTTGCCGTGCTGATGAATGGGGGCGCGTATTTTTTCTCGGACAAGATTGCGCTGAAGTCCAGCGGGGCTGTGCCAATCAGCCGCGAGGAATCGCCGCGGTTGTATGCGGTGATGGAGCGGCTTGCCGCGAAGGCGAATTTGCCGATGCCCAAGCTGTATTTGATTCCGCAGGCGGCGCCGAACGCGTTTGCAACGGGGCGCAATCCGAGTCATGCGTCGGTGGCGGTGACACAGGGGTTGATGGAAATTATGAACGATGACGAACTGGAAGGCGTAATCGCGCACGAGCTTTCGCACGTGCGGAATTATGACATTTTGACGTCTTCTATTGCTGCGACTTTGGCCGGCGCGATTACATGGATCGGACATGTGGGGCGTTGGGGACTGATGTTGGGAGGCTATGGCGGCGGTGGGCGGAATCGCAGCGGCGGGATTGGAGCGCTGCTAATGGTGATTCTTGCGCCGATCGCGGCGGTATTGCTGCAGCTGGGGATCTCCCGGCAGCGCGAATATCAGGCGGATGCTTCGGGCGTACAGATGATTGGGCATGCGAATGGATTGATCAGCGCGCTGGAAAAATTGGGCGCTTACAACAAGAAGATTCCGATGGATATTTCACAGTCCACTTCGGCGCTGTGCATCGTGCAGCCGTTGATGGCGGGACAATTGTTTTCCGGGCTCTTCAGCACGCATCCGCCGCTTTCGGATCGGATTGCGGAATTGCGGAATATGACGATCACGCGATCCTAGGGTTTGCTGGCGTCTAACTCCCGCCCTGCAAAAACCAAAGGGTGGCGCAGCCTTTGGCAGTGCTAAAGGCGACACGTAGTACTTCGGCGAGACGATTTCCCTTCGTAGTGCCCTTTTTCCTCCACCACGCAGAAATGTTACTGGCACGTAAAATTTGCAGGGGCGAAACCTTACGAAACGCCTTCTGCACGCTCTCCGAATAATCATAACACCCCTATTATCAGATCATTACGGACGTGCACCGCGCTGTTCCACTTTGGTTCTCGGCTTGCAGTTCTCTCCCCCGCAAGGGATTTCCGGAGGAGCGAAAAACATGAGTGACGAACGGCAGGACCTGGTGATCGCAGACGAAGCCACCGCGCCGCGCTGGGTGGGAATCGTCGTGGTTGCTCTCGCGGTAGTCTCACTGGTAGCACTGGGTGCAGGCTGGACCGCGTCCACGCGCTCAAAACAGCTGGAACAGTCCTTAGCGACACAAGCGCAACAATCCAAGCAGAACGATGACATAATCAGCCAGCGCCTGGCCAAGGCTGAGGACACGAACGCACAGCTGGAAGGCGAACTGAGCGTGGTGACCGACAAGATGAAGCTGACCGAAGGCGAACTATCCAAGGCGCGCTCGCAGGCCAAGAAAATCAAGGAAGATGACGCCAAGGAATTGGCGGAGATGCAGAACCAGACGAATGCGCAGCTCGCGACGAAGGCGAGCGTTGACGACGTGAACAAGATCGGCACCGACGTCAACGGCGTGAAGACCGACCTGGACAGCACCAAGAATAACTTGCAGATGGCCCGGGGCGAATTCGGCACGTTGATCGCGCGCAACCACGACGAGGTGGAAGAACTTCGCCGCCTGGGCGAGCGCGATTACTACGAGTTCACGATTGACAAGAAGAACTCGCGCGAGAAAGTGGGCAATCTGATGGTGGAGCTGCACACCACAAACCTGAAGAAGAGCCAGTACGGCGTCACGATTTTTGTTGATGACCAGCGCCACGACAAGAAGAGCCTGACGGCAAACGAGCCGTTGTACTTCTTCGAAAGAGGCGCACGCGCTCCGCTGGAGTTCGTGGTGAACCAGGTAGGCAAGGACAAGATCACCGGATACCTGAGCGTGCCGAAGGCGAACTCGACGCACGCGCAGGCGGCTACCTCCGGCGGCAACTAACCGCATTTCGATGGAACGAGCCACTCCTTGGCGGGTTTGACTCGATTCACCGCAGCAAAAAGAGGGGCGCTCCCACGGGCGCCCCTCTTTTTTTGTTTATTCGGCTTTTTTCAGCGCGCGATTCTTGCGGCTCAGGAATTTCTTAGCCAGTGCGGGGAGCTTGTCGTGCGGCATCTTTCCTTGCTCGTACAGCTTCACCTTCGCCTTAGCGGTCTTGCGGCGGCGGCGCTGGCGCTTCTGAGCTACGTATCTTTTGTCGTAAGACATCCAATTCCTCCCAATAAGTTGCGCCCCATGATTGTAGCGGACTAGGAAAAGGATGCAAGGCTGGGCGCTGATTTTCGGGCTCACTTCAAGTAGCATGGACAGGCCATGACCGCTATCGCAATTTACGCAGAGCGTATTCTGACGCCGCAAGAAGAACTGCTGAACAACGTGATCGTTGTCGAAGGCGGGCGCATTACGGGCATCGGCCATCGCGACGAAGTGCACATTCCGCCGGGCGCGAAGGATTATGTGGCTGCGGGAATGACGGTGGTGCCTGGATTTGTGGACGTGCACATTCACGGCGCGGGCGGGCACGACGTGATGGAAGCGACTCCGCAGGCGCTGGACGCGATCACTTCCACGGTTGCACGCTTTGGCACGACGTCGATTGTGGCGACGACGGTTACGGCGCCAGTTGAGGATACTTGCCGGAGCTTGGAGGGAATTGCCCAGTACGTGCGCAGCCACGAGAAGACGGAAGGCAATACGCGCGCGGCTGCGCAGATTGTTGGCGTGCATCTGGAAGGACCGTTCATCAATAAGGCGCGGCGCGGGGTGCATCCGCCGGAGTCCATTGCGCCTCCTTCGATCGACCTGCTGGAGAAATTTCGGGTTGCTGCCGATGGTTTGGTGAAGATTGTGACTGTGGCGCCGGAAATTCCCGGGGCCTTGCAATTGATTGCTCGGGCTGTGGCGGACGGAATGGTCGTTGCGGTGGGACACACTGATGCGGACTACGATCAGGCGCGGGCGGCGTTTAAGGCGGGAGCACGGCACGCGGTGCACGTTTACAACGCGATGCGGCCGTTTACTCATCGCGATCCCGGCGTGATCAGCGCGATTATGACTGACACGGACATAACCGCTGAAATCATCGCAGACGGCGTGCATGTGGCGGGGCCGGCTATCCAAGTGCTGCTCGGAACCAAGGGATTCGACACCGTGCTGCTGGTGAGCGACGGGACATCGGCTACCGGGATGCGCGATGGGAATTACCGGCTGGGAAATTTTGAAGTTAAGGTGAAGGGCGGCGTGGTCCGGGACTCCGAAGGCAAACTGGCTGGCAGCACGCTGACGCTGGATCGCGCGCTGCGGTATATGGTGGAAGTGGGCGTGCCGTTTGTAGATGCGTTACGGATGGCGACGATTTTGCCCGCGCGACGGCTAGGACTGGCGGGGAAAAAAGGAATTTTGGCGATCGGCGGCGATGCGGATTTGGTGCTTTTGACGCCGGATCTGCATGTGGCTGGCGTAATGACGCGCGGCGTGGGATTGACGTAGCGGCATCCTGGCCTCTGCTCTGCTTGACCGGAGATTTTGCAACTGACCTCGACTGCCCAACTGCACGCAGTACGGTTTCCCCTACGCAGGCAATTTGATTCAGGCCTTCATCGGCGGTTCGCAGCTGCATGGCGCGAAGGTTGACGAAACCGACGACACCGACTGGTACGGGGTGTTCATCGAGCCGCCAGAAAAAATGATTGGACTGGAGCGCGATGAGCATTTTGTCTTCACGACCGGAGGCAAGGAAGGCGGCAACGGCCCCCAGGACGTGGACGTGTGTCTCGATTCGCTGCGGAAGTGGGCAGGCATGGCGGCTAAGGGCAATCCTTCGGCGCTCCATTTCGTATTTGCCGCCGAAGAGTTTTCCTCCAGGTGGTGGCAAACAATTCGCGAGAATCGCAATTGGTTCGCGTCCAAGCGGCACCTGACACCGTACTTAAAATTCGCCGACGATCAAATGGATCGCTTGCTTGGCCGGAAGGGACAGAAGAACATTCATCGCGCCGCCTTGGCGGAAGCGCACGGATACGACACGAAGTATGCAATGCATGTGATTCGCTTGTACCTCGAGGCGAAGGAATACATGGAAACCGGAAAAATTACCTTGCCGAATCCGCTCCTGGAACTGCTCCTCGCCATCCGGCTAGGAAAGTACAAGCTCAGCGAAATCGAAGGAATGGGAAAGGAACTGCAGGCCGAGACGTGCTCCGCGCAACAGAAATCGCCGCTGCCAGATGCCGTATATCACGAGGCTGTGACGCAGTTGATTACGGGCGTCTATCTGGATTTTTGGTATTCACAGACGTCGTGAACGCAGGTTACTTGTTCAGTGGGATTTTTAGTTCTTCGGCGAATTTGTAGGGATCGAACGGGCTGAGCGAGAAGTAGCGGCCTGCGATGCCGATCATCGGGACTTTGCGTTTGCCGTTATTGATCTGCAGGACGATCGCTTCGGCAGCTGCGTCGTCGTCAATATTGACTTCGCGGTAAGCAATGCCGCGATCGCGCAAAAAATGTTTGGCCCGGCGGCAGTCGCAGCACCAGGAAGTTGAATACACAGTAATGTCTGACATACGCCCCTTCTACTACATTTGTACCATAGCTATAGGATGCGCTCGCCCGGCCTGGGGATGCAGGGATATCCAAAAGTAAACAAGGCACATCGGTGCTAGGCAGCTGCGTGCTGCATGGTTCTGTTCACAGCGCCTGCTCCGCCTGAACCTGAACCGGCCTTGTTGGCGGCTTGCAAACGAGCAGTGGCGCGTTCGATCGCGGCTTTGGCGACGTCCCAATCGGCTTCGGTGGATCCGGCCTTCGGGGTGTCGGCCTTGGCGCGTTCCAAAGCTGCGGTGGCGCGCGCGACATCAATTTCTTCTGCGCGCTCGGCAACTTCCGCGAGGACGATCACGCGATCCGGCAGCACTTCGGCGAAACCGTACATCACCGTGAGGTAGCGCGTTTCGCCGCCCTTGTGGTAGGTGAGGATTCCGACGCCTAGTTCGGTGATCAGAGGCGCGTGGCCGGGCAGGATGCCGAGATAGCCGTCTTTGCCGGGCATTTCGAGCGAGTCAACGTCTTCGCTGAGAATGTGCCGCTCGGGCGTCACTACTTGCAGCTCGATTTTTTCTGGTAGTGTCGACATTTAATTTATTTCGCCTACAGCGTTTCGCTTTGTGTGCGCCGGCTCGAACTATGCCGCTGCGCCTGCCGCCATCTTTTCTGCTTTCTCGCGAACTTCTTCGATGGTGCCGACCATGTAGAAAGCTTGTTCCGGCAAATCGTCGTGCTTGCCTTCGACAATCTCCTTGAAGCCGCGCACGGTGTCTTCGATCTTTACGTACTTCCCGGCCAAGCCCGTGAACTGCTCGGCGACGAACATGGGCTGCGAGAGGAATCTTTCGATTTTGCGCGCGCGGGTGACGGTTTGCTTGTCGTCGTCGGAAAGTTCTTCGATGCCCAGGATGGCGATGATGTCCTGCAATTCCTTGTAACGCTGCAGAACGGCTTTCACGGAGCGGGCCACGTTGTAATGTTCCTGGCCAACGATGCGCGGATCCAAAATGCGCGAAAAGCTGGCCAGCGGATCTACCGCGGGATAAATTCCGCGTTCGACGATTTGGCGGCTGAGGTTGGTGGTGGCGTCCAGGTGCGCGAAAGTTGCCGCAGGGGCTGGGTCGGTGTAATCGTCCGCCGGAACGTAAATGGCTTGCACGGAAGTGATCGAGCCATTTTTCGTGGAAGTAATGCGCTCCTGGAGTTCGCCGATTTCGGTGTTCAGGTTCGGCTGGTAGCCGACGGCGGAGGGCATGCGTCCGAGCAGCGCGGAAACTTCCGAGCCGGCCTGCACGAAGCGGAAAATATTGTCGATGAAGAGCAGGACGTCGAGCTTTTCTTCGTCGCGGAAATATTCGGCTACGGTGAGGCCGGTCAAGCCGACGCGGAGACGAGCGCCGGGTGGCTCTGTCATTTGTCCGTAGATTAGGGCGCAGCGCGATTTTTCGGAGTTGCCCGGAACGATTACGCCGGATTCCTGCATTTCCAGCCAGAGGTCGTTGCCTTCGCGGGTGCGTTCGCCGACGCCGGAGAAGACCGAGACGCCGCCGTGTTTCATCGCGACGTTATGGATCAGCTCTTGAATCAGCACGGTCTTGCCGACGCCCGCGCCACCGAACAAGCCGATTTTTCCGCCCTTCAGGTACGGCTCGGTAAGGTCCACTACTTTGATACCGGTCTCGAACATTTCGAGCGTGGTGGATTGGTCTTCAAGCAAGGGCGCTGGGCGGTGAATCGGGTAGCGTTTTTCGTACTTCACGGGGCCGAGATTGTCTACCGGTTCGCCGAGGACGTTGAGCACGCGGCCTAGGACGCCGCGGCCGACTGGCACGGAGATGGGCTCACCAAGGTCGAGCGCTTTCATGCCGCGCACCAGACCTTCGGTAGGTTTCATCGCGACGCAGCGCACGCGGCCTTCGCCCAAGTGCTGAGCGACTTCGGCGACGATGTCGAGCGGCTCCGGATTGTTGAAGCCCTCGCTGGTGATCTTCACGGCGTTGTGAATGAAGGGAAGGTGTCCCTCCGTAAACTGGACGTCCACGACGGGACCGATTACTTCGACAATGTGCCCGGTTTTTTGTTCGTTCGTTGCCATGTTGATCGTTCTCCCTCTGAGAGCGTGAATAGTGACTAGTGCTTCGCGATTCGCGTGCCCACGCCGATCACGAATTTGCCGATGCTGCGCCGCTTACAATTTCGATCAGTTCCTTGGTAATTGCTGCTTGGCGGATGTTGTTCATCCGCAGCGTTAGCTTTTCGATCAGCTCGGAGGCATTGCGCGTCGCTGAATCCATGGCGGTCATGCGCGCGGCGTGTTCGGCTGCGGCGGATTCCAGGAGGATGCGGAAAATTTCGCCTTCGAGGTAGCGCGGGACGAGGCCGTTGAAAATTTCTTCCACCGGTTGCTCGTAGATGTAATCCACCAGGCGGCCTTGGCCGCCGGGAGCAGGCTCTGTCGGCAGCGAGCCACCGGGACCGGCGTGAGCGGCGAGTGCTTCGCCCCCTGGGGACTTCTGAATGACCTCCGGATCAACCGGGAGAAGTTTTTCCGCACGCAAATTCTGGACCATTACGTTTTTGAATTCGTTGTAGATCGCGTACACGGCATCCACTTCGCCGCTGCTGTACAGCTCGGCGACGCGCGCGGCAATTTCCTTGGCTTTGGAGAATTCGACTTTTGCAGAGACGTCTAGATATTCCGCGACGAACGAATAGCCGCGCTTGCGCAGCGTGTCGCGGCCCTTCTTGCCGACGACGATCAATTCCAGCTTCTGGGCGTGATGTTCGCGAATGAAATCCATGGCGTGGCGCAGAACGTTGGAATTGAAAGCACCGCAGAGGCTGCGATCGCCCGTGAGAACCATCACCAGAATCTTTTCTTCGGGGCGTCGCTGCAGCAAAGAATGCGCGGGCGATTCCATGCGCGCGGCGGCGGAGCGCAGCACGCGAATGATTTCCTTGGCGTACGGGCGCGCGGCAAACACGCCTTCCTGCGCGCGGCGCAATTTCGCCGCGGCGACGAACTTCATCGCGCGCGTGATCTGCTGCGTACTTTTCACAGACCGAATGCGGCGCCGATAATCGAGAAGTGTGGGCATTGAACCGGACTATTTCGCCTGGGCTGCTGCTGCCACCGCTGGAGCGGACTTGAGAGTCGTCTTGAAGCGCTCTTTGAACGCGTCGAGCGCTTTTTTCGCTTCGGCCCGGTTGGTGTCGTCGAACGCCTTTTTCTCGCGCAGCGATTTAAGCAGGCCGCTGTAGTTCGTTTCGATGAACGGATACAGCTCGGCTTCGAAACGGCGACACTCATTAACCGGGAGATCGTCGAGATACTTGTTGGAAGCAGCGAAAATAATCAGAACCTGATTTTCGACGGAGACTGGCTGGTACTGATCCTGCTTCAAAATTTCCATCAAGCGCTGGCCGCGCGCAAGCTGCGCCTGGGTGGCCTTGTCGAGCTGCTCGGTGCCGAACTGCGCAAAGGCGGCGAGGTCCCGATATTGGGCGAGATCGAGGCGCAAGGTGCCCGCGACTTGGCGCATGGCCTTGATTTGTGCGTTGCCACCGACGCGGCTGACGGAAATGCCCGCGTTCACGGCGGGACGGATGCCGCTGTTGAAAAGGTCGGCCTCCAGGAAAATCTGCCCATCCGTAATGGAAATCACGTTCGTCGGAATGTAAGCCGAAATGTCGCCGGCCTGCGTTTCGATTACGGGCAGCGCGGTCAGAGAACCCGCGCCGAGTTCGTCGTTGAGTTTCGCAGCGCGTTCCAGCAAGCGAGAGTGCAGGAAGAAAACGTCTCCAGGAAAAGCTTCGCGGCCCGGCGGACGGCGCAGCAACAGCGAAATTTCGCGATAGGACTGCGCGTGCTTGGAAAGGTCGTCGTAAAAGCAGATAGCGTGGCGTTTCGTGTCGCGGAAATACTCGCCGATGGCGCAGGCCGCAAATGGCGCGATGTATTGCATGGACGCGGATTCCGAGGCAGTGGCCGCGACGACGATGCTGTGCTCCATCGCGCCGTAGTCAGTGAGGGTCTTGATCACTTGCGCGACGGTGGAGCGTTTCTGGCCGATGGCGCAGTAGATGCAAATTATGTCGCCGCCGCGCTGGTTCAGAATCGTGTCAATAATGATGGCGGTTTTTCCGATTTGGCGGTCGCCGATGATCAACTCGCGCTGGCCGCGGCCGATGGGAATCATGGCGTCAATCGACTTGATGCCGGTCTGAATGGGTTCGCGCACGGGCTGGCGCGCTACGACGCCGGGAGCCAGGCGTTCGAGCGGATTGCGCTGGGTGGATTGGATCGGGCCCTTATCATCAATGGGATTGCCGAGCGCATCCACCACGCGGCCGATCAAACCGTCGCCGACTGGCACGGACATGATTTTTCCGGTGCGCTTGACGGTGTCGCCTTCTTTGATCTCGGTGTAATCGCCGAGAAGCACGGCGCCGACCTGATCTTCCTCGAGGTTCAGCGCGATGCCGAAAACGTCGTGCGGAAACTCGATCATTTCGCCGGCCATGCACTTGTCGAGACCATGGATGCGCGCGATGCCGTCGCCGACGGAGATGACGGTGCCGACTTCCTCGACGGCGAGCGTCTGCTGATAATTTTCGATCTGCTCGCGCAGGATCTTTGTGATTTCGTCCGCTTTGATGTTGGCCATCCTGACTCCTGTTTTCTAGTGACCGACTGACGCCGGCGCTTTCGCGCGCTATGTGGCGCCGTGTTGCTTATTCCGCTTCCAATTGTTCGCGCAAACGATTCAATCGCTCGCGCACCGAGCCATCATAAACTGTGGAACCGACGCGCACGACGGCGCCGCCCAGCAGGTTTGGGTCTTCGGCAAAGCGCGCTTCGATCTTTTTTCCGGTGCGTCGCTGCAGCACCGAGAGCAATTCTTTTTTCTCTGCGTCGCTCAGCGCGCGGGCGGTGGTGACGTCGGCTTCAGCGATGCCCAGACGCTTGTTCAATGCGGTGCCGAACACTTGCAAAATCTCGCGAAACAGATGCGTGCGGCGGTGAGCCACGATCAGGTAAATGAAATTACGCACGGCTTCGTTCAGGCCCATTTTCGCGGCGACAGCGGCGATCACTTTATTTTTCACCGCGCCGTCCACGGCCGGGCTTTCGAGAGCGTTGCGCAGATCAGGCGAAGCGTTAAAGGTTTCGACGAATGCACCGAGGTCTTTGCGGACCGCTTCGCCGCTTTTGCGCTCGAGCGCCACATCAGCCAGGGCCGCGGCGTAGCGTTCAGCGACCGCGCTCAATGGATGCTCCTTTCCAGCTCGGCGATGAAAGTGCGGATGAGCGCGGCTTCGGATTTGGGCGCAAGTTCCTGGCGCAACAATACTGCGGCGCGTGCGACGGCGAGGCGCGCGCCTAATGCTTTCAGTTCCATGCGGCCGGCGCGGGACGCCGCGTCAATTTCCGCGCGTGCTGCTCGTTCGATTTTTTCCGCTTCGGCGCGGCCCATGTCGCGTAGGCGCTGCGCTTCGGCCTCGGCGTCGCGCTTGGCATCCACGCGCAATTGCTCAATTTCGCGCTCCAGGCCTTCGAGCTTGGTCTTGATTTCACGGCGCTGACGCTCGGCGGCTTCGCGCGCGCGCGCGCCCTCAGCGATCTTGCTTGAAATTTCTTCGGCCTGCCGGCGGAAAGCAGGCGCAGCGTATTTCACGATGCAGTAGGCGATGGCGCCGAATACCAGAGCAAAGTTAAGCCAGCGAAAAACCCAGCCGATGGTGGAATCCGCGGGCGGAGCTTCGCCCGCTTGCGCAAAAACCGGCACGGCCGCCAATGCGAGAAAAATAATCAGGAAGCAGAGCGCGCGAGCGGCGGAAATTGCACTGCGCATGGTTTGCGAACTCATTGGCGCGCCCCGCCGCGTGAAGGATTGCTGCCTTCCAGAATGCCGCGGGCGATTGCGACGGCCAGCTCGGGAGTTTGGCTTTCGACTTCCTTGCGGGCTTCGGCGAGCTCGGCTTCGATTCTCTTCTTGGCCTCGTCCACTTCCTTGCGCGCGAGACTGCGCTGCGCTTTCAGATTCTTGGCGCGCTCATCGAGCACGGCCTGGCGAGCTTCTTCCTGCTCCAAGTAGATCTCACCCTGCGCCTTGCGTAGAGCTGCATTATAATTTTCCAGGTCCTGGCGCGCGGCGGATTCGACGGCGGCGGCTTCGGCGCGCGCGCCTTCGATTTTCGCGCTGCGTTCGGCCATGGCTTTTTGAATGGGCGTGAAAAACGCCCGGCGCATGAACAGATAAAAAAGGAAAACGATGATGACCGTAGGCACAGCTTGAAGAAACAGGTCACCGAGCTGGCGAAGGATTTCCATCGTTAGGAAAGCTTACGAATACTTTTGCCCCGTTTGTGTCGTTTGTATCGTTTGTCGCACTGTTGCCCGGAATTGCGCGCAGCGACTCCGGGACACACTTCTAGGCTCAAGCAAAGGCCGCGATTATCGCATCGAGTCCCGCTCCCGTCAACGCATTACGGCCCTTTTGCATTACGGAAACAGAAACACGATTCGATTCATTCTACTTCGGACGCGTCGAGTAACGCCAGCCGCGCACGCCGAATCTTCGCGCGCCAATTGTATGAATGGCGTGAGGCTGGGGTGCCGCCGGGGTGCGGCTAGCGCGAGGCGAGCGGGTTGCGGGGCCCTTCAAACGCCTGGCGGCGCGTGACTACAAACCACAATTGGATGGCGATCATCGGCAGGGAGAAAACCAGGCTGAACCAGATGGGAAGTTGGAAGGGGCTGGGCGGGAGTCCCATCGCAGTCTGCATGGTGGTGGTGGCCTGTTCGTAACGCGCTTGGGCACCCGGCAGAATTACGGAAATGATCGAATTGAAGATTGCGAAATTGAAATAGTAGATGGCGAGGTTGCGGCCCCAGTTTTCCAGCTTCAGCAGACCGTAGGCCATCAGGAGTTGCACGGACATGTAGCCGCTAACGATCAGCGCGGCTTTTCCACCGGTGAAGAAGAAGCCCAGGAACGTGAGCGGCAAATGCAAAATATTGAGAATCGGAAACATGCAGGCACCGACCAGCGCGAGGTAAGCGATGATCGTGATGCTTACCGGCCTTTTCGGTGCCCCCGGCAATGCCGTCGGCGCGAGCGCTGCGGGCACCCAAGTGGAGGACTGGGGAGCTATTTCGGCGCGGAAATGTTCTTTGATTGAGCGCGAGTTGAAGAAATACACCCACCAGCCGCCTAACAGCGCCAGTAGCGCGTAGAAGATCGCCATGCCGATGCGCACGGCAGTCATCAAGTGCTCGAGCGGCGGAATCGGTTCGCCGTTTGGCACCGCGGGCACTGCCGGAGTTGGCAGCGGCATCACGAGCATCATGAGCAGGCCCGGCACGGCCATCACCAGAAGCAGACCGCTGAAAACGATCATGGAAATTCTGGACCATTCGCGCAGGTGCAGCAGGTTGATGCCGGTGGCGATGCCCCACGCCGCAAACCCCAGCATAAATATGGACATAATGAATCCGGCGTCGCGCGTGAACGCAGGCATGTTGTCTGCAGGCATCACAGCAAAACCGAGGAGCATGAAGCCGGCGGAAAGCAGCGTCAGGCCAGCGCCGATGAAGACGATCACTGCGGAAATTGTGACACCTGCCGGGCGCTCCATCGTTCGCCTCTCGTGACGCGTCGAGCTGCTTTTCGCCGGAGTATACACCACGGTGCGCGACGGCTGGCGAATGTCTCAGCTGGCCCGGCGGATTAATACGCGTAAGCCTGCAGCAGCGCGAAAACAACTACGCCGGTGACCGAGACGTAGAGCCAGATGGGAAATGTGTAGCGAGCGATGCGTTTGTGTTGCGGGAAGCGGCCGCTGAGCGAAAAGAAGAAGGTGATGAGCACGAACGGAAGCGCCACCACGGAAAGGATAATGTGGCTAGCGAGAATCAACAGGTACACCTCGCGAATCGTCGCATGACCTAACGGAAAACGCGTATCGCCGTGCAGGGCGTGGTTGACGATATAGCTGACGAGGAAGAGGGACGAGAACGCGAAGGCGAACAGCATGCTGGCGCGGTGGGCCGTGCGGTCGTGTTTTTTGATGAAGTAGAAGCCGGTGCAGAGGGCGACGGCGCTGAGGCCATTCAGAACGGCATTCAGCGCGGGCAAAAAGACAAATCTGCCTGCGAACTGCGCGGGAGCGTGATGCAAATAGAGCAGCCACAGTAGAAAGCAGACCGCCGCGGCGCTGACTGCGACGATTGAACCGAGTGCCGCGCGTTGGTTGGTCTGTGTCTGATCCATGGAGATTGGTACGATACTACAAATTTCTGCAAGCGGCAGCGAGCGAAAATATTGCCGATCCTCGCAGGGTGCCGATAGCGGTGTAAAGTGGTTGCGGTGCCGGGCCAGTTAATGAAGACACTCGGACAGGAACGAACCCTGTGTTTCTGAATCCAGGGACGGGTTGCGTATCAGGCAGTTGTGCACGTGTGAGTATGCGGAGGTCATTCTTATCCACATCGGCTGCCGCCTCGCACTACAGCGAACCGAAGCTTTGGTACGATGGCAATGAATACCAAACCGAAAACAACCACTCCAGCACCAAAATTCATATCAAACTCGCCGCTCGCCCCCGAAAAGCAGCGGCAGAATCAGCAATTTTGCGACGGAAAGTAGCTAGGAAGATCACGCCCCACACGGTTCTCCAGTGCTGATCGGGAATCGCGAATCGGTGGTGCCGGTAAGTCACCCAAAATGATGCGCTGAACGCCGCAAAATAAACGCAGAGGGCCGCGGCAAACGCGAGCGGGCGGCGCCACGCGAGCGAAACAACAACTCCAGCGAGCGAAAACCAGAACCACAGGCGTCCTTTTTGCGTTGCGAGTTCAAGCAAATCGCCGACGATGGCAGCGGCACGTTTCTTGCTGGTGAACCGGGAAACAATCCATTGCGCGATCGCGACGTTACGCACGGACAGCTCCGACTAAATCGAGCCCGGCGAGCAGGTTCTGATAGCCCCGCTGCGCGTTCAGCAGGGCGGCGCGGCCCGGCTTGGTCAACGCGAAGTAGGGTTTCGCTCGGCCGCCGCGCTGTGGTGTCGCCTCGCCCAGCCAGGAACGCACGATCCCCTTCTCCTCCATGCGATCGAGCGTGGTGTAGAGTGCGCCGGGAGCGGCCGCGCGTCCGGTGCACGCGGCAATCTGGGAACGAATCGTGACGCCGTAAGCGTTATCGCCCAGACGGAGGATTGCGAGCAAGACGACTTGTTCAAATTCGCCGAGAGAGGATGGCTGGGCCATTAGAACTACAATGTAGTTTATCTCGGCGTGGAATGTCAGCAACAACGGCGCGACACCGGGCCAGTCGCTCGGGCCAGGGCTATTTGGCGGTGGTTGTGGGTGGAGCGGGCCGAACGTATTCCGCGGAGAGACGGGAGCGTTGCAGGCGATAGCCGTCGCGCGTGCGGATGTGATAGTGCTTGTGCTGGTCGTTCACGAGTTTTACGGTGATGGTGCGCCAGCCGCGGTTGGGATTCGGCTTGGGGTAGTAACTCAGCGAATAAAGATGGGCTAAATCATCGCGGATGGAAGCGAAGGCGGCTTGTTCGTCCTTCCAATTTTTCGCGAAATAGACTTTGCCTCCGGTGGCGGCGGTCATGCGCTGAAAAACAGCGTTGGAAATGGGCTCCAGGTGGGCTTCCTGGGTGCTCACCATATAGATGGTTGTGCCGGTGGATTGTGCCAGCTCGGCGACGTCCTCGGGCGGCACCATGCTGTAGTTGTCGGGACCGTTGGAGAACACCACGATTACTTTTCGTCCGGTGAAGTGCGCGGCGTCCTGCACGGTGAGGAGCAGGCAATTGTAAAGGGCGGCATCGTCTCCGGCGACGGTGGTACGCGCCGCGCGTAAGACCTGCGCGCGGTCGGCG
This sequence comes from uncultured Acidobacteriota bacterium, assembly GCA_963747605.1. Taxonomy (GTDB): domain Bacteria; phylum Acidobacteriota; class Terriglobia; order Acidiferrales; family UBA7541; genus Palsa-295. The sequence goes on along the minus strand of CAVVGA010000006.1, from coordinate 31,438 downwards.
GTGAGCAGCGCAGCGCGGGAAAGATCGCGGCTGTAGGAATAGAAGGCCACTTTGTCGGCGCCTTCGAGTGAGCGTACGAAATCGGCGATCGCATCCTGCGCGAACACGAAGCCGCGGTACATATAGTTGCTGGTGTCGAAGAGCACGAAAACGTTGGCGCCCTCTACGAGCGAACTGAGTTCACTGGCTGACAGGCTCGCGCCGGAATCGTTCGGATGCTCGCCGCCGGCATCGGGCGATCCGGTGCCGGATGGCGACTTGGCGGGCAGCGCGCGAGCGGACACGTTGCCTTCGCCATAGGTCGCGATGTCTTCGGGAATGCCGTCTTCCGCAATCGCGAAATCCTGCGGACGCAGGCCGGTGACGTACTTGCCTTTGTTGTCCGTCACGGCGACGTTCAGCTGCACCAGGTCCACGGTGACGTTGATGCGCGGTGGGCCACTTTCCTGCGCGACGGGAGAGTGGCCGACAAAAACGGAGAGAGCTGCGATGAGAACGAGTGCGACAGCGAGTCTTTTAAGCATGACGGACCTCGATGTTGTTTGTTACTAAACTTTCGCGGGGCTGGCCGAGCGTGTGTTGAATCGCCGAGGCGTAGCCACAGAGCTTCTAGGGCTGAGGACTGCCGAAACTCGCAGGCAGCGAAGTTACTTTGCCCTGACGAAATTCTTCTCCGGTTTCGCGCATGGCGCGCAGAATTGCGGGCCAATCGTTCAAGTCCGTGGCAAAAATTTTCGCGACCATGCGGCCGGTTAGCTCGGGCGCCAGGCGATTCAGCGTCACTGGCGCGTAGCCCATTTCATCGGCCAGGCGCGCCCAGTACAGGTTTGTGGAATCCCACGTCTCGGCCAGCAAGCGGCTGGAATAGCCCTGGAACATGGGGAACGGCCTGACGTTCAGCAATTCGCAGGCGTAGGAGCGCGCGAGTACGGGATGCGGCACGCCGAAATCCTGCGACAGACGCGCCCAGGTGAGATCCGCTGGATACTGCTGCGATAATTGCTGCAATTCGCGTCCGGCCATTCCCCAGGCACTGGCGTTGTCTGGATATCTGCGGCGAAATTCCGCGGTGAGATAGAACGTATCGGCAGGTGTGGTCTCAGACGACACCTCCGCGAGGCGGCCTGCGCGCAGAGAGGCGTCCAACTGCGACGCTCGCTGCGGAATCATGCGATCGGAAAGGATGATGATCACTTTTCCGCGCAGGTCATCATTTTGCTCGGATGCTGCCAGAATTTCTTCTCCCGCGCGTTGGTAGAGCGCGACGGCGTGTAGCTCGTTGCGGCTGACGTTCCACCAGCGCGGCAAAACGGCGTTGGTTAAAACGGAGGGCACCAGATCGGACCAGATCAACGCCTGCACATTTTCCGGAGCGATAAAATCCTCTTCCATTTGCGCGAGAACGTAAGGCAAGTCTGCGAGCGAGCCCACCAGATGCGCGCCGCCGCCTGCGGGAGAGCCCCCGCCGAACAAGCGGGGAGTTTGCCACAGCGAATCTTCCGTTCCGATGACCGTCTCGCCGGAGAAATCGTGCGAGCGAATGAGAAGCGGATTGTTGTGGAGAGCCTGCGCGCCGGGTGGTTCGTAATAGGCGTAACTGAAACCGACGAGCGTGTCGCGGAAAAAAGGAACCAGTTGTCCCTTCGCTTGTTCTAATTCGATGCCGGAAGGTTTGGACTTCAAAACCTTGGCGATGTCGGTGCGCATTTCCAAATCAGTGTGGCGGTTATTGTAGGAGCCGGCGGTGAAGGTAGTTCGCTCGCTACTGGTGAAGATTGGGCGCGGCATCTGGAACTCGCCAAGTTGTTCGGCGAGCGGCAGCAGCGTATCGCCCGCGGGAATCCCTTGTGGGGTGGGCGTGAGGCCGTCACCCAGCGCCAGCAGCGTATCGAGCGAAACCAGGCGCTGATCGTCGAGCACCGCGCGGATTCTTTCCGCCACCTCGCGGTGAATGCGTTGGCCTTCGGAATTTGTCTGGCGAGGGCCGGCGATTAATTCAACAATTTCATCCTGCGAGCTTCTGGAATCGCCGCTGGCTGCGCGCAATAGATGCGCCAGCGAGCTGCGACCGGCATCGAACAGTTGCGCGGACGTGGAGAAATGGGAAAAAGGCTTGATCATTCCCTGCCAGGATTCGTCGCGGGCGCTCAGGGGAATCTCGCCCTGGCGAGCCAGGATTTCCCACAGCTGGATGTTGGCCTCGAAGATGCCCATCGCGTTCCCACGCAGCGTGTGATCGGGAACTTTATTGAGGGCTTCGGCCGTGTTTAGGAACGCGGCGATGGACGCATCGCTCAGCTCTGGAAATTCGGAAAACATCGAATACTGATTGCGAAATTGCGCGAACTTGGTGGCCATCAACTCGACTGTTGGCCCGCTCAAGCGATGCCCTGGCGCGCGTTTTGCATCAATTTCACTCAGCACCAGAAAGGCTTCCGCCGGCGTGCCTTCCATCCCAACGCGGGAGAGCGCGAACATGGTTTCCAGCAAGCCGTTCGGAGTGTTCCATCCTTTGGTTTCCACGCTCCAATTGCGCGCAAGCTCCGTATTGGTCTTCTGGCGTAGAATGGTTTTCCATGCCTGCAGATTTCCCGGCACGTGCGGATCGCCGTTGGGATCCCACTGGACCCGAGTGACCAGAAGCAAAAGGGTTGGGTCTGGGCGAAACACCGAGGACATGGCGCTGGGTGAAAGCGTCTTGCCGCGCAACGCTTCGTAGCAATTCCGCATGCGGGGGCGTTCGACGAAGTGCGCTTGCTGCTCGGGCGGGACGCGCGAGAGCGTGTCAAAATAAGCTGCGAGCCAGCCGTTGTCTTTCGTGAGAAGCCGCGGGACAAATTCTCCCACCGCGTGCGGGTTGGCGCCCACCAAATCCTTCCACTCCGCTTCGGCGCTTGGGCCGCCGGGCACGATTACCCTCCCCGACTCGACGCGAATGTAGCTTCCATAAAAATCCAGGGGCGCGGCGAGGGAGACTAGTTTTTTCAATCCGGGCGAATGCAGCAGCGCGGTCTGGGTTTCGGGGTCTATGTGAGCCCACGCATAGTAAAGACGGGCCAGCGCAGGATCGTGCAGCAGCGCGTCAATTAATTGATGGCTGTCTTTGTCCTTGCCGCCTTCGCCAGCGGCCTCCACCCACTCTGGTTCGGTCAAAGAGATGGGCACTTGTGAATTGGAGTATGGGTAGGAGAACGGCTTGCTGCCTTGCAGCGTGGCTTCCAGTTCGGGCAGCGGGAATCCGGAATCAATCGTCAGAAAAGCTCTGCGCGGATCGGACGTCATTACGTACGTGTTGGATTTTCCGCACTCCGCCGTGGTCTTGTAACCCAGGATGTCGAGCAGTTGTTTGGCGTCGGCGCAACCGGTGACGCGAATCACGCCATCTTTCCCCGCCAAGTCGGAGAGTTCCCTGGCCTGCTGAACGTAGCGCCGCAGCAGAATCAGGAACTCCGTCGCGCGGCTGCCGAGTCCTGTGCCCTGGTAGCCGATCAGAAATACGTTTCGGGCGAGCAAGGGCATCACTTCTTCGAAGTTGGCTTTCTGGCTGATTCCGGCGATCCGTTCGAACGAACGGAGCGGACCTGGAATCGTAGCTGTCGTTGGTTCCGATGGGACGATGCGCTCCTGAGGCAGGGGCGAACCAGGAGGAACAGCGCTGTGTACTCGAGGGGCAAAACCGGCACAAACCAACGCTACAACCACTAACAGGGCCCAAAGACGCAGGGGACTTTTCATCGCTGGCACCCACCCCGACTGCTTTCGAGACATTGCGCAACTAGTTGATCAAACCACCGGCACGGATGGCGAGGCGCGCTTCGCTCCGGCTGAAAAGTTACGTCGAGATCCAAACCTGGACGGGGCTTGGATCCGCTGGTTGCTGCATCCTACGCCTGCGCATCGCCGGACGCAACGAATATGGCGGCGGCCTCCAAAATGTTACAAGCTTGAGACATGGCGAAAATCCGGAGAAGCGTATTCAGCGCAGGCACATCTGCTGCCGCAAGGTCTGCTCGCCGGCATTTGCTTCGAATGAATTTCCTGCAAACGCGTTTACCCAGATGCACCGATTCGTTGGTCATGATCCCTGTAATCGACAGCTGTCCGGAGACGCTATTAGATTTAGAGCGCGGTGATTGTTCGAGCCAGGGAAGGTGCGGCAATAGACCAGGAACCGTTTCTTAGCGGGAGCAATGAACGACGCTGCCAGCTCCGACCAACAAATTGTTCTGGTGGTCGTTCGTGGAGTTCGCGAAAGTCGTCAAATAATAATCGACCGGAACAATTCGCAGGGCGAACCGGGAACTCAACGGTACATCGATACCGCCGCCAATCGGGCGGGCAAACTGGTAAGATCCATCGCCTACTCCAGCCACTCCGCCGCCCGCATGCGTGGCGCCCAGCAACACTTATCGAAGGGGCTCTGGCTTATGTTTTCCTTCGAACCATTCAGGCTTTTTTCAGGAGGCGAGTAATCGCGACCAAAATCACCGCGCCGATAAACGCTACGATGATAGAGCCGATCATACCGCCGCCCTGCCAGATTCCCAAGATACCGAAAATCCAGCCTCCCAGGATGCCACCAAGGATCCCAAGAATGATGTCCACCAACACGCCGTAGCCACCGCCTTTCATAACCTGGCCGGCAAGCCAACCTGCGATCAATCCAACGACTATCCACGCGATGATTCCCATAGCTTTTCTCCTTCACGCCGTCAAAAGCCGGAAGCTCCATTCCGAACCGCCGGCTGACCCAGAATGTACACCCGGCTGAGCAGAGGGAGGCATTGTCAAAACTGCCAGCCAGTGGCTAACTCCTGGGAAGCCGCGTTACCGGGATAGAATCCGGGCACCCGCTGCGGCAAATCACGAAAGTTATCGCAATTCTTGCGGAATTATCCACAGACTCGCATCGCACCAAATCACGGCGGCCCTCTGTGAGGTTTTCAGTGGACATGCGGGTGCCGTGACGGAATTTGCGGTTCCTGTTTGCACTGCTGAATCAACCGCAATACGCGGCGCGCGGATGCGCCGCCCAAGGCGTCTTCGCTGGCTATGCGTGGGCTGCGTATTCGGTTCTGCCCGCGCAGATCGAGTGAGGGCACTTGCAATCCACGTCGGGGATTTTTTCCATCGCCTCGCACTGCGGGCTGCAATACTCCTCCGAACTGACCTGACAGGTACAAACTGGATGTGCGCATTTCTTGGTTTCGCTAGCTGCCATTGGTTCCTCCCTTTTCGGTGGTGAAAAACGCGAGTGTAGCAGTTTCCTTGGCCAAAACAGACTCCCATCTGAGAAAAATGCGGCTAAGCCTTGGTGCGTCGAGTGATCGGAAACGGGCCCGCTACGCTTACTGGGACTTACTGGCGCAGGGTGCCGCGAATTCGATACAATCGCGGTTTGGGCTGCGTTGTAAATTGTGACCTGCCGATTCCCGCCGCCCATTTTCGAGGAGACATTCTATGCCATCGTTCTCCGGGGTTGATTACCTCGACTTCGATTCCCTGCTGAGCGACGAAGAAAAGCTCGCACGCAATAGCGCGCGGCAATTCGTGGACGCGGAGATCATGCCGATCATCGAGCAGTACAACCGCGAAGGGAAATTCCCGGTGCAGCTGGTGCCGCAGATGGCGGAGCTGGGACTTTTCGGCGCGAGTCTAAAGGGCTATGGCTGCGCCGGAATGTCCAACGTGGAATACGGGCTGGTGACGCAGGAGCTGGAGCGCGGCGATTCCGGACTGCGCAGTTTTGTTTCGGTGCAATCGGCGCTGGTGATGTATCCGATCCATGCGTTCGGCTCGGACGCGCAGAAGGACAAATGGCTGCCGCTGCTGCAGCAGGGAAAAGCGATCGGGTGCTTCGGGCTGACGGAGCCGCAGTTCGGATCGAATCCCAGCGGAATGTTGACGCGCGCGGTGAAGAAAGGCGATCACTACATATTGAACGGCGAAAAAATGTGGATCACCAGCGGCTCGATCGCAGACGTGGCCGTGATTTGGGCGAAGTGCGCGGACGAGGTCATTCGCGGATTCCTGGTGGAAAAAGGCATGCCCGGTTACAAGGCCTGGGATGTGCATGGAAAATATTCGCTGCGGGCTTCGGTGACTTCCGGCTTGGCGATGACGGACTGTAAAGTTCCGGCGTCGAATTTGCTGCCGGGAGTGGAAGGATTGAAGGGTCCGCTTTCCTGTTTGAATCAAGCGCGCTACGGGATCGGCTGGGGCGGCATCGGCGCGGCGATGGCGTGTTACGACACTGCACTGAATTACGCCAAGCAGCGCAAGCAGTTCGACAACAAGCCAATTGCTTCGCATCAACTGGTGCAGGAAAAACTGGTGTGGATGATCACCGAAATCACCAAGGCGCAGTTCCTGGCGTTGCAGGTGGGCCGGCTGAAGGACGCCGGGCGCGTGCATCCATCGCACATTTCCATGTTGAAGATGAACAATGTGTGGATGGCGCGCGAGACGGCGCGCATGGCCCGGGAAATTCTCGGCGCGAATGGAATCGTGGACGACTACTGCGTGATGCGCCACATGAACAACCTCGAATCGGTCTTCACCTATGAAGGCACGCACGACATACATAAATTGATCATCGGTGAACGCATCACCGGCATCGCGGCATTTTCGTGAGCCACGCACCCATCCAGCGCAAGGCCGTGGTTCGATTGAGCATCGTAACCTGCGTCCTCGCCGTGATTTTCACCGCGGCGTTTCCGGCGCGGGGGGCCGATGCTGGTTCCAAGCCGAAAGTGCGTGCGATCACGGCATTCGTGCGGCTCGACCGCGCGCATTATCAGGAGCAAATCCAAGAGACGCTGAAATTCTTGCGTCAGGCCAAAGCTGCGTTCGAAAAATCCGGCTACGAAGTGATGACAATTCGCATCACGACGCAACCGTTTCCAGAATATACGCGCGGTATGACGGACGAACAGGTGCTGGCTTTCTTCCGCGATTACGACGCGCTGGCCGTGAAGGAAGGCTTCGACGCGGCGATTGGCCCGGCGATGATGAGCGATGCGGACGACGCGCACGAAGCGGAGCTACTCGGGAAAATCATCGCGAATTCAAAAACGTTGGAAGGCTCCGTGTTCATCGCCGGGGAGGATGGAATTCACTGGAAATCCATTCACGCGGCGGCAGGCGTCATTAAATATCTGGAAGCGAACACCCCGCACAGCCAGGGAAATTTCAGTTTTACGGCCGCGTCGCTGGTGCCCTCGGGCACGCCTTTCTATCCGGCATCTTACTTCAGCGGCGAAGGAAAACAATTCGCGGTGGGGCTGCAGTCCGCGAACGTGGTGAGCGAAGTTTTCGCTGCGACGCAATCTCCGAACGAAGCCGAAGAGCGGCTGAGAAATACACTGGGCGATTACGCGAAGCAGATCGAAACAACGGCCGTGGAAGTCAGCAACGCCAGCGGCTGGAAATACGGCGGCCTGGACCTATCCCCTGCACCGTTGCTGGACGTCTCCATCGGCCGCGCGATTGAAAATTTTCTGGGTGCGCCCGTGGGCTCCAGCGGCACGCTCACCGCAGCTGCGATCATCACGCGCGCGCTGAAAGCAATTCCGGTGAAGCAGGCCGGCTATTCGGGGTTGATGCTGCCGGTGCTCGAAGACACGGTGCTCGCGCAACGCTGGGGCGAAGGGCGGCTCTCAACGGATGCGCTGCTTTCGTATTCGGCCGTCTGCGGCACGGGACTCGATACCATTCCCATGCGTGGCGATGTGACGCCAGAGCAGCTCGAACGCATCCTGGGGGACGTCGCGAGCCTTTCGGTGAAGTGGCACAAACCGCTGGCGGCACGGCTGCAGCCCGTCACCGGAAAGAAACCCGGCGAGATGACCGAGTTCGACGATCCCTTCCTGGTGAACGCGAAAATCCAGCCGCAGCCATGACGCGAACTGATTCCCGTCATGCGATTTGCGCATTTGGATTATGATGATCCGCCCGGAAGGACGATATCGGCCGCTCGGCATGAGAGCACTGAAAATGTTTAGCGATGCATTGAATTGGAAGTTTCACTGTTTGGGCCGCGCGCGCACACGACGGTTCCCTGCTGCAGCAGTAACTACGGCGCTGGGCGGCGTGCTGCTTGCGACGAACGCTGCTGCGGGTTTCTGTTCTTTCCGTACAAGCGCGCAGCAATCCAATTCCGCCACAGCTCCGGTGGTGGTGCAGCCGGGCGCGCCGGGAAAACCGACCAAAACTCTGCCGCCATCGACGAAAGGCGTGCTGCCGGCACGATCGCCGGCGGATGTGGAATTCATGCAGGGCATGATCATGCATCATCAGCAGGCGGTGGAGATGACGGCGCTGATCGCCTCGCACACCGAGAACAAAGATTTGCGTTTGCTGGGCGCGAAGATCAGCAGCTCGCAATCGGACGAAATAAGGTTCATGCAGCGGTGGCTCGGAGCTCGTGGGGAACCGATTTCAATGACGATGGCCGGAATGTCGGACATGGAGGCGTCGGGGAAACCGATGGCCCTGATGCCCGGAATGCTAACTCCCCAGCAGATGGAAGCGCTGCGCAACGCGAAGGGAGCGGAGTTCGATCATTTATTCTTGACTGGCATGATTCAGCATCACAATGGCGCGTTGATCATGGTGAAGGATTTATTCAATACGGCGGGCGCGGGGCAAGACGCCGACATTTTCAACTTCGCGACGGATGCGGACAACACGCAAACTGCGGAGATCAAAATCATGCAGGCTATGCTTGAGAAAAAATCCTCAGAGGAGAAAAGATGATTCGAGTGCCCAGTTTTGCGTTCCGTGTAGCGGTGGCCGCGATTATTTTGTGCGCCGGTGCGAGCCGAATGGGGGCGCAGGCTCCCAGTCAGGCGCCCGCAACGCCGCCGCCCACGCAGGAACCGGCCAAGGCGCCGGACGCCGATCAGAATCCGTTTGCCGCGGTGCCCGCTCCGCCGCTGCCTCCGGGAATGACGGGATCGGATGCGAACGACCCGCGCTACAAGCTGGCGCCGGGGCTGTACGACGCTGGCGAGACATCCATGGGCATGAAGCACCTGCAACTCGTGAAGAAGCCCGATTCGTTTCAACTTGGCGTCAGTGACCCTGACGATCCCAAAGTGCAAAAAATGCTTGGCCAGCTTGGCATGGGCGCCGGCAGGAAGTTGCCGAAGGAGCTGCAGCTGGTGATCGCCGAGCTTGCCTTCTCGAACTCGGACCTGGCGTTCCAGGGCAACCACCTGTTCCAGGGAAACTTTTACGGCATGAATATTTACGACATTTCCAATCCGGCGCAGACCGGGCTGGTAACTTCGATGGTGTGCCCTGGCGGGCAGGGCGACGTCTCGGTGTACAAAAACCTGATGTTCATGTCGGTGGAAATGCCGAATGGACGCCTGGATTGCGGCACGCAGGGATTTCCGCCGGAGCCTCCGCCGCCCGCAGGACATGAAAAAGAACGCCGGCCGCCCGTAGCCCAAGCGGATCGTTTCCGTGGAGTGCGAATTTTCGACATCTCCGATATTAAGAACCCAAAGCAAATGGCCGCGGTGCAGACCTGCCGCGGATCGCACACGCATACGCTGGTAGTAGATCCGAACGACAAGGACAACGTTTATATCTACGTTTCGGGGACGTCATTCGTGCGTCAAGCGGAAGAATTGGCTGGATGCTCGGGCGAAGCGCCGGACAAAGATCCGAACACAGCGCTATTTCGCATCGAAGTGATCAAGGTTCCGGTGGCGGCGCCGCAGAATGCGAAAGTTGTCGCCAGCCCGCGCGTATTTATCGATCCGCGCACGGGCGCGTTGAACGGCCTCAGCAATGGCGGCAGCCACGGCAAGAATGATGAAGAGACCAAGCCTGCGGATACGAACCAGTGCCACGACATCACCGTGTATTCGGCCATTGGCCTTGCGGCGGGCGCTTGCTCCGGTAACGGAATTCTGCTGGACATTAAAGACCCGGTGCATCCGAAGCGTTTGGACGCGGTGAACGATCCGAACTATTCCTACTGGCATTCCGCTTCGTTCTCGAATGATGGGACGAAGGTGGTGTTTACCGACGAGTGGGGCGGCGGATTGGGCGCGCGTTGCCGTCCGAACGACCCCAGTAAGTGGGGCGCGGATGCCATCTTCCATCTACGCGACGATAAGCTGACCTTCGCCAGTTATTACAAGCTGCCAGCCGCGCAAAGCGACACGGAAAATTGCGTGGCGCACAACGGTTCGCTCATCCCGATTCCAGGACGCGATATCGAAGTGCAGGCCTGGTATCAGGGCGGTGTTTCGGTGCTGGACTTCACCGACGCGGCCCATCCGAAAGAAATTGCTTACTTCGACCGCGGACCGATTGATTCGAAGATGCTCGTGCTGGGCGGCGAGTGGTCGGCCTACTGGTACAACGGCAACATCTACGGTTCGGAAATTGCGCGCGGGTTGGATGTTTTCGAACTGACTCCGACGCAACTTCTGACGCAGAACGAAATTGACGCGGCGAAGACGATCCACGTGGACACGCTGAATGTGCAGAACCAGCAGAAGCTTGTGTGGCCTGCGAAGTTGATCGTCGCGAAGGCCTACGTGGATCAGCTGGAGCGATCACAGGCTTTGCCGGCGGAGCGCATCACGGCTCTACGGACGGCGATCAGCGGCGCGGAAAGCTCGCACATGAACAAGGCCAAAGTAGCGAAGTTGAGCGGCATGGCGCCTTCGCTGGAGCAGAGTGCTAGCGCGGCGACTGATCCCGCCGACGCGAAACGCTTGCGCGCTTTGGCGGAGATCTTGAAGCATCCGTCGGCCTAATCGTGTCGCGAACCTTATCCGAAAAACCCGCTCGAGACCACCCGAGCGGTTTTTTTCGTTTAGGGCAAAGCGCCGCTAATCCTGCTCACCGATGGTTTGCGCGTACGTCTTGCCGTAAGGATAGAAGAGTTGCTTGCGGCCTTGTTGCCACGCAGCTTTCAGTTCAGGCGTGGTGATGTCCCAGTCCGGCCGGCATTTCCTGGTTACCGCGCGCAGGTCCTGGCGGAGCTCTTCCACGGTGGGCCGGCCGAGAAACCAATAGCCGTTGTAAATCTTGTAAACCACCAGACCCGGCTCGAGGACAATCACGTGCGGGATCATGGGATTGTGCGCAGGATCGGTGTATTCGGCGATGTCCAGATCTTTTTGCACCACGCGCCCGGCATCAGAAAGGAAACGGCCAGTGCGCGCCGATGCCGGTACGATATTCGTTGGTCTCGGTGATGTTGTCGGTGCTGATGGTGACCAGCCGGCAATAGGAGACCTCCAGCTCGCGATGGAGTTGCACGCAGCCCTTCCGCCTGGCGGCGGTCCTTCGGACAGAAACCGCCGCGGCTGAGTACGAGAACCATCGGATGTTGTCCTTGCAGATCGGAGAGCTTACGGCGTTTTGCGGTATGGTCGGAAAGCTCGTAGTCGGGAAGCACGGCTCCGGGAACAATGTCAGGTCGCATGTGAACTCCTCAGCATTTGGATGCAAAAAGCCAGATTACGCTGCATGTCCAGTGGCGGACGTCCTCCTACCGGCCCGAGCCAGCGTGCCGCACCGGCCGATGGGCCCGGCGCTACTTCATGAAACTCGCAACGAGCATCGCGATTTCATCTGCCGCGGTATCGAGCGCGAAGTGCCCGCCATCCACGATGTGGATTTCAGCTTTCGGAACGTCGCGGCGATAGGATTCCGGCTCCGAAGGATCGAACGAGCTTTCGTACTTGCCCCAGATCACCAGCAGGCGCGGCTGCTTCTCGCGCATCCATGCTTGCCACTTGGGGTAATTCTCGACGTTTGTGCGGTAATCGTAGAACAGGTCGCTTTGGATGTCCGCCTGGCCGGGCTGGTTCAGAAAATAATATTCGTCGGTCCATAGATCCGGGTCATGGCGCTCGACGTCGGGATCATCGCCGAGGTGTCGCGCGCGCGTGGTCGGCAGCGACAGGAGATTAGTGCGCAGCGCGGCTTCGTTAGGGGCGCGATCGGCCCAATAAGCGCGGCGTGTCTTCCAATTTGCGCCGAGCCCTTCGTTGTGCGCTACTGCATCCTGGACGATTAGCGCTTCGACGCGATCCGGATGCGCGAGGATCATGCGAAAACCTACGGGGCCGCCGTAATCCTGCATGTAGAGCGTGTAATGCGAGAGGCCGAGCGCTTGCAGTGAATTGATTCATGACCTCGGCGATGTGATCGAACGTGTACGCGAATTTTTTAGGGTCGGGCCAGTCGCTGTGCCCGAAGCCCGGATAATCGGGCGCGACCAGGTGATAGCGATCCGCGAGCCGAACGAAAAGCGGATCGAACATCCGCGACGAAGATGGCAACCCGTGAAGGAGCAGAAGCGTCGGCGCGTCTTTCGGGCCAGCCTCGCGGTAAAAAATGGAAAGCCCATCGATTTGTACGGTGCGATAAGCGGTCGGGTTTTCCATCGGACGTTCCTTTCCTGGCTGTTGGCCTTGGCCATATGCTGACAACGAAAATGATGCGAGCATCACAGAAACCACGAGCGCGATACGGGAGCGCTGCAAGCATGATTGTGCTTGCTTCATGACCAGATCTCCTTGAATTAGTACGAAGCATGCCTAGCTCCGGCACGGCGCGCGCGAATCGCAAACCAACCGGCATGAGCGGCAGTCGCAGGGAACCAGAATCGGGCACGAGCGATAGCATCCAGGAAATAAATCACCGTCACGGTCAGCCCCACAGCCAGGAAGAGATTTTTGACTCAACTTACAATCGCAGTCAACAACAATCAAAACGCGAGAAACTCTTCACCCTTTATTGCCACGCACCCGCAAATAACGGCTTGATTGGATTTCGGCCATTTGGATTATGATAGGCCGCCCGGAAGGACCGTCCCAGCCACCGGAAGCAAATCACATTTCAGGAGCCGCCATGGAGAAAGAACTCAGCCTCGAATTTCTGCGCACGGTCGAAAACGCAGCCATCGCTTCGGCGCGCACGATGGGCCAGGGCGACCGCTCGGGCTCCGACCAGGCCGCCGTCGAAGCGATGCGCGCGGAAATGGATCGCGTGGGGATGGATGGCACGATCGTCATCGGCGAAGGCGAGCGCGACGAAGCGCCCATGCTCTTCATCGGTGAAAAAGTCGGCGCGGCAGTACGTGACAAAAGGCGCGAATACCCCAAAGTGGATATCGCCGTGGATCCGCTGGAAGGCACCAACCTTTGCGCGACGGGCGAACCAGGCGCGATCGTGGTGCTCGCAGCAAGCGAACATGGCGGCTTGCTGCACGCGCCCGATCTCTACATGGAGAAAATTATTGTGGGGCCGCCGGCAAAGGGCGCAATTGATCTGGACGCGCCGGTGAAAGATAATCTGCGCGCGATTGCTCGGCGCTATGATCGCGACGTAGAGGACCTGGTAATCGTGGTCCTGGACCGTCCGCGGCACGAAAAGCTTATCGCGGATATCCGCAAAGCCGGCGCGCGGATTCGATTAATTTCGCGATGGCGATCTTTCCGCAGGCATCTCAGCGGCTGTACGCGGGACTTCCGTGCATGCGGTGATGGGTACAGGCGGCGCGCCCGAAGGCGTGCTCACTGCGGCTGCTTTGCGCTGTTTGAATGGGCAAATCCTGGCGCGATTGGTGGTGGTGAAACCTGAGCACTTGGAGCGTACTGCGGCGATGGGTATCAAGGATCCCAAGCGAATTTATGAGACGGTGGATCTGGCGCCGGGAAAGAAAATCATCTTTGCGTGCACGGGCGTTACCGGAGGCGGGCTGCTGCATGGTGTGAATTTCTTCCGCGATGGAACACGCACGCACTCGCTGATCATGACGCTCGAGGAGGCGGAAGTGCGCTTCATTGATTCCGTGCACCTCGACCGGCATCCCGGCGTGGAAGTGCGCTTCAACTAAGGCGCCTCAACCAAGGCCATCGCTCGAGCACACGCGAAACATTTTCAAGCCACTATTGCGTATCTGTATGTGTCTTACATGCGAGGGGTGAATTATGTCTAGCGCGTCCGGACGGCCACCAGCCGCCATTCCACCGCAGCGCCGCGGCAACAACGCTGTATGGTGGATTTTGGGGATTGTCGCTGGCGGCATCGTGGTTATGGTCCTGTTCGGCCTGGCGCTCGCCGGCCTGTTTATCCGCAACCTACGCGTACACAATCAAGGTAACAACGTTGAGATTCAGACGCCCGTCGGCGCGATCAAAGTAAATAAAGATGTGCCACGCGCCACCGGTTTGCCGGTTTATCCGGGCGCGACTTCTGCTGGAAAAGACAAGAATGCGAAGGTGGAGCTTTCGGCTGGAGAGGGAGGAGTAGGACTCGCCGTCGACCACTTCACTACGTCTGACAATTTAGCTCAGGTGGATGCGTGGTACGGGCACCGACTGGGTCCGCAGTTTCCGCCGCGAGCAGAAACTCTCCGATCACTCCCATTCACGGTGTAACGGTTGACTCGGATACAGACATAGCATTTGTGGACGACCACGGCGACGGCGCGCGCGTGGTGGCACTGACGAAAACAAGCGACGGAGTGGATATCGTGCTGTTTCGCGCCGCCAAGCAAGAAGCGCAGTAATTCCCGCGTAGGCGTGCCCCGAAGCATTGCGCCCGGACGCGACAAACCGCCAAACCGGAAGCTTGATCGAAACAGCGACACGCAATCCTGCTTCTGCACTTCGGGACGTCAACCTCTCAGCCCGCCAATCAAAACAAGCAACGCAAGTTTTCCTGGATTGGTGTAAGCGTGAGGACGCACTGCGCGTGCCGGCTCAGTGCTGCTAGCGCGAACGAAGTTCGGACCGTTCGGGAGCGAGCCTGGCACCCTGCCGATGCAAGCGTGCCAAGCCCTACCCAGAATCCGACCTGTCCATCAGGCGTTCCGCGCCATCCGGCCCTGCGACGACTAGCGGTGTAGCGCCGTCGCAGTATGGGGCATCTGCTGTTGCCGGCGGGGCATGTGGTGAGGCAACCGCTCCGCAGATTGCGGCGGCAACGGCCGCACGTGATTGGTGCTCACGTGCTCGCTGATCGCCTGCAAACGCTTGAGGATGCCCTGCCACTGCGTCCAATCGAGCTGCCGCAGGTACGGGCGAAGACCCTGAATGAACGGATCTTCCAACACCGTCTCGCCGTTGGTCTCCGGCACGAAGAAGCGGTTCAGTCCAACGCCCAGCGCTTCGGCAATTTTTTCCAGCGTGCCGAGACTAGGTGTCATCTGTCCGCTCTCGATCCGCGACAAATAGGAGCGAGATACGCGCGAACGAGCCTGTAGCTGGCTCTGCGTCATGCCACGCGACTCGCGCAATTGCCTGATGCGCTGGCCGATATTTTCGACAGTTTCGCGATTCGGCCAGTTCTCAAACAGTTGACGGTCGTCCCCCGGCAAATCTTGAGGCGACGGCGTCGGAATGACGAACGTCACCTTCGGGGGCAGCATACGCAGACAACGACGGCAGTTGTCCGTGCGTGTCCGGTATTGCACTAAACCGCATACCTGACATCGAAGTACTTCTCGATCCAAATCCATGCTCGCTTCTATGGCTTCTTTTTCCGCCACCGGTTCTCCTCACAGACTATTCCGGCGATGCGAAGGGGAGGAACGTCACAACAGGGGAAGGCAGAAACAGGCGCGGGAGCGATTCTCCACACGGTGCCATTTCTTGTCAAGCCCTTTTTCGTCCTCTGGCCGGAATCATTTTAACTTGCCCGCAGCGGATACCACAATCAGAGGCCGTTACACTTCCCCCACGGCCCTAAAAGTGGTGCGACTTTTGTTCGCCCTCGCCGTTTCGCGACCGCTAACGAGATGAACACAATGCCATTCGGCGTCATCCGCTGACGATTTGTGCTTGCAATTCTGTTGCCCACGCTTCGCGTGAGTTTTTCGACTTGGTTTGAGTGTTTTGCCGGTCGTTGCTCCGAAATTCGCGCCCGCAAACTGTTTGTGCTCAATGAATGAAGAGAACAAACACCGAATCGCTTGCGGCGACTACTTATTCGCCGCTGAACCTGTCTCAAAACTAATACGTCTCATTTCTTCCGCGCGAGTCTGATTGAGACAATTCTGCCGTAAGTCCTATCGCTGACGCGCAGCGGTTCCCGCCAGATAGGAAGCGTCATCAGTGGTTGGTTCGGGGGAACCAATTGCGAACCGATCAGCGCTGGCCCCACGGCGCTTCGTTGGAGTTTTATTATCCGGCGGCTCAAGCAGACTGCCCGGATAGGGTGTTGCGGCCTTCCTGGACGTCGGGTGCTCGCCTGCGGGAGGCTCTGGCGGCACGGTTCTGCAATGCGGTAGACTCCAAACGGGGACTAATGCCAAATCGGGAAGAGTCCTGGAGCCTGCTGTGCGAGTATACGCAGGGTGAAAGCCTCCGCAAACACGCGCTGGCGGTAGAGGCATGCGTGCGAGCTTACGCCCGCAAACTGGGCGCGGACGAGGAGTTATGGGGCGTCACAGCGTTGCTGCACGATTTCGATTATGAGCGCTGGCCGAACGCCGCTCATCACCCGACCGAGGAGCATCCCTATGAAGGATCGAAGATTCTGCGCCAGCGCGGCTATCCTGAAGAAATGATCCACGCCATCCTAGGTCATGCCGATTACTGCAACGTGGCGCGCACTTCCCCACTGGACAAGACCCTATTTGCGTGCGACGAACTTGCCGGCTTCCTCACCGCGTGCGCCCTGATCAAGCCCAGCAAAAGCATTCATGACGTCGTAGCGGATTCGGTGAAGAAGAAACTGAAGGACAAGGCATTCGCGCGCGGCGTCAATCGCGACGATGTGTACAAAGGCACCGAAGAATTAGGAGTTCCGCTCGACGAGCACATCGCCTTCTGCATCGCGGCACTGCGCAGCATCGCGCCTGAGCTAGGACTGAATGGCATCGGCGCGGTCGCTGCGCCGTAACTTTCTACAAAATCCGCCTTTCGTGGGGCGGGGCTTAGGCCCGCCCGCCACAATCTGCTTGCGTGCGCGTCCGGTATCAGTCGGCGCGTTCAATACGAAATGTGTAACAGCCTGCGGTCGTGCTGCGCACGTGGATGTAATCCACCTCAGGGCGGGTAAAAAGTTTTTCGATCGCAGCGTCTACGTTGCCCTTCTCGACGTACTCCGCGGCCAGCAGCTGCCGTCCTCGCGCGTACGCATTCAGAGTTCGCGGGCTGTTACGCAACGCTCGAGGGAACCCGCCGTTCTCCGCATATCGTTCGCACCCATCCGCGTGAATGTAAACCGGCCCGGGCAGAGGCAACGATTCCAGACCCTCGAACGCGTCGTAGGTGAACAGCGTGGCCTCCTCCGCTCCGGCCGCAATGATTTGCAGGCAGTGACGGCAGGGCGCGCCTTCGCCGGCGACTGCTGTGTACGCGGGATGGCCGTAGTGCGGGTCTTTGTGGGTGCTGCGAACTGCGTCGGCAATTTCCGTAGGTATCGCGATTATGCGTATCGGAATCATTGTTCGCTCCTGTTGCAAAATGTGTGCGCTACTTCATCGCTGGTACACATACATTGCCGCGCTTCGGACTTCGCAGCCATCCGCTTCTCGCGCTCAAATTTTGAAGGCGCGCCAACTTGAACGCTAGTCCTCTGGCCCGTCCTGTTTCGTCCGTGCCATACGGCGGTCATGGCAGATCCCGCGCCCCAAGCTGAATTCAAACCGGAAGGTCCGAGTGGACCTCGCAGAATGTTGTCAGGATGGCGCAAAGGGCTTCTGATCCTTTTATTTCCCATTCCATTTTCACCATGGTGGCTGACAGTTATTTGTGTCGCATTGTTCGCTTGGCTCGTGGTCCTATTGTCGGAGCCGAGCTAACCTGCTGCCCAAATTTTGGAAATTATTTCCGCGGCGATATATGTGCTAGAATCCCGCTTCCATGGAACGCGCCGGAACTTTTCTGGGTGGAATGCTGCGCCAATTGAAGCGTCCGGAAGCGGCGGTCGCCTGGCTGTCGGGCGTGTGGCCCAGCGTAGTGGGAAAAACTCTGGCGCGGCACACGCGTCCGGTGCGCTGCCACAAGGGAAGCCTGGAAATCGCCGCCGACGGCAAGGCCTGGCAGAAACAACTGGAAGAAATGAAGAGCGAGTTCTGCGCGCAGGTCAACAAGGCATGGGGCAGCACGCTGGTGCGCGAAGTGAAATTCGTCGCCGCAAAGCCCGGTCCGCGCCACATTTCCCACGAGCTGGATAACGAGCACACTCCCTTCATCCGCCGCCGCAAAGCTTGACGATTTTCGCCGCGATTTTCTGGCACGCGCGCCGCGGCCCTTGCACTGAACCTCTTCTGTACTAAGATGGATGCCATGAAATTCCTTCTGGCGAAAACCGGTGGGGTTGGCAGACTGCGCCGCTCGCGGAGCGTCCATGAAAATTAGCCGCGAAGATGTGCTCCGAGTCGCGCAACTGGCGCACCTGGAGCTGGCGCCCGAAGAAGTTGAGACGTACCGGGGCCAGCTCGACAAGATCCTCGGTTACATTGGCAAGCTGCAGGAGCTGGACGTCTCCGGCGTCGAGCCGATGACCCAGATGCGCCCTCAGACTGCAGGCGACCCGCACCAGGACTCGCATCTGGGTGTCAGCGCCGGCGGTGCGGCAGCTGGCCCAGCAGCTGAGCCCGAGTTGCGCGGCGACGTGGTGGTGGCTTGCAACGTCGCCGAGGCGGTATTGGCAGAGGCGCCTGATGCCGCCAGGCCGTTCTTCCGCGTCCCCAAGGTCATCGAGCGAT
This sequence comes from uncultured Acidobacteriota bacterium, assembly GCA_963747605.1. Lineage (GTDB taxonomy): Bacteria > Acidobacteriota > Terriglobia > Acidiferrales > UBA7541 > Palsa-295. The sequence continues at coordinate 12,738 of CAVVGA010000006.1, read as the reverse complement.
GAGCTCCACTCCCACATGGACCATCGGAACTGTACGCGACGCGCTCTTGGCAAAGAGAACCTCCGCGCGTGAGCTCGCCAAGAATTTCTACGCTCAAATCGAGCGGCGGAACCCGGAACTGAACGCCTTCCTCGCGCTCTGCCCGGAGCGTGCTTATGCCCAGGCCGACCGCGTGGATGCCGCGATTGCCAAAGGCAACGCATTGGGACCCCTGGCCGGGGTTCCAGTCGCAATCAAGGATGTGATTAGCACCCAAGGCGTGCGTACAACGTGCGGATCGAAGATTTTGGAGAACTATACGCCACCCTATGACGCGACAGTGATCGAGCGCCTTGAAAATGCCGGTGCCGTTATCCTCGGCAAGACCAATTGTGACGAGTTTGCCATGGGAAGCTCGAATGAGAACTCGGCATACGGTCCAGTACGGAACCCGGAAGCCATGGATAGGGTGCCTGGGGGCTCGAGCGGTGGCTCAGCGGCGGCTGTGGCTGCTGGCCTGTCGGTAATTTCACTCGGCACTGATACCGGTGGGTCGATTCGGCAGCCCGGCGCGTACTGCGGTTTGCCGGCGCTGATGCCAACATACGGACGCGTATCTAGGTACGGACTGATCGCCTTCGCTTCTTCGCTCGACCGGATTGGCCCGTTCGCTACGAACATAAGCGACGCGGCGACCGTAATGTCCGTCATCGCCGGACACGACTCAAACGACTCAACTTCGGCGGCAGTCGCGGTGCCCAATTACCTCGCGGAAACCGAAAATTCCGTAGCAGGCCTGCGAATCGGCGTCCCGGAAGACTACTTCGGAGCTGGCCTGGACGCCGAAGTGAAGGCCAAGGTACAGGCCGGCATCGCCCTGCTCGAAAAGCTCGGCTGCAAGCGCGTGCCGCTGAAGATGCCGCACACGGACTACGCTATTGCCACCTACTATATTGTCGCCACGGCTGAGGCCAGCTCGAACTTGGCGCGTTATGACGGGGTGCGCTACGGCTTGCGAGTCCAGGGCAACACGCTGATGGATATGTATCGCAAGACGCGAGAGCGCGGCTTCGGTCCCGAGGTCAAGCGACGGATCATGCTAGGGACGTACGCGCTTTCTTCGGGCTACTATGATGCTTATTATCTGCGCGCTCAGAAGGTCCGCGCTTTGATCGCAAGCGATTTCGCGAACGCTTTCCAGAAGGCTGACGCGATCCTCACGCCGACCGCGCCCACCCCGGCGTTCAAGCTGGGCGAGAAAACAGCCGATCCGCTGGAGATGTATCTGGCTGATATATATACAGTTACAGGTTCTCTTGCAGGTGTGCCGGGGATTTCGGTGCCCTGCGGCAAGACGGCGGCCGGCCTGCCGATCGGCATGCAGATCTTCGCCAGCCACTTCGGTGAAGGCCGAATCCTGCAACTTGCTCGTGCGTTTGAAAAGGCCGGTGGCTTCTCGATTTGAGGAGATGCGCGTCTGAAAGACCTGGCCCCGATCCTCCGGCATCTGCAAACTTCGCGCGCGGAACTCCTCTCCGTCGCTGAAGAAGTCAGCGAGTTGCGCTGGCGCGAATCGCCGGCGCCAGACAGCTGGTCGGTCGCCGAAGTGATCGCGCATGTGGCGAGCGTCGAAGAACGCACAATTTTCGGCATGAAAAGGCTGCTTCGTTCAGCGCCCAACCCCGTGTCGCTGCGCAAGCGCTTTCACTTGCCCCTGGCAATAGCCACCTGGCGCGGGCGCAAAGTGCGCACGCCCATACCGCTGGATCGAAACCGCGTTCGCGACAAGCAGGAGTCTTTCGCAGGCTTAGTTGTCACGCGCCAGGCCACGCTGGAATTCATTGCAGCAACGCGCGGCACCGATCTAAGCCTTTATCATTATCAGCATCCCTTCCTGGGCAACCTCAACATGTACGAATGGTTCCGCACGATCGGTTACCACGAATTGCGCCACGCGAAACAAATCCGTGAACTTGTAGAAACATTCCGGTAGTAGAGTTTCCTTTCCTATTTGAGGCAAGAATGTGCAATCCAGAGCTTCGGAGGAAATTCGCCTGTTCTGGTGTCAAACCATAGAGAGAACGGGGGTTCGGCTGACCCCACTTAGCGCGGGTTCTAGCCGTATAGAACGGAAGGGCTATTGCAGGGAGCTTTAGCAGCATTTAAGTTGATGTGAGCATCGAAGCAAGTAGGAGGCCGAGCAATGGTGCGAATCAAGCTGAGCCAGAAAATCTTCACCGAAGATGAAGTGGTCTCGCTGACGGGTATCTGCACCGACCATCTGCGCAACCTGGCGCACAACAAGCACCTGGGCACGATTGCGCGCGCCGCAGAAGCCGCCGGCGCCGAAGCCGAAAAGTGGCTGTTCTCGCATTCCGATCTGATGATCCTCACGGTACTGCAACCGCGCTGCGACCACTAATCGTCATCACGAATCATCGTCACTAGTCGGCGCCGCTAAACTCGGCGCTTAAGAGCTTTTTTCGGGGCCTTCCAGCGCGACGCAAGGCCATTTTTTTTGCCCGCCTCATCAGAAGTTGTGCCTTCCGGCAGCTCAAGCTATTCTTAGAACGCTCAACCCTGCGTCTGGAATTTGCATCCTAGGTTTATGTACGGGCAGCGCCAGAGCCCGGCCAATCTCTAGGGCACGATCCGCTTATGCGAACAAAATCACCATTCGAACGGTTCATGCCGGGACTGACCGGCGCCGCCGTGCGCTTCACTTTCGCTTTGCTATTACTGTGCCCGGCGCTCTGCGCGCAAACCCCAGCGAATCCGCCGGCTGCCAACGCCGGTTCGCCCGCTGCTTCCGCAGCGGCACCGGATGCCGCAGAGACGGGCCTGCCAACAGGCAAGAAGCTGATGCTCAAAGATGGCAGCTTCCAACTGGTTCGCGAATACGAAGTAGACGGCGATCGCGTGCGTTACTTCAGCATTGACCAGCGGGACTGGGAAGAGATTCCCGCGTCGCTGGTGGATTGGGACGCCACCAAGAAAAGCGCGGCAGCTGAGGCAGCGCGCAAAGCCGCACTGATCGCCAAAATACACGTGGCGGAAGCGGCGCGTCACGCCGACGCTATGGACGTGGACGCGAGCATCGAAATCGCGCCGAAGGTATTTTTGCCGCCCGGTGATGGACTTTTTGAGTTTGATGGCAAGGCCATTTATCCGCTTGCCCAAGCGGAAGCGGACATGAAATTCAGCAAGACGCAAATGCTGAAACAGGTGTTGATCCCGGTGCCGATCATCCCCACGCGGCACACCATTTCTCTGCGGGGCACGCGCGCGAAATTCCGCCTGAAAAGCACGCAGACGGAGTTCTACATGCGCACGGCTGATGGCCGGGAACCGCAACTGGACCTGATTCGCGCGAAGGTGAAGGGTGACAAGCGCGACCTGGAAAATTTGGATGAACTTTTCAAGGAACAGGCGGCCACCGGAAAAATATCAATCCCCATTCAGCGTTGGGAGATCGCGCACGGCGTCTACCGCTTCACTCTGGGCGCGAGCCTGGAACCAGGTGAATATGCCATGGCGGAAGTGGTGCAGGGCGGAGCGACGAGCCTTTATTTCTGGGATTTCGGAGTGGACGGAAATTCCGCTCCGCCGGCGAGCACCACGCCAAAGTAGAGGCAGCAGAGAACGGGGAACAGCTCAACGCGGCAGCTATTTAATTGCGGCGGCCTGCGCGTGCAACAGTTCAGTGAGCAGAGTGGCCAGCGCGGCGATGTGAAACGGCTTTTGCAGCACGGAAGCGCCCTTTTCCGTGAAATGCGCCAGCGTGGCGGAATCCAGCAGCGCGCCGCTCATGAAAACGAATTTGGGAGCCGGCAGGCCAGCTTGCGGCTGAATACGCTTGAAGAACTCTTCGCCATTCATGCCCGGCAGATTGAAATCGCAAAGCACAAAATCGAAGGCGTGCGCGGCGAGATGCGGCAGCGCTTCTTCGGAGCTGGACGCGCCCTCGACCGTCATGCCGCGTGCCGAAAGTCCTTCCTGTACGATCTCGCGAATGCTTTCCTCGTCGTCCACCACGTAAACAGAATGTCCGCGCAAAGCTCCTGAACCTGCCGGAGCAGCGACCGCGGGCCTGACTGCCAGCGGCGGGGCGCTGATTTCTTCCACGAATTCGGGCAGCCAGACGCGAAATTCCGCGCCCTGCCCCTGGATCGATTGCACTTCGATGGATCCCCCGTGCTCCTTGACGATGGCCGTGCAAATCGCCAGGCCCAGCCCGGTGCCGCCTCCGGGACGCTTGGTGGTGAAAAACGGATCGAAGATTTTGCTGATGTTTTCCGCAGAAATGCCGGGGCCGTCGTCGGCGAATACGAAGCCGATTTTGCCGTCGGCGTGTTCGATGGAAACGCGCAGTGTGCCACGTTCGCCCTGGCTGGTGATGGCTTGCTCGGCGTTGACAATCAGATTCACGAAGACCTGATGCAGGAGCTTGGGGTCAGCCTCGAGAGCCAGCGCGGCGGGCGGCGGCGCGAGCTCAATCGAAACATTTTTCTGCGACAGAGCAGCGCGCTGCTGGTCCATTGCCGCTTGCACCGCTTCTTCCGGCCGCATTTTTTTGCGCGCCAGCGCGGAAGGCCGCGCATACGCCAACAGGTTCTGCACGATCACAGCGGCGCGGCGCGCCTGCTTCAGTATGATTTCGGTCTGGCGGCGCGTGGCATCGTCGGGGGCGCGTTCGCGCAATAAATCGCTGACGCCCAGAATCGCCGTGAGCGGATTATTCAGCTCGTGCGCCACACCAGACATCATCTCGCCCATGGCGGCAAGCTTCTCTTTCTGCAGATTCTGCTTTTCCGCTGTCTTGGAGTCGGTGACGTCGCGCGCCGAGGCCACCACGCCGTTAATTTTTCCCGTGGCGTCAAAAAGAGGGCTGGCGCTCGCACGCATGAAGCGCCAGCTGCCATCGGCGTGCTTGGTGCGATAGTCGAACTGCGCGTTGGCGGTGCGACCGCTCATGAGCTGGGCAAAGACCTCACGCAGCTGTGGCACTTCGTCGCGGTGAATCTGCTCGCTGAGGAGCTTGCCCACCAGATCCTGAGCCGCATGGCCCAGAATATCTTCCACCCGCGGGCTGACGAAAGTGAAGCGCCCCTCGAAATCCATCACCGCGATCATATCTGGAAAGCTGGCCACCAGACGCCGCACGAATTCCTGTTCCTGGTGCAGACGCGCTTCGATTTCGATGCGTTCCGTGATGTCCACCAGCGTGCCTTGCATGCGGATGGTGCGGCCAAAAGTGTCGCGAATGGCGAATCCGGAAGCGAGGCAGTGAATGAGCGTGCCGTCTTTGCGCCGGTACATCACGTCCACATCCTGCACCGCGCCCTGATAGACCACCTGGCGCACCAGCGCGTCGCGTTGCGCGGGGTTCGCGTAAATTTCGCGGAAATTGAGCTTCTTCAGTTCCTCTTTGCTTTCGTATCCCAACATGCGCACGAGCGCGGGATTGGCATCCAGCAACGTCCCTTCGGGAGTGGTGAAGAAAATTCCTTCGCGCAGCGATTCGAACAGCTCGGTGAAACGAACCTCGGATTCGTGCTGCGACGTAACATCGCGGACCCAGCCGCTGATGGAAGTGACCTGGTCGTCGTCGCTTAAAGCTTGCAGCCAGCAATCGTAGAAGCGGCGGCGCGGATCGCCTTTCAACTGAATCGAAATTCGTCCAGCCCAGTGACCCTTCTTCAGAAAGGCAGCGCGGGCGGCGACGGCCTCCGCCATGGTCGGCACGGCGATGAATTCTTCCAACCGGTGGCTGATGAGATCCTGAAACGAGACGCCCAAAATTTCCACGAAGCGGCGGTTGGCGACGCGAATTTCCCCATCGAGCGAAATCGTGAAGACCGCGTGGTCCAGGCTGTCAATCAGCTCGCGGTAATTCAGCTGCGAACGCGAAATCACTTCGACGAGCTTCTGGAACTGCGCTTCGGTGGAAGCGCTCGCGGCGCCCTGCGGCAGCGCCGGTTCTGGCGCTGGCTGCGGCGCCGCATGCGACGCCCGTGACTGCGATTGATCTGAAATTCGTTTGGACATACGGGTTCCCGGGCGCCTTCTCCCCGCAGAAAGCCACAATGCTCCATTCTTCCCATCAATTTTACTGAGTGTGCTCGCTACAGAGGAAAAGAAAGCGGCGGCATATGCCAAGTTGCTTAACAGGCCGGAAGTACAGGGTGTGCGCAAAAAAAGGGCGCCGCGAAAAATCGCAGCGCCCCTTGGTTGAATTGTAAATTGTCTCTAGCTTTCAGCTACAGCGTCCGTATCCTTGCGCAGGAAATCCAGCGCTGCCGCTTCTTCCGGCGTAAGCTCCGGCTCCATGGACTCCGGCTCTTCCTTCGGGATTTCGGTAAGGAGCTGAATGTTGCGGTAGCGCTCCAAACCGGTGCCCGCGGGAATCAACCGGCCCATGATCACGTTTTCCTTCAAGCCGCGCAGGTAATCCACCTTCCCGGAAATCGCCGCTTCGGTAAGAACGCGGGTCGTCTCCTGGAAGCTGGCCGCGGAGATGAACGAATCCGTGGACAGCGACGCCTTGGTGATGCCCAGGAGCAAAGGACGCCCGGTAGCCGGCCGCCCGCCGTCGCGAATGATGCGATCGTTCTCTTCGCGGAAGCGGAACTTGTCCACCTGCTCCTCGAGAAGGAACGTCGTATCGCCCACGTCCTCAACTTTCACCCAGCGCATCATCTGCCGCACGATGCACTCGATGTGCTTGTCGTTGATGTTCACGCCCTGCAACCGGTAAACCTCTTGAATCGAGTTCACCAGGTACGCCTGCGTGTACTTTTCACCGAGGACGGCGAGAATATCGTGCGGGTTCAGCGGACCGTCAATCAACGGTTCGCCGGCCGTAACGTGTTCGCCTTCCTGCACATTGATGTGCACGCCGCGCGAGATCGAATATTCCTTAATCGTCTGCGCGACGCCCTTGCCGTCTTCGCTTTCAACGTAAATCTTCCGCTGGCCCTTGACGATTTCGCCGTACTTCACGACGCCGTCAATTTCGCTGATGACCGCGGGATCCTTCGGCTTGCGCGTTTCGAACAATTCCACGACGCGCGGCAAACCTCCGGTGATGTCCTTGGTCTTGGTGGTTTCGCGCGGGATCTTCGCCAGCACGTCGCCGGGTTGGACTTCGTCGCCATCCACCACCATCAAGTGAGCGCGTGACGGCATCAAGTACTTCTTGGTGCGGCCCTGAGCTCCGCGGATCAAGATCGTCGGCTGGTGTTTTTCATCGCCAGGCGGCAGCGTTACGACCAGCTGCGACAACCCGGTGACTTCGTCCACCTGCTCTTCAATCGTGATGCCCGCTTGCAAGTCCTTGAACTGCACCTGACCAGCGGTTTCGGTGAGGATCGAGAACGTGTACGGATCCCACTCGACCATGGTCTGGCCCAGTGTGACCGGCTGCCCGTCTTCGACCTTCAAGCGCGCGCCATACACAACGTGGTGACGCTCTTTTTCACGGCCCTTTTCGTCAACGACAGCGATCAAGCCAGAACGATTCATGGAAACGATCTGCTTGCCGCGGCCTTCGACTACTTTCAGGTCAATGAACTTCACGAAACCGTTGTTGCGCGCTTCCACCTTGGATTGTTCGGTGACGCGTGTAGCCGTGCCGCCGATGTGGAACGTGCGCATGGTCAACTGCGTGCCGGGCTCGCCGATAGACTGAGCCGCGATCACGCCGATGGCCTCGCCCATTTCCACGAAGCGTCCGGTGGCCAAGTTGCGGCCGTAGCAACGTCCGCAAACTCCGCGCCGTGATTCGCAGGTCAACACCGAGCGAATTTTCACGCGCTCGATGCCGGCTGCTTGAATCGAGTTCGCCAGTTCTTCCGTGATTTCCTGGTTGATCTCGACGATCACGTTGCCTTCGTAGTCCTTGATCTTCTCCAGTGATACACGGCCCACAACGCGGTCGCGCAACGGCTCGACTTCGACGCCGGCTTCCAAAATCGGCTCCACGTAAATGCCGTCCGCCGTGCCGCAGTCGAACTCATTGATGATCACGTCTTGCGCCACGTCCACCAGCCGCCGCGTCAGGTAGCCCGAATCGGCCGTCTTCAGCGCCGTATCGGCCAGACCCTTACGCGCGCCGTGCGTGGAGATGAAGTACTGCAGCACGGTCAAACCTTCGCGGAAGTTGGAAGTGATCGGCGTCTCGATGACTTCGCCCGAGGGCTTGGCCATCAAACCGCGCATGCCGGAAAGCTGGCGGATCTGCTGTTTCGAACCGCGCGCTCCGGAGTCGGCCATCACATACACCGGGTTGATCACGCCCTGTTTGTCCTGCTCTTCCAAGGCCTTGAACATTTCGTCCGCCACTTTTTCCGTGACGTCCGACCAGATGGCGATGACCTTGTTGTAGCGTTCACCGTTGGTGATGGCGCCGTCCAGATATTGCTGCTGGACTTTCACCACCTCGTGCTCGGCCGTATCCACCAGCTTGAATTTCACGCTGGGGATGACCATGTCGCTGATGCCGATCGAAACTCCGGACTTCGTCGCGTACAAGAAGCCGAGTTCCTTCAGCTTGTCCAGCGCCAGCACGGTCTTTTCCAGGCCGAAGCGCAGGTAGCAATATTGCACCAGCGCCTGCACGCCCTTCTTCTTCAGCAAGCCGTTGATGAACGGCATGTCCGTGGGCAGGTGATCGTTGAAGATCACGCGGCCGACGGTAGTGTGCAGGAACTGCTTGTTCAGGTTCACCGGCTCGGTGTGCGAGACGTCCTGATCGTCATACGCGTTGGTGAGGTCAATCAATTCACCGGTGTAACGCATGCGGATCGGCGTGAGCAATTCCACTTCGTTCGCTTCCAGAGCCATCACCACTTCTTCCGGAGAACCGAACGCGCGGCCTTCGCCCTTGGCCTGTGGCTTGGACTTGGTCATGTAATAGATGCCCAGGACCATGTCCTGCGTGGGCACTGCGAGCGGATAACCGTTGGCAGGCGAAAGAATGTTGTGCGAGCTGAGCATCAACACTGACGCCTCGACTTGCGCTTCCGGTGAAAGCGGAATGTGCACGGCCATCTGGTCGCCGTCGAAGTCCGCGTTGAACGCGGTGCAGACCAGCGGGTGAATGCGGATGGCTTTACCTTCCACCAACACGGGCTCGAACGCTTGAATTCCCAAGCGGTGCAGCGTGGGAGCGCGGTTCAGCAGCACGGGATGCTCGCGAATCACGTCTTCGAGAATGTCCCACACAACCGGTTCCTGCGCTTCCACCAATTCCTTGGCCTGCTTGATGGTGGTGCAGTGTCCCGCAGCTTCCAACTTGTGATAGATGAACGGCTTGAAAAGCTCCAGCGCCATTTTCTTCGGGAGACCGCACTGGTGCAGCTTCAGTTCGGGGCCGACGACGATGACCGAACGTCCCGAATAGTCCACACGCTTGCCGAGCAAGTTCTGGCGGAAACGGCCTTGCTTGCCCTTGAGCGTATCGGACAGCGACTTCAGCGGGCGATTGTTCGTGCCGCGCAGCACACGTCCACGGCGGCCGTTGTCGAACAGCGCGTCCACCGCTTCCTGCAACATGCGCTTCTCGTTGCGCACGATCACGTCCGGCGCGTGCAATTCCATCAGCTTCTTCAACCGGTTGTTGCGGTTGATGACGCGGCGATACAGATCGTTCAAGTCTGAAGTGGCAAAACGTCCGCCATCCAGAGGCACCAGCGGACGCAGCTCGGGCGGCAGCACCGGAATCACGTCCAGAATCATCCATTCCGGCTTGTTGCCGCTCTTGCGGAACGCTTCCAGCACCTTCAGCCGCTTGGCGAACTTGATGCGCTTCTGCAGGCTGGGGTCAATCTTCATCTTCTCGCGCAATTCTTCAGACAGCTTGTCCACTTCGACGCGGCGCAGCAATTCCTTGATGGCTTCGGCGCCCATCCCGTAGGTGAACTTCCCGGGATATTCCTTCTGCAGCTCGCGCAGCTTGTCTTCGGGAATGATGTCCTTCTGCTTCAATCCCAGAACTTCGCCGGGATCGATGCAGACGAACGTCTCGAAGTAGAGAATGTGTTCCAAGTCGCGCATGGTGATATCCAGCAAGTAGCCAATGCGGCTGGGCAGACCCTTGAAGAACCACACGTGCGAGCAGGGCGAAGCTAACTCGATGTGGCCCAGGCGCTCGCGGCGCACTTTGCTGAGCGTCACTTCCACGCCGCACTTGTCGCAGATCACTCCGCGATGCTTCATGCGCTTGTATTTTCCGCACAAACATTCCCAGTCCGTGACGGGGCCGAAAATCTTCGCGCAGAACAATCCGTCGCGTTCCGGCTTGAAGGTGCGGTAATTGATGGTCTCCGGCTTGGTCACTTCACCATGCGACCAGGAACGGATTTTTTCAGGACTCGCCAGGCTGATGCGAATGGAATCAAAATCCGCTATCTGGCTGGCGCGATCATACGGGCTCGATCGGTACAAGGGCGATCCTCCTGTCCCGCAGAGCGGGACCCCAAATCAGAAAATCAAGGTCAGTAGAACAAGAACAGTTACGAAGAATGTTGCGCTCCGCGGAATTTCTCCGCGGAGCGGTTGCCTGCAGTTAGTCCGCCGCTTCCGCTTTTTCCAGCTGCGGTTTTTGCCGCTTCATCAATTCGATGTCCAGGCACAAGGATTGCAATTCGCGCACGAGAACGTTGAAGGATTCCGGCACGCCAGGCTCAATGCCCGGCTCACCCTTCACAATGGCCTCGTAAATTTTCGCGCGGCCATACACGTCGTCGGACTTCGCAGTCAGCAGTTCCTGGAGAATGTGCGCCGCGCCGTAAGCTTCCAGCGCCCACACTTCCATTTCTCCGAAACGCTGTCCGCCGAATTGCGCCTTGCCGCCCAGCGGCTGCTGCGTGATCAGTGAGTAAGGCCCGATGGAGCGAGCGTGAATCTTGTCGTCCACCAAGTGCGAGAGCTTGAGCATGTAGATGTAGCCCACGGTCACTTGCTGCGCGAACAGGTCACCGGTCATGCCGTCGTAGAGCGAAATCTTTCCGCTCTCCGGCAGCTCGGTGAATTGCAGCAAGTGGCGGATGTCGCCTTCGCGCGCGCCGTCAAAAACCGGCGTGGCGAACGGCACACCGTCGCGGAAGCTATGCGCCAGGTCCAGGATCTCGTCGTCGTCCATGCCGGTGATGGTCTTCCACACCGCCGTGGGACCAAACGCATCCTTGAACCATTTGCGCACGCCCTCTGCGCGCGTTTCCTTGTCGAGCAGCTTCCCGATTTTCTCGCCGAGCTCTTTCGAAGCCCAGCCCAGGTGCGTTTCGAGAATCTGTCCGACGTTCATACGCGAAGGAACGCCCAGCGGGTTCAGCACGATTTCCACCGGCGTGCCATCCGGCATGTAAGGCATGTCTTCCTTCGGAACGATGCGCGCAATTACGCCCTTGTTACCGTGGCGTCCGGCCATCTTGTCTCCGACGGAGAGCTTGCGCTTCATGGCGATGTAGCACTTCACCAGCTTGATCACGCCCGGAGGCAGCTCGTCGCCCTTCTTCAGCTTGCCGATGCGCTCATCGGTGATTTTGCGCAGCACATCGATTTGCCGCGAGGTCATTTCCTCGACCTCGTCGATTTTCTCGATGAGCAGCGGGTCCTTGTCGTTGAGCCGCAGGCGCTTCAAGTTGCGCGTGGAAATCTTTTCCAGAATGTCGCGCGTCAACTCGCTGCCCTTGGTCAGCAAACGCTTGTTGGTGCGCTCGTCGTGCAGGTCGGCGGTCAATGTCTGTCCGCCCAGCAAGTCGTTCAAGCGCTTCAAGCGTTCGTCGGTGAGAATGCGGATTTCATCGGCCAGGTTCTTTTCCAGCTTGGCCACCTGCGCGGCTTCGATGGCCTTGTGGCGTTCGTCCTTCTCCGCACCCTTGCGGCAGAAGATCTTCACGTCCACGATGGTGCCTTCGATGCCCGGCGGGCAATAGAGCGAAGCGTCGCGCACGTCTCCGGCTTTTTCACCGAAAATCGCGCGCAGCAGCTTTTCTTCCGGAGTCAGCGTGGTTTCGCCCTTCGGCGTCACTTTGCCCACCAGAATGTCGCCCGGCTTCACCGTCGCGCCGATGCGGATCACGCCGCTCTCGTCCAGATTGCGCAGGAAGCTCTCGTTGATGTTGGGAATGTCCCGCGTGATTTCCTCGGGACCCAGCTTCGTGTCGCGCGCTTCGATTTCATACTCTTCGATGTGAATCGAAGTGTAGTAATCCTCCTCGACCAGCTTTTCGCTGACGAGAATCGCGTCCTCGAAGTTGTACCCGCGCCATGGCACGAAGGCCACCAGCACGTTGCGGCCAAGCGCCAGTTCGCCGCGATCCGTGCAAGGTCCGTCCGCCAGCACCTGCCCCTGCTTCACGCGGTCTCCCGCGCGAACCAAAGGCTTCTGGCTGATGCAAGTGTTCTGGTTCGAGCGCTTGAACTTCGTGAGAAGGTAGATGTCCGATCCGACTTCGCGGCTCAGTACGCCGGACTGATCGGATTCCACGCGCACGATCACGCGTTCGGAGTCCACCTGGTCCACGATGCCATCGCGCTTGCAGACGATGACCGCGCCCGAATCGCGAGCTGTGACTCGCTCCATGCCAGTGCCCACCAGAGGAGCGTCGCCACGTAATCAGAGGAACAGCCTGGCGCTGCATGTTCGAGCCCATCAACGCGCGGTTCGCGTCGTCGTTTTCAAGGAATGGAATCAAACTGGCAGCAACCGAAACCAGCTGCTTCGGCGAGACGTCAATGTAATCAACTTCTTCGCGG